>CAVIJE010000018.1:0-20038 GCA_963643355.1 Sodaliphilus sp. | reverse complement strand
CTAAAAGCATCGCCGAAAGCGTTATTTTTTCAATTTGCTTAGATTCTTTGCTCATAGTTAGTTCCTTTTTGAAAGGTATTCTCTTGCCAAATAGGCAAATTCACGGGACCCAGTTACTAAAATAAGATCATTTTTGTAAGTTGAAATAAGATTATCTAAGGCAATTTTCCAATCTCCCTGGAAAGAATAATCATCAACATAAAGAAAATAATCTAATTCATCTTTGGCTAACTGATTATCAAATGTCGTTAGGAAAATCTCAGCAGCTTCTCTCCCTAAAGATGCAAGCATCCTAGAAATGTTTTTATCTTTTAAAGTTGCAAATAAAACATGGATCTTTCGATCTTTTTGAATATTAGGAAGGGAATCAATTAGCGAATCTATTCCTTCCGCGTTATGGGCTTCATCAATGAATACGTTATTGAACTTCTCTAATCTAGCCGGGAGAGGCTTTCTTTCTAACGACTTTCTTAAGGAAGTTTCTATTACTGGATATGTTAGAGAGAGTATTTTAACAGCTTCGATGGCGATTAAGGCTGAATCAAGCACGGATTTTGAGGAAGAGAGTATTTGTAATTTTTCATAAGATCCATATGTAAAACGATAATAAGGATCATCATATGAAGCAAAATGGCATGAATCTACAATCGTTAATTCATTTTGTTTTTTCTGACATGCGGCACGAATAATATCAGTGGCGTTTTCATCAAATTTAGCGATTAAGGTTCTACTTTTATCTTTAATGATTCCTGCTTTTTGATATGCAATTTCCGATATTGAAGTTCCAAGAATGTCAGTATGTTCCAATGAGATGGAAGAAATAATAGAAAGAAGACAATTATTGGATTCGATATTTGTTGGGTCAAAACTTCCTCCACATAGTGTCTCTAGGATGCCTAAAGAAATATTTTCCTCATTGAAATACGTGATACATATAAGCGTTAAAATCTCAAAAGAGTTGAGGCGTGTATCAATTATCGCCTTTTCATATCGATTAAAAATATCCACGAATGCAGATTCCGGTATATGACCGCCTGATATCTTTATTCGTTCTAAAGGAGATGTTTCTTCTTGCGAAAATAACCCGACCTTATATTCCTCATCATCATAAATATTGAAAAGAAAATTGCCGACGTTTTCTTTATTATTGCTGCCAGTAATATGAATATAAGGAAATTTGATTGAGATGTTATTTTTTCTAACGAAGGCGAGCCATGTAGAATTATCTCCAGCCTCATCTTCTCCAATAACAGTATTAAGGTAGTTAAGAATCTCTTCGTAATTCATCTTAATCTTGGTAATCCCTCACTGAACGCCCCTTGCTTTCAGAACGTTTGAGGTCTTTTTCCTTTAACGCGTCACGCTTATCATGAAGCTTTTTGCCTTTAGCAACGGCAATTTCTAATTTAGCATAGCCATGTTGCAAAAATAATTTCGTTGGAACGCAAGTGTTTCCTGTTGCAGTTAATTTTCTTTTTAATTTATTCAATTCGTTTCTATTTAATAACAATTTACGATCTCTAAGATGATCGACATTGAATATGTTGCCTTCTTTATATGGGGCAATATGCATATTAACTACAAAAGCCTCACCATTTTTTAAGATGATGTAGGCGTCAGTTATATTTGCATCATGTCTTCTAAGAGATTTGATTTCCGTGCCAGTCAAAACTAAGCCAGCAGTCATGAAATCACTTAGAAAATATTCAAATCCTGCTTTTCTATTTTCCAATAACACTGAATCGTCTTTCTTTTTAGCCATAATCTATCCTAGCCGAATAATTATAGCCAATTTGAATCTATAACTAAATATTCTATTTAGATAACGTAGAAATAAATCGAGAAGAACATCAAGACCGTTCCAAGTAAGACAAAGAGATGGAATATAAAGTGGAACCATTGATTTTTCTTGCCGCCAATTCCATAAAGAACAGCGCCAATGGTATAAGATATTCCGCCTAAAAGTAGTAAGAAGGTTCCATTCATAAAGCCAATTGAGGCCGTCAAAGGATAAAAGGAAATAATGATAGCCCAGCCAGTGAATAAATAATCAATCATTGATAAGACAGCAAACTTCTTTAAATCTATAGCATTTAAGATTATTCCAAGGATCCCAAAGAAGACGACAATGCCATAAATAGACCAAGCCCATCCTAAGGAATAACTTCTAAGTGCGACTAAGCAATATGGCGAATACGTTCCGATAATTAGGAAGAAGATATTGCAATGATCCATTACTCTCCAAACTTTTTTCGTGTCTGATTTTGGAAGGCCGTGGTAGATTGCCGAGCCTAAATAGGTTATAAGCGCGCCAAAAAAGAATAACGAACAGCCAACAATCGCCCAAGCGTTATGGGTTTGCGCTGCCTTAACGATAAGGAAGGGGAAGCCAAGGAGGCATAATAGCGCTCCAACTGCGTGGGACAATGAATTGGCTATTTCTTGTCCTTCTGTGTAATTTGGTAATGTAATTTCTCTTGTGCTCATGGCATTATAATAATCACTTCTTGTATCAATTGCAAGCACATCTCGTATTAATTACTAGATTTATTATTTTTTACTTCTTTTATATAATGATTTTATGAGCAAAGCATTGGTATTATGTGGTGGGGGATCACTAGGTTCCTATGAAGTTGGGGTATGGAAATATCTCGAAGAAAAAAACATTCATTTTGATATTGTCACGGGCACTTCTATTGGCGCGTTAATCGGCGCAATGTATGTATCCGGAGATTACGAAAAATGTTTCGATTTATGGAATAATCTTTCTATGGAAGATGTCATGAATAATGGCATAAATATAGGCAAAAAAGGCCTTGAGAATTTCTCAACTTCTAAGGCTTTGGCTTTTGTTGGTTCTTATTTAAAGAATGGCGGAGCGGATAATTCTCCTTTCGTTAAATTGCTTAATGAATACTGCAGTCCTAAAAAGATTAAAGAAAGCAAAGTCAAATTAGGCATCGTTACGACAAAATATCCATCAATGAAGCAAGTAAATAAAACAACTGACGACCTCAAAGAAGAAGAAATTATTTCTTACCTTCAAGCTTCAAGTGCTTGTTGGCCAATTTTCCCTATTTCAAAAATCGGCAGGCAAAAATATGTCGATGGAGGATTTTCGGATAATCTTCCAATCGATCTCGCGATTCAAATGGGTGCGACACAAATTCTTGCAGTTAAATTAAAATCATACCCAGCCGTTCCTCAGCATGTTGAATTAACACAACTCCCATTCGTTAAAACCATTTCCTCAGTTGTTGATTTAGGGTGGATCATGGATTTTAAGCATGAAACACTCATGAATAATTTCCAAGTTGGATATCTTGACGCTAAAAAGGCTTTTGGCGATGCACTTGGCTCTTATTATGCCTTTTCTTCTCTTGAAGGATATCAAGATATCGCTGATGATTTTGTAAGAGAATGCGTTGTAGATGACCCATTACTTTGGAAAAAAATCGATAAATCCCTCGTAAAAGCCGGCTATAATTGCAAAACTTCGCAAGATGTATTTATAGCAACGCTAGAAATAGTAGGAAAGATTTTAAAGATTTCGCCATATGTTGAATATGATGTTGCAACATTTGTTAAAGAATGTCGAAAATCTTGCATGAAGATCATTAAAAATGATGAAGATATGTTTAAATTCACCAAAATAAAGATGGATAAAGCTATCACCAATAATGAATACCCTGCATTCCTTGGCTATTTATATAATTCTTATAAACACGGTCATAAAGCTAAAAATGCTAAGTATTTCTTCAATCTTTCCCCATTAACGATATTGATCGATAAGGCAATGGAGAAAATGATCGGAAAGATGAAGAGTTTCCGTTAAAAAGAAAATGTCTCCCCAAAATCACGAGGAGACATTTTTAATAGGTTTATTTTATAGAAACTATAAATAGTATTTGTTGAGAACTTTGAGGTCTTTCTCATCTAATTCATAGACGAGTGGTTTTCCTGTAGGAATTTCAACGGAGATGATTTGCTCTGGAGTAAGGTTCTCTAACATCATAACGATGGAACGTAAGGAATTACCATGAGCTGCAATTAAGACTTTCTTACCTGCTTTGATTTCAGGAGCAATCTTTGTATCAAAATAAGGTTTGACACGATTGGCTGTATCAATCAAGCATTCGGTTAATGGGCAATCTTCAATTGTCATTTCGCCTTTTGCAATTAATTCTTTGTATTTTTCTTGATTGCCTGGCCATCTTTCATCATCTTTTGTTAATGGGAGAGGTGGTACATCAGCACTTCTTCTCCAAATATGAACTTGTTCGGCACCCCATTTTTCAGCTGATTCAGCTTTGTTTAAGCCTTGTAAAGCGCCATAATGACGTTCATTTAATCTCCAAGTATAGGACTTAGGAATGGATGTTTCTCCCATTTCCTCTAAAGCATAATCCATTGTATGGTTTGCTCTTTTTAAAACGGAGCTGAAAGCAAGATCGAAAGAATATCCTTTTTCTTTTAAGAGTTTGCCAGCTTCATGAGCTTCTTTAACGCCTTGTTCGCTAAGCTCCACATCAGTCCAACCAGTGAAAAGATTCTTAAGATTCCACTCGGATTGACCATGTCTAATTAATACTAATTTGACCATTTAATTTTTTCCTTTCGTCAACATCAATTATTATAGACAATCTTTATAAGAAGATAAAAGCAAATTAACAAATTAAGGCTAATGATTTTATACGTCAAAAATAGTCCAATTTGCAGAAATCAATTTTCATTTTGGCTGTAAGCTTAAGTAAGAAGAAAGAAGGAGAAATGAAAAAATAAGTGGGTTTTATCCCACTTATTCTTGATTTTATTTCTTTTTTAAAACGGATAAATCTGAGTGAAGGTCATCTGGAAATTATATAAAGCTACATCCGGATGAAGAACGACGATAATCTTATTTGGTCCTGTGTAGCCTCTATAGGACTTGTATTTTCCTGGAAGAGTTTCCACAGTTGTGGTTTTTGTATAGCAATCGCTGCCATCTTCGTTATACATAGCATGGTAATTATTGTCCGTTACATCTTCTTCATCTTTATTGACGAGATTAAACCTAAAGAGTTTATCTTCAGGAAGAGTAATCTCATAGAAACCATATTGACCACATTTAATATCTTTAACGCCAGTGCCTAAGGTTTCAGAGATGGTATAAGTTTTTTCGTCTTCGCTTAAAGAGAATGTTCCTCGAGTTACTTCATGCCCACAGCCACCATCGATTTCCTCATCGCAATAACCCGTTTTGTAATATTTATCAACGTGAGTGTGAACACTAGTGACCACTCCTTTTAAAGAGACCTTACCGCTATTAGCAGCCAAGAATTGCACTAATTCGTCACCTTTTTTCACAGGATATGCATTACCGGTGTTGAATTCGAACCTCACTGTCATTTCCTCTCCAGGCAATATCGATGAAACCGTTTTATGGTCGCTATCTCTTATTTCGATGATTTTCGCCGTATTAACGAGCATACCTTTGTAGGAAAGATCGACGAAACTATCGTTGCCAGAGGAGTAAGCTGCAGTAAGATCTGGAGCAAAATGCAAGCGAGGTGTTGTACCAACTTTATATTCGTTAGTCGATACATTCTTTACGGTGGCGTCAAATTGAGGAATTGATTTAGCACCTTCCTCATCTCCCCAAATAGAAATAATGTACATTTTGAATAGGGAAGCAAACAATCCCTCTGGAGAAGTTAGATAAATTTTGACGGTATCGTATTCAAATCTTCCTGCTTTTTCGATGCTATTTCCATCACTATCCTCTATTTTTTCTACTTGAGCTGATTTCACAACGTGTGAGAAATAAACAGTATCTCCAACGGAAACTTGCCCAGCTTGGACATAGCCTGTGTAGATAATATTAGAAGTTGTGCTGGTTGTGGAACTCTGTTGAATTATGCGGAGCGTCTCATCATTAAGGACGGTTAAAGAAAGAGTCGTATCTTTCCATTCTTCCGGTTCCTCAAAGGTGTAATTGCTATTAGAAATGCACAAATATTCAGACGTAAATTCATGCGTGCCTATCTTTCGCATTTCGCGGCTTTGATCGGCATCATCATATAAATAGACATCATCTCCTGGCAAAACGCCATCTTCTTCGGTGAAATGATAGATGGCATCGTATTGCCTGTCTAACGCACTGCGGGTAAAATGCCCATTTTTGAGGGAAGAAGGTAATGTCAAAGTTCTCCTAGCGGAAATCTTATATGTATCTTTATCTAAAACGAGTTTGTAATTCTGAGCGTCATCGCCTGAAAGAGTGATATTTCCCTTAGATAGAGACGCTTCCGCGGTGTAATAGGCATGACCGTAGTCGACATTGACACTAATGTCGTCTCCATCAACCGCGCCATAGTTAACCAAGGCATCAGTCGTTCCGTCGCCTTTAAGATTAGAAATTGTCTTAGTGCTTGTGCCATCATAGACTTTGTCAAGATTTAGCCCTGTGCCTAAAACACGTTGTTCTAAAACAAAGGAGACTTGCATATTACTAGCCTTATAATCCTCTCCTTCTTCGATGGCTGCCTTGACTATATATGTGCCAACGTCTTTAGGCGCGTCCTCGACTGTATGCCAAATAGATTCGGTAGTTTTCCTATAGGTAACTGTGACTGTGCCGGCGGAGCAACGGAAACTACTAGCATTGATAAACGTGCTAATACTCTTTCCGTTGTAGGTATCTTTTAGTCTTTGGCCTATCTCTAACGAGAGTAAAGGATCCTTTTTCTCAAGCATAGGGATCGTCTCGCTCTTCTCATAAGCGCAGGTTAAACAAGTGTAATGCTGCAATCCCTCTTCCGTGTAAGTTGATGGTTTATCGATGGCCGGTTCTGTTGAGAAATTATGTTCAGAATAGGAATCCTTTTCATCGGCATGGACACAAGTGGCCTCATGCCAATGGTGGGTTTCATTTTGTTTCCAATGTTCGGTATCAAAGGTGTGGACGTGTTCTAACTTAGGAAGAATTTCTTCTTTCTTATATGAACAAGTGAGGCAGGTATATGTCTTTATTCCCGTCTCAGTTTCGGTGGATGGTTTTGTTTCTACTCCACCGTCAAAATTGTGTGCGGATTTCTCGGAGAAGTCAGTATGACCGCTTACGGTGCACTTCTTCCAGTGATATTCCTCATCATATGTGTAGGAATCACTGTAGTTATGCTGCACTTCTGAAGACGTTCGCGAAAAGTCATCAGAGGCAGAACTACTGTTTGATGATTCTTGGTGTCCACAAGCCGCGAGCAAGCCAAATATTGCAAGGGAGGACACCAAAAGCAATTTTTTGTTCATGGTGTTTTCCATTCCTTTCTGCCACTAGAATACTAAAATAACTCCCCCCCTGCAAGAGCAAAAATATAAGCAAATATTGACCGTTTTTCTATACTGAAAAAAATGTTAAAATATTTAGAGTAAGCGATTTACAAACTTTTAAAAAACTCATGAATATAAATCATGAGTTATTTTTATTGAGCAAGAGATTTAACCATTATTGTTGGAATATTTGTCGTTGGATCCAAATAAACAAAGAAGATAAGTTGAACTCCATTATAGTCTTCGTCATACCAAGAATAGGTAACAGACTGCTTAGTGATTCCATCCGCATATTCTTGCGGATCGCTCCATTGGCCATCATTTGGATCTTTGAATCCGGCTGGAATCAAATTTTCCGTGACAAATGATTTGGTTTCATCAAGAGTTGCAAAGTCAGTCGGAATAACCATCTCGTAATATTTAAAAACATAATCTATTTCAGGATCGGATTTATCGACAAGATAAGGTTTTGCAAATCCTGCATCCGAATCGCTCAAATGGAAATAGGAATTGTATTTATTGGCCACTTCTTCAATCGCGCTCTTAATGTCATATCCTTCATTTACGATTATTTTGCAAGTTGCTATTTTTTCTCCTTCATTAGGAACGTTCATTTTGGCGGTAATCGTTGCTTCTTCGCCAGACTTAGCATCACTAGAAACGGTGATTTTTCCGTTATTATCAACAGTAATTTTTTCGTTATCCGATTCGAAGGTTATATCATAAGGCAACATTTGAACATCAAGTTGAAGGTTGTAAATATTTCCAGGTCTTAAAGAAAGCGAGGAATCAACAAATTTAAAGGTTGGTGTATGAAGGATACCACTACCAAAAGTAAAAGTCATCGTTGTCACGCCATAAGCATAATCAAAGCCAATTAAGAGTTTCCCAGAAGCATCCTCGAAAGTACCTTCCGTAAAGGCATCAGAATCTACGGAACACCAACAGGCTTTTATTAAAGTGTCTTTCAAATAATCTAAAACTGGGTATTTGATATCAGAATATTCTCCACCATTATCAACTTTAACTGCTTGATCATAGATTTGAATTTTCGCATAAGTGTTGTTCTTGGCCATTGAGGTGGCTTTAGCAACTATCGCTTCTTCATCGCTTGGGTCTATATCGAAATAATCAGGATACGCCTTAAGCATTTGATAGTAATAATCGTATTGATCTGAATAGTTATTTGTTTCAATCCTATAGTCCGCGTATTTGCTTAATTCAGAAACATCAAAAGTTGGATATTCAACATTTATTTCATTGTCAGCTAAGAACTTTGAAATTGTGTCGCTTGGCCATCCCTCAACAAATTTATCGTAAGGGGAGGAAAGAGTCGCAAAAAGAACAAACATAGCATTCTTCGAAGTTACTGAATCGGTCGCAAAATATGCTTTAACGTAATAATTTTCGTGCCAATTCACATACCATTGACGTTGGTAATCGTAAACAAGACCGGATTCCATTAATTTTGACGTGTACTCATCTAGGATAGACGTATCATCGGTATAGGCATAAATTACGTTTTCATTATCTTTGCTATAAGAGTAATAGGAGGTAATGTCTCCTGCTGAAAAGGCTGGAAGATCATATTCCGTTTTTTCTTTGAATGAATCGGTGATATAACTTGGCCAAGAAGACGTTTCTTTAACGTCGAAATAATACTCAAATAAAACGTAATTTCCACTAAAATAATAGACTTCTGCAGTGATTTTTGAATTATTTTCTAAAGTTTTGCTTAATGTAAACCTAGAGTTTTCCTTGCTTAAATCCGTATCTAAAACGTAACCAGCCTCTTCAAGGATTTTAACGTTTTCTTTCGTTAAATCTTCGATGTAGCCATCGTAGCAATATACCGTATTTTGATTAGACTGATACACTCTATTCGTTTTTCCAAATTTTAAGAACGGCGGAACCTCGGTAAGTGCATTTTCTAGCGTTGTTTTAGCCTCGTCATTCCAATCAGTGTTTTTATCTAATTCCGTCTCTAAATCATTGAAACATTGAATAACGTTATATTGAGTAGAAGTCTCCGTATCAAGAGAATGAAAATAAGTAAGATCAAAGCCAAGGGAATTATCAGATGCTTTCTTTACGAATTCATAATATAGATTTCCTGAGCTATCTGATTGAGCAAGGCTATTATTGTAGTTTTTGATAATCAGTAAAATTAAAAACGTCTGATTCATCAAGAATTTCAAGATATGTTCGATTGTTTTCCATATCTGAGATTTCTCTGACCGTAACTTTATCAGAGAAGTTTGATGGATAAGGAAGAAGGCTTCCGGCATAGCGAATAATCAAATCCCTATCTTTTTCAGCCCAGCGGGTTGACGTTTCCTTTGAAGACGACTCGCTAGAAAAAGAGCTTTCAGTTGAACTAACAATTGGTTCTGATGAATGAGAATTCGAATTGTCGCATCCAGTTAAGATTAATGGCATCATAACTAATAACATGCCGTTCTTAAGTTTTTTCATGATTGTCTCCCCCTAAGCGATAGCAAAAATAATTATAAACCTATTTTCGCTTAGTGGATTTCCTTTTATCGCATTTTAAAAATAGTGGGTTTTTAGCAGGGAAAATTGGTTTTTTTAAGAAACTTTCTTTTCAGAAATATTATCTTTTTTCACAAATTAAGAAGTTTTTAATATAATAAGGCAATGAAGAAGAAAATTTATATCGCATCAGCAAAACTAAATAAGAACTTGATTCCATCCTTAGAAAAAGGTGATTTTGATATTAGTTTAGTAGGAAAAGAAATTAATGACGAAGATCTTTATTTTTTAGATTTTACGGACGTTACTTTAGAAGAACTTTATCTTTCCTTCCCATGGTTAGAAAAAGAGTTAAGACACAGTCAAACGCCCCATCTAAGAATCTTGCCTTTACTTGTTTATGATTCTAAGAAAGAAGACCCGTTTAAAAAATGGGAAGAAGGTCCAGGTGAGATATATGAAGAGCTTTTTTCGGAAGAATTTAAGCCTTTCGCTTACGATATATCAAACGTTGAATATTCAAATAACGAATTAAAACACGTTCTTTCTTTATATTACGTTCGTTAATGAATTGATGTTTCTAATTAAGCCCTACTTGGGCTTTTTTATTTTCTGGTTCAAGGAAAATCAAACTCTTATGGTTTTTATCTTCCGTTTCTTTAATAAGCATAGGAAGACAAAGAAAAGAGAAATAAACGGTTCCGGACCAATCAAAATAAGAAAGCGTGTCATTTTCAGTAAATGTGCGTCCTAAGAAACAGAAAAATAACGCTGCATAAAAGAATGAATGCTGGTCTTTTCTTATAAAGCTTCTTACGATTAAATAGAAAACAAATCCCCACATCGATATTCCGTAAATCATTCCGAATATGCCATTTTGCGCTAACATTAGACCCCAAGCGTTGTCTACAATTGGAAAATTAGTCGCATCATTATTTGCAAAAAGGCCAAGAGAACGATATTCATTTCCATAGCCAAAACCAAATATTATTGAAAATGGACCATTATTATTCACCGCGTCAGTTGGAAGAGTCCAAGACACTTCTCTAGTTGCCATTGAATTATGGAACATATCAAACAAACTGGTTTTAAGAAAATCGGCATAAATCGTAACGCTTTCTAGGAACGTATTTTTGAAATTTGCAAACAAACAAATAATCACAAGAATTATTAAAAGAAGGCTGTTAATTATCAAAAATAAGGCATGCGTGTGTTTCTTTTTGAGGAAACAAGCGATTAAAGAATGAATGAGAATGAAGATCATCCAGAAGAAACCGAGAATCATGCAAGTCTTTGAAAAAGTAAAGAATTGTTGAAAAAGATAAAAGGCAATAAGAGGCATTCTCCACCAACGTGGATTTTCAATTTCTAGATACCCTTCACCGACCATTCCCACAAAAAGAATTAAGCCATAGATGTTCCTATGAGCCGTAAAACTTTGAGGGACAACTTGTCCTATTGAATCGGCGGTAATTTTGTTTGAAAAAATATCTAAATAAATACTGGATTCAAATATTAGGGAATATACAATAGCCGAAATAGCTATAAGCGAAGCAAGATAGAAAATCATCCTGATAGCTTTTGTCTCTGAGACGAAAATAGGGATTATCGAGACGATGACATATAATGAAGAAAAAAGAATCATCGAAAGCATGATGCATCTAAATTTACACGCACCACTAATTCCTCCAATTAATTCATTATCAACCTTAATGCCTTTATAACCAATAATTGCCGTAAACGCACTCAAGAAGAAAAATAGGCAGAAAAAGATCAGCCATTTATTGAAACGTATTTGAAAACATTTTTTAGCAAAAACAAATATTCCTATCTCAAGGAGAATTATCAAACCGGCAAAAACATAAAATTCTATATCGTTAAAGAATCTTGCATTGTTATTGAAAAAGGCCGCTCTTCCAGTAAAAAAGTAAGAAATTAAACACAGGAAAATGGCCGTTAAAGCAAACGCAAAAATATTCTTTCTATTTAGTAATATTGATAACCCCTTGAGCTTAAGCATATAAATCAATCAGCTATCAAGAAATCGGAAAGAACTTTGTAAACTAAATGTTTTTCTTTTTCGTTATGAATTTCATGACGCATATTTGGGAACATGAAAATTGTGACGTCTTCTAATCCTAGTTTGTTGTACATCTTCTTTAAACGTCTAGGGCCTTTACCCATTTCACCAACAGGGTCTTCTTCTCCAGAGACAATAAGAATTCTTTCCTTTTTAGAAATCTTTTTCAAATTCTTATTTTTGTATAGTTCGTTGCCTCCGCGTAAAAATTCTTTCCAAAATCCATGAGTATTGTCAGCTCCACAATAAGGATCATCCATATAGGCCTTAACGTTGTCTTCGTTAGCGGAGAGCCAATCAAAATCAGTTTTTCTATTTTTAACGGATTTAATGTATCCGCCAAAGGCTGCATTGGTGATGAACTTAGATGGCTTATCCCAATTCTTATTATTAGTTAACATTGACGCTAAATGGAAGGAAAAAAACATCTTCATTCTGCATGGACCATTCGATCCCCAGATAATAATCTTATCGGCTGTGTTTGGGAATAATTCTAAATATCTTTGCGTCATGAATGAGCCCATTGAATGTCCCATCAAGTATGTTGGAAGTTTTGTTTCATTCTTAAGCATCTCAATCGTCACATGAGCTGCAGTAACATTTGAGTCAAAAGCACCAGGGAACCATTTTTGTTGGTCTTCAACACGTGGAGCGTTTTGTCCTTGTCCGACTGCATCTAAAACATAGACGGTGATGCCAAAGCCATTAAGATATTTTGCTAAATCATCGTAACGTTCAGAATGTTCTTGCATACCAGTCATAAGAACAAGGTTGGCTTTTGCTCCTTCAACAACCCAACAATTGCCTTTATGTTCTCTGTCTCCAACTTTTACACTAAATACTTTCATAATTTACTCCGCTCTTTATTAAGTCTCATTAATAGGATTATACAACAACTTCAGAAATAAAACATTGCCAGCAAAAAGAGTGCTTTGAAAATGTGTATAGCATTTGTATATTGTTTTTATGTATTTATTATTGTTTGTATATCGTTTTGCTAGTATATTTATAGTTGTAGAGGCGATTTTATGGAAAAAACGATAATTACAGTGCGAATTGACGATAACCTAAAAAATGATGCTCAGAAGCTTTTTAACGACATCGGAATGTCTATGAGTACAGCAATTAACATCTTTTTGAAGCAATGTGTTAAGGAAGGAAAGATACCGTTTGAGCTAGCCGGAAAGCCTAAAACATCAAATGCTGGCAGAAAAATCAAGCCTTTGCACAGTTAAAATAAAAGAAAAAGCAGGTGTAAATATCGATTACATCTGCTTTTTTTATAGTTTTTTAATGTTTTATTTTTTGGCTATTTTATGCCATCAGGGTTCTTTGTTTGGAAGTTATAGGCATCTCTGCAGGCATCTTCAATGGTATATTTAGCCTTCCAATGAAGTTCATTTGTCGCTTTTGTGCAATCAGCATAGTTTTCTGCAACATCGCCAGCACGTCTTCCGACGATTTCATAAGGAATCTTAACGCCATTGGCTTTTTCATAGGCATGAACAAGTTCAAGAACCGATGTTCCTTTGCCAGTTCCAAGGTTATATACGACATAACCTGGGTTTTCTTCGAGTTTTTTTAGGGCTGCGACATGGCCATTTGCTAAATCAACAACGTGGATATAGTCACGAACGCCTGTTCCATCAACTGTTGGATAATCATCGCCAAATATTCTTAAGCATTTAAGTTTACCAATGGCAACTTGAGAAACATAAGGCAATAAATTATTTGGAATACCATTAGGATCTTCGCCTAATAATCCCGATGGATGGCCACCTATTGGATTAAAATAACGGAGAATTCCAACATTTAAATTTGGATAGGCAAATTGGATATCTTTAAGAATTCTTTCGATCATTACTTTTGTTTCGCCATATGGGTTTGTGGCTTCAGCAACTGGATCAGACTCATATAAAGGAACGCGCGTAGGGACTCCATAAACAGTCGCACTAGATGAGAATATAATGTTGTTAACGTTATATTTCTTCATGAGTTTGGCGATAACAATCAATGTCTCAAGGTTGTTTTCATAATATTCAATTGGTTTAGAAACGGATTCACCAACTGCTTTATAACCTGCAAAATGGATAACTGCATCAATTTCGTTTTCCTTAAAAACTCTTTCTGTTTCAATTTCGTTTTTGCAGTCAATTTGATAGAACTTTGGCTTAACTCCAGTAATTGTTTGAATTCTATCTAAAACAGCTAATTTAGCATTATAAAGATCGTCAACGATAACTGGTTCATAGCCATTCTCAATAAGGCAAATGACAGTCTCACTTCCAATGAAACCTAAGCCTCCAGTAACTAAGATTTTCTTCATTTCTTCTCATTCCTCTTTTCTTTTTTATTGGCTTTTCTAGCCTCTTTTTCAGCTTTCTTTTGCTGATGTTTATTTATTGTTTCTTCCTTCTTTTTGGCTTCTTTCTCTTTTTCGTCGGATTTTTTGCATTCTTCTAAATAACGATATAAAGCCTGGGCGATAGATTGATAAACGCTAGCCTGGATTGACATTCTGAAGGCAATTAAGCCAATAGAATCATCGAAATACCTTTCAGCCTTTTCTTGATCAACATCTTTTTCTTTTTCAAATGTTTCTTCGAATCTATCTACTCTTTTCTTAGCTCTTCCCGCTACATCGCTAAAAACATCACGCGACATAGATTTAAAAAACCTATACAAAACAGCTTTATCGCTAGTTACATCATTATCCATGCTTATTATAAGCGATAGATCATTCATGTTCACGACGTTTTTAAGAAGAGATATTGCTAATAAATATCCTAGATGGTCAACGTTGTATTTCTTCTTATCAGGTTCAGAAATAATCTTAGCCTTTACGTAGTTATTGACCATGAAAGAAGTTAGTTTTTGTTTGTCTGAGATAGCTAAAGGCTCAAGGATGGAATTAACGTAAGAAACCACCTGTTCCATATATAAAGGAACAGTTGGAAGATGGTCATAGGTTGGAAGTTCAAAACTCTCAGCCTTATCCAAATAATCTTTTAATTTAGCTAATTCTTCAGCGTTCATCTTTTATTTAATTCCTGATTTAATATCTTTGAAACTTCAGCTGGATTTACTTTTCCTTTGCTTGCTTTCATGATTTGTCCAACTAAGAAGCCAAGAACTCTTTGGTTCCCTGCTTTATAGTCGTTAATGGATTGAGGGTTCTTATCAAGAACTTCGTTTACGAAAGCAAGGATAGTTCCTGAATCGGATACTTGAGCAACGATATTTAAGGCTTTCTTTGCTTCTTCTGGCGAGCATCCGTCGGCAAGAACTTTATTTAATATATCGACACATTGCTTGTGTGTAAGTCCGCCTTTTTCTTGATATGAAACTATTTCTCCTAAGGTTTCAGGAGCTAATTTCAATTCATCAATCGTAATTTCTTCTTTGTTTAAATAAGTATTGATTTCAACGATAAGGTAGTTAGCAAGGTTCTTTGCGTTTGCGACTTTAGATAAGCCCGCTTCAAAATATTTTGCCATCTTAAGGTTAGATAAAATAACGTTTGCATCATTCTCGGAAAGACCTGCTTTAAGGTATCTTTCTTTTTTGGAATCATATAATTCCGGGCAGGTTTCAATGGCGTTTTTTACAAATTCATCAGATAAATGAATTGGTGTGATGTTAGGTTCGCAGAAATATTTATAGTCAACTGCGTCAGTCTTAACACGCATCAAAACAGTACGTCCGCTAGCTTCATCCCAACGTCTTGTTTCTTGCTGAATTTTTATGCCTTGAAGAAGCAATTCTGATTGACGTTTTATTTCGTATTCAATTGCCAATTCAACATTCTTAAAGGAGTTGATATTCTTAATTTCAACTTTTGTGCCAAATTCTTTTTGGCCATATGGACGAATAGAGATGTTGGTATCACATCTCATTGATCCCTCTTCCATTTTGCCATCGCTAGTTCCGGAATATACGACGATATTTCTTATTGCTTCGGCATATTCTCTAGCTTCGACACCATTAGAAATTTCCGGAAGAGAAACGATTTCGCAAAGAGGAACGCCAGCGCGGTTATAATCCAAAAGAGAATAATCCATGAAGTGTTCTTGCTTACATGTATCTTCTTCCATATGGATTCTTTCGATACCAATGCGTTTTGGCCCATTAGGTGTTGCGACCATGACGTAGCCATTTTTACCAATAGGTCTTCTTTGTTGAGTTATTTGGAATCCCTTTGGAAGATCTGAATAGAAATAATTCTTACGATCAAAATATAAAGTATGATCGATTTCCATATGTAAAGCATTTGCAACGCGTATTGCATTAATTACGGCTTGTTTGTTTACGACAGGCATAGCGCCAGGAAAGCCTAAATCGAGTGGGGAAGTTTGTGTATTAGGGTCACGGGAGAACGAATTTGGAGATGCAGAAAACATCTTCGATTTTGTTTTTTGCTGAACGTGGATCTCAAGACCGATTACTGCTTCAAAATTCATAAATTGCCCTCCTTTTTGTTATTAACGCTTAAGTTAGATAAACCGCTTATTTTTTCAAATGCATTTGAGATTTGGAATAGTTTCTTTTCTTCAAAAGCACGTCCCATGAAATTAACGCCAATTGGCATTCCGTCTTGGAAGCAAAGAGGCAAAGTGATTGACGGAAGACCGGCAAAGTTTCCTAAGCAAAGGTGATTGTCCGCAAGAAGATATTCATCAGATAAACGATCAGATGAGGCATTGAACTTAGGAGCAATTCCAGGAGCGGCTGGAAGATAGATGAAATCATAATCTTTAAGAATGTTATTAACCGTTTCAACAATCTTTGCTCTATTTCTTTGAGCGCGGAGGAATAACTCTTCTTGATTCTCCGCCATTAAGCAGTATGAGCCAATAACAAAACGACGTTTAATTAATTCAGAGAAGCCTTCATTACGGGCGTTAAACATAACTTCTTGGTATGTTTTTCCGCCTTTGAATGGACCAAATTTAATCCCATCTAAATTAGCATCATTAGATGTTGCTTCAGCACAGGAAATAACCATATATGTGGCGTATAAAGATTCAAGCAATTTAACATCAAAATTCACAAAATCCACGGTAATTCCCGCCTCTTTTAATTTAGAAACGGAATTATCAAAATGTTTAATTAATTCCTTGTTGCTGATTGAATCATACACTTCTTTGATGATTGCAACCTTCATTCCGCTTACAGATTTTTCCAAATCGGAAGTGTAGTCTTCAACATCTTTTAATGATGATGTCGAATCGTGATTATCGCGTCCGGCAAGAACGTTTAATAAAGCGGCTGATGAATATACATCTCTAGTGAAATAAGCGACATGGTCTAATGATGGAGCAAATGGAAATAATCCATAACGGGAAATTCTTCCCCACGTTGGTTTCATGCCAACTAAGCCAGCAAAGGAGGCCGGTTTACGAACGGAGTCGCCAGTATCAGAACCTAAAGAGAAAGGAACGATATTAGCAGCAACAGAAACTGCAGAGCCGCAAGATGATCCACCAACTTCATGTTCATGGGTTGGATCATATGGGTTAAATGTTTTTCCAAGATGTCCTGTTGTACCAGTTCCGCCCATTGCTAATTCATCAAGGGTGGCTTTAGCGATTAATACCGCTTTTGCATCATTTAATTTATCGATAACTGTTGCGTTAAAGACTGGGACATATCCATTTAAAATATTGCTTGATGCAGTTGTTGGGATGCCTTTTGTAGAGAAATTATCTTTTGCAACATATGGAATTCCCCAAAAAACGTTATTTTCTTCTGGTTCAACTAATGAAGAAGCGAACTTTATTGCGCCTTCATCATCGATAAACTCAAAAGCGTTATCTTTGTTTTCGTGGGCTCTTGCTAACGCTTCTTTCGTTAGTTCGAGTGGGGTGACTTTTTTAGCCACTAATGCTTCATGCATTTCTTTAACTGATAAATCTAAATAGCTCATAAAACAACCTTTGGTAACTTGATTTGATTATCTTGTTTATTGCCAGCATTTTTCAAGGCAACATCTCTATCTAATGGTTCAATTGGCTCATCTTCGCGCAAGAAAGACGTTTCACAATCAAACGGAAAAGTCATTGGTTCATAATTATCTAAACCTTTAATATCGCCAATCTTGTTCATTTGCTCAATTAATGTCTTGAATTCATCTTCTAGTGTCGCGTATTGCTCATCCGACATCGTGAAAAGCAATCTGTTAGCGGCGTCTGTTAATACTTCTCTTGTGATTTTTTTCATAATTTAACACCCAAAAAATCTTAGCACTTTCGAAGGGCCGTATAAAGTAATTAAGATAAAACACCTTATAAAGGTGGGTAAAACTTCAAAGAAATGTTAGTATAAGTCTACAGAATCAAGAAATAAGTTAAAAAGGCAAAGCACATTTTTAATTCAAAGCGATTTTACCGAAGCCAATTTTGCTGATGGTTTCATCGGAATAAACAATTGAGCCGATGCATCTATAAGACGTAACCAATTCTAATTCGACATCATAGATCTCAAAAACAAAAATAACCATTTCATATTTGGTTTTAAAAACAGAAAAAGAAATTGAACCATTGAACAGATTTATCGATTTGAGGTCATACGTGTATTGATTCCAACCAGCATCGACCGCATTGACTAGATATAGTTCAGAAGAGCAATTTTCGATTTTGTCATCAAAATTAATTAGATTAGATTCATAGGCGAAAGTTGCATGAACAAATGCCGTCCAACCATCATTAACGTTTAATGTTCCAAATGAAACGCTAATTTTGATCTCGCCTTCATCCGAAGTGGGGTTAAAAGAATCAATTTCATTTCCTTGAATATCGTAAAATTTAGCTAATGGATTCGCTAGAACAGAAGAATCAGACACATAGTAATTATTTAGACTGATCGTTTTTGAACACGAAAAAAGCGTCAAGCAGGAAAGTTCAATTGCAATCAACGTTAATTTATTCTTACTCATAAATCCACCTTTATTTTCGATTCTTCATAACAAAGTACAGCACATCATCTAATTAAGCATTTTTATGGATTTAAACATATCGTTAATAAACGCCAATCAGTTAGAATAATAGCACACGCATGCCCTCTTTTTAAAAAAACATGATTTCATAGATAAGTTAAATATCATTTTTGGCAAGTCGCCCAAAAGCAATAGAATAAAGTTCTTCGTTTTTATATTCCACCGTGCCAAAGCTGCTAAATGTTCCGTAGGTTTCATTCCCTTTTAGTATTTTCATAGTAAATAAAATTGTCTTATATTTCGTTTCAAAAAAAGAATTTGAAATTTGATTCGTAAAAATAAAAATGTCAGGAGCCTGATAGGTGTATACGTCTGATCCTAAATCAAGCTAATCATAAACATATTTCGCCTTGTAGTAACTCGAACCTATATCATTAACCTCACAAAAGAACGATTTTGAATTCTCCTCATCAAACACGCTTAGGTACATAAGTGCTTTCCAATCATCTTCTTCAAAGAAATTTCCAAGACGTAAGCTAAAGCCACAATAATATTCCAGGTTTGTTTCTGAAGATGCATCTTGGCTGTTAGAAATTTGTTCACTTTTTTGGAAATATGGACGTGTAATGAAAAAACGGTCATCCGAATAAGCGTCTCTTGGATATAGTTCTTTATTAAAATCAATGGATGAAAAAAAGAGGTATAAAAAGTAGCCAAAAATAGGAACAAAAACTAAAGAAAATGAAATTAATACAGCAGTAAAAAACTTTTTCATATTGCATGTTAATTGATAGTGGAATTTAAAGCTTAACCCATATTTAGCTTTTGAGTTTTTTCTTTAAGAGAAAGCTAACACCTATTCTCCGAAGTTAAAGAAACCTCTTAACAATCAAACAAAATTCCCTAAGAGCCGCCTAACAACAATGCGCTCAAAGCATATGTATGAAACATCCACGCTTAGATTGTATTGCAAGTTTGATTTACACACAGCATCCGCATCTTAAGGCGATAAATCATGTTTTTTAAAGGGAATGAGAATAAAACGAAAAAATCGCATCAAAACAATGCAAGCCATCGTTCAACGGCAAAACTAAATTCGATTAATAAGAAAACGAATAAAATTTATTTTTCTAAATTACAAATTTTAGCCACTCTTTCGGTGTGACGTCCGCCTTCGAATTGAGTATTTAAAAATAAATCAACACGCGGAAGAACTTCTTCAA
>CAVIJE010000017.1:0-36067 GCA_963643355.1 Sodaliphilus sp. | reverse complement strand
AATTATCAGAAAGCCTTAATCGATTAAAAAAAGAAGAAGAGAAACTAGCTCTTCTCCTATCAAGTATCCCTAATCCAATCGTAGCAATAAGAAAAAACGGTGAATTATTATTCTCAAACGATTCGGCAAAAAAAGTTTTACTTATCAACGATGATAAATTGCCTTTAAATATCAAACTTAAAAATGGGGAGATATTTGAAAAAGAAGGGAAGACGTATGTTATTTCACGTACGGATGCCAAAGATTTTTATCTTTGCGTTCTTAACGATATAACTCCTCAAAAAGAAGCAGAGAAACAACGTAAAGAATTCGTTGATTCCGCATCCCACGAATTAAAAACTCCACTTACCTCCATTATTGGCTTTAACGAACTTATTGCCATGAATAGCAAAGATAAGAAGATTAAGGATTATGCGGAAAAAGTATCTATTTCTTCAAAAAGAATGTTATCGGTCGTACAAGATATGCTTGCGATATCTTCTCTTGAAGAAGAAAAAGATCAAGGAAATTCCCCATCAATACCTTTGCGAAATGTCGTTAACGATGCAATAAGCAAGCTTCAGTTCTTAGCCGAAGAAAAAGAGGTTAAGATTGTAGTTAATGGAGATATGAGCGCAAAGGTGGAAGAAAAAGACGCTTATCTAATCATTAAGAATCTTCTTGAAAATGCCATTCTTTATAACGTTCCTAAAGGCTCAGTAACAATTACATTGAAAGATAAAACACTAACTGTAGAAGATACTGGAATCGGCATTTCAGAAAAAGACCAAGAAAGAGTATTCGAACGTTTTTACCGTGTTGATAAATCACATAGCAGGCAAAATGGTGGGACAGGCTTAGGCTTATCAATCGTTAAACACGCCATCATTAAATATAATGCCAAAATAAATTTATCTTCCACTCTAGGATACGGAACAAAAATAAGCGTTACATTTCTATATTGAAATATCTAAAAATCGAAATTTCCCCACTAAAAGTCCATTATTTTAGTTTATGCTGATTGGATTATTTAAGGTCGGAATGAAGAAAGAAAATGCCAGTAAATAGCGTTTCAGACGTATGTAACACATCTTTTTGTTTCTTACATAGATGCTACATCTTAGAATTTATTATTTCTCATTTGCAAAAATAAATATGAGAAAATATTGCACATATATAAATTCCAAAAAGAGAAATATTTTGACAAATGTACGAAAAATGATGGCAATAAATTTAAATGATATTGATGACTGATTTGGCATGCTCCTTCTTCTTTCAGAAATGCCCCATTTTCAGCAGTTTGTTTCACGGTTACATACATTTTTACGTCTCCATTTTTTCTATCTCACCAAATTAGCGGAACGATACCAAATTACTTTGGAACGATATCTTGGCGATTAACGGAATAATAGTGTTTTCTGCATTAACGGAGTAACATCACAAATACGGAATATCGTAATTACATTTATCGGAACAAAACGTTAATTATTATGAGACTAAGATAATGGCGAAATATTAGAATTTATGAATCTTGATAAAATTAAGCATCTATTAACTTGAAGATAAATTACTAGCGAATGCCATTAACACTTTGCATATGAAAAATGACTGGCTATAAAACCAGTCATTAATCGTTTTAATTTAATTTATTCAATAGTGTAGTTGATAACAATGCTCTCGTTTTTGCTAGCATATCCGCCTTCATCTACAAGTTTGAAATATGAATTGCCAGCTGGTACGTTATAAATATATGTTAACGTATCTTTATCGTGTCCAGACTCAACTTTTGTTCCGACATTATCATCGGAAATCTGAGAAGAAGAAACATATAACGATAATTCACCGTAATAATCATTACTAATGGCGGTAATTACAATGGATTTTAATTCACCCATGTTGGTTGTATTGTAAATTTCTCCGCTAGCACGTTTCGTAGAATTGCTAAATTGAAAATACGTACTAACTGTCATGATATTCGTATATTTGAATTTGATATTATCTACGGTTAAATCGACATCTTCCCCATAACTTGTGCCAAAATTGTCATTGGTCAAAGTTAAAGTCTTATCTCCTGGGGTTGGTTCTGGTGCAGGAACATAATTAGACACTTGAATGAAGAAATATCCATCATATGCCATATATTGGATTTCTAAGGAGATTGTTTCATTTATTGCATCGCCATTAGTTGAATCAACAGTATATCCAGCTGCACTTAATGCTGCCTCATAAGCACTTGCGTAGTCGTCATCGCTAACGCTTGAATCGAAATATCCGCCAACACAATAATAGTCATCAGATGGATAATGATCATATTTCTCGCCCTCACCTAGCGTAAAGGAAGGGAGATTTGTGGTATTTAATGTGATTTCTAAATCTAAATGAGCTTGAATAGAAGAATATGGGAATTCAGCACTCTTACCACCTTCTTGATACCAAGCAAAGATGTTAAAGGACTCGCCATATGTGTCTTCAGCATAATAGAATTGAACGCAAACTAAGGCAGTTTCATCAGTTAATTCGAAATAATAATTATAGAAAGGCATGCCATCATCATCGCCAACATAGTCTAATTCAAAACCGCTGTCAGATAATGTTTTGGCATATGATGCTGAAAGATCTCCACTAAAATAGTCATAGACAGCAAAGGCGGTCGTGCCATCGCTTAATTCACCACTATCATTGATATAATCGGTCGTTAAGCCTTTAGCAAATGGAAGAACATATCCAGTTTTGATATAAGTGCTCATATCAGCAAGATCATCTTCTGACCATGCTGTAGCATATTTGATTTCATCATCAGTAGATGACGTGCCATCTTTTGAGCTTGAAGTTTCTCCGGCAGATGAAGATTCAGATGATGCTTCAGCGTTGCTTGAAGATTTTTCTTCAACCTTTGAAGATGAGT
The DNA here is from genome assembly GCA_963643355.1 of Sodaliphilus sp. GTDB lineage: Bacteria > Bacillota_I > Bacilli_A > RFN20 > CAG-826 > UBA4951. The sequence goes on along the minus strand of CAVIJE010000017.1, from coordinate 33,183 downwards.
TTTCAGTGTTGTCATTGTTTGATGACTCAGCCGGCTTTTCGCCACAAGAAGAAAGAATGAATCCTGCAGAGAGAAGGCTTATGAAGAGTAGTTGTTTTTTCATTAATATATTTACCTCTAGGTAAGTATACACAAAATGTAAAAATATACGAATAAAAAGTATGTTTAGATTGACACTTTAATGGTTAAATCTGAGCAAGGATATGTATAGCAAGAATAGACGTAATTAAATTCTTTATCCGTGGCTCTTCTTTGATCGTTAAATGAAGGAACGAAATATTTTCCTTCAAGAACCTTAACACGGCAAAATCCACATATTCCAGAGCGGCATCCAGTATGTATTTTTAAACCCGCTCTTTCTAAGGCGGTTGCAATGTTTTCTTTCCCTGAAGCAGGAATAACATCTACACGCTCCCCACGGATTACCTTTAAGCTAAACGTTTTATCAAAGTTATTTATATCGTATCCTTCAAAATCACGAGGATCTTTAGGACTTCCAAAGACTTCGAAATGAATTCTTTTCGCTGGAATGTTTAAAGATGATAATTCCTTAGAAATGAATTTATACATAGCTTGAGGGCCACATATGAAATACGTTGAATCGTCTAAAGAATATTTTTTAATAACATCTTTTGTGATGAATCCTTTTTCGCCTTGATAATCATTTTCGTTTGAAAGAACGTCTATTATTTTTACTTTATCGCAAAGGCATTCTTCTAATTCTTCTTTGAGGAATATATCTTTAGATGTGGCAGATCCATGAAGAATCGTGAGGTTGATATCTAATTTACCGTTCTTGATTTCTCTTGCTAAGGAAAGGAAAGGAGTAATACCACTTCCACCGGCAATAGCTACAACATTCTTGCTATCAAGTAAGGAATTAAAATGAAATTCCCCTAAGCCTATTTCGGAAATGAAGGTATCGCCAACTTTTACATTATCTAATAAATAAGAGGAAAAGAAACCGTCTTTGTTTCTTTTAACGCTTATTTCGATATATGGGTTATCTATTTCCGTTTCATATGGTGCGGAAGATATCGAATAAGGTCTACTTACTTCGCTTGTCCCTATTTTAGTATGCAATGTTAGATATTGGCCTGCTTGAAAAAGAGGGAGAGAAGAATCCTTAGAAGCAAAACGGATTGTCTTCCCATCTCCGCGTACATCTTTGATTGAAATAATGCTTAATTCAATCATCCCTGGATGCAACGCCTTCGCTGTTGCGGATATTGGATCGGCAAATTTATCTTTTGAGGAAGTTTCTTTAATTCTATTCTCTCTTCTGCTTTTTACATCGAAAGCACCCATGAGGTCCTTAAAAAACGATTTGATTTTCATTTTCTTTTCCTCGCTTTCTTAAGATACTTAAAAACTAAATTTGCCGTATGCTGGCCATTGCCAATGCAAGGAGCCATTCCATCTCCCATTAATTGATGGGCGCCAGTAAAGAAAAGACCAGGAATGTAATTTTCATCTTTTTCCATGAATATTCTTGCTACGACGGAATCGTGCATGGAATGCTTATAACCATAGATGCTTCCTTGATAAGCACCAACGTAATGAGAAATCGTGACTGGAGTCTCGATAACGCAACGCTCAACATGTTCCATTAAATTAACGCCAAGTCTTTTTGAATCGATATCGATGATTTCCTTTGCAAGTCTATTTTTTGTTTCTTCGTAATTATCTTTATTAATTCCTTGCCAAGCTTCAGGGCGAGGGAGAGCGACAATCGTATACATCGTTTTTCCTTCAGGAACTGCAGATGGATTAGCAAAATTAGTGCATACTGAAGTTAAATAATCAAAACATTCTAACTCCTTATGATTATCCCAAACCTTATTAAAATCTTTTAGACCATTGCGAGCATAAAATGTTGAATAGCAATTTAGATTTAATTTATCAGGAGTTGTGTCTAATAAGAGAGCAATAGAGAAACAAGTAAGCGAGGCTTCTCTAGAATTAACGTATTTCTTAGCGCGGAAAGGCACTTCGCTTTGTGGTTCAACCATCTTTGAATAAGCAATATTTGGATATGCCCCACAAACAATGGCATCGGCTTTTATTTCTTCGCCATTTTTTGTTCTAATCGCATATGCTTTCCCTTTATTCACAAGAATCTTTTCGACTTTTTGCGAGAATTCGATATGAATTCCTTCTTCTTGACATTTTTCAGCCATTTTCAAAGACATCTCATGAGATGTTTCTTTTGGAATATAAGAACCGAAGCCTAAATAGTCAGCAAGCAAATAGCCAAAAACATTAAAAGGAAGATCGTCTATCTTATTTCCAACATATATCCAATATGCTGAAAGAAGATCTTGCGCTTTAGGAGGAAGATGGAAAGCGTCCATTACCTCTTTTGTTGAATAGCCAGCGGTTTTAACTAAATCAGGGAACTTAAAAATCATTTTAAGCTTGCTGCATTTATGCAAACTAACGTATTCCGATGCTTCATGAACCTTATAACACGTCTTCAAGAATGAAAGGACATTTTTATATATTGAGCCGTCTTTATCACCACACGCATCAGCTATTTCTTTTGAGGGAATCTCAAAATCGCCATTACTTCCAGCGTGAATAACCACATCGGTATCTTGATCAACGTAACGATATGCTTCAGGCACTCTTAACCAATCAATATCAATGCCAAATTCCTTAAAAAAAGCGCCAGAGCTTAGTTGTCTTTCTTCGCCAATTGACATCATTTCATGAAGAGACGCTTCATATTCAACGCCATCACGGACAAAAGATGTAGCAACCCCTCCTGGAAGGTTATGCTGTTCAAGAATCAAAATATCTTTAACGCCAAGCTTCTTTAGTCTTAATGCACAAGCCATTCCAGCTAATGCTGATCCAATGATGATCACATCATATTTTTCTTTGAAAAATCCAGTCATGATTGTAAAAAGTTCCACCTAGTTATAAATACTAATTCTATTTAAATAATGATATCAATAGAAAAATTAAGAAATATTTCTCCTTAGATAAATTAAAGGTGAATAGCCAAAATAATCATTGACTTTATATGAAAACTTTGTAGTGTTTTAGAGTATTTTTAGGAGAAAACTCTATGAAACAAAAAAACTTAATTGCACTCGTACTTGCAAGTGCCTTACTCGCTTCTTGCGGAACGCCAACGAATTCATCTTCAGCTGATGTCTCGTCTGAAGCAACCGCCTCATCAAGCGAAGCGACAAAATCATCTTCAAGCGGAACAAGCGAAGCATCATCTGAATCTTCCTCTTCCACTACAGAAGTCTCAAGCTCAGAAGAATCCTCATCATCTTCAGAGGAAACTTCATCATCTTCAGAGGAGGCATCCTCTTCGTCCGAAGAATCATCATCTTCTAGTTCTGAAGAACCTTCCAGTTCTTCTTCATCCGATGACACTGGAGCATCATGGGCAAACATCTCAGAAAATGCAGCCCATGCTATCAAAACATTCTTTGAGGTAGTTGATCCATCCGGCACAGCTCACTCTCCAGAAGACTATCTTCCAGTTTTCGAAACCGAAGAAGAATGCGATTGGTATTATGATGACGTATATAACTATGACCATGGATATGGATTAGGATTGGTTTGCAAAACTGGAACAGACGATAATTACAACAAAGGCTTAATCGCATCTTATAACGAAAAACTTGAGGCTGCTGGCCTTACATATGCAACGTCCGATGAGATAAGCGATTTCTATTTGGACTATTTCTTGGTTTTCTATTCCGATAATGTTTGGAAAATCGAAACAGATTTCGATATCGTAATCACAGTTGAAATTATTACTGTTGCTGAAGCAAATGAAATTGGCGAAGAAGGCAATGATTATGAGGCCACAGTGGTTCACAACGAATTGAGGGAAGTAGTCACCGATAATGATGGAATTTACTTCCTCATCCAATCCGCTCAATAATTTTTAAAAATGAGAAAAAGCAAAATATCCCTGATGTTTCTTAGCTTAATTCTTTCATCTTGTGGAACTGAGGTGAAACCATCGCTAGATTCAAATTCAAACTCTAACGAGATTTCATCTAGTTCCGATGATATTTCATCTGAGGTATCCTCTAGTCAAACTTCCTCTTCTTCTAACAAAGAGGAAGTTTTGCCATTAGAGCTTAATGCAGCCAATATGATTGAATCGCTAGGAAAGATTTCAACAAGTAATAATTTCACCATCTATCAAAAAAATATTTTCAATAAGCCAACAAATGAAATTTACTATACGGAGAAATATATTTATTATCCGTATTATTCAGCTGGCTTTTTGAAATTAAAGAGTTTTGATAAAGAATACACGAATTCAGAAGAACTCGTATATCAATTCAGTATTGTTAATGAAGAACTCCAACTTCTATCGCCATTAATGAGTGGAGACGTTTTAACTGGCCAAAAACCATACACGTCTCTCACATCTTTTAATTACATGCTAGATTTAGATGCGCCATCTTTAAAAGAAAGCGACTTCAAATTGAAAGATGGTTATCTTTTAACAACAAATAAATCCGTTATAAAAGTCCTCGCATCAATGATGGGATACGCTAAAGAAGCAAGCGAAGATTATTTTTACAGAGCAAAACTATCTTTCGATAAGACAAACAATATCGAATTTGTTTTGCAAGCTTTCAATAGCAAATACCAAATCGTTGATGTTGAAGGAACGCACGGCTTCTTTACAAATGTAGGTACTTCCTCTAATAAAATTGTCGATGAATATTTAAAGAACAATTATGAATTGGACTTAGCACCCTTAACAACCAAAGAGGCTTCTCCATTAATCTTCCAAAATGAAAATGATGTTATCTCTTTAGATAATGAATCTATCGTTCAAATAGTCAATGGAGATGGAGGAATAGTAGCAAAAGAAGAAATCAATCGTTCTATGAATCAATACGAACATACTTCGATTGATGTTTCCACTTCAAGGAAGCTCACCTCATTAGTCAGAAACAACGAGGATGGAATTCCTTCATATATCGGTTTAAATGGAAATAATGAGCTTTCTGAAGAGAAATTCTCTAAATACAATACGTGGGAGGGAACTTATCCGTCCTGTTCCGATTTCATGTCAAAGGAAATCAAGGCATTTAGGAAAATAAGCGAAAACACCTATCGTTATTATGGCTATAACCATTCTTCTTTCTTTAAGAGTCTTTGTAATTTCAATGGAACGAGTGGAATCAAATATATCGATATCAAATTAAACAACGATCGAATTGATGAAGTTATTTTCACCTATCAAAGATTTAGCGATGAATATGAAGATGGAACGACCTTCTATTATGACGTAACGATTACTTCTAAGGTGGTCCAAGATCGTAAGATAGCAAATCCCGAACCTTATAAAAACAAAGATGATGTTAAAGTTCTAGAGACTGCTTTTAAGAAATTTGATGGGACGCATAAATTCCAGGTAAGCGCCCAAGATGATCGAACAACAAATAATAAATTTATCACCACTTATGATTTAGAAACATTAACTAAAGAGAAAGCTTATTACACTGGCGCTGGTGATCAATCTTTAGTCTATGGTTGGACAAAAACAAGTGATAATCATTATCAAAGATTCATTCTCAATAATGACAACTTGAAGTCTAATGGAGAAGAAAAGACGGGGGACGTATCATCGTTAATTGGATTTTCTCTTTCTCCAAACCTATTTATTAAAACTGGTGAAAATGAATATATGTTTGACTCATATGTTCTTAAATCAGTAAAAGACGGAATGATTCTTGGAACTAATTCAGAAGATTTCTTGCCTTCTACCTTTAAGTTAACAATTGATCCCGAAAAGGAAGTAATTATTTCTGCATCGTATAACTATAGCGATGGATTATTCTCTTCAGGATCAGAGACTTTGGCATTCAAATATGATGATGAAGTTTCATTAAAGGATGGTTTGAAAGAAAAACTCGCTAACATTCCTGAATGGGTTGAGCCTAAATCATGGAAAGAGGAAAATGAAAACGTCTATAAATATTTGCAAAAGTATTTCTCTACCGAAGCGGATAATGTTCCTTACATCTATGATGAAGATATCTACGATCAATGGCTAGTAAGCGATTCGATATTAGAACTAGAAATATATTCTAGAAGTCCGACAGGAAATTCTTCCTTTTTGGATGCTTATCGAAAGAAATTAATCGAAGAAGGATTTGAAACAACCACTCTTACTTCATTGCCTGGTGCGATTGTATATGTCAAAGGTAACATTTCAATCCGTGTTGCAGGAGTCTTAAATGGCGGAATATATCTTTGGAAAAGCGGAGACATCAAATAGATGTCTTCTTTTTTTATTAAGACGCTAATTAACACGCTTCAACATATAAGATGATATGACCGTTTTCTGCCGTATAAACGTAATAATTCAAAGTGAAATAAGCGTAATCCGTACGGTAATAGCAATAAAGTTTTTCAAGATCGCTCGTAGTTGAATTGCTATATAAGATATTTGCTGATCCTTTTGGGGAGGATGATTTAACCATTTTAACAAACCCATTATGGAAATTTGATGTTAATGAGTCTTCTTCCTCTTCATCATCGTAATCGTCATAGACCCTTTCCCAAAGAGAAGAATGGAATTCGCCTGGAACGAGTTCGTCTTTTATCATTGATTTTGCTTCTTCTTTAGTGATGGAATCGCCTAAATCAACGGTTAGTTTTTCTCCAATGACTTTCTTTGAAACATTAACCAAATCTTCTCTAGTGAAATCGGAATATCCTTTGTTTGCTAATAACGTTTGAACTTCATCTAGCGATTTTGCATATGTCCATTTGCCAACGATTTTAATCAAACATGAAGTGGAATGGCTAACTCCATCTTTATCGGTATATGAAGCAGTTATTGTGGCAGTATCTCCATCTTTAACGTTAGCACTTGTTGTAACCACACCTTTGCTATCAACATTGATATCGCCTTCGCTGTCACTAGAAGAATAGCTTATTTCATATGGGACCATATTGGTTTCTAAGGATAAGGTTAATTTACCTTCTGGACCCATTTCATAGCTATCTTTAGCAAATTTAAATGTAGGTTCGTGGACTTCTCCACTGCCTTTAGTGATTGATATCTTCGTTAAGCTGATATCGCTTGATGGAGTATTGACGATTGTTACCTTTATTTGGCCTGTTGGATCTTCGAAAATGTTTCCCCAACTTTCAGGGTCTTTATACCATCCAGCGTTATATAACGCTTCTTTGTAGGCCTCATTAACCTTATAACGCGTGACATAATCTATTTGGGTATCGCATTTAGAATCGTAGGCGAAAAGAGTAACGCCAATTGAAACTTGGGAATCAGCATAATCTTTTGCAAGGCTAGCGATTTCTTCATCTGAATACGTTCCACCATAGGCTGCAGTTAACGCTTGGAGGTAGTAAGCGTAACAGGCATCGTAGTCTTTTTGGGTTTTTGTCTCATATTTCAGGTCTTTGAGTAAAGAGAATGAAGACAAATCGAGGCTAGGAATATCTACATCAGTAACATTTAAAGAATCTTCAATACCTTTAGCAATACTATCCTCTGGCCAAGATGAAACGAAAGTTCTTGTTGGGGTTGCTTCAGAAAAATATATGACGAATCCCGTATTATTTTCATCATCGTCGCGTAAGATATAAGCACTAAAACTCAATGTCTCTTCCCAGCAGAAAAGCTCGCTTCTAGTCTTATCGATATAACCATAATAATCAAATTCCGTATCATAGTCATCCGTATAGATGTAATAAACTCCATGCTTATTGTATGTTTTGTATTTGCCACCTTCTTTAACGCTGAATTCAGGAATTGAGATGCTACTTCTATCTTCGATTGGCTTAACTAATTCACTTGGCCACGAACTATATTCGACGATGTTTGGCGTGAAATAAACATAGAAATTGTTACCATTGAAATATTGCATCAAAATTTCAATCTTTATTCCGTTATCAAAGGTTTTGCTTAGATAATACGCGTTATATTCCTTGCTTGTTTCATCATCCAATTTATAACCATCTTTAACCAATATATCAACGTATTCCTTGGTTAGATCTTTGGTGTAGAAATCATACATGTATAGCTGATTTTCAGTAACGCTGGTTATTGTATAGTCCTCTCCTAAAGCAATATATGGCAAGGTTGTAGTTGTAACATAATCAATAACAGTTAGATCATCATCACTCCAGGTGGTATCGTTTCTACTAGATGATGAAAAATAGTTATAGCAAAGAATGCAGTTATATGAACTTGTAGCATCGGAGGCAAAATAATACATCATTTCGTAGCCTTTTTCGCCATCTGCTGAATTTTTTGTCAATTCAACATATTCGGTATTGCTACGAGTCTGAACCTTATCGCCATTATAAGAAGATATTGTTGTCCAGCCAGATTCTTCTAACTGGTTGTAATATTCCTTTAAAGTGAAGGAATTTGCTTCATTAAGAATGAGTAAATATTTTCTTCCCGTGGAGGATTCATATTGTTCTTTAAGAGTGATTTCTCCAGTAACGTATTTTTCTGGATATGGCAAAATTGATCCGCAATATCGTTTCAATAAGACTTTTTGTTGGCCAGTCCATAAATCTAGGGAAGAAATGCTAGGGTTAGAGTCTTCGGAAGAAACATCAAAGCTAGATGAATCCTCGGAAGAAACATTTTCGGAGCTAGTTTCATTTGCACAGCCAGACAGCATTCCAACAAGCGTTAATAATGTGACAAACAATATGGTCTTTTTCATATAAATTCCTCTTTTGACTGCTTTTGTTTAAACAAAAGAACATTCAAATTTATATACCAACTAGTTAAAAATTCAATGAAAAGAGCAAAATTAAATCGAACTAATAGGAATGGCGTATATCTTTTCATCGATTTTATACATCGTCTGGGTATTACAAATAACAAAAGAATTTCCTATTTCATAATTAGAGCCTTTTAATTGAGAAAATCCTTAGACATCAGATTTATTAAAACTAACGCCAGACTTGCATTCAATAAAATGCAACACTATTCAACACTCCTCCATCTAGAATTATTAGGTCTATTTCATTCTGGTTATTGTCCCTATAGTAATAGAAATTGTCTTTTGCCCCATTGTTTTTTTGAATGATTTTAGTATTTTTTCCAGTTCAACTGGAGATTTTACTAACTTTTTCTTAATGAATTGCCTCTTTACTCTTTCATTTTTGATACACGCATCGGCTATTTTTAAAATTTTATGCCGATTGCACATTTATTTTTGTCGTTTGCCGAATCAATACAGCTTTCCAATAATGATATGTATAGACAGTGAAGAATAATGCGGTAATTATTTATCATTCTCTTGTTTTGTATTTATCTCAAGCTGACTTTTGATCCATGCCATAAGCAATTTCACTATGCGTTCTTGCTCATTTTCAGTGAGTTCACGTCCTAAAGGAACGTGGTACCATTTATTTAAGCAACCACGGCAACAGCAAGCACAGGCATGTTGGGCAACAAATACTGGGTGTCCACGCATCGGCGTTTGCTTTCCGTCATTTGGAATATTTGCAGGAGCTAACCTAGTGCGGATGAAATCTCTTGCATGTTTTTCAATCGTATCTAAGCCTTTATCTTGGATATATTTCTTGTCTTTTTCCGTTAAATAAAACTTTGAATGAAATGATGATTGTTTTAAACGGATGAAAGTTTGATCTATCGTTGTCATAAAGTTTATTCCTTATTCACATTTAAGAAATACGATAACGTCTTCTAAATGAACGATTTATTTTAACGTTTTTATGACATGTTATCTATTGATTAACCACTTCACCACATCAATAATTTTTATGCGTTCATAGTCATATTCATATGGCATAAATAGTTAAATGGCCTATAAATTAAAAGTTAAAACTGGGCTCAATTCGCCGGGCAATGTTTGACATATTTCAGAATGAAAAAACGCTCTTAGTCCACCTAAAAGCGTATATTTTTAATGTTGATAGATAAAAAGAGCGTTTCCCTTATGATTTAAGAATCTATTTTCAAACTTTCCTTATCTACTTTTTCGTATTCGCCTTTTTTGTATTCAACCAATCCAAAGGGCAAACCAGTTTCTTTTATCGTCTCAATAAGCACAGTGCCGTCCTTATAGGTTTCACAAACGAGTCCATAGCTTCCTTTTGGAACAATGAAATCATTGTCTACCCAATATGTTTTATCTACCAACGTTTATGATTATATCGCATGAAGGAAATGGCGTGATTATCCATGCAACAAAGAACTTAAATTTGATTTATTGCTCCTTTCCAACAAATTCATAGATATCTTTTTCCATCCTTGGCGTCCACCACTATTATATCAAGCATTCCAAATTTTCGATGAGTAACGATGCCGTTTTTATATTTTTTGCGAAATCGGCATCGTTAAATTACTTTTTAATGTTATATCAACGCTTAAAGGCAACATCGCAATCTAGTAAGATAATTGACAAACAAAAAATATCGGTAATTCTACTGCTACTTCTTCTTTCTGTTACGGGCTACATCCATTTGTGCCCTTACAACGAAGTGGCCAGGTACATAATATATTCCGATTATGTGACTAGCATTCCATTTGTTACCGCCAGGTGGAGCTAACGGAGACGAACTTTTAGTGGGCTAACCCATTGATGCCAAAAACAATATAATGTCTTCTCCTTATTTGAAAGAATGTCACTTTTTAAAATCGACTCTTATGATTTTCATGCCCATATGCTTATCGCCGAATTTTGCCATAAACCTATATAATTTACATATCGATTTGTCTTTTAAATCGTTATAACCAAGCATATATCCTTTGCTTGACACTATTAAATTATCATCCTGAAAACAAAGATCCTTTTTAACGTCATCAACATAAAAATAAGCATCTACGTCTTTTATTTTTGTAACTTTCAACCACGTTTTACGAATCAAATTGGTGGCTTTTTTATTCGCTGAGTCAAATACGATTTTTCCTCCAGGGAAAGCTTTCGACATATTAATGAGTAGTTCTTTCACTTGATCTTTTAAGAAATAATAGAATACCCCTGATGCAAAAAACACCGCACCGTCTTTAGCGTCTATCTCTTTAAACCATTCATAATTATTTAAGTCGCAAGAAATGTTTCTTTCCCTATCCTTGCAAGGCAATAGTTCATTTCTTACTTTAATTACGTCTTCGAAATCTAAGTTATAGATTTTACAAGTGCCATTGTCGCATTTTTCCGCTAGACAATCTAATCCGCAGCCTAAATTTACTACTGCTGCATTTGGATGCTCTTTTAAGTAGTCCGTTATTTCGATATATAAATCATTTTGTCTACATGCCACTTCTAAAAAACCGAATTTATACATGATTTTCTTGTCTTGTTTCTCTAATAAAGAAAAATCATAGTCCAATTCATCAATGATTTTCTCTGCGATTTCATCTTTGTAAATATGTGAATATAGCTTATTACATTGTTTCCTTCCGTAAAGTGGTATAACCAACGTTTCTTGCACTGTATTTTTCTCTATGTGATATTTCATTTTTAGACGTCCTTTATTTATATAGTTAGGTCTTACTAACTAAATATATTATCATCGTTTATACGTTTTTCAAAATATATATGATATATAATGCAAAAACTGGTTCTTTCAGGCTCGTCTTATATGTTAGTTATAGCTTTCGATTTAGCTTAGTTTGATTGAAATACCATTTCAATTTCATGATGAAATGGCAAAGGGAACAGCACCGATCGTTTTCAGTATCAAATTTAAAAAAGTGGTTTTCACCACTATTTGTTCTTCTTTCTATTACGGGCATTATTCGTTTATGTCCTTATAACATAACAACCAGGCACATAAATGCATACTACGTGCTTGATGTTCGTTTCATTAAAGTTTGCTGGTGGAGTCGAGGGGATTTGAACCCCTGTCCGAAGAATCTCCCACAAGGACGTCTACAGTTTAGACCTCATCGATATTTAACCAACTAGTATGATAAGATCAGAATCTAATTGGCGAGGCTGTTAAGATTTTCGTCGCCTCTCCCCAGCCAAGGTTTGGCGCTTATCGTCTTATTTAGCACCCTGATTGTTAGTAAGACGCGAAACTAACAGAGGATGTGCTCCTCCTAGACTTTGCTAGGAAACCCGTAGGTTACTGATTAAGCGGCAGCATACGAAACGCGGTTAGCGCGGTTCGCATAGATATAACTGTTGTCAGTTATTGTGTTTTGATGTTTAAGCTCATCACGCTACTGCAGTCCAGGCAAGATCGGTCCCCCGTCAAAACCAGAACGACCCCATCTATGCTTGTTGCTTTATTACAAGCCCTAAGAGTATAGACCAAAAACGTTGAAAATGGAACCATTTACGAAAAAATGAACTTCTTTTTTCTTGTCTCTTAGAGACAATATAGTTTGTATAATCGCTCAATTTGTTGTAAAGTTTCAATGCTAATTTAAAGGATGTATTATGGCAAAAGCAAAACCAATCAAACAAAAGAAAGAAAATAAATTCTTGAAGAAGGTGATCTTCTTCTTAAAAACGTTGTTCTCAAATGACGCTTGTATCCAAGGAAGGGAGCATAAATGGTATGCCCCTGTGATTATTGCGATACTTGCAGCCGTTATCGCCGTTATACCTACATTTGTTGGTAGAATGACAATACAAGCTTCAAGCTTCTTCACAAGCGGATACACATATGATTATGAAAATGCACTCACTGCATTTGCTGATCAAACTTCTTCCGTTTCAATGAAAATATCAGCAGGTGAATTAAGCGTTGATGAAGCCGCTTGGAAAGAAGCATGTGTCTCTTCAATGGCTGAAACTCCATTAAAAGATAACGCTAGCGCTCTTAACTTCTGGGGATATTTCTATAAGGTACCGGTAACGATTACTTCTACTACAAGCGAAGATAAGACAAGTGTTGTTACAACAAAAGATAAATGGTATTGCTCTTTAGCGGTTTATTTCTGCGGAGATGAAGATCCAACTAAATACGCTAATACAAAGATCGCTAACTACATCAATGACCCTAACTATCAATTAGATATTGTTACTTCAGCTGATGCAACATCTACCATTAGTACTTTCCAAACAAACATCATTGTCTTTGGCAAGACATCGCTTTATATGGCTAAGGGCGTTAGCGGTTCTTCAAAAATCGCCGGCCAAACCTACGCCAAATTTGATTCTTCAACATTTGAAGGAAAAGATTTCCACGATATTGTTAAAGTCGAAGATGGCAAAACCGTTAAAGATGCATGGGGAGCCTTCCTTAATGAAGGATATTCTTCTACACGTGTCTCTCTAGCTTGGACGTATTCCGGAATCATGCTTGCAATTGCCGTTGGTATCATCTTCTTAATGGGATTGCTTGTCTTCATTATGACAAGAGGCAAAAACAATCCATTCAGAATGTATACTTTCTGGGAATGCCAAAAGATTGCCTATTATGCAGCAATGTCTCCAGCTATCTTATCAATGATTGCCTTCATTCCAATGTTCTCTCAAATGGTCATGTTCCTCTTCCCAATGTTATACATCCTTAGAACAACATGGATGTCTATGAGAAGCCTTAGACCAGCCGCCTAAAAGATTGCATCTAAAAAACCGAGGTTCGCCTCGGTTTTTCTTTTAATGTTTATTAGTCTCCGTAATCACAGCCACGGTTTTTATCTTCAACGTAAATCTTTAGTGGATCAGAGATATCAGATATTTCGCGATAAATGAATCCATCCTTTTCCATAAAAGGAGATTCATATGACCAAGTGAAGATAACCTTCTCATTATCTTCTATCACCTTATATATGGCGTTTAGAAGGTCTTGGTAGCGTTCTTCTCTTCTTTCCTTAAATCCTTGCATGCCAGAATAAAAGCCAGGCTCTACGTAAAAGATATGGCCTTCTTTTGTTTTATAGCAGTTGCAGTATGGATTTGTTGGATCGCTGATTTCTTCAAATTGATCAAATTCTGGATATTTCATATAGGCACCTCATTTATGATACGGCTCATTGTTTAATATTTTAAATGAGCGGTAAATTGCTTCAAGGAGAATGACTCTTGTCATTTGGTGAGTGAAGGTAAGTTTTGATAAAGTAAGGGAGGCGTTACCTCTTTTTCTCAATTCATCTGATAATCCTAAGGATCCTCCAATGACAAAAGAAAGGGAAGCGCCAGATAATTCCATCCACTTGTTTAGCTTATTCGCTAATTCGGTAGATGACGGTTCGTCTTTGTTTAAATCTAACAAGACTAGATAATCATTCGGTTTCAATTTAGAAAGAACTTCTCTTCCTTCTTTTGCTTTTACTTCATCTTCTTCTTTCTTTGACGCGGTTTCTTTTGAAGCTAAATCCTGACATTCAATAATTTCGATTTTCGCATATGGGGCAAGCCTTTTTAGGTATTCTTGCTCGGCTGCTTTCCAATATGCTTCTTTAAGTTTACCGATAACGAAAATTCTAATTTTCATTTCTATCGCCTCCAGATATATATGTCGTTGCTGGAGCACATCTAAGATTATAGGTATGGACATCTAAGTTTTTTTCTTTAAAGACGCTCTCCCAGGTTGAAATGGCGATTTCTGGGGTGTTGCATTCTTCAGAAAGGTGGGCAAGAGTTATTTCCTTGCTCTTATCGCCAACTAAGGAAGAGATATAATTAGCAGAATCGAAATTCGATAGATGACCATGTTCAGAGATAATGCGTTTTTTCAAATCCATTGGACGTTTTGAATTCATTAACATATCCACGTCATGATTGGATTCAATGATGTAATATTTAGCGTTTTCTAGATAAGGTAAACTTTCTTCTGGGATATAACCAGTATCCGTCATATAAACCAATTTGTCCTTGCCGTTTATTAAAACGTAGCCTAAAGGATGCTCTGCATCATGAGAAGTCCTAACCGGAATAATCGTAAAATCACCAATTTCAAAGGAATCTTCTTCTTTGATTTCCTTGGTTGGTTTCTTTAATGTCTTTTTTCCGGCGTATGTAGGAATGTTCAATTGCTTATATCCTTTTAAGGAGAGGCCCTTAACGTGGTCAGAATGCTCGTGTGTTATAAGAAGACATTGAATATCGCCTAAAGAGAAAGGAGTTTGCCTAATGGCGTCATTAAGCTGTTTTAAGCTAACTCCCATATCAATTTGGATGAGGGTTGTTTCAGAATATATGAAAGCGGCATTTCCTTTTGAGGAGGAAGATGCAATAACGTAAGAGATCATTATTCTTCATCTTCTCCGTTAAGTCTTCTTTCTTCTGCTTCAGCTTCTTCGGAGAAATTATCAAATCTCTGAATAGATTTAGAGAAGACGAGATTGAATCTACCAGTTTGACCGTTACGGTTCTTAGTAACGCTTATTGTTGTAATAGACGTATTGTATTTATTTGGACCAGCTTTGGCTCTTTCTTGTTGCTCATCAACCTTTTGTTCATATTGGCTTTGAGGTTTGCTCATCTTTTTGCCTTGGTTTTCAAAATAATCCTTACGATACATAAGCATGATGATATCGGCGTCTTGCTCAATAGAACCTGAATCCTTTAAGTTAGACATCGATGGAACGCCATTTTCGTTATTATCCGCGTTACGGTTAATCTGAGCTAGGGCAATTACAGGAACCTTTAAATCACGGGCGAGTTCTTTTAATGATGAGGTAATTTCAGCGATTTCCAAAGAACGTGACTCGAATGATTTTTCTGTCTTAATAATGTTAATGTAGTCGATGAAAATCGCACAAAGATCAGGATTTGTGTTCTTTAGTTTGAGGGATTTTGCAATGATATCGCCAAGTTTTGGGTTTGGTCTATCATCGATATAGAGATTGAGACCTTCAACTTCGTTAACGGCTGAAGATATTTGGGCGAGTTCCCTTTGGCCTATAAAAGTATTCATGTTAATGCTTACGCGGGAAAGGGCCGAAAGCATACGTTTCATAATAAGGGAAGAAGACATTTCGCCCGAAAAGATTGCAACAGTTTGTTTTTTATATGCTGCAGCGTTAAGAGCTAAATTAAGGGCGAATGCCGTTTTTCCAACAGATGGACGAGCGGCAAGAATAATAAGATCGCCAGGTTGCCAACCATGCGTGTATTTGTTTAATTCGCGATACCCCGTATCAACGCCAGTTAAATTACGATCGGAACGTTTTGATTCAATGATGATTTGATCTTTTACCTCACGGGCGATTTCTCCACCAGGGCGGAATTCACCAACTGATCTTCTATTAGCGATTGCACTTAAATCTTGCTGAGAAGCCGTAATAAAGGTGCCAATATCATCCGCTTTACCTTCGGCATAGTCTTTTTGAATCTTTTGTAAGGCAAGAAGGTATTCTCTTAAGACCTTCTTATCCTTAATCAACTTTATGTAATGCTCGACATTATCTGGATTGATGACTTTATCCATAAGTTCAAGAAGATAAGCAGTATTGCCTGCTGCTTCTAACTTATTCGTGTTGATTAATTCATCGGTAACAGTTTGGGCATCAATTAATTCTTCACGGGCATTAAGACTTTCCATAGCGGAAAAAACGATTTTGTTGCGTGGCTCGACGTCGGAAAAAGAATCGGTTGTCAAAGATGAAATACCGACAGAGCAAGCTTGAGGGGAGACAAGCATCGATCCAAGAACCGTGCACTCAGCCTCAACGTTTGATGGCAAAGTCGTTTTTAAAACAGTTTTAGTGCCTTTGGCCATTATTTTTCCTCGGAAATATGAACGTTAACCGTGCCAATAACTTCACCGGCACTGCCTTTATAGAGTTCGATTTTTAGACGTGTGTATCCAAGAGCGTTAGCTGGATATTTATCAACGAATTTGCGTTTATCTATGGTAATTCCCCATTGTTTTTGCAAACCTTCTTCGATTTGTTTTGGGGAAATTGAGCCAAACATTCTACCATCAGAACCAACTTTTGCCTTAAATTCAACGTTTAAGTGTTCTAAGCGTTTTGCTAATTCTTCCGCTTCTTTCTTTAAGGCTAATTGTCTAGCATCTTCTTCAGCGTTGTTCTTCGCTAAGATTTTTTGATTTGTATCAGTAGAAATAACAGCTAATTTACGAGGAATTAGGTAATTCTTCGCAAAGCCATCCTTTGCTTCAACGGTTTGGCCTTTTTTGCCAACGCCTTTTACGTCTGCTAATAATATTATTTTCATAAGTTATTTCCTCCATTTCCTGCAACTTTAGATGAATCTAAATATGTATTCAAACATTCTATTAATTTTGTTTCAGCCTCGCTTACTGTTTTTATTCCAGCGATTTTTGGGTTAGGGAAGGATGTTGCAGCCATTTGCAAGTGTCCTCCACCACCTAAAGCTTCCATAAGTAATTGAACTGATATCGTGCCATCGCTCCTTGCTGAAATACCGATAGTTTTATCAGCCGTTCTTCCGATTACAAAGGATGCGTGTACGTCTTTTAGAGATAAAAGAGCGTTACATACTTTTGCTAAAGCACTTCTTTCAACAATGTCTTTATCATCGGATACACAATATAGAACTCCATAAGATGGTGTTTTCATTGTCGAAAGAATCTTGTTAGTTAGAGCGTATTCCTCATAATCGTCTTTAAGGAATTCATCTGCAACAGTGTTATCTGCACCATATTTTTTCAAAATCTCTGCCGCTTCAAAAGTATTTTGTCCAACGGATTTGCTCTTAAAGTATTGAGAATCCATGAAAATGCCAGAAAGCATTATTGTTGCGTATGCTGGCTTTAATTCCATTCTTGGGTTTGCTTGAGCATAGAAAATCATTTCGGCAATCAACTCTGAAGCGCTTGAAGCTGATGGCTCAATAAAGGCAAATGATGGTTTTTCGATATATGACTCGCCTCTTCTATGGTGATCGATAACAGCTACCTTTGTCGCTAAATCAAGTAATTTAGGTGCCATGACGTTTCTTGGAACGGAAACATCGACGACAATTACTAATGTTGATGGAGTAAATTGAGCTGCTGCTTGTTCAGGGGTGATTGTTAAACGATCAATGGTGTCTTTAGAGAAAGAATTTGTGAAAGCCAAACGCGCTTTCTTTTCTGTGCGTTTTGGAGCATAGACGATCTTAGCGGGCTTTTTGCAGGATTCGCATATGGCCATAACGCCTAAGCAACTTCCTAAGGCGTCCATATCCATGTCATTATGACCCATGATATAAATCATCTTGGAATCTTTGATGATTCTACGTAAGCTTCCAATATGCGAACGGACGTTTACCTTAGATGTATTTTCAACAGCAACGGATTTGCCGCCAAAGAAACGTAAATCTTGTCCATATTGGGCAACAACTACTTGGTCACCACCACGAGCAAGAGCAGTGTCGATAGCACCTTCAGCCATTTCATATAACTTAGATACGAATTCTGAATCATGGGAGAAACCGATAGAAAGAGTTAATGGGGTGTCTTCTTTATCTTGAACGGCACGAACTTTATCAAGAACGGAAAACCCATCTTTCTCCATTAGATCAAGGGCTTCAAAATTACATACGGCAAAATATCTATCTTGCTTTACTTGAGTTAATAAGACTTTGTAACTTCTAAAATATTCACGAATTGTTGCTTTAACGTTCATAATAGCATCAGCAACAGCATCGGTATCTGAAGCAACGTCATTGAAGTTATCGATGATAATAACGCCTAAGGCAATTGCTTGTTGTTTTGAATAATGGGTAAGGGAATCAAAATCAGTGACATCCTTAAAAACAAACATACGTGGTTCACTTAAATAACGAACTTCATACGATTTTCCTTTAGTTTCTAGATGAATTGCCTTATCGGATTTATTCTTTTCTAATTCTTGCAACGATGGATAGCTTTCAAAAAGTTTAGTATCCACTAAATCAATGCCTCTTTCATGAAACAAAGAATTAGTCCATATAACAACATTATCGGTGTCGATAATGATCAATCCGATTTCGTTTAAGTTATAAGCGGATTGAATATCGTTTCCTAAAAGAGTTGCTGCTTCAATATCGTTAAGCTGTCTTTTCTTTCCTAAGCTCGCTAAGGCAAACCAGGCAAATAAGATATCGAAAACCAAAATAACGATAAAGCCAACGAATAAATATTCTTCGATATGAGCGACATCTTTTATATCAAACGTATCATAGAACCAGAAAAAGGTGAATAATCCGAAGAGGATTAATTCGACTAAGGCTATGATAACAGTTATGGTTCTAAACTTTTTAATTAATTTATTCATACGATTATTATAATTTAACCCCTTATGGGTTAAAAGACTAAAAAGCAAGAAAAGAAAAAACCCCACATGCGTGGGGTCATCTAAGACGTTAATTAAGCTTAGTTAGCGCCAACTTCTGGGAGTAAACCCATGAAACGTGCGTTTTTGATTGCTTTTGCTAATTGACGTTGATATTTAGCGCTTGTACCAGTGCTGCTTCTTGGCATGATTTTTCCATCAGGTGTGATGAATCTTTGAAGAAGTTCAACGTTTTTATAATCAATATGAGTGATATGATTCTTTGTGAAATAGCAAACTTTACGTCTGGATCTAATTTTCTTAAAAGCCATAAAATTTCCTTTCTATTAGAATGGTAGATCGTCTTCTACGATATCGATGGCATCTAAATTTCCGCTATCGGATGCTGGTGTTGTTTGGTTGAATCCGGCTGGCTGAGAATTGTTTTCTGTAGCAGTAGCAGAATTCTTGCTCTCTAAGAAATCGAACCCATCAACAAGCGTTTCGATTGTTGTAACTTGAACACCTGCTTTGTTGGTATATTTTCTTTGTTGAAGTCTTCCTTCAATTGAGACCAATGAGCCTTTATGGGTATATTTCACAAAGGTATCTGCAGCATCACGGAACAAAGTGCAATTCATGAATAATGTATTGCTTGTTCCATCTGGGTTTTTGCGTTTGTCATCTACTGCTACTGTGAAGGAAGCAACAGAGAGACCTGAAGCAGTCTTACGTAATTCTGCATCACGGGTAAGACGGCCAATTAAAATGACACGATTTAACATAATTTTACGATCCTCCAATGTTTTTCGTTTTAACGATTAGTCTTGGTCAACAGTAATCAAGAAACGGAGAACGTTTTGATCAAGTTTCGCTTGGCGTGAGAACTCATTGAGGCCTTCGATTTCGCCGTTAACTTTGAGAACGACATAGAAGCCTTTGAGTTGCTTTTTGATTGGCGTAGCGAAATCTTTCATGCCTAATTCTTGAGTTGCAGTGACTTTGCAGCCATTTGCTTCGAGAATTCCTTGAATTTTGGCGATTTCATCTTTTCTAGCTTGTTCTTCGAGAACGCTATTTAAGATGTACATGATCTCGTATTTTTTCATGATAGCACCTCCTAATTTGGTCTAATGGATCGTATCGAGTACGACCATAAGAGAATGTTTCCTTCCTTCATAAGGAAAGCCTAAGAATTATACACGCAAAATGGGGAGTTATCAAACAAGATTACAATGACTTTTATTTTGCTTTATTTTCATAAATGATTTTCACATCACTTTTGTTGAGAAAATCAATACACGTATGCCTTATTTTGACATTATGGTTTATTTTTTGTTGCCTACATTTTATTTTCCACCTTTCACCTATATAAAGACGGGTTTTTGAGTAAAAGGACAAAAAAAAGCGTTATTTTTTTCATAACGCTCTAAAAATTAATTGTTAATTGTTTTTTTATTTTTCGTCCTTCATGGTTGGGAAGAGAAGAACTTCACGGATTGTTGGTTGTTCTGTAAGTAACATGCAAAGACGATCGATTCCAACACCAATTCCGCCTGCTGGTTGCATGCCATATTCCATAGCTTCAAGGAAGGAATAGTCGATGAGATTAGCTTCATCGTCTCCTCTATCTCTAGCTGCCATTTGGGCTTGGAAACGTTCCATTTGATCGAATGGGTTATTCAATTCAGAATAAGCGTTGCCGAATTCGAATCCGCCAATGAAGAGTTCGAAACGATCAACAAATCTTGGATCGGAAGTCTTTTTGGTCAATGGTGAAACTTCGATTGGATAGGTGGTAATGAATGTTGGTTGAATTAATGTAGGCTCAACGAATTCATCAAAGAATGCTTGCATGATATAACCAGTGCTGTTCCAGGATTGTTCAAGTGGAACCTTATGTTCTTTTGCAAGAGCGACAGCTTTTTCAAAAGGAATATCTTCTGTGAAATCAACGCCAGTTTTTTCTTTGATTGCTTCGGCCATGGTGATGACTTTGAAAGGATTTGCAAGATTGATGACGTTGCCATTCCAGTCAAATTCTTCTTTTCCAACAACCTTATCAGCAACATAATGCATCATTCCTTCAACCCAAGTCATCATATCTCTAAGATCGCCATAGGCTTGGTAAAGTTCGATTGTGGTAAATTCAGGGTTGTGGCGATTATCCATTCCTTCATTACGGAATATACGACCGATTTCATAGACACGATCAATACCGCCAATCATACATTTCTTAAGATTTAACTCAGTAGCGATACGAAGATAGAAATCTTTGTCTAATGCATTATGATGGGTGATGAATGGTCTTGCACTTGCACCACCAGCAATAGGAGATAAGACTGGAGTCTCGACTTCAGTGAAGCCTAATTGATCGCAATAATCACGAATGCCTTTAACGATTGCTGGACGAAGAATAGCAGTTCTTCTGCTTGTGTCGTTCATGATTAAATCTAAATAACGACGACGGCAACGTTCTTCTAAATCCGTTAAGCCATGATATTTTTCTGCTAATGGTTTAAGGCATTTGGAGAGGTGGGTAAATTTGCTGCAGCGGATTGTTAATTCGCCAGTGCGTGATTTCATCAATGTTCCTTGAACACCACAAACATCGCCAACATCCTCTAATTTGAAGATAGCGTAGTTTTCTTCTCCAACAACGTTTTTGCCAATCCAAACTTGGATGGTGCCAAATTCATCTTTGACATTAAAGAAGGCTGCCTTTCCCATATCGCGGATAGCCATAATACGTCCAGCTATATCGACATTAACTTCCTTTGCTGAAAGTTCTTCCGCTTCTACTTCACCGTAATCTTTTCTAATATCGCGAATTTGGTTTTTCCATTCATATCTTTGGCCGAATGGGTCAACGCCTAATTCTTTATACTTTGGAAGTTTAGCGCGTCTAGCTAATTCTTGATCAGTTAATTTTTCTTCCATACTAAAAATCCTTTCTCTTTCTAAGAAATTGCTTAATAAGTTTATCGCTAAAAGATGGGATTTGCACCTTATTAATGATATAAAAGGTAAAAGATGCTTGAAAAAAGTATGAACGGGTATGAAAGGATTTAAAAAGTATGAACGAGTATGAAAATAAAATAAAACATTCAAATCCCTTCACCTTATCTTTTGGGGATGAGCCATTTGTATATATAATTCAAAGGGGTTTTATAGGGTATTTTTAAAAATATAAAAAGAGATACCTCATAGGAGATATCTCGATTTTTAGTTTCTTTACTATTCCTCTTTGATGGAATTTCCAGTATAGAGTTGATAGTATTTGCCTTTCTGTTCAAGCAAGGCATCATGGGAGCCACGTTCGATGATGTTGCCATGATCAAGAACCATAATTACGTCAGAGTTCTTAATTGTTGAAAGTCTATGTGCGATAACGAAGACCGTTCTTCCTTGCATAATGGCATCCATTCCTTTTGTGACCATTGCCTCAGTACGTGAGTCAATGGAGGAGGTTGCCTCATCAAGAATGAGGACTGGAGGGTTTGCTATGGCAGCACGAGCAATTGCAAGAAGCTGTCTTTGCCCTTGAGAGAGCGATGCTCCACCATTCTTAAGAACAGTGTTGTATCCTTCAGGCAATTGATTGATAAAGGTATCGGCATTTGCTAATTTAGCGGCAGCGTATACTTCTTCATCAGTCGCATCTAATTTACCATAACGGATGTTTTCCATGACTGTGCCAGTGAATAATTTGGTATCTTGGAAAACCATGCCTAAGGATCTACGTAAATCAGATTTCTTAATCTTGTTGATGTTGATGTCATCATAACGAATCTTTCCATCAGCAATATCGTAGAAACGATTCAAAAGGTTTGTGATAGTTGTTTTACCTGCGCCTGTTGGTCCAACAAAGGCAATCTTTTGACCAGGTTCAGCATAAATTTTAATGTTATGGAGAATAATCTTGTCTTTGGTATAGCCAAAGTCAACATCATTAACGTTAATCTTGCCTTTCAACCAAGTATAGGTTGTTGGAGAACCATCAGTATGAGGATGTTTCCAAGCCCATTTGCCAGTTCTTTCAGCAACTTCAACAGGTTCACCATTCTCATCTTCTTTTGCGTTAACGAGTTCAACATATCCTTCATCGATTTCGGCTGGTTCATCAATGAGAGCAAATATTCTGCTAGCACCGGCTAAAGCCATTGTAACAGTATTTAATTGTTGAGCCATTTGGCCGATTGGTTGAACGAAGCTCTTAGAATAAAGTAAGAAGGAAATGATGATACCGATAGTATACGTATGGACGAAATTGCTACTAAGAGCAACGCCATTGACATTATTAAGAACTAAGATGCCACCAACTAAAGCAATAATTGCATATTGCAAGTTGCCTAATTGGTTAACGGTAGGCATTAAGGTATTAGCATAACGGTTAGCTTTAACAGCTTCATTATAGAGGGCATCGTTAACTTTTCTAAATCCTTCAATGTTTCTTTGTTCATAGTTGAAGACTTTAACGACTTTTTGGCCGGAAATCATTTCTTCAACATAACCATTTGTTTTACCTAATTGGATTTGTTGTTGAATGAAGTGCTTGCCAGAGTTTTTCGCAAAATATTTGGTTAAGAAGCCCATAATTATTGCAAATATAATTACGATTCCCATCAAATATAAGTCGGTTATAAGCATGATAACAAAGCATGCGATCATTGAAACGGCACTAGAAACTACCATTGGAATGGCACGAGCAAGCATTTCTCTTAATGAGTCAACGTCGTTGGTGTAGATAGACATAATGTCGCCATTCTTATGTTGATCAAAGAAAGAAACAGGAAGATCTTGCATGTGTTCGAACATTTGATCACGGATCTTCTTTTGTAGTCCTTGAGCAATATATGCCATGAAGAAGTTATAGCAATATGATGCGACAACACCTAAGGCAAAGATGCAAATCATAACTATGATAACGGTGGAGAAATTCATACCAAGAACGGTTATATCTTTAGTAAGGATATCCCACGCCGATCCAGTTGTTCCAACGATATTATTTGCCCCGAATATTTCAAGAGCAGGTTGAATGAATTTATCAATGAGGATCGTTCCGACAAAGTAGGAGTTAGCAACCGAAGTGAAGGAAACGATAATCGTTGAGATAATAACAATGGCGAAATAACCTGGGTAGTATTTGAAGACCATACCCATAAGGCGTTTCATCGCACCATTAGTCTCTTGTTTATTTACTTTTTTATTCATGGACATCGAAATCACCTCCGCCTAATTGAGATTCATAAAGCTCTTTGTAGACATTGCAACGTTGCATGAGTTCATCGTTGTTTCCTTTATCGACAATCTTTCCACCAGCTTCTAAAACAATGATGGTGTCGCAGTCTTTAATTGAAAGGACGCGTTGAGCAATGATGAATTTTGTAACTTCTGGTTTTGTTTTTGAAAGACCTTCGCGAATTAATGCGTCTGTGTGCGTATCGCACGCACTTGTTGAATCATCTAAGATCAAAATCTTTGGATTCTTCAATAAGGCTCTTGCAATACAAAGACGTTGTTTTTGACCGCCGGAAACGTTTGTTCCTCCCTCGGTGATCATAGTATCTAATCCATCAGGGAAAGAACGAAGGAATTCTGAGGCTTGAGCAAGATCACAAGCTGCCCATATTTCTTCATCCGTGGCGTTTTCATTACCCCATTTTAGATTTTCACGAATTGTTCCTGTGAAAAGAACGTTCTTTTGTAAGACGACAGAAACTGCGTCACGAAGAGTTTGAATATCGTAATCACGAACATCAACTCCACCAACTTTAACCGATCCTTCATTGACGTCGTATAAACGAGCCATTAAGGAAACAAGAGAAGTCTTAGAAGATCCTGTTGGACCAATAATACCTACTGTCTCACCTTGTTTGAAATGAAGGTCAACATGATTAAGGACATATTTTGAATCAACATAACCAAAGGAAACGTCATCAAAGTCAACATCTCCACTCTTAACTTCCATGATTGGATGGTCGTTGTTTTGAATATCTGGGACTTCATCAATGATTTCAACAATACGTTCAGCAGAGTTACGAGCAATCGTAATCATGACATAAACCATTGAAACCATCATTAAAGCCATAAGAATCATCATAACATATGTGAATAAGGATGAGAGGGAACCAACATTCAATATATTGGATAAAACTCCATCATCAGTCACGGTAACATTGCTTGTAATTGCATATGCACCTAAAACGGAGATAAGAATCATGGCCGCATAAATCGCAAAGTTCATGAATGGGTTATTCAATGAAAGCAATTTTTCGTTGGCGATATAATTCTTATAAATGAAATCGGAAACACCGTTGAAATGATCAACGTGATGCTTCTTTCTATCAAAAGATTTAACTACACGCATGCCATCAACGTCTTCTTCAACGGATTCATTTAAGTCATCATACGTGTTGAAGATGAGGATGAATCTTTTGTGTGCTTTAGAAGCGATGAAGAGTAAGACAAACAAGACAACAGGGATGATAATTAAGAATATCCATGCTAATCCTGGAGCCATAACGAAACACATGATAAGTGCGAATACCATCATGAATGGTGCGCGTAAAACCATACGGATAACCATCATGAACGAGAATTGAACGTTTGAAACGTCAGTTGTAGTACGAGTAACGATTGATGCAGGTGAGAACTTATCAATATTTTTGAAAGAATATCTTTGAACTTTCTCAAACATTGATTGGCGTAAGTTTCTACCAAATCCAGCAGAGGCACTTGAAGCCCAATATCCTGCAAGGATACCTAAAATAGCTGCAACAACAGCCATGCCTGCAAGAATGCAAGACCACATAATGATGCCATTTAAATTGCTGTTTTTAATTTCTGCAAGCAAATACTGCATAAAGAAAGCAATAAGAATTTCTATTGCAGTTTCGATGAAGACGCAAATCCAAGTAAGAATAGCATCACGCCAAAAACCCGTGATGTGTTTGGATAAGACGCCTAAAACGTGGGTGATTGAATATTTTCTTTCTTCACCGGTTAGAAGAACTTTTCTTTTTTTCTTGGTTTCTTCCATAATTTCTCCTTTCTATTTATTTTCAATTGAATTGATACGTTCACGTAATTTTCTAAGCAAGGAATGCATCATTGCCAATTCCTCTTCCGTGTATGCTCCTTTGAGGAACGTATCCACTTCCAAAAGAGCTTTTTCGATGTCGTTTTCCAAAGAATTTGCCATATCAGTTAAAATGATACGTTTAACCCTTCCATCTCCAGTCCACTCTTCATAAGTAATAAGACCTTTCTTATATAAGGTGGATAGAGATTGAGACATGGTAGCTTTAGAAACGCCGAACTCATCGAGTAACATTTTGGCAGAAACGATTCTTTCGGAATGTCTATAAACGTAAGAAAGGATCATTCCTTCAGTTCCAGAGATAGTCACATTGTATTCTTCTAAAAATTTAGAAACTACTTTGTTGATGTATCCCTTAATTGCTTTCGATGTCTTTTTTACTTCAATTCCTAAAACGTCTTCTTCCATAAATACTCCGCGATTAGTTCGCATACGAACATTCTAATATAAAATATAAAAATGTTCATAATTCTTTTATTGAAAGCGTTTCCAAATTTTAGGGAATAATTTTTATAATTTATTACGTGCCTTAATCCCATTAAGAATTCGTTCTATATCATCATATGTTTTGATGTTCATAGAAATTTCCGCACGTATCTTTTTATATCCCGGGAAACCAGTGAAAAACTTAGGAAGGAGGCCTCTTAGCATCATGGCCCCGTCTCTTTCGCCAAGATAATCGCAAAGCATTTTGGCGAATTGCAAAGCATAATCCGCGTCTTGATATATTGATGGAGTAGGTAATGGCTCTTTTCCTTCAAGAACGCGATTAATGTTGGTTACGAGTTCAGGGTTGCCTTCTGCTCCTCTTGCAACCATTACTAGTTTAGCTCCGCTGATTTCCATCGCTTTTAAGGCAGCCTCAGGAGAGAAAATATCACCAGAAACGCATAATGGAATGCTTAATTCATTGCCAAGCCCCTTTATCTTCTCGAAATCTGGCGTGCCAGTGTAGCCTTGAGTTGAAGTTCTAGCATGAATGGTAATCATCTTCACGCCGATCTCTTCCATACGATGGGCGATTTCACGGCAATTTATATGGTTTTCATCCCAGCCAAGTCTCATTTTAATGGTTACAGGCTTTTTTGATTTTTCAACGATCTTTCTTGTGTATTCAATCATCTCATCTGGGCGTTTCATCCAAGCAGAGCCTGCACCGGTTTTCGTTACTTTAGGAACAGGGCAGCCGAAATTGATATCAAGAATATCGTAATCAGCATATTGCTCTAATATTTCAATTGCTCTTTCGGTATTCTTAAAATCAAATCCGAATAATTGAAGTCCGACGGGCTTTTCTTTTGGGGACGTGCGAAAATATGTCAAAGTTTTGTTGTTGGAATAATAAAGCCCACAGTCAGAAATCATTTCGGAGTAGGTTAAAGCCACGCCAAAAGGTTTCATAAATTCACGATATGGCAAAGTTGTCACACCTGCCATTGGGCCTAAGACAACACGTCCATCTAATTCAATATCACCGATTTTAATTTTTTCCATAATTCATTTAAGTAAGAAAGAGGGCCTCATCAAGGGGTCCTCTTAAATTCGAAGTTATTCAGCTTTCTTATCTTCATCCGAAGGGGTTTCAGTAGGGTTTTCTGGATTTTGAGTTCCATTTTCCACTGGCTTTTCTTCTTTTGGAGATTCGCTTGTTTGTTCTGTTTCTCTCTTTGTGGGAGAAGAAACAATCTTATTCAATTTTTCTTTTGTCTCAGCAGAGAGAACATCACTTTCTTCGACTGTTGCAGCATTCTTAGAAGGAAGTTTTCCTGTTTTGACAAGAGATTCAATTTCTTCAGCAGTAATTGTTTCGTTCTCAAGAAGAGTTTCCGCAATCAAGGTTACATCATCTTTGTGTTCAAGGATGATCTTCTTTGCTTCTTCGTGACAATTATCAATTATCTCGCGAACTGCTTTATCAATTTCGTAAGCGATTTGCGTGGAGAAGTTTTTGCTTGTATTGGCGTAGTCTCTTCCAAGGAAGACAGATCCACCGGCTTGCTCATATTGAATTGGTCCTAAATCGGACATACCGTATTCAGTAACCATGCTACGGGCAAGACGTGTTGCTTGTTGAATGTCGTTTGAAGCGCCGCTAGAAACGTCATTGAAGAAGATTTCTTCTGAGCTTCTACCACCAAGCAAGCCTGTAATCATTGCAAGCATCTCGTTCTTTGTCATTAAGAAACGATCATCTTCTGGGGTCATTAAGACGTGACCACCAGTATTGCCACGAGGAATGATTGTGATCTTTTGGACTTTCTCAGCATGAGGGAGAACTAAGCCAATGATAGCGTGTCCTGCTTCATGGAAAGCCACTTGCTTACGTTCAGCAGAAGACATTCCTTTGCTTGATTTAGCTGGACCTGATATACGACGGTCAATTGCTTCATCAATCTCAGGCATACCAATGCAATCTTTATGGAAACGAACAGCAAGGATGGCAGCTTCATTGAGAATGTTATCAATATCAGCGCCAGAGAATCCTACAGTGCGTTTTGCAAGCGCGTGGAAGTCGACTGATTTATCAATCTTCTTGTTACGAGCGTGAACTTTGAATATTGCTTCACGGCCAGAGGTATTCGGTAAACCAACGGTAATTGTTCTATCAAAACGTCCTGGACGTAACAAAGCTGGATCAAGAACGTCATCTCTGTTTGTCGCAGCAATGACTAAGATACCAGAGTTATATTCGAAGCCGTCCATCTCAACGAGTAATTGGTTAAGAGTTTGTTCTCTTTCATCGTTTCCGCCGCCAAGACCAGCACCTCTTTGTCTACCGACAGCATCAATTTCATCGATGAAGATGATGCAAGGAGCAGTTTGTTTGGCTTTCTTGAATAAATCTCTAACACGACCTGCGCCAACGCCAACGAACATTTCAACGAAGTCTGAACCGGAAATGCTATAGAATGGAACGCCAGCTTCACCGGCAACGGCTTTAGCAAGTAATGTTTTACCTGTACCTGGCGGGCCGATTAAGAGGGCACCTTTTGGTAAACGAGCACCATATTGGGAATATTTCTTTGGCTCTTTGAGATAATCAACCATTTCGACCATCTCAGCTTTTTCCTCATCGCAACCAGCGACATCGGAGAAACGAACCTTTGATGTTTCCATTCTAGCAGGTGAACGATTGAAGTCCATCGCTTGTCTATTCGAAGAACCAACGGATGCGTTAAGTCTCCATAATAAGAATGATACGAAGATAATTATGATAACGGCTTGGATGATTGTTGGGCCCCAAGTGTCCCAAAACGTTACTTCATATGGATCGATTGCAAGCATGTAAGCTTGGTCGCCATATGTTGTTGGTTTATCATTTTTGCTCCAGAGTTCAGTTGAAGTCTTAAAGATGCTGTAATATGAAGCGTGGAGTGGGAAAGTTCCATCTTCATCCGCATTTGCGATATAGGTAAATTCGCTATTCCAATGGTCATATTGGATGACTACTTTGAAATCGGCTCTATTAGTTTTTTCTTCACCTTTCTTATAACGACGTCCGTTAACGACGATTACAGAATTGTTTTTGTTAGTATAGGTAAGATGCGAAACATAATATTTTGCGTCATCTTCAGTGACGGTTTTATTTCCGACATTATAACCAATATAGTCATCAATTTGGCTTTCCGCCCAAGTCTCGGTAGTATTAGAAAATTGTGAGACGATTAGCCAAACAATTAGAACAATCAAGACGGTAGTAAGTAAATACGGCAATACATAAGAAAGCTTGCTTCTTTTTTGTTGTTTATTATCGTTCATGTGCTCCTCCTTCAAAAAATATTAAAAAGCGTTAGAAAAAATGACGCTACAATAAAAATACACTCTTTAAGAGTGAAATGGAAAGAAAAATAATCAAATTCACTTTTTATTTTTTCGACTAATTTCAAAAGACTAGATTTTATGCATTAGTTTCTCTAATCTCATCGGAAATAATCTCGTACATTTCCTTTGCTTCATCTTTTTTTGCGTATGGTTTGCTACTTATAACTTTAGCAGTGATTTTGTGTCTTCCAAGAATGAGGGTCAGAATATCGCCAGGGGCAACTTCCGAAGACGGTTTAGCCTCTTTGCCATTCAATAAGACATCTCCGTCATCGCATAATTCTTTTGCCACTTCTCTTCTTTTCGTAAGTCTTGAGACTTTAAGCCATTTATCAATTCTCATAAGCAAATATTAACACTCCCTTAGCCTCTTTTGATATAGTTCGTCGACTGTTTTCATTATTTTATATAGTTCATATATCCATTTGTCGTCCTTACCTTTTTTGAAACGAATATGGACTTTCTTATCAATGAAATTAACGCTGATTTCCTTCATGAAAGGTAGAAGAACATTAAACAAATCAACTGCAATATGCTGAATCTTAGTGAATGAGTCGCTTAGTAAAATATCAATATAGGAATCCATTTGCTCTAGCTTGAAGAATTCTTCTTTTTCCATTAAGAAATTAAGTCTCTTTTGAAGGATCAAAAGTTCTACTTGATTTGGCAATTTTCCATATACGTCTCGCATATGTTTAGCTACTTTATCTAATTCTTCATCGTTTTGCGAGCCATCTAAGTCTTGGTATAGTTCAATCTTATCTGAAGTGATGGCGTAGTTTTTTGGAATATATGCGTCAATGTTGAAAAGCATGCGGGATTTAGGTTGTTTCTTTTTAACTCCCGTCTTCTTTTCTTCTATTGCCTCATTTAGCAATTGCATATATAAATCTAAGCCAACAGAATCGATGAAACCAGCTTGCTCAGGGCCAAGAATATCTCCAGCTCCTCTAATCATCAAATCTCTTTGAGCAATCTTATAGCCAGAGCCTAATTCGGTGAAGTCTTGGATTGCTTTAAGACGTTTTACCGCGTCATCGTTCATCTTCTTTTGCGGCTTATACATTAAATATGCGTAAGCGACTCTGTCTCCTCTTCCAACGCGCCCTTTGATTTGGTAAAGCTGAGATAAGCCAAATTTATCCGCATTCTCAACGATTATCATATTAGCATTAGGGACATCGATTCCATTTTCAATTATTGATGTTGCAACTAAAACATTAAGTTCGCCATCATAGAATTTTTGCATGACTACTTCTATTTCTTCTCTTTCCATTTGACCATGGACAACGCCTATTTTTGCCATTGGAACATTCTTGGCGATTTTTGCGCCAATTTCATAAATATTGGAAACGAGATTATGAATAAAGAAAACTTGCCCGGAACGTGCGAGTTCTCTTTTTATTAATTCATAGACTACTTTATCGTCATATGGCGTGACATATGTTTGAATTGGGGTTCTTGCCTCTGGTGGGGTATTAATTGTAGAAATAGGCCTAACGCCAATTAAGGACATTTGCAAAGTTCTAGGAATTGGGGTTGCAGAAAGAGTAAGAACATCAACGTTATTCTTCATTTCTTTAATCTTTTCTTTTTGAGCGACGCCAAAACGTTGTTCCTCATCAACAATCAATAAGCCAAGATCTTTGAATTTAACATTATTAGAAAGAAGCTTATGGGTACCTATTATCATGTCTATTTTGCCTCTTTCTAGTTCATCTAAGGTTAATTTGATATTTGAGGAGGAAACCATTCTAGAAAGTAAGGCGATCTTGACTCCAAAGGTTTGAAAACGTTCAATGGCAACCTCGTAATGTTGCATGGCTAAAAGAGTCGTTGGGGCAAGCATTGCGACTTGTTTGCCATCGTTGATTGCTTTGAAAGCTGCTCTAAAAGCAATTTCCGTTTTGCCAAAGCCAACATCCCCGCATAAGAGTCGATCCATAGGATATGGGCTTTCCATATCCTTTTTTATTTCTCTAAGAGACCTATCTTGATCGGGAGTTAAAGGATAGGCGAACTCATCTTCGAATCTCTTTTGAAATTCATCATCTTCGCTAAAAGAATGGCCTTCGATTTTTGCTCTTTCTCCATATAAGGCAATAAGTTTGCCGGCAAGATCATTGACTCGATTCTTGATTTTGCTCTTTTTCTTTTCCCAATCACCTGTGTATAGATGGGATAGCTTAGGAGCGTATCCTTCTCTTCCGGAATATTTTCTAACTAATCTAAATTGATCGAGAGGGACGAATAATTTTTCGTTATTAGCATAGGCAATTTCCAAATAATCCCTATGAATCCCCTCTGTTTCCAAAGTTTTGACCTGAATAAATTGGCCAATTCCGTTATATTCATGAACGACATAATCACCAGGTTTTAAATCTTGGTATGATCTTAAGATTGTCGCATTTTTGAATCTTCCAGAAAATCTTGTCGCGACCAATTTTTTGCCAAAAATCTCACTTGAAGAAATATAGGTTAAGGAATATTGAGGGAGTTCAAATCCAACATTGAGTGAAAAATCAGACAAGCCTAAATGGCCTTTTGGGAGATTTAAGCCACTCACTTTTTCATATTCCACGCCAAATTCGGTAAGCATATTGCCAATTGTTTCTCTTTGATGAGCGTCTCCCAAAGTTAAAACAACTTTTCTTGAATCCTTATATGATTCAATTAGAGGCATAAGAGAAGCAACACCTGCACCAGTTGAAACAAGATTCCTGCTTTGAAATATCTCATCATCTGGAGAATGGGAAAATTTGTAGCCATAGGAAACATTCTTCTTATCGAAAGCTTCATCAAGAGACATATATTCTTCAATGTGCGTTGGACATAAATGTTCCTTAAGAAGTTCATCGTGATAATTTCTTGCTTCACCTAATAGCAAATCGATTGATTCATCAAATCCCTCTTTATCGGGAATGAAAACAACCTTTGGATCAAAATAGGAAAGAATCGAATTAGCTTCGTTCAAAGCAAATCCATAATATCTATACAAACGATTCTTATAGTTTCTAGAAAGAATGTCCTCAAGATCGTTTTGCATTGTTTGTTGATACACGCATCGGCTATTTTCATTGCTTAGATGCGATAAATCCTTTTCCATTAAGTCTTGGAA
>CAVIJE010000016.1:16617-36724 GCA_963643355.1 Sodaliphilus sp. | reverse complement strand
CGTAAAAACTATTAAAAATGATGGAGTTTTTTGGTAACCTTTTAATAAGAAGAGAGAATTTTTATGATAATAAGACCAAATTACTTAGAAAAATTAAAACCGTTCATCGATGTGAAATTAGTTAAAATTCTTGCCGGAGTCAGAAGAAGCGGCAAATCTACAATATTAGAAATGCTAAAAAAGCAATTAATTTCTAATGGGACTGATCAAAAACATATAATCACAAGAAAGTACTCAAATGAAGATTTCGATGCGTCATTTGACTCTAAAGAAATGTATGAAGACTTAAAAAAATCGATTGTCGATGATCAGAAATACTATTTGCTCTTAGATGAATTGCAGGAGATTAATGGTTGGGAAAAAGTGATAAATACTTTGTTAGAAGACTATAACACCGATATTTATGTAACAGGATCTAACTCTAAACTTATGAGTTCCGAAATCTCTACCTATTTAACTGGTAGATACATCACTATACCTGTTTACACGCTTTCTTTTAAAGAATATTTGGATTTTAAAAACAACCCTTCTAAATCAAACAAGGAGTTGTTACAGGACTATATTAAATATGGTGGTTTTCCATTAGTTGCGAGCAGTAATTTCGATGAAACATCTACATATGCTATAGTTGAAGACATCTACAATTCGGTTGTTGTGAAAGACATTGTCAACAGGCACTCTATCACGAATATTGATTTATTTAACCGTGTCGTTAGATTTGTTATTGAAAATGTTGGT
This sequence comes from Sodaliphilus sp., assembly GCA_963643355.1. Taxonomy (GTDB): domain Bacteria; phylum Bacillota_I; class Bacilli_A; order RFN20; family CAG-826; genus UBA4951. The sequence goes on along the minus strand of CAVIJE010000016.1, from coordinate 35,986 downwards.
AAAACGTTTTCCGCAAATTCAATTGTTAAATTCCTAAAATCTGAACAAAGGTCAATATCAATCGAAGCGATTTACAATTACTTAGACTGGTTAGAGAAAGCTTTTGTTATATACCGTTGCAAAAGATATGACTTGCAAGGGAGAAGCGTCTTAAAGACTCAAGAAAAATTCTATATTGCAGATCAGTCCATAAAATATTCTTTGTATGGTTTTAGTCCAACTAGCGTTGCTGCAATGATGGAAAACATCGTCTTTTTTGAACTTAAACGTCGTGGATATGATGTTTATATAGGAAAAAACGCTGATAAAGAAATAGATTTCGTTGCAACGTGTCGTGATGAAAAACTATATGTTCAAGTGTGTCGAGAAATGCCAAAAGAATCAGAAAGAGAAATAGCAAATCTTATGGAAATAAATGACAATTACCCAAAAATTGTCGTTACTCTTGATGATTATGCGACAGGCAATATAAACGGAATCAAAATCATCCATCTTGCCGACTTTTTACTTAGTGAGAACTTCTAGTTATTAAGATTTTTTGAATTTTATCAATCTAACACGCTGCTAGATTGATTTTCCCTGCGCTTAAGGATTTTTGGGAGAAGGATTAAATAAACGATGAGCGAAGTAAATGATGAAATCGTATCCGCAATAGGCTCAGCATAGAAAACTAAGAAAGCATTCCCGGAGCATAATGGCAACAATACCGTTAGAGGGAGAAGTAAGACTATCTTTCTAAATAAAGATAGCCATATGGAATATTTCGCTTGCCCTAAACCCGTAATTCCATCCACGCAAACATATTGGAAAGATAGAGGAATGATTCCGTACATATAAATAGAAATGACTTTACCTGCCGTAGAGATAACATTCTCGTTAGGATTAGATGAAGATAAAGAAATAAACAACTTAGCAAATGGAGAGCCGATAAAGAAAGAGAGAACAAACGATATTGATGTAAATATCAAAGCAAAGACAATAAGTTGTTTTTCTGCTTTCTTGATCAAATCAATATTCTTTGCCCCGTAATTATATGAAAGCAATGGCTGAGTACCTGTCGATATACCAAGTAAAGGCCCAGTAAATAAAGAGAAGAAAGCTTGTGTTATTGTTGCAATTTCAATATAGAAATCCGCGTTTTCTCCTCCAAAAGTTTTAATTGATGTATTCAAGGCAATATAAATGATTGAGTCAGTCGCAAGAATGACAAATGGAGAAAAACCTAATTTGATAATCTTTTTAACAATCTTCCAATCTAATTTTTGAAAAGATAGCTTGATATCGGTGACTCTTAATAATAGAAGGAGAACGAACAAGAAGGAAACAAACTGAGAAATAAGGGTCGCCCATGCCGCACCTGCGACACCCATATTGAAAACATAAATAAATATCGGATCTAAAATAACGTTCAATATTGCTCCAAGTAAGGTAACTAACATTGCCAAAAGAGATTTTCCTTGAGCGATAACGAATTGATTAAGACCTAAAGTCAAAATAGAAAAGAATGTTCCCCCTAAATATATAAGGAAATATTGATATGCATACGGGAATGATGCGTCAGAGGCGCCAAATAGATACAAAAGGGGTTTTCCTAATGGATAGAATATTGCAACAATCAACGCGGATAAGCCAATTAATAAAATAAATGAATTAGATAATATCTTTTTAGCGTTATCTTCATTCTTTTCACCCAAAGACATCGAAAAGATTGGTGATCCCCCATATCCAACCCAATAAGCAAAAGAAGAAATGAAGGTTGTAATAGGTGCAACAACGCCAACGCCAATTAAGGCAATCTCGCCAACAGAGGGCATATTGCCAATAAATATACGATCGACGATGCTATATAAAACCGAGACTAATTGAGCAAGCATGCTTGGCAAGGCCAACTGCATGATGCTTTTGAGGGTATTTTTATTGCCTAAATCTAATTTTCGCACGTGAACGATTTTAGTCCTAAAAGAAAACAAAATCATCAAAAAGTCATTTTATTTAAAAGGAAGTCATATTTCTTGCACGGCTTTTTTTAGATTTTTATAATGTTCTCACCTTCTTGGAGGATATAAGATGCCAATAAAAGATTATTCAATGTTAGATTTAATCGGGAATACCCCATTAATTCGTCTAAAAAAGATTGAGGAAAAATATCATTCCCCATCTCCAATATATGCCAAACTCGAAAGATGCAATCCAAGCGGATCAATAAAGGATCGTGCAGCCAAAGAGATGATTCTTGCCGCTTTAAAAGAGGGGAAGATAAATAAAGATAGCACGATCATCGAACCAACAAGCGGTAATACTGGCATTGCTTTAGCAGCTATTGGTGCCTCACTTGGAATGAAAGTGGTTATCTTTATGCCTGCTAATTGTTCAATTGAAAGAGTGAAAATGATGAGGGCCTTTGGGGCAGATTGCCGCTTAGTAAAAGAAGGCGGAATGGCTCAATGCATCAAAGAAGCGGAAGCTCTCCATAACGAAATCGAGAATTCTTTCATTCCTCTTCAATTTGAAAATATCAATAACGCAGTCGCTCATTATAAGACCACAGGCCCAGAAATATACGAAGAAACGAATGGCGAAGTAGATATTTTCATTTCCGCTTTTGGAACGGGAGGAACACTTTCAGGCGTCTCAAAATATCTCAAAGAAAAGAAACCTTCCCTAATTTCAGTAGGTGTCGAACCTGCTTCATCACCATTTGTAACGGAAGGAAAGAAAGGCGCACATAAGATTCAAGGGATTGGCGCAGGCTTCAAACCGGAAGTTCTTGATCTCTCTTTGGTTGATAAAGTTATCACGATGAGTGATGAAAAAGCATATGAGCTAACAAGAGCCATAGCCAAAGAAGAAGGACTTTTCGTTGGAATATCTTCAGGCGCTAATGTTGCAGCCGCTCTAGAGTTAGCAAAAGAATATCCAGGAAAGATAATTGTCACCGTTCTTCCAGATAATGGCGAAAGATATCTTTCCGTCCCAGAATTATTTGAATGATTATGAATCTTGAAGAATTAGAAAAACAATTTGAAAAAGATGTAGACTTAACCGAATTCAATAAAGAGAAAATTGATTCTTTTTTGCTACACGCCTCCACTCTTTTGCTTTTTGAGTACCAAAAAGAGAAACATACGCACGAAGATTTAGAGACCCTTTATTCGGATACAAAAAGAGAACTGAATTCTCTTCTTATAAACGAAAAGGATTCGACTAAATTCGAAGAAGATTTTCTTTCTTCTTTGCCAAGGATTAGAAAAAGCCTTAATACAACTCTAGAAGCAATCCTTGAAGGAGACCCTGCCTCAACCTCAAAACAAGAAATCGTTTTGATGTATCCAGGTTTCGAAGCAATCCTTAATTACCGCATCGCCCATGAATTTTATCTTGCTAACTATAAACTAATTGCTAGATACATCTCCGAAAAAGCCCATAAGGATACTGGAATTGATATAAACCCAGGCGCAACGATTGGCGATTATTTCTTCATCGATCATGGAACGGGAATAGTTATTGGGGAAACGGCAATCCTAGGAAAGAATGTCAAACTCTATCAAGGAGTTACCTTAGGCGCTTTATCTCTTTCTAAAGGAAGAGGGCTTATCGGAAAGAAAAGACATCCAACGGTTGAAGATAACGTGACCATATATTCAAATGCGGCAATTTTTGGCGGAGACACCATAATTGGAAAAGGCTCCGTTATTGGTGGAGACGTATATTTAACTCATTCTGTCCCTCAAAATAGCCTCGTTCTCCAAACAGATAAGAACTTAACAATAATCGAAAAAGGAAAATAGGAGAATTCTTGTAAGCAACCACCATTATTTTGTTAAAATAACCTTAGAAGAATTATGTGGAGCTACTTTACTAACATTGCCATATTTGAAGAACTTCGCTTCATTATCGAACTGCTTCTAGCAGAATTCCTTTTCGTGATGCCAAACACTAAGCGAAGAAGCCATTTTTGGCTTAGATTTGCTATCTCTACCGCGATAATGCTCCTATTATCCCAAGTCTATATCATTCTTACATATATGTTTGTTGAACTAAAGATACCAAAACCAGCAATAAGCGTAATTGTCGTAATCTGGTATTGTTTCATTACGTTTGCAACGTGCTTTTATCAGCTTTTCCTCTTTGATTTTGGCTTTGAGCAAGCAATTCTCCATACTGTTTCAGGTTATGCTGTATCACATATTGAATACGCCTTCATCAATGAGGCGCTAGCCTTAACTCTTTTTCCTTCTTTAGGCGCAGGAAAGGAAATATCTTCTTTCTTACTATATATTCTTATTTCTATCGTATCTTACGCCATAGTTCTAACAATCGCCTATTTTGTTTTAGTCCGTCCCTTCAAGGAACTCACCTCCATTTATATGCCAAATAAGAAATCGTCAATATTCGTTTATGTTGTCATTCTTGTTTTGACCGTCTTTCTTTGCTTTGCCGGGCAATATATCTATCGTGCGGATGACGTGACAAATCCTGAATATATTGGCTTGGCCGTAGAATTTCTAGTTTGCGTCTTAATTCTTTTCATTCAATATTTCCTTTATGCTGAAAACAAAAGGAAAAGCGAAAAAGACATCGTTGACCAACTACTTCATGAAAATTCTCGCCAATATGAATTAAAGAAGGAGTCCATCTCCTTAATCAATCAGAAATGTCATGATATGAAACATCAAATATCCGCTTTAAGAAACATGTCGATTGATGATAAGGAAGATACAATCAAGAAATTATCGGAAGAAATCATGATATACGATTCCTCAATTAGGACGAATAATGAGACCCTTGATGTTCTTTTGATGGAAAAACAACTATATTGCATCAATAAAGGCATCCGTTTAACGTATCTTGGCGATGGTTCTTTGCTAAAGAATATTTCTACGACTGATTTATATACGATTTTCGGAAACGCCCTTGATAATGCAATCGAAGCAGTCTCTTCAACCGATAAGAAAGTCATCGATGTCTCTCTTAGGCAACATGATGGAACCATTCTTATTTCCATTTCTAATTATTATTCTAGTAAAATCGAGATGGAAAATGGTTTCCCTAAAACCTCAAAATCAGATAAAAACTACCACGGATTTGGCATTAGATCGATAAATACGGTCGTCAAGAAATACCACGGGATCATGAATATATCTGCTAAAGACAATATCTTTAGGCTTAATATTCTTCTCCCATTAACTAAGGAGGAAAATGGCAAATGATTAAAATAGGCATAGTAGAAGATGATGTTTTTGATCAAACGTCATTAAAAGAAATGGCTGAAGAATTTTTTGCTAGCCATTTTATTGAAAATCAAATAAGCATTTTCTCTTCCGTTGAAGAATATCTCAATTTTAAAGGGAATTTCGACCTTCTTTATCTTGATATCATGCTTGGAAATAAAACAGGCATGGATTTAGCGAAAAAGATTCGCGCCAACAAAGATGATGTGACAATCGTTTTTGTCACCTCCTTAATGTCTTATGCGACAGAAGGATATAGCGTGGACGCTTCCGCATATATCCTAAAACCTTTATCAAAAGACGAATTCAAGCTAAAAATGGAATGGGTTTTAAAGAAACTCAATAGCAAATTAAGCTCTAAAATAGCCATAAATGCAGAAGATGGCGTTGTAGCACTCGACATAAATAAGATCAACTATATCGAAGTTTTCGGTCATTATCTAACCTATCATCTTGATAATAAAGAATATAAGGTACGTCAAACCCTAGCTAACGCCGAGCAATCTTTAGCAAATTATGGTTTTTTCCGTATTAGCAAATATTGTCTTGTAAATGTTAATAAAATAGATAAATTCGAAGATAATTCACTTTATATCGGTTCAACCGAATTATCGATTTCTCGAAGTAGGAAACAAGCCCTAAAAAAGAAAATCCTAGCAAGTATAGATTAGAGAGACGCTAAATCTCTCTTTTCTTTTCCACACGTGCCAAAATTTTAACCTCTCGTGCCTTAAGTATGAAAACGCTTACATAATTTTTTATACTAGCCGCGATCTTTTTCAAGGAGGAAAAATACATGAAAAAAGTCAATTTGGTTTTCTTACTTGCATCTGCCTCTCTTTTAGCGGCATGCGGAGAAAATACCCCATCATCATCAAAGGCTCAAGATACTTCAGATACCCAAGCCTCATCAAGTGAAAACGGCCAATCTTCATCAAAAGAAGAAGTTAAGGATGCTAAATTAGTTCATAGTTATATTGGCACCTTCGAAGGAGGATATTACATCCCTGCATATTCGATGGTTCAATCAGGATTTGATAACTATGTCGTCGATTTATATGACGATAACACCTATGTTTCTAACCGTGTTATCTATATGGATATGTATGGCACGCAAGGCTCAGTCGTCATTACCACGACTGGATCATATTCCACTTCCGAAAACGAAGATGGAGATGGCATTGTTTCCTTATCTGATGCCGCTTCCATTCTTTATACGACATGTGGAATGTTCCAATTGCAATATTCTTACAAGGTCGAAGGAATTGAAGATAGCAATTTCCCTGTCGCCTTGTTAGGAACCTCAAATCCATCTGATACCTTAGATTTCTTCAAATCTGAATATGGCTTTGGCTATTCTTTCTTAACAACTGATTCTAATAGCTTAATCAAGGAAGTATATCTCCCTACCGCATATGCCGAGCATTTCCACACTCCAGCAAAAGAAGCAACCGATTCCACTCCAGCAGTAGAAGAAAAGATTCTTTATTCTCTTGATGGAGTCGTTAATCCTTATAAAGGAGAAATTAAGGCCCATTCATTTGGGAAAGCAATCAAGAATGTCTATATTGGCACCTTCGAAGGAGGATATTACATCCCTGCATATTCAATGTTACAACCAGGATATGATAACTATGTCGTGACAACCTTTGCCGATGGCAGCTATAACGCTATCAACGTCAAATACATGGATATGTATGGCACGCAAGGCTCAGTCGTACTTGAAACTGAAGGAAAATACACCGAAACAGAAAACGAAGATGGTGACACAATCGTAAATATCGCTGCTGCAACATCCATTCTTTATACGACATGCGGAATGTTTAACTATCAATACACTTGGGGAGTTTCCGGTATGGAAGATAGCACCTTCCCTGTCGCCTTACTTGGCTCTTCCTCTGCCTCGGATACCTTAGATTTATTCAAATCTGAATATGGCTATGCTTATTCTTTCTCAACAACCGACACTGGTTGCACAATTGGAGAACTCAATCTCCCAGAAGACATCGCTAAACATTTTGCTAAAGAGGATTCTAGCGATACAAGCGAGGCCGAATAAAAATAAGGAGGAAACAAAATGGCTAAAAAACCTTTTGCCCTTTGGAAATGTTTAACGGTCGTAGGTGTTGGAGCTGTTCTTTCAGGTGCTATGGGAGTTGGAACTAGCATCGCCTATAACTATGAAAATCTTCTTGACGTCTATTTCACCCGCAGTGACTACAAACCACTTGACGGTGAAAAAGACAAATGCGAAGAAGTGGCGCGTGAGGGCATCGTCCTTCTTCAAAATAAAGACAACCTTTTGCCTTTAAATGCTGAAAAACAAAGCAAAATCGCTCTTTTAGGACAAGATAGCGTTGACTTCGTCTATGGTGGATCTGGATGCGGATCGGTTGATACAAGCAGCGCTCCAACCTTAAAAGATTCTTTTGAGGAAGCAGGTTTCACCGTAAACGAAACAGCTTGGAAATTCTACACTGAAGGCCCAGGTAAGGATTACCGCAAATCCGTTAAAGACGCCCAAGGATCAGGAACTTTCCAAGTTAATGAAGTACCATCTAGCAAATACACGGATGAATTAAAGAGTTCCATTCAAAATGACGATGTCATTGTTTGTTCAATCGGCCGTTCAGGCGGAGAATCATATGACCTCCCATTATCAACTTCATCATCCATATATAATTTAACTGGCGGAAACTATCTATATTTACAAATAGATGACAATGAGCGCGATATGCTTCGCCTCGCTTGCCAAACTTCAAAAAATGTAGTTCTTATCGTTAATGCCAATAACGCTATGGAACTTGGTTTCCTTGAGGAAGAAGAGTTTGCCAACATCAAATCCGTCCTTTGGATTCCAGGAGTTGGCCAAGAAGGACTTCGTGCCGTTGGCAAAATCTTTAACGGCAAAGTGAATCCATCAGGTCGTCTTCCAGATACTTGGGCTTATGATTCAACATCTGCTCCAAGTTTTAAAAACCTTGGTGATTTCTCGCTTAATGGAATTACTTATCCTAGTGCCAATCATGAAAGCGAATATCAAAAAGGCTCAAGCTATATTGTCTACGAAGAAGGAATCTATGTCGGATATAAATATTACGAAACCCGTTATGAAGATGTTCTTCTTGGAAGAGAAAAAGTTGGAACTTACGATTATTCAAAAGCAGTTCAATATCCATTTGGCTATGGGTTAAGCTATACGGATTTCAAGTGGTCTGATTTCAACGTAAAAGAAAATGATGATTCCTTTGAAATTACTCTTACCGTTGAAAACACCGGTAACAAAGCTGGCAAAGACGTCGTTGAGATCTATATGCAATCTCCTTATACCGATTACGATAAGGAAAATGGCATTGAAAAGAGTGCAGTTCAACTTGTTGGATACGCTAAAACAAATGAGCTAAGAGCGGATAACACATCCTTACGTAAACAAACTCTTAGCGTCACAATCAACAAGGAAAACCTTGCCTCATATGACGCAAAAGGCGCTAAAACCTATATTCTTGATGCAGGACAATATTATTTCTCCGCCGGAAGAAACGCTCATGACGCATTAGATAACATCTTAACGAAAAAAGGTGTTTTAACTAGTGGAGATTCCTCTCTTGTTGGCTCCTACACGCAAAATAAGCTCGATACGACGACTTATTCAAAATCTAAAGCAACGGGCTATGCAATCACTAACCGTTTTGATGATTGCACGCCTGAATATTATGGCGAAGAAGAAGCAACCTACGTCACTCGTTCAAATTGGGAAGGAAGCCTCCCAAAAACCTCTTATAAAGATGGGTCATGGACGGTTAATGAAACAATGAATGCCGCCCTTGCTTGGAATAGAAGCGCGGAAGTCGTTGATGATACTGGCGTTAGCATGCCAATTAATTCCTCTGGCGAAAACTTAACGATTCATGACGCGGTAACCGACGGAGTCGCTAAAGATTATTCCGATCCAATTTGGGATAGCTTAGTCAACGTCGTTTCTAAAAAGAAGATGCTTGAACTTGTTCGTATGGGTGGCTATGCGACTATCGCCTTAAAAGCAATCGATCTCCCTGCAACCCAAGATAAAGACGGGCCTTCAGGAGTTTCTGGAACATTAGTTGGTGGAACTTCTTGTATGGCTTGGCCAGTTGAAACTTTAATGGCCGCAACATGGAATGATAAACTCATCGAAGAAGTTGGCGTCATTATTGGTGATGACTCAATTCGTGTTGGAGTTGCTGGCTGGTACGCACCTGGTGCCGATATCCATCGTTCCCCATATTCTGGCCGTAACTTTGAATATTATTCAGAAGACGGTTTCTTATCAGGAAAAATTGGCGCAGCTGAAGTTCGTGGCGTTCGTTCTAGAGGCGTTATTGCCTATATGAAACATTTCGCCTTAAACGATCAAGAAACTGGTCGTGGAGGAGGAGTGGTCATGGCTAATGAGCAATCCATTCGCGAAATTGCCTTAAAAGGCTTCGAGCTTATCGTTACTGAAGGCGGTTGCACGGCTGCTATGGCTGGCATGAATAGAGTTGGTGCCACATGGGCTGGCTCAAATAGAAACCTCATGACTGAAGTTTTAAGAAACGAATGGGGCTTCAAAGGAATGGTTATCACCGATCAAGCTTCAGTGCCTGCAATGTTCTATGAAGACATCATCTCCGGACTTTGGGCTGGAACTGATTTATGGCTAAACACTGGTGCAAGCTATTGGAATCTTGATACATTCTATGATGGCGCGACAAATAACGCCAAAATCATGCAATCAGTCCATAAAGCCGCTAAAAACATCATCTATGCCGTTGTCACATCGAATGCAAATGCCGATATGAAATTTGCAATCGGTGACGAACTTCAAGGAGCGGAAACAAATACGACAATCCTTCCTTGGAGAGGTTGGTTGATGGCTGCTGATATAACAATCTGGGCATTATCTGGCGTTGGCATTGGCCTTTCTACATTCTTCTTTATTAAAGGAAAAAGAAAGAAACAAGAAGCGTAATCTAATATAATATAACGCTAAACCTCCACGTTTTGTGGGGGTTTTTCATATTTTGGTAACATAAACTGCGATAAGATTTAATATTATTTCATAAGGCAAAACTATCCAAATTTAGAACGTTTTCGATCATAAAAAAGTGATTTTCCAATAAAAATACGGTCAAAATAGTGATTTTCTAATTTTTAACATGTTATAGATAGACGAATTGCATTCATATATAAGAGGCTTGATTTTTGCATGGCTCTAATACCAATTTACACTTTTAAATTTTATATATAGTATTTATATCGAATACATTTTTTATTCGAAGAAAGACTTTTACGTAAACAATAAAAACATTAATAGCAAAAAATATAAAAAATTTAAAAAAGCCGATAAATGCTAAAAAATAAAAGAAAAAGTTCCGCATCAAACTGCCAAAAAGTTCCGCATGAACATTGATAAAAGTTCCGCATATAGATACAATATTTGTGTAGGAGAGGCGAAATGAGTACATTACTAACACCAAGCGATTACAAACCAAGGCTTATAGATAAAACGGTCGAAGAATATTTAGAAAGCTGTGGAGCAATTTGTATTGAAGGCCCTAAATGGTGTGGCAAAACATGGACTTCAGCCTATCATTCTAATAGCGAATTTTTGGTTGGCGATCCTAAAAACAATTTTTCAAATAGAGAACTTGCTAAGATGGATCCGAACTTTGTTTTGAAGGGAAAGACTCCAAGGATGATTGATGAGTGGCAAGAAGTTCCTTCCTTATGGGACGCCACAAGAGCTTTTGTTGATAGAAATGGTGGTTATGGGATGTTGATTCTAACCGGTTCATCGACTCCGAAAACAAAAGGAATTATGCATTCTGGTGCAGGAAGAATTGCTAGCATTAGGATGAATACGATGTCTTTATTCGAATCCGGTGATTCTAGCGGACTCATTTCTCTTAAGGATATAGCAGAAGGGACTTTTAAAGAGTGTTTCGTTGAGGAACCAACCCTTGAAAAGCTTGCTTATCTAATCGTTCGTGGTGGGTGGCCAAAGAACATCTCTTCTAAAAACCCGACTATCACCCCACGCTCATACATTGAGACTATAATAAACGGAAATTTAACTGGTGAAGATGGTAAGACTTACTCAAAAGATAAAATTGAACGAATTTTAAAATCACTAGCAAGGAACGAAACGACAATGGCATCCATCTCAAGAATCGCGAAAGATATTGAAGATACGGATTCTGTTACGATGTCCGTAGATACTGTGAGTCGTTATATCGAAGAGATGAGTAGGATGTATCTATTTAACGATCAGCTGCCATTCGACCCGAATGTAAGATCATCCTTAAGGGTTAAAGACATGAAAAAAAGACATTTTTGTGACCCATCACTTGCCTGTGCGATTTTGAATTTGAACGAAAAGAAATTGCTTAATGATTTAAATACATTTGGTTTTTTGTTTGAAGCGTTGGTGGAAAGAGATTTATCTATATACGCTCAAAGCATTGGCGCTAAGCTTTATCATTATCGCAATTATGGCGGCGAAGAAATTGACGCAATCGTTGAAATGGACGATGGTTCATATCTCGCTTTCGAAATAAAACTTGGAGCGAATAGAATCGAAGAAGGCGCCAACAATCTAATAAAAGTTTGCAACAACATCGTAAAAAACAAAGGGAAAGAGCCAATCGCGAAAGGGGTTATTTGTGGATTATGCAATGCCGCATATAAGCGCCCGGATGGTGTTTTAGTTATTCCGTTCACGGCATTAAGAAATTAATTATCTAGATTTAGCAACGATCTTTTTATGATTTGCTGATGTCTTAGTTTGTTTTGTGGTCTTTTTTCATATGTGCAACATTTTTGAATATTCCGCTTTATGACAGTAAGTCTTTGAAATATGACTCAAAGATAGAATGCATCGAGTTATAATGAGTTTTAAATTAAACAGCATCACTATTAATCTTTAATGCTGTTTTTATTCGATTTTAGCTACACGTACCCTTTATTTTGCTTCGATATTCTTTAAATATAGGTTATTTTAATGAGGCTTTTTTAACCTTCTCGAATTATAATATTTCACTGAAGGGAATGTTTTTATGCTATCTAAATCTGTTTTGAAAAAAGTGATTGTTTGCCTAGGAGAGGCAATATCTTTAACGCTTGCTTTGCTCCATGTGTTTCTAGGATCTTCTGAAGGAGCCTTATATACATACGGTTTTAAATATGTCGAGCAAACGGCAGGCATTGTCGTATTGGTTATTTTTGGCTTTTGCGTTTTGAATGCCATCGCCTCTTTAATTAGCATTTGCCTTCAGTTAGGAAATAAGAAAGTAAAGATTCTTCTAAGCTTAAATGTCGTATTCTCGCTTGTTAATTTAATCTTATCTATCGCTTGTCTTGATATAACAAATATCTATCCGATTGCTTTGCTTAGCGTTAATGTTCTATTAGCTATTTACGCGATAATATTTGAAATTCGTAATAAAGATAATGATGAAAATGAAGAAGAGAGCAATAGGGCTGGGGCTACGTTTAACATTGTCATTTCCTTTGTTTGCCTAGGTGCTCTTTTATCGATTTTCTTCATTCCTGTTTGTTTCTTCGATGGAAAACCATATTTTGCCTTATTTAACGCTTTAACGGATAATCAAACGCTTGAATGCCTCCTTTCATTTGTTGCATTCTTTGTTTTTTATGTCATTTTGCTTATATATTTCACCCAGATTCTCATTTACGCTAAAAACATCAATAAATTCTTAGCCAAAACAAGAGTCTTGATATATTGGAGTTTCGCTTTATCGATCGCCTTCTATTTATTCTCAATCGTTATTAGTTTCATTGATAAAAACAACCAAGGAACAGCCGTTAGCACGGTTTTCTCTATTTCTTACATTCCATTATTAGTCGTGGCCTTTATCGCCATTATTAATTCTTTAGTTTCCTCTAGATTCATTAAGTTTGAACCTGAAAAAGAATCAACCAACGCTAAATTAGTTAATCGAATGCTTGCTCTTTTATTCGTCGTTCTTTTCCTTGGCTTATTAGTTGGCTCGCTTTTCTCAAACATTCTTGTTATTCATTACACTTCTGGAAGCGTTACTAACACCGTAACCGTCAATGGCTTTGAAGTTTTAAGCAACTATCAAAATATGGAAGCAGGTTATAAAACCCTTGCCTTCTTTATTTATCTTCTCCTTGTTTATAGCATCGTCGCTCTTGTCATATCTATTTCTCTTTTTGCTAGAAAGAGCACTTATTTCTACAAATTCTCTTTCATTGTCGTATGCGCTAGCTTCGTTCTTATCCTCGTTTTGTCCTTCTTTGGCAAATATTATGAGATTGGCGAAGGAATCCAAGAAGTCACCATTCAAAAAATCCTAGAAAGCAAAGGCATAAGCACGACTCTTGACTATGAATCGAAAATAACAAGCCAAACCATCTACTTTGCCATGGCTTCTTTAGGATTGATGGTAATAATGGCTTTCCTTAAACCATTCTCCAATCGCGTTAAAGAAGAAGCACTCGACGTTAACATCAATAACGACCTTTCTTCTTTGAATAACGTTCCTCAAACTTTATCTAGCAATGAAGAAATAAAGGAAAAGGAACCTAAAGAAGAAGTCGTTCAAAAGCCAAAAGACTTTGACCCATGCCCTGCATTTAGCGAAATAGACGCAAAAGAAGACGCATATCGCGAAGATATTGAAAAAAGAAAAGAACATTTATTTGTCTCCCCTAACTTAGTTGAAATCACGCGTTTTGTTGTTGAATATGCCAAAGATTCAAGACTTCATCTTTCCTATAAAGAAGAAGACATCGCTCAATTTATAGCAGGATTAGGCTCTTCGAAATTATCGATTCTCCAAGGCATGTCAGGCACAGGCAAAACATCTCTCCCTAAGATTTTCTCTGAAGCGATTCTAGGAACTTGTGATATCGTTGAGGTTGAATCTTCTTGGAAAGACAAAAATGAATTAATCGGTTATTACAACGAATTCTCTTCTAAATTCACCCCTAAGAAATTCACCCAAGCTTTATATCGCGCTAAATTTAGACCAGAAACAATCTCTTTCATAGTTCTCGATGAAATGAACCTTTCAAGGATTGAATATTATTTCTCGGATTTTCTTTCTTTGATGGAAAATGAAGAAGACAAACGTGAAATAAATCTTTTGAATGTTCAACTGAAAGTAACAAAAGATGGAGAAAGCAATGAATACAAACAATTAGCTGATGGGCACACCCTAAAAATACCAGCCAACGTTTGGTTTATTGGCACGGCAAATAGAGATGAGTCCACCTTTGAGATATCCGATAAAGTCTATGACCGCGCGATGACGATGAATTTCAACAAACGCGCCTCAAAGGTCAAGAACTTCGATGAGCCAATTTCCCAAAGATTCTTAACTTATTACCAATTCTCCAACCTTCTTGCTAAAGCTAAAGAAACATATAAATTTGATTGCGAATCTTCAGAAATCGTCAAAGAAGTAGAAAAGATAGTCGCCCCATTCAATATTTCTTTTGGTAACCGTATCATGAATCAAATTGAATCATTTGTTTCGATATATTGTTCTTGCTTCCCTGATCCTCAAAGTGTCGAAAATGAGGCCATCGAGAAGATATTGCTTACAAAAGTAGTTCAAAAACTCGAATTTAAGAGCATTGAAAACAAAGAAGAACTCGTTCATTCCTTCGAAAAACTTAATCTCCTCAGATGTGCGGAATTCATTAGCAAACTAAACGAGGATATCTAAGATGATCAAATCCCTTGGATATAAGGATTCATTACGTTTTCTTAATGAATATAACAACATCACATATCCAGAATTCGACTATTATTCAGTTCATTCGTTAAATCTTTTCTCTTCCTTTGAAGATATTAATTTAACGGGCATCGAAGAAGAACTAAGCAAAATCGAAAAAGTTCTTCCCTCGATGAAAAGAATATTCGCTAAGCCGATAATTCATCTTATCGACGAAGAAGAAGTAGTTAATGTCGAAGCAGTCCGCCGTATCAACAATAAGACGATTAGCTATGCTTCATCGCATTCTGAACTCTGGGATAACATCACCGAAGACGGAGTTAAGCCAGCAAGATTATTGACGAATAACTACAAAGACAATTATGCGATATATGAAAATATCGTCTTTTCGCGTGCTGTTGATTATTCCCTTAATTTCGTTAGACATTATTCACGTCTTCTAAAAGACATGATTTATACCAATAAGAAGTTAGAAATCGACCTTTTAGAAAGAGAGAACCATCTTTCTTATTATCTTGCGTTAGGTAAATTAGAAACAGGCCATATAAGATCATTTTCGACATATATAGATATCGCTCTTTCTCTAATTGATCGGATGGATTTCGTCCTTAAAACATTGCAAGCAAGACTAAAAAGACCAGTTTATGCCAAATGCCATAAGGTAAAAGGGAAAATAAAACTTAGAAAAACAAACATCCTTGGCATGCAAAAAGACTATAGAAACATCTATCGATTCCTTAAAAACATATACAAAGATGAAATTGATGATGTTTCTCCAATAGAAAAAGAGGAGGAATACCTATATTTTTGCAAATACCTCCTTATTTTCTCCATCGGCCATTTCAATTTTGCCATTTCTCCAACGAAGAAAATAGATTTTCAAAACCTCAACCTCGATTTCTCTTTCAAAGATTATTCTTTAAATGTCGCTGATTTCCTTTACGAAGATAACAAAGGAATATTGCTTACATTCAAAAATGAAAAAGAATACAAAATCCTCTTAATTCCCTCCTTAAATAAAATCAAAAATCCAAATATCCCTTATGAAACCCATATATTAAGTGATGATTTTGATACAAAAGACACCCTAATTTCCATCAACAACATTGATTCTTTTAGAAGAATCCAACAACTAATCCTTAAAGGAATGATATATTCCTCCGTTTCCTTTAAAACATGCCCTTTTTGCGGAAATAAGATGATTAAGGAGAATGATATTTACCATTGCCAATCATGTAGGCAAATAATCTATGTGGATCATTGTAATGAAACTAATAAAGACTATTATGTTTCTAGCATTTATAAATATAAGCCAAAAGATAATGAAGAAAACAAAACAACTCTCTTAACCAATAGAATCAACGAAAGCCTTCTTCATTACCGCAATATAACTGAAATAACATCAGATCTTTCTTTTGTTTGCCCTCATTGCCATAAAGTGCATATAAAGAAGAAATAACCCCCAATTTATCATTACATTTGTAACATTTTCTTTCATTTATTAAATTTCTTAAAAAAATACTTGTATGGCGGTTAGATATGGCTATAATCTTTTTACATAGAAAGCGCTTTCATAGGCGCAAAAATAAATAAAAGAAAGGTAATTTCAATGAAAAAACATCAAAAGGTGTTACTAGGATTGATGGTCCTAGGTCTTGCTGGCACTGTCGGCACGACATTTGCGTTGACCCGTAAGTCGGCAACGTCATCCATCAATGGCAATGGCACAGATACCGCCATTTATGTAACTTGGGGTAAAAATGCCACAACTGATTTTGCGGAAGTAGAAGATTTGGAAGCCAAAAAACCAGTGTATCGCTATGTCGTGATGCAATCCAACTCATCTAAATCCCTTGCTGGCACGCTTAGCCTCACATTTACTTTAAACGTTGGTCAACAAGAAACAGCCGTAGCGGATACCGATAAGTATGTTCTTACCGGATTGACGGTTGACATTTATTCCGTTGATTCTTATCAAAAAACATCATTTAGCACAGAAGGAGACAATCCAACTGATACCAAGCTTGCTACTTTAGATGCAACGACAGATAAAACATTCACACATGATGTCACTATTACTGCTAGTGATTCTACCCAAACTATTAACAAATATTACACATTAGTTTTCACTTGGGATGGAACACCGATTGGAGATGGGAATACATTTGGCGGATATCTCGCAATTTCCCAATCTTTTACGGAATAATGGAGGATAATTGAAATGAAAAAGACAAATAAATTTATCCTCGGTGCAGCCTTAACATCAGGCGTTATCGCTTGCTTTGGCTCAGCATTCGCCCTTTATAAAAAATTAGGAAACGATGTTAGCATTGGCATTGGCTCTGTAAAAAGCCATACTGATTCTTCAGACGTTGTCACATACAAAATCGGAACTCCAACCGTTTATAAGAATTCCGCTTTAGGTACCGATGACGTGATTGATCTAGCAACAGCTAAATTAAGTCCTGAACTTAATAAGCTTTATGTTAAGGTTCCTCTTTCCTTTGAATATGGAACCAATTTAACAACATCAGCTCAAGATACGGCTGTCGGCCATCTTAATGTTAAGGTAGATATCGATAGTGCTATTGCAGCGAAAGGTACTACAGTAACAGCGAATTTAACTGGTTATAAGAAAGAAAATGATACTGCTGATACATATTTCACCAAATCAAAGATGGATAACTTCTTTGCTACAGCAGATTATTCAACTTTAACTGCCGGTGCAGATGGTTTTGTTAGCCAATCTGGTTATATTGATACAGCAGTTGACGCTTCTAGTATTAGTTGCCTTATCACCATTGATATGTCTTCAGCCTTAACTGACGATAATTTCCTTGGTTTAGCTGAAATAACTAAAGCTTTCAATGTCACGATCAATTGGAGCCCATATCAAACTGAAGCATATGCTACTGGCGAATCTTGGACAGATGCAAAGCTCGCTCCAACCGCATTTGTTCGTGGCGATCGCAGTGACTGGCAAACAATGGAAGACTATAGAATGGTTCCAAACATCAACGCCGCAAAATCCAAAACGGTTGAGAATGGAACTGAATATTTGGTCGAATGGAAATACACCTTGCTTAAAGACTTCAGCACAATAAAAGTCTATGACTCAAGCGAGACTGTTCTTAAGGATGATGCAGGCTGGATTTATTGCCGCGCTGGAACATATAACGCAGCTGGAACACCCGTCGACGTGTCTGGTGGCAACGCAAAACTTGATAAGAATAGTTCTTATAATGTGTATTATGTTAGAGACCAAGTTTATAATGCCGATTATAATCAACAAGGCTTCTACGTCGAATGGAAATCTACAACTACAACCGGTGAGTAATTTCTATTGATTCTTAAATCTGCATCTTTATGAAAAAGAAGCAAAAGAGAAAATTAAACGTATTTACTTTAATTGGCGAGGTGCTCTTATGGGCTCTCGCTCTCTTTTGTGTATCTATTTCAATCGTAAGCACAATTGACACGCATACGAATTATTCTTGCTCTTACTTTGGATATAGGACATCAGTCATTATTTCTAAATCTATGGCTAATGCCAATCCAGAGAATACTTATTTAGACGAATCGATGACTCGCATTGACAAATATGACGTTATCACCGCAAAAGAAGTTAAATACGATGACATTCAACTATATGATGTCGTTCTTCATCTTGAGGGAAACAGTCTTATTTGCCATCGAGTCGTCGATAAATATGAAGATAATGGAACATCTTATTTAGTCACCCGCGGTGACGCTAATAACGTTAACGACGCTCCATTTGCCTATTCATTATGCAGAGGCAAAGTCGTCAATGTTGTTCCTAAGATAGGAGAAGTAGTTCTTTTCTTCCAAAGTGGTTATTTCTTCCTAGCCTTATTTGTTTCTATCTTACTTGTGGCAGGCACACTCTTTACTATCTCTCTGCTTTCCGATAAAAAGAAAGCTAAAAGTATCGCTCAAACTTCATCTAATTTAGATGTAATAGATCAGGAAATTGATAAAGAGGAGCCCAAAGAAGAAAAGAAAGAACAATAACTGATTATTGAGTTAGAGGAAAAAGTTATGAAAAAATGCAATAAAGTCATATTGCCAATTTCTATCATATCTTTTTCCTTTGCCTTGATTTCCTTAAATCACGCTTTAGCAACATATCTAAATTCTTCTAATGCAAAAGATATTGGAATCGGGATTTCTGGCGTAATAACGAAACTAGGCGATGCTGACTATTATTTGTTTTGGAATAATGATGAGCCAGTCGCCCTAACTTCAGATGATACTAATTACTCCTATACACAAAATGTTACAAATACTGGTGATTATTCCTACAAAATAACCGACGCCTATAGCAAAACAATATACGAATCAGATTCTTTTAACCTGGGTTTGACGGGGGAT
>CAVIJE010000016.1:15846-16607 GCA_963643355.1 Sodaliphilus sp. | reverse complement strand
ATCCAGGATGACGGAAAGGCTTTTGGTGAAGGAATGTATTGCTATCCAACATCTTCTTATTACTCTAATTCACCTGTTGATTATTGGTTAGCTGGCACCTTTTCTAACTGGTCAAAAGACACGTCTGTCCAAATGGTTACCAACTCTTCAAGTTCTACTGACAAAGGAATGGCACGACACGTATATTTAGAAAAGGACGCTGAATTTAAAATCACAAATTTCACCGATTATTATGGCTACAATTGCCTTGATAATAGCTGCAATTCTCTATTTTCTGGAATGGGTGATTCAAATATAAAGGTTGTTGCTACGGGATATTATGATTTCTATTTAACTGGCACTAATCAAATTTACGCTTCTTTTTCGGACACGGCTTGTTTTTTCGAAGGAGAAATCGATGAAACAAAAACAATAACGACATTCAATGTTGATGCAACAAAATACGCTTCATCGACAACGTATTTAGAATTCATCAATTCTTCTAGTACGAAATCTACTGAAGCAATTTTAGCAACATCCTTACTCTCTTCAAAAACAAAGTCGACTTGTGCCTTAAACAAAAACATCTATCTAAACCCTAGCACGTCTTACTGGAATAAAGCTAACGCATGGTTCTTAGCTGAATTAGAAGGAAACACAAAAAGATATGAATTCTCTTCTTACGATTCGACTTTCTATAAAATTAGCGTTCCAACCTCTAGTGAAAAAATAAGCACCATTTACCGTATGGCTAATGGAGCAAGTCACGAGACATACAAGGA
>CAVIJE010000016.1:0-15836 GCA_963643355.1 Sodaliphilus sp. | reverse complement strand
GACATACGAAGCTTCATCCGTTACTATCCCTAAGGACGACACCGGTTATTGGAATAAGGCTACATCCATTGATATCAAATCAAATTTTGCATATGAGATAAAAGGATGGAGTGAAAGTTACGAAACAACATCCATTCCAACAAACGCGCCACTATATACAGCCATAGCTAATTAAAGGAGACCACATATGAAAAAGAAACTTAATATCTTATTATTTACAGGCTTATTGCTAAGTGTATTTTCTTGTTCTCCTTCAAATGACAATACAAATAATTCAACAAAAGAGAACAATTCTTCCCAAAAGAGCGAAGACGTGACATCATCTTCGGAAAATAAAGACACGCCAAGTTCAAGCTCTTCTAAAGGAAATGATGGTATAGACGAGGATGAAACCTTCACTGGTATTGTCAGAATCTATTTCCATGACGATGGAGGAGCAGAAAAAACCAAAGCAATCTATTGCTGGATTACTGGCGTTGACGGAAGCGAATACGAATGGGATGGATACGAAGATGGATATGGCACCTATAAAGATATCGATCTATCCGATGATAAATTCGTTAATAAAGTCACCGATGATTTTTGCTTCATCATCAAATATCCTGCCACATGGGATGGTCAAAGCGATGATATAAAAATATCTCTTTCCGATTATCTAAAGAATGGCGAAGTGGATGTTCTTGAAAACGGCAAAAAGAGAATTAATGTCTATTCTTGTGATGAAGGAGGAGGAACATATAGCACTTATTATCATAAAGCGGACGCCCTTGGTTTCCGTTTTGCCTCCGCTTCAATTGAAAAAGATTGGAAAACGCTTAAAGTAAGCTGCACAGGTTCTTGCGTTTCTTATTCCTTATACGCTCTAGATGCCGTGTTTGCCGCTGATAAACTTTCTATAACCGATCCTCAAGCTAAAAAAGATAGATGCTTGATTTATGAGGATAAGCCTAATTCATCATCTTTCGAAATCGATTTAACGACTCTTAAATATCCAAATGGAACATCCCTTAGCGTCAAACCAACCATATCTTATATGCTAGTTGGGCATTTTGAAGACGCTCCAACGAAAACGAAAACCAAAGCCGTTTCCCTTGAAAAACTTTATGACACGGAAGAATTCATTACCAATTACACATATTCTGGCGATGATTTAGGCGTTACATACACAAATGAACGTGTGCAATTCAAACTTTGGAGCCCAATCTCGGTCAAAGCAGAAGTAGTTCTATATGAAAAAGGCACCCCTAAATCTTTAGTTCTTGATGGGACAGGTGGCTATAACGATTACCCATATATGACATATTCGATGATGTATATGGGAAAGGGCGTTTATTTCTTTGCCATGAAAGGCGATTGGAAAAACTATTTCTATCAATATAGGCTTTATTATAATGGCACATATGTTGATGTGGCCGACCCTTACGCCACATCATGCGGAGTTAATGGCATTAGATCAGCAATCGTTGATTTTGACTCCCTTAACCCTGATGGATGGAATGATATCTCTTATCAAGAAATATCTTCTCCAACCGAATTAACGCCATATGAAGTTCATATTAGAGATCTTACCGCCCATTCAAGCTGGAAATCAAAAAAAGGCAACGAAAATGGCACATATAATGCCTTCCATGAATCAGGAACAGGCTATAACGGAGTAAAAACGGGATTTGATCATATCAAAGAACTTGGCGTTAATGCCGTTCAGCTTTTGCCAGTCTTCGATCAAGATAACGACGAAAGAACGATTAAAGATAAAAACGGCGTTGAACATAAGCCTAACTATAACTGGGGCTATAATCCAAGCAACTACAACTGCGTTGAAGGATCTTATTCTTCTAACCCCTATGATCCAAATGTCCGCGTAAATGAATTTAAATCATTAATTAAAGATTATGCCGATTCAGGGATAAGAGTGATAATGGATGTCGTATATAATCACGTTTCAAGTATCTCTTCCCATCCATTCTCCCTTACCGTTCCTAGATATTATTTCCGTTATAACGAAGATGGAACGACAATCGATGACACGGGGTGCGCTAATACTATTAACTCTTCCCGCATCATGGCTGAACGCTATATCGTCAATTCCGTTAAGTGGTGGGCTAAAGAATATAAGATCAAAGGTTTCCGTTTTGACCTTATGGGCTGTTTAGAAACATCCACTATGCGAGCAGTAAAAGACGCCTTATATGACATTGATCCAGAAATAGTTGTCTATGGCGAAGGATGGACAGGCGCTGGAAGCCACGCCATAAGCCCAGCAAATACCGATAACATATATGCCAAACTTAGCGATAATGGCAAAGGCGCAGTAGGTTCTTTCAATGATTGCTACCGTGATGGAATGAAAGGAAATACCCTCTATGCCGATGTCGTTCCTTCTGGCGGATTCATGGATTCAGCCGCCCCATCTAGCGATCAAATCTGGAATGCCGCAACAGGAATGATTGGCGAAAATAGATGGAAGAAACAAGGGGGACTAAAAACTCCTGCAGCAATGTCGGTTAATTACATTTCTTGCCATGATAACTATACCCTTTATGACCAATTCAATTATCTGCTTAATGGCATTTCTAATTGCGATAAAGAAAATACAAACGCTAAAGATGCAGCATTAGCCGCTCAAGTTAACGCTCTTATGGGCCAAGGAATCGGCTTCATTCAGGGAGGAGAAGAATTCTTCCGCAGCAAAATCATTCGTGATACAAACGATATGTTTGAAACGTTTGTCAAAACCTATCAGCATAAGAGCAATGATACCAATTCCTGGATTGAAGGAGATGGCGTAAAGATCAACGATAAGACGTGGCTTGTCCGCAATTCCTATAAATATGGGGATGAAGTTAACGCCTTTGACTGGTCAAGAAAAGTTGATAACGAAGAATATTTCGATAAATTCAAAGAAGCGATAGCTCTCCGTAAATCTTCTTTTGGAACATATTTGGGGATGAGCCAAGAAGAGATTGAAAATGGCGGAACGACTTGCCTTGGCGGAACAGCCATTGGCGGAGGATTCCTTTCCAAAGAAGGAAATAACCGCATAGTTATAACAACAGGTCGTAAAAGAGGCGTGCTTAGCAATATTCCTTCATCCCTCCAAGGCGAATACAAAGTCGTTTATTGCTCCTCCTCTCGCTTAGCTAAAGATTCTTCTTATACAGTTGGTGAAGAAATCAATACCAATTCCACATTCGAAACACTCATTTTAGAAAGAAATAACAACCTTTAAAGGAGAAGACTATGAAACACAAATCCAAACTCACATTGTTATTCACCGTTAGCATGTTGATGCTATCCTCTTGCACGGATTCAACCAAACCTTCTTCAAGTGAAGATAAAGAAGAAACATCAAGCCAAAAAGCAATTGAAAATAGTTCAACATCCTCTGAAGAAAAAACTCCTGTTAGTTCAAGCAATGAAAAATCTTCGACATCATCTAGCCATGATGCTACATCTTCATCTAGCGAAACTAGGAGCAGTTCTGAAGAAGTTCCTTCAAGCTCAGAAGAAACTCCTTCTAGTTCAGAAGAAACTCCACCATCTTCATCAGAAGATATTTCTTCATCCGATGAAACACCTATTTCCTCCGAAGAAGAACCTACCTCGTCAGTTGATAGCCAAGATTCATCCTCGGAAGAACCAATCCCTGAAGTCATCTATTACACGATTACTTTTGATTCAATGGGCGGAAGCGAGGTTCCTTCTCAAAACGTTGAAAAAGGAAAACTTGCAACAAAACCAACCGATCCAACAAAAGATAATTGCATCTTCGATGGATGGTATCTTTCCTCTTCATTTAAAAAAGAATTTGATTTCAATACGATTATTACCACCGATTACACTCTTTTTGCTAAATGGAAAGAAGATGGAGCAGTTGATCCTGACCCAAGCCCAGACCCAACTCCTGAAGTAACTTTAGTTGATTATTGGATTGCCGGAGATTTCTGCTCATGGCAAAAGGAAGGTGCAATCCAAATGGAAGAAAATCCTTCCGGAAGTGATCTAGCAATGAAGCTTGGCGTTGAAATTGAAGCAGGCAAATGTTTCAAAATCACCAACTATACGAATTGGTATGGCTATAATTCCTCTTTAGCGGATGTTGCAATAGGCTCTGATGGTAGCAATATTTATATCAAAGAAAGTGCGACATATAACATCTATTTGAATTGCTATTATCAAGTTTGGATTGAAAAAGTAACCAATAGCGAGAATAAGGGAGAAGAATCAAGCGGTGAATCAGGTGAAGATTCTTCTTCTGAAAATGAAAAAGGAGACTCAAGCGAAGAAACTTCCATACACGCTCCTGCCGAATCAAGCTTGGTAGATTGGTATCTTCTTGGCTCTGGTTCATTATGGGATGAAGAAACCGGATGGAGCAAAGAAGGAGGAGTTCAACTCTTCTCTAATCCAACAGGCGATGATTTAGCTTGCATTCTTAATCTTGAAATTGCTATTGGCGATATCTTTAAAATCTCTGATGGAGATAGCCTTTGGATTGGCTATTCAAACGTTGATCCTTGGGACGATTCCTCAAATTTAGGGAAAAACAATTTTGAGGCAACCTCCACCGATGATAACTTTGAATGCAAAATAGCAGGTACGTATAACATTTATTTGAATGAAAAAGACGGAAATAAGAACGTTTGGATAACTTCTTCAAGCGTCACGGAGGAAGAATGATGAAAAAACAAATTTTATTATTTGCTAGCGCTTTCCTTCTTTTGGCTTCATGCTCAAAACAAGAAGATGAAGGATCAACCACAAAAGAAGAAAACTATGATTGGACGATAACTTTTGAAAGTTGTGGTGGAAGCGAAGTCTCCCCTATTCACGTAAAAGATGGAGAAAAGGCAAAGAAACCCGCCAATCCAACACAGGATGGATATTCTTTCCAAGATTGGTACATCGATGATTTCCTAACCGTGACATTCGATTGGGAAACGCCAATAACTTCCGACTGGGTTTTATATGCTGGTTGGAAGGAGGTTGTCGAACCGTCTTCTAGCGAGGATTCCTCAATTGATGATCCGATTGATAGTTCTTCAACTTCCTCAAAAGAAGAAACTTCTAAAGGCCATGGTCCAGAAGGTTCAACCTTAACTAGTTGGTACCTTGTTGGATCAGGTTCTCTTTGGGGAAGTGATGGCTGGACTACTAAAGGAGGGGTTCAATTATATACGAACCCTGGAAATGAATATGATAAAGGCTGCATCCTTGGAATAACTCTCAAAGTTGGAGATATCTTCAAGGTTACCGATGGCGGATCAACGTGGTTTGGCTATGAAAAAGTCGACAAAGCTTCAACGAGCTCAAACCTCGGCTTAACGAATTTTACTGCTGATAATGATGGAGCTGGCGGAAATAATTTCAAATGCATCGTTGAAGGAAGTTACGATATGTATATCAATTCCTCTGGCGTATTTTGGATTCAGGCTGCAGCATAAGGAGAAAAAGCAATGAATAAAAAAATACCTTTTGCCTTAATGCTTACGGCCGTTTCCTCTTTAGCAGTTGGCTGTAACAAACAAAATTCCGATTCATCTTTTAGCCTAGATTCATCCTTACAAATAAGTGCGACATATACTCTTTATTTGAACGCGTGCGGAGGAGAATTAGAAACTAATATCTATCAAGGAAAGAAAGATTCTAAGATTGATTTATCAAAAATCACCCCAACAAGGAATAAATATGTTTTCATCGGTTGGTCAACCTCCTATTCCTCTAAAACGAAGATGGGGGACGCGAATAAGTTAATTGAAGGAAACGAATTTGCTTTCAAGGAGAATAATGCAGTTTTATATGCTTCATATAAACGCGCAGATTCCGGAGAACACACTCAAGAAGAAGTTAACGCCTATATGGCTTCTTTAAAAGAAAGTAGCAAAGCCAACCATTTATATGTTCATTATTACCGTTTCTTAGATACGGCTGAAGATTATAACGATTGGGATCTTTGGTGCTGGCCATATCGTCCAACGGAAGGACAAGGAGCAAGATTTGACTGGACTGGAAGAAGTCAGTCTGAAGATCACCTTACTGCCACCGGAAATCCTGTTATCGATGATTTCGGGGGAGTCGTTGCTGATATTGACTTAACGGCTACATACGATGGAGGAACAACTTCCCAAGGCCATAAAATTGGTGGGACACCTGTATCATTTTATGCCGATAAAGATAAAACAACCCTAGATACACAAGTAGGCATCCAAATCGTATATTCCCAAGCAAGACTTAAAGGATCTTCCTTTTGGAAAAACGATGGAGGAAACGTCTATTTAACTCTTGATGATGAAGAGATGGTTTCAACGTTAGAGACTTCCGATGGAGGAAATGCCTATCACGTTTTCCTTCTTCAAGAAAAGGTTGGTGACCCAAAACCTCTCCCAATCACGGAAATAGTTGACCCATACGAAGAAGATGACGGAAACAATACAACCGATAAGACTTCATATCAAAATGCGGATTGGGAAGACAAAGAAAAGATGCCAACTGCATCCTCTTGGCTAGATGGAGTAGGAGTAGGATATCAGATAATGGTTTCTTCTTTTGCTGATTCCGATGGAGATGGATTTGGCGACATCTATGGCATCACCCAAAAACTTGATTACTTAGATACGCTAGGTGTCAAAGCCTTATGGCTTACCCCAATTCAACTTTCTGACTCTTACCATGGATACGATATTTCCGATTACACCCAAGTTGATCCAAAATTTGGCTCAAAGAAATCTCCTAATGCTAAAGGTGGCTTAGTTACTTCTGCCTCAGCAATGGAAGATTACAAAGACTTAATTGCCAAAGCTCATGAAAAAGGCATGAAAGTCGTTATGGATCTCGTGCTTAACCACACCTCCACATCAAATACGTGGTTTAAGAAGAGTGCTTCGCTTGATGAAGATTATCGTGGCTTCTACCAATGGGGCAATCACGTAAAGAATTCTAAAATCAACGAAGATAATTCCTGGTACCCATATGGCGATCATGATTATTCTTATTATGCTAAATTCGGTTCTTCGATGCCTGAACTCAATTATTCATATCAATCAACCCGTGAAGCGGTTGAAGATATGTCTCTTACTTGGTGCTCAATTGGCGTTGATGGTTTCCGCTTAGACGCGGTCAAACACATTTACATGCTTGATGAAATCGGTGAGAGCCAATATAAGAATGACACGACCATAAGTGATGTTTCTTCTAGTGGAGACTATTCTAGTGACCTAACGAAGAACCTTAATTTCTTTAGGGAATTAAATTACTCAGTGAAGAAGAAATACCCTAACGCTTTCTTTGTTGGAGAAAACTTTGATGGTCACGCTTTCCACGTTGCTCCATACTATGAAGCATTTGATTCGATGTTTGATTTCTACGCTTATTTCAAATTAACGAATGCAGCCGCATCAAGCTATGCCAAAAATAACTGGAACCAAGCAGGTTCCTTTATGGCAAAAGGCGGAAGCTGGTCCTCGTCTAGCGAATCTGGAATCAAAAATGGTTCTAAGCAATATGGGGTGATTGATGGAAAATATGGCTGGAATCTCCCTGATTTATATAAGGCATATGATACATATCGTGGAGATAAGGCAATGCCTGGCTCATTTACTTCAAACCACGATATTGCAAGAAACATCAACCGTATCGCTGGAACATTTAGCTCATCAACTTGCGAAATCGATGCCCAGGGAAATGTTACTGCAGCCAATTTTGCCGAATTGAGCAAAAAATCGAACGCGGCTAAGATTGCAACCATTCTTCTTCCTGGCTGTTCTTGGATTTATTATGGTGATGAACTTGGAATGACTGGCAATTTCGAAGATGGCAAAACATCAAAATCCGATTATGCCGATCTTGCCTATCGTCAACCAATGAAATGGAAACAGGATGGAGAAGTTGCTGATGGCTCCTTTACGACAGGCTATAACATCACCGGATCTGAAGCCTCGGTTAAATGGGATGACATTAATTCTTCGACTCTCGTTAAAGATGCGGAAACGCAAAAAGAAGACTCCTCATCAACATTTGCAAAAATAAAAGAAGCGGTAGCCTTTAAAAATGCTAATCCTGCATTAATTAGCGGGACATTTGAAAACGAATCTTCCACAGGCTATAAGCTTAAATGGAAGATAAGCAAGGGCGAGGAAACATATCACATATCCATAGATTTCGATAATGCAAAAGTAGAAGTCAGTGGTTCTGGAAGTTTATCAATCGATTGCTAAAGGCAAATTAACGATTTCTTTTAGACTCTTTAAATTCGATAATTTAGAGAGCCTTTTTATTTGTAGAAGAGTTGTTTTGCGTCAAAATCGGTGAATAGATACATTTGTTAACACGATAAATAAAATAGTGGTATACTTAAAAAGTAACTAAAAGGGGCTATAAAATGAAAAGAGCAACAATAGGAAGTTATTTAAGTTTTTTTGAAATGATTCTTCTGTTTTTGTTTAGTGGCTTATTCGTTCCTTTTGCTAACTCTTTTTCTGATTATGGATATAGCGGTCCTGATGCCGTTTTTCTAGTATCAGTGACGCAAAATATCCAACTTGCAACAAATTTTCTTGCCCTCGCTATCGCGTTAATCACATCCTTCCTCGCCTTTCTTCTTTCTCTTAAATGCACAAAGAAAGACTTCAAGTTGAAAGATGGCACCATAATATGTTTGTTTTTTATTTCAATCCTTACCTTCCTTGATGGGCTTGCCTATTTAATCCCGAATACTTGCTACTATAATGCGTGGGGATATCTATTTAATTTGATGGGCTTATTGATTGGCATAGTTTTATTAGTCGAATCTTTGTTTTTGGCGATATTAACTATGTATTTAGCAAGGAAAATCAAAGATACCGAAACCAAAACTGTTGGCACTATAACGTGATTAAATTCAGTTAGAGAATCAAATAAATTTGCACAAAAGAATAAGAAAAAGGGAGAAACTTAATGATACCGTTACTAAGTCTAAATGCAGTTACTTTAGCTGCGATAATGGGGATTAATAATTCTGATGCCAGCATTAATTGCGTCTCGGATGTAAATCGATCCGATTTGATATCACAAATTTTTGTTAACACTGAAGAAGTAGAACCAGGAACGATATGTTATGTAGCTGGGAATCTGCTGAAGCCATCCAAAAATTAGGATGGAATGTAGAGAAAGATGAAACAGGTTATTTCTATCGAACGACTAAAGCCAAGCAAAGAAGTTAGAAAGGCAGTCGCTGATAAATTTTGCGATTATATTTTTTCTATATGTTAAAAATGAGTAAAAAAATAAAACGAATATTAATTTTTCCTTCTGTCTTGTTTACGAGCGTTTCACTTTCAAGTTGCACAAATCTATCAAAAGCAAAACAATACGCAAACATAAGCAAAATAGAGAACTTCTTTTCGATTAAGTCTGCGAACTACTATTTCTATTATGAAATACAAGGCAGGACTAGCATATGGAGCCGCAGATTCCATGATGACGAAAGTTATATCGCCAAGACGTTGAAAGATAACCCTCCTGCCGAAATTTCTTATCAAGCTTACGTAAAAATACTGAAATTAGACAGTGAAACCGAGTGGGCTGATTATAGCTATCTATTAGTTAAGAGCGACGCTGCTCCTCAAGCGGAATTAAAGATATCTGATGAGTATGGCCTTATTAGCGTTCAAATTAGCAATAATGGGGAGAAACTGAATCGGGAAGGCTCTTCTAGATATTACATAGCAGACGAAAAAGTTAATAAGCAAATTCTTGATTTCGCTCTTGCAAAGGCCGAAGATGAAAACCCTATACATTCTGAAGAATTATCTTTATTTTGAACCAAAGACAGGCGAATTTTCGTTATCTCCTTTTAAGCACGTAGCGGAAGATGGCGGATATTTTGATATCGAAGAAATAGTTAAGAAAATTAATCCTCGATGTTACTATTTTTGCTTAGAGATATCTAACGCTTGCAATTTGAACTGTGATTATTGTTTTAATAAGAACAAAAATGGTGATGTTCTTTCATTTAATAGGGCGGTTGATCAATTAGAATTTCTTTTTGAAACGTTTCCTGATGGAGACAAATATTATGTTGATTTATCAGGAAAGGGCGAACCATTATTGAATTTGCAATTAGTCGTGAATATAGCCAATTATTGTCACATAAAATCAAATCAAAAACGCGTCGAGATTATTCCGATGTTAGTTTCAAATGGAACCTTGTTAACTTTTGAAAGATCAAAATGCCTTCAAAATAATGGAGTTTTGTTTGGGGTTAGTTTGGATGGTAACAGAGAAAATCACGATAAACATAGAAGAACAATAGACGATAAGCCAACTTTTAATACAATTTTAAGGAACGTAACGTCCATAGAAAACTTAGATTACGTAGGGTGTGCAATAACACTGACAAATAATGTATTCGATTTAAAAGAGTCATTGATTCACCTTTCTACTATTTTTAAAACGATAAGTTATCGTTTTGCGAGAGGGGCTGGAAATTGCGTCGATAAAGAAAGCGTTCAATTGTGGATGGACCAATATGATAATCTTGCTAGTTTTCTTTTAGAAGAAGCGATCAATAAAAATTTGGAACATTGGTTCCCTCTTTTGAATGGCGACGACTGTTTTGGAAGATACCTTTGCCTGGCTTTGGCGAAAAGCAAAACTATTAATAGATGCGATGGCGGGATTTCTCGCTTTGCCATCGATTCAGATAATCGAATATACCCTTGTTCGGCCGCCACCTGCTGCGATGCACTTGAAATAAAAAATGAACTAAGAAGCGCAACTAAAATAAATTTGATCAAACAAGCGCATATATGCGAAGGCTGTTCTTATAAATGCTATTGTGGCGGAGAGTGTCAGATTGAACTTATGAGAATTGGACACCCAAACGAAAACATTTGCCTGTTAAAGAAACACATGATTAATCTTGCGTTTTATCTTAGTCTAAGGATCAGCAAGGAAAATAAAGAAACATATGAGACGCTTAAAGATTTTGTTCTTGAAAAAAGGAATCGGCAAAAGAAAAATGATGAATTAGATAAATTTCTCGAAGACAATCGTGACTTATCGTTCACCGATGGAAAAGCGATTTTTGACAATAAATTCAAAAAATATTGAGCGCCGTTCGTTCCTTTTAACGAAATATTTTCTTCGAATGAAAAAGCAGGATATTACCGTCTTTCAAGCGAGGATTTATAACCCCGACGCCATCAAGGATGAATTTATTGGGGCAAGAGAATTATCGCAAAATATCGATGCCGCTTAAAATGCATTCACTATATATTGTTACTTACCTTCCTTTGCTGTCTTTTTTTGGCACGATTCCTCACGTGAACAGGAGTAGCTTTTTGGACCATTATTACAATTCATTAAGTAAATCGTTGCAAATTCATTAAGCAAAAACATGCAAATCCATTAAGTTAAGGCGGATAATAATGCTATACGAAAATCAAAAATACTTACGATAAACCCTAGATTCAACCATTGAAAATCCCTTTCTACATATACATAAATGGCATGAAGCACAAAGGATAAATAACCGCCTATGATCTAGAGTCAGGCGTTAAAGTAGTTCCGATTGGTTACTTAAGAAACTAAATAAGGGATACGTTCATAGAATTTCAAAACAAGTGTTATTATATTTTCGTTAATTAAGGATATTTCAAAATGGATTCATTAGAACTAATGCAAAAAGATGAGGGATACATCATCAAAGACTCACTCATGCCAAAAGATAAACAAGAAAGAGCAAGGGAATTATGTTTTGAATTTAATGCATCTTCCCCAAAAGAGAAAGATAGAAGAAGGACTATATTAAATGAACTATTAGGATCATCAACTCCTCTAACGTTCATTGAACCAACATTTAGATGTGATTATGGCTTGAATATTCATTTACACGGTTTAACTGTTATTAATTTTAACTGCGTTTTTCTTGATGCATCTCCAATCAATATCGGAAAGAATTGTTTTATCGCACCTAATGTCGTGCTTGCTTGCTCGTCTCATCCTTTAGATTCGGAAGAAAGAAATGCGGGATATTTGATTTCTAAGCCAATAAATATCGGTGAAAACGTTTGGATTGGCGCTAACGCAACGATAATTGGCGGAGTTAATATTGGCTCCAACGTTGTTATTGGAGCAGGATCAGTCGTTAATCGTTCAATTCCTGATAATGTTGTAGCGGTAGGAAACCCTTGCAAAGTTTTAAGACCAATAACGGAAAAAGACAAAATAATGATTGAAGATTCTTTAAAGAGATAATATATCTTCTCTAAATAAAAGAGGGGATACGTGTGCATATTAATAATCTTTTTTAGAATTATTTTTCGTTTGAAAATAGAATTTATCTATGCATATAAACTTTCTCATTTCCAGGGAAAATGTGTGAAACTAATTATAAAAATACCGGAAAAATGTGTAATCCGTTGCCAAAAATAGCAGGGAAAATGTGTAAATAGGTACTTAAAATCATAGGAAAAATGTGAAATAATATACTCATAAAGTTAAAATATTAACGGAGGAATTTATATGTATTTAAGAAGAAAGATCGATGAATTCTTGACAAAATGGAAAAACAATGAAGATAGATTTCCTCTGATAATCAAGGGTGCAAGACAAATCGGAAAAACTGCATCAATAGAAATGTTTGCAAAGAATAACTATAAACACGTAATCGAAATAAATTTTGCTCTTCAAAAGAAATACAAAGATATTTTTGATGATGGTTTTGAAGTAGACACTATCATCAAGAATATTTCTTTGAAAAATCCCAATTTGGTCTTTGAACCGGGAAACACGTTGATTTTCTTTGACGAACTACAAGAATGTATTAATGCAGCTACCTCGCTTAAGTCATTCAAAATCGATGGGAGATATGATGTGATTTGTTCCGGTTCCTTGATGGGGATAAATTATAAAGAAATTGAATCTAACAGCGTCGGATACAAAGAAGACTATGTCATGTATTCAATGGATTTTGAAGAATTTTTGTGGGCTAAAGGTTACAAAAAAAGTCAAATCGAGGATATGTATTCTTATATGAAGGAAACTAAACCCTTGCCTAATGCAATGATGGATGTAATGGCTGAGAATTTCAAAGAATATTTAATTCTTGGTGGGATGCCAAATATCGTTCTTTCTTTTATTAAAAACAAGAATTTTTCAGGAACATTGGCTTTGCAAAGACAACTCATATTGGATTATGAGGAGGACATAACCAAATACGCGGTTGGATTAGATAAAGCGAAAATATTAAACGCATTCAGGAAAATACCTGTTTTTCTAGGCTCAGATAGTAAGAAGTTTCAAGTTTCTAAAATAAGTAATGGAGCAAGGAACAGAGATTACATCGGTGTTATGGAATGGTTAGAGAGTGCCGGCATGATAAACATTTGTTATTGCATGAACTTTCCATCGTTGCCGTTAAAGGGAAATTACAAGCCCAATAACTACAAAGCGTATTTCCAAGATACAGGATTATTGATTGCCACGCTTGACGATGAAGCACAAGATGATTTGCGTTCTAATAAGAATTTCAATGTTTATAAAGGCGCAATCTATGAAAATGTTGTTGCGGATATGCTCGTAAAAGAAGGGTATTCACTATTTTTCTATAAAAATGATAAAGGCACCTTAGAGATGGATTTCTTCGTAAGAGACGCAAATTCCTTAATACCTATAGAAGTTAAGGCTAAAGACAATGCGACCATATCTTTAAATAACTTGATAGATTCAGATAAATACAAAGACGTTAAATACGGAATAAAACTATGCGATAAAAACATAGGATTTAACGGGAAATTCTACACATTTCCTTATTTCTTAACTTTCTTATTAAAAAGATATTTGAAAGAAAGAAACGAGCAATAGTAACTTTAAAGTATCGTTAAAACATCAATTCAAGAAAATCGTTCCTCTATATGTAGCATTTTGCATTAGATATTGGTATAAGGACTGGAAACAATAAATGGATAAGAAAAGAATTAAGTACATGATTATTGGAGGAGTATTAGCTCTTCTTAGTGTTACACTCATAGTAATATTCTCCCTTCTAATTGGCCTAAATTCATAAAAGAAGGGAGTTTTACTAATAATATTTGGATTTTTTATATTTTTACGAAAAACATTTGGAAACGCTTTCATAAATGTTTTTCTTATTTTAATTTTTTTCTTTTGTGATAATAAAACAGCTAAATAAGCACTTTTTGAATGTGTTTTATGACGTTAAGCGTCGCCTCCTCAGCCGTCCGACGGGGAAGCAAAAAAGCTAACGTCTTTTTTTGGCTGCAAAAGGAGTAAAAAATGAACAATTCAGATTTCTTAGGAAAAGAGAAAATTGGCAAGCTGATTTTCAAATTTGCCGTGCCTTGCATTCTCTCGCTACTTATTAGCGCTCTTTATAATATCGTCGATCAAATATTTATCGGCAATTCCGATGTTGGATCAATTGGAAATACAGCGACGACAATTGTTTTCCCATTAACTAATGTCGCTCTTGCCTTTGGCCTTATGCTAGGAGATGGTGCGGCAGCATACATGTCCTTATGCTTAGGAAAAGGGGAAAAAGAGAAACTAGAGAAAATCGTTGGAGGAGCAATTCTTCTTTCTTTCATCTTCTCGATGATTTTTTATGCTATATGTTTCCCATTGCTTGATAGCATCCTTGCCGCTTTTGGCGCAAGAACGGAAGAGGCGTTAGCTAAATCCCATGAATATGGCTTCATCATTGTTATTGGTTTCCCGTTCTATATCATGATGAATACGATGAATTCTATTATCAGAGCGGATAATTCGCCAAAAATTGCCATGATTTCAATGGTTGCAGGTGCAATAACGAATATCGTTTTAGATGCTTTGATGATTCTTGTTTGGAAGATGGGCTTAACTGGCGCGGCTCTTGCCACCATCATTGGTCAAGCCGTTTCCTTTCTTATCTCCACCGTCTATCTTTTCTTCTCAAAGACATTCAGGCTATCTTTAAAGTCTTTTATTCCTGATTGGAAGGTAATTTTAGAAACTCTCAAATTAGGATGTTCCTCGTTCCTAACGCAAATATCAATCGTTATCACAAGCGTCGTTTCTATGAATACCATTGCAATATACGGTGTTCAATCAAAATATGGCGTTAACGATCCCCAAGCGATTGTTGGAGTTGTCATGAAAGTCTTTTCCATCGTCGTTAATATTGTCGTTGGCATTGCTGCTGGTGCCCAGCCGGTTATTGGCTATAACTATGGTGCAGGGAAATATGATCGCGTTAAGAAAGGGTATAAAATTGTCCTTATTTCAACTGCAATCGTTGGAATAATTGCCACCATAATTTTCCAAACGATGCCAAGACAAGTCGTAGGTATCTTTGGTGCGAATACGGCAGATAAGGACATTTATTTCGAATTTGGTGAAAAGACAGTAAGAATCTATTTAATGCTGATATTATTCACGTGTGTGCAAAAAGTAAGTTCAATCTTCCTTCAATCAATTTCATCTCCAATCAAATCAACTCTTCTTTCTTTAATTAGAGATGTCATTGCCCTTGTTCCGTTAACAATTTGCTTGCCTCTTGCTTTAGGAATTGAAGGAGTCCTATGGGCTGCCCCTATCGCGGATGGAATCTCAATAATATTTACGGCAATATTTATCATTACCGAATTCAAGAAGATGTCTTCTAAAAAAGAAGAAATCGCCTAATAACATCTAAAGTCTCAGTCAATCTTATGTATAAATAACATGATTGTTCTGAGACTTTTTATTATTCTATAAATATGTTACAAATTAATATTAAATGTTGCTATCTAACAAAACTCGCTCCGAATTTGTTAAAAAAGATAAAAAAGTCCCTCGGAATTTGTTATAAAGCATAGAAA
>CAVIJE010000015.1:15293-41249 GCA_963643355.1 Sodaliphilus sp. | reverse complement strand
CCATAGGCGAAGCGCCCATCTTTATCCACTCATCGAATGCTGAACCATAATTTTGATTGATTATCTCTTCTTTTATTATGCATGATGTTGCGTCTAAAGAACAAAGTTCAAGTGATATTTCCATCGGTCCTAATTTATTGAATGGAGTATAACGTTCAAGGAAATTCATGTTAAATGTTTCCCCTTGGGCAAAAAGGTGATTGAAATGTTCGTAATTGTAAGTGATTATTTGAATTTTATTTGATGAACGGGCAATGAAATAACCGCTTCCTTTAGCAATTAGTGAGTCGCCTAATCTGTTTAGAAACTTAAAAACATAATAATGAGGTTTTTTAATTCCTGAAGTTGTATATAAGCCTAGTCCTCCATGGAATTGTTCTTTAGATGGCATTGTTTCTTCAATCATATCAGTTAAAACCCAATAGCCAAATGAATCTAATTTATCGTAATTTTCTAAAAGATTTTTTGCTAAATAGCACGACTTAAAACAAGTGTCGTTAAGAAGATTTCTATGAGAGACAGTCAAATTCCATTCCGTTAGATAAACGGGAAGATTTCCAATTCCCCAATCTTCAAATAGATTTTTGATTTTAACTATGCATTTAGAGAATGAATTCTCATCTTTATTCAATCGAGAATGCAATGGTTTAGCAGGTCTATGTCCATTAAAACTTTCGTCAGTAAAGTCATTATCGTAATAATGGATATTCATGAAATCTGGGATGCAATCATTTTCTTTGCACCAGAGAATATATTTTTGGCACCATTTTTGATTAATGTTATAGGAAATTAGCAAAGACGGGCTTCCAAATACAAGCCTATTATCAATTTCTTTTATCGTTCGATACGTTGCTTCATATAATTCATAGTAATCTTCATCGCGCTCAAAGCCGAAAAGATTCATTGAGGTGTCTGGTTCATTCCAACAACAAAATAGCCAATTTTTCACTTCTTCAAATCCGTAACGATCAATTAAATGCAGAGTCAATTCTCTAATTAAATTCGTCCATTTTTTCATGCTCTTTGGCATAGAAAGGATGTATGGCGAAGAATAGACGGTTCGATTAGGAGAAATAGCTAAGTCCCTAGGCATAAATGAAAATTCGATTAATGGCCTTAGCCTTATTGATAAAAGGAAGTCAATCATCTTATCAATGTAAACAAAACTATATATTGGATTCTCATTTTCATCTTCTGAGTAAACTAGCATATCATCTGATAAAAGACCATGGAACTTAATGTATTTATAATGAATTTCGTTTTGCAATTCCGTTAACATTTTTTGCGCGTCTGCTAAAAGAAGTTCTTTAGCTCTTCCAACACTGATAAATTTGCGAAAATTATGTTTCAAGGTTCCTATACATTTGCTTGTATCTATGTTTTCTTCAGTTATCAACTTTATGGTTGAGAATTCATTGCTTTCTTCTTTGATATTTTCTTTCGCTAGATATTTCGAAAGCAAAGACATGGTTGATTTACCATATAAATCATCGTCGGAAGGAATATCTTGTATTTTATTTGAAGACGTTTTTGCCTTCTTTCTATACAGCGAAGGCAATGTTGAATATTTTTCTTTAAAGGCATTAACAAAAGCTCTTGGATTTGGATATCCATTGTTTGATGAAATACTTTCAATTGAATTGTCTGTATGAAGCAATTCATCCGTTGCTCTTTCTAATCGGAAATCTTTATAGTAGTTTTGAAAGCTGACGCCTAAATGATGCTTAAAAAAGGAAGAAAGATATGGGACTGAATAATGATAAGCGCTAGCTATCTCAGCAAAGGTGAGCCCCTCTTTATAATGGTCTTCGACATATCGAAGAATCTGATTTATTTTCTCTATGTGTTTAGCGGCTTGAGTTGCAGAAACGTTGCTGGCTTTGAAATTGGTGATTAATTCGTGAAGAATTGCATATAGTGAAGAAATGTTTGAAAGATAATTTTCATTTGACTCAGAACTGTTTGTCTTTACTAGTTCAGCGATATAGCATTTCATTCTTTTGAAAACTGCCGAATTCTTCGTTGAGGTGGAATCTAAAGAGAAAACAACGTCTCCATCAAATCCATTTACATTGTCAAGATCTATTGAAAGGCTAACGAATGCGCATCCTGACTCGCTTTTGAATTCGTGAACGACGTTTTTGTTTATCAAATATATGTCATCTTCTTTTAATTTGATTATTCTATCGTTTGTAAGCAAGGTGCAACTGCCTTTAAGAATTAAATCTATCTCAATGCTTCTATGCCAATGCGAAGGTATTTCAGTGAAACTGTAAGAATAAAGACGCATTGGGATATTTTCGCTAAATTTAATGATTTCAATTTTCTGGTTCATAAGTTTTCTAATTAAACTTTAGCATATAAAACATTAACTGCAAATAGTTAATATTTTCCGAATTTATAAGTGCTAATAATTAATTTTTTAGTGCTTTAACAATTTGCTATATTTCACCAAAACATAGTGAAAATTATCCCATTTGTTAGTAAGAAATGAAGTTGTTGGGAAGCGCTTACAAACATATTATTTTGGCATGAAACAAAATGAACTCAATAAAAAACCTCTTCTTGAAATTAGGAAAATGAACAAAACTTTTGGCCCAGTTATCGCCTTAAAAGATGTCGATTTTCTTCTCTGTGAAGGAGATGTTGTTGGTCTTATAGGGGAAAATGGTTCTGGAAAATCTACAATTTCATCTATTTTTGCCGGGATGCAAAAACCAACAAGCCTCGAGAAGATGACTTATAAAGGAAAAGAATGGAATCCATCTTCAATGCTTGATGCGCTCAATTATGAGGGAAATGGTGGAGGAATTGGGATGATTGTTCAAGAAAGCGGAACAATTCCTGGAATTAGTGTCATGGAAAACCTTTTCTTGGGCAATCTAGACGAATTCCGTTTCTTTAAAACGAAGAATGGCAAGACGTTTGGCCCTATTAACAAGAAGAAAATGGCTAATGCTGCAAAAGAAGCACTCTTAGCTATAGGCGTTAATTCAATCGACCCTTATGCTTTAGTTTCTTCTTTAGATTTTCAATCAAGAAAATTGTTAGAGATTGCAAAAGTAATGCTTAAGGATCCTGATGTTTTAGTTATTGATGAAACTAGCACGGCGCTAGCTCATGATGGGCGTCAAATATTATACGGAATAATTAATAAAT
This sequence comes from Sodaliphilus sp., assembly GCA_963643355.1. GTDB lineage: Bacteria > Bacillota_I > Bacilli_A > RFN20 > CAG-826 > UBA4951. Next base: position 38,090 of record CAVIJE010000015.1, on the reverse strand, counting down.
TTAGAGGAACCCATAAAGCGGTCGTTTTCATTTCCCACGACCTCGAAGAAATAATGGAGGTTTGTGATTCTTTAACGGTTTTAAGAGACGGAAATATCATTAGATCTTTCAAGAAAGATGAATACAATCCAGACGAAATAAGGAAAGCCATGATTGGAAGAGAGCTTAAAGGGAGTTACTATCGCGATGATTTTGACGGTTCCTACTCCTCTGAGGTCGCTCTTGAATGTTCTAATGCAACTTATTTAGATAGGGTTAAAAATGTTAACTTTAAATTGCATAAAGGAGAAATACTTGGAATTGGCGGATTAGCGCATTCCGGTATGCATTCATTAGGAAAATTAGTTTTTGGTGTGCTTAAGCCTAGTGAAGGAAACATTTTCATTTATCAAGGCGATAAAAAGATTAACATCAAAAATGAAGAGAACGCCATACGTCATGGAATTGGCTATGTTTCTAAGGATAGAGATAGCGAATCACTCAATCTTCCAGCGAGCATCAAAGACAATATTGCTATAGCAGGAATGGAGCAATACGCCGTTTCAAAATTTTTGATTTTGGACAAAAAAGAGAAACGATACGTAGATGAGCAAATCTCTTCGTTGTCCATTAAATGTTTTGATAGAAATCAACTTGTTCAACAACTATCTGGTGGGAATAAACAAAAGGTAGTTTTTGGGAAATGGATAGGAAAGGGCAGTGAAATTTTGATTTTGGATTGCCCTACACGTGGCGTTGATATCGGTGTGAAACAAGCGATGTACCAACTTATGAGCAAATTGAAAAATGAAGGTAAAGCCATCCTTCTTATCTCTGAGGAGATGCCCGAGCTTATTGGAATGTCAGACCACATTCTTATCATGAAAGACGGGGAAATAAAAAAAGAATTTAAACGCAGTAAAGAACTCGGTGAGGAAGACATCATCGAATACATGATTTAGGAGAAATTGTTATGGAAAATGTTAATGAAAATCTCCCATCAAGAGATAAAAGTAAATCAAGATATAATCTCGTAAAATTGCTTACGACAATATTGCCTTTGGTTTCTCTTTTGATTTTGTTTAGCGTATTTTGCTTAGTTGTAACAATTAAGGGCTATCGTTTAGGAAGATATATTGAAATCGTTTTTAATCAAGGATTGGTTCTTGCCGTCGTTGCGACAGGATCAATATTCATCTATACGTTAGGGTCGTTTGACATTTCGCTTGGTGCGTCAACCTTATTTAGCGCGACATGTGGGGTAATGGTCTATAACTCTACAAATAGTTTAGCTTTGATGATTTTGACCATTTTTGGTGTAGCAATAGGATGCTCTTTATTGAGTTCTTTGCTTGCTTCTGCATTCAAATTGCCTGTGTTTGTTACTACGGTTGCAATGATGAGCGTTATCTCAGCTGTATCAGCGACAATCATTACGACATATGGCGGATCACTTGGCGGAATTTCTATTCCTTCTAGCGTTGTTAAACCCTTAGATAACATTTATTTCAAAATAGCCATGCTTTGCATTTTTGCTTTAATTTGTTTCTTCGTTTTTAACCTTACAAAAATAGGCAGAAAACAAAAATTCCTCGGCGGAAACCCCATATGTGCAAAGCTTACTGGCATTTCGATGAACAAATATGCCATCATCGCTTTTGTTATGGTTGGCTTAGGAGTTGGCCTAGGGGCATTCTTGACTTTGGTCTATACCCCATCGGTTACAGCTACAACAGCGGGAAGCTTAGGCATGCAAATAATTGTAGCGATTGTTTTTGGCGGAATGCCTATTTCCGGTGGTCCGAGATCGAAAATTTACGCCTCAATCATCGGAGGCTTCTCATATGTCATTTTAGATAACATTCTGAAGATATTGGTACAAGGAAATGCTGGTTACGGCGTTTCACAAATTATCAGTGCAATATTCTTCTTAGTTGTAGTTTTCTTAACATCGATTAACTACAAAACGAAGGCGTTGCCACGATAAAAGTGGGTTTGACCGTTTAACGGTAAAAATAAGATTTCAAGGAGGAAAAAACATGCAAATCTTAAAGAAAAAAACTACCTTAGCTGCTTTTGCTGGCTTTATGAGTTTGTCGGCTTTAGCTCTAACATCATGTGGAGAAACCGGAAATGGTTTCCCATCAATCGGAGACGATGAAAAGGCGAAAATAGGCGTATTGGTTTCGGACACAAACGGTGATGAAGCAAAGGCTTTCCGTAACTATTACGAAAATTATATCGCTAAGAACTACAATGTCGAATTCGCCTATACCGATGCCTTAGAAGATGCGGCAGGAGAAAGAACTGCTATCGAAAAATTTGCTGCTCAAGGATATCACGCAATTATTTCTTTATCTGCAAACGATCGTGCCATGCAAGTTGAGACATGCGAATCAAACAAACTCTATTATGCAGTTGCTTCAGGCGTCTTAGATGACGACCAATATACAAAATATGCGTCATATGATTGTTTTGTAGGCCAAATTGGACCCGACATGGTTACTGAATATAATGCTGGCAAGGCAATGGGCGAATATTATAAAAACACAGTTAAAGTGAAGAGTGTCGCACTCTATGGTGCTTTTATTCCTAACCCAATGCACGTTTATCGTGTCGCAGGGACGTTGGCCGGATTAGGCTTAACCTACTCTTCATCTTCAGATATGGCAACTGTCGTAGGATCTCTTTTCCAAGATCAAAGCGTTGATTTAAGCAAGGTTAGCGGAGACATTTCTTTGAAAGCATACGTTCAAGGTTTTAATCCTGAAACTGTTTATGGTGAAGTTGGTGGAGCTATTGCTCAAGGAATTGACGCTTTCCTTTCAGTAGGCATGGCAACCACTTTCTTCTCTTCTGTTTTTGCTGGAGCAAATGTTAATTATTCGGATATTGATTCATTCACAGCAGGAAATGTTTCGCAAATGTCCCAAGAAGGCGGAAAACTAACATATTTAGCTGGAAAATACGCTTCAAGCATTGGACCTATTTTTGCTGCCACATATAACGCTATTCATGGCAACGTAATTAAAGATGATGGAAAGGCGATTTCTATCGGACAAGGTTATGGCGTGGCAACAGATGCAACAACTGCAGCGAAATTTCAAACTGCTGACAGTGGCGATAACCCAATAATCAACAAATCTTTATTAGATACGATCATTGGCAAGGATGTTACATTTGCTCAATTCAAAGCATTTGTTGAAACTGATAGAACACCAAAATAGAAATAAAACTGTTACACGGGGTCCTTATTTGGACCCCTCTTATAGAAGAGGAGGTTTAAGATGGAAAAGAGTCTTAAGGCTAGAAAAGTCAAACAAATAAGCAACAGATTGGTTGGAACATTTATAATCCCGATATTATTTATCTCTATTCTTTTGCTTATTTGCTCTATCAACGGAAAAGAGATTTTTCCGACTGTTTCAAGTTTTTCGAATTTTGTGATTTCAGCAGCTATAACAACCATAACGACAATAGCTTTATCGATAAATTTGAATAGTGGTCGTTTTGATTTCTCTTTAGGCTCGATGGCCGTTCTTTCTATTACGATTTCCTCAAAAATCACGCAGGCATTGCTTAATGGAGGTAGTGGCTCGGCTGCATTGATGTTATTCTTGAGCATTCTTTTCGGTGCCTTGATTGGATGTGTTTCAGGGATAACATATGTCCTCTTAAAGATACCGCCGATCATCACCTCCTTAGGCATTACCTTAATTTTAGAAGGAATAACATACACGATTACTGGCGGGAGCTATGTCACTAGCGAAGTAAGAAATGCTTCAATGACTTCCTTCAATAATGGCTGGTATTATTCCTTGATTATCACTGTCGTTGTCGTTTTATTGATGATTTATTTATTTGACCACACGAAATTCGGCCTTAACTACAAAGCTTTAAAAGATGGACAAAAGGTTTCGTTAAATACAGGAATCAAAGAGGTCCTAAACGCTCTTGCCTGTTATGTTATTTGCGGGGCTTTGATGGGGATTGTTGGATTTTTGAATGCCGCTAGAAGCACTCTAGTTAATGGAGGTTCATTAAATTTTGCTTCGATAAGCATTATGTTTACCGCGTTCCTTCCTATGTTTATTGGAGGCTTTATCGGAAGATATTCTAACGATAAGATTGGCTACCTTCTCGCTGGAATATGTATGTCTTTTCTTAATTCGACTTTTGTTGTTTTCTCTAATGAAGTTAATTCGTCAACTCAATCAATAATTAATGCTGTTTTATTGGTTCTCTTCCTTATTTATTTAAACAACGAAAACACCCTTAAAACGTTATTTAGCAGATTGTTTTTTAAAATGAAAAAGAAAGTGGGGGTTGATTGATATGGATTTAAAAAATAAGCCTTTTTATTTGGATGAAGAAGGATGCAAATGGGTTGATAAGACTCTCTCAGAGATGACTGTTGAAGAGAAAATAGGTCAATTGTTTTGTCTTATAACCTATACAGATGATGAAAATTATCTCAATTACCTTACTAAAAATTTGAAGATAGGCGGAATAATGTGCCGCACAATGAGTTTTGATGAACTTGTAAATACCGTTAACGCATTACAAAGCAATAGCAAGATTCCTTTACTTATATCGGCTAATCTTGAAGCAGGATTAAACCAATTAATTACCGATGGGTTGAAGGTTGGATCTGAAATGGCGCTTGCTGCAACGGGCGATAAAAAATACGCAAAAGAACTAGCAAGAATAATTGCAGAAGAGGCAGTTCCACTAGGCGTTAATTGGTCCTTTTCGCCAATAATTGATATTGATTTAAACTATCATAATCCAATTACAAATACGCGTACTTTTGGCAACGATAAAGAAACCGTAGCGGCTTTTGCAAATGAGTATATAAAAGAAATTCAAAAAGATGGAATGGCTGCCACAATTAAACATTTCCCGGGTGATGGAGTTGACGAGAGAGATCAGCATCTTTTAGCTTCTGTTAACTCTCTTTCAAAGGAAGAGTGGGATGGAACTTATGGGTATATATATAAAAATTGCATAGACGCAGGAGTTAAAAGCGTTATGGTTGGTCACATAATGCAGCCAGCATATTCGAAATACTTAGATCCATCATTAAAAGATGAGGACATCAAACCAGGATTAATTTCACAAGAACTTCTTAACGGTCTTTTAAGAAAACGCTTAGGGTTTAATGGGTTGATTATCACGGATTCAACTACTATGGCTGGAATGAGCACTGTTATGCCAAGAGAAAAAGCTGTCCCATTAACTATCTCTTCTGGGTGTGACATGTTTCTTTTTACTAAGAATCTTGAAGAAGATTTTTCTTTCATGAAGAAAGGTGTTGAAGATGGAACGATTAGTAAAGAAAGGCTTGATGAAGCGGTAATAAGAATCCTTGCGTTAAAAGCATCTTTAAATTTACACAAGAAAAACAATTTGCCCGATATTGCAAAAGCAAAGGCAAACATCAACAAAGACGAGCATAAACAAATCGCAAAGGAAATAGCTCAAAAAAGCATAACTCTAGTAAAAGAAGAGAAGGGGGTTTTACCATTAAAAATTGAAAAATATAAGCGTATATTAGTTTATAAAAAGGAAAGTGGATCTTCTTCCACTGGTGGCGGAGCCTCGTTTGTTGCTTGTGATCGTTTCATCGAATTACTAAAAGAAGAGGGTTTTGCAGTGGATATTTTCAAATCTAGCGGAGGATGGGAAGGCATGGCAAAGCCAGTTAAAGAGATTAGTGAGCAATATGATTTAATTATTTATATCGTTTCGTTAGCAACAAAGTCTAATCAAACAACCGTTCGTTTAGAATGGGCTGAACCAATGGGCGCTGATGTTCCAACCTTTATTAATGAAGTTCCAACAATAATGATTTCTTTAGAAAACCCATATCATCTTTTAGACGCTCCAAGAGTAAAAACATACATTAACACCTATGGCGGAAGCGAATTTGTTCTTGAGGCCTTAATCGATAAATTGATGGGAAGAGATACGTTTGTCGGTAAAAGCCCGGTAGATGCTTTTTGTGGGAAGTGGGATACCAGATTATGAGCAACCAAGAATTTTTACTTAAAGCGAATAGACTTAAACCAATTCTTCTAAAAAAGAAACGCTACGCAAGAAAACCCATGATTACGAATGACGGGCGCATCATTTTTGACTTTAATGACCATTACGTAGGCTATCCTGAAATCTATATTTCGGCTAAAGGTGAGCGCAATGATTCACCTAGTTTGCTTAAAGTAAGGTTTTGTGAAACGGCACAAGAATTAGGCGAGGACACATCGAATTATAATGGGTGGATTTCTAAGGCTTGGATACAAGAAGAGATGATTCATATTGATAAATTTCCTTGTGTTTATCCATTCAAAAGAAGATATGCCTTCCGTTATATTGAAATTAGCATAGTTGCTTCTTCTGATAGGTGCTCTTTAAATTTTACAAAAGCTCAAATACAAAGCGTTACTAGCGCTAAAAAGAAAATAGAACCCATTGGAAGAACGACGCTTGATAAGCAAATCGATAGGGTTGCGCTTAAAACTTTATCTGAATGCATGCAAAGCGTATTTGAAGATGGACCAAAAAGAGACCGTAGACTTTGGCTTGGCGATTTAAGACTTGAAGCGTTAACTAATTATCAAACATATAAGCAAAACGACCTTGTAAAAAGATGCTTATATCTTTTTGCTGGGTTAGCTAAATCAAATGGTGAAATTCCTCAATCTGTTTATGATTCACCAAATCCGGTCGGAGAAAATAGAAGCATGTTTGATTATTCTTTACTTTTTATTCCTACGTTGCTTGATTATTTTGAGGCTACAAACGATATAAAGACGGTTAATGATTTATTGCCTTTGGCTAAAAAACAAATTTATCTAGCTAAAGAATATTTTGAAGGAGACATCATTAAAGATAAAAATGAATTAGGTTGGTGTTTCCTAGATTGGAATCTTTCTTTAAATAAACAAGCTGGAGCTCAAGCAGTTTATATTTATTCGGAAAAGTGTCTCATTTCTCTATTAAAAAAACTAAATCTAAATTACTCTTTCTATCAAAAAGACGTGAATATCAAAAGCAAAGCAGCGTTAGAGCATTTTTTCGATAAGGAAAAAGGCCTCTTCGTTAGTGGCAAGGATAAACAAATTTCTTATGCTAGCAATGTTTGGTGTGTTTTGGCGGGTCTTTTATCTTCAGAAGAGAATCAATTAGTTTTAAAGAGACTTGAAGAAAATGAAGAAGCAGTTAAACCTGTATCCCCATATCTCATGCATTATTATTTGGAAGCTCTCTGTGTATCTTCTTTAGAGGATGAAGCAAAAGATATTATGCGTTCCTATTGGGGGAAGATGATTGAGTTAGGCGCGGATACTTTCTTTGAATTATTTAATCCAAAAAATCCTGATGAATCACCTTATGGGGGAAAGGCAGTTAATAGTTATTGCCATGCTTGGAGCTGCACGCCATCGTATTTTTTAAGAAGATATTTTAAGGAGAGGTAACAATGGTTAAAGGCATTATTTTTGATTTAGACGGAGTCTTACTCTCCACGGATGAACTTCATTTTAAGGCTTGGCGAGAGATGGCTAGGAAATTTGCAATTCCATTTTCTAGGGAAATTAATGATCGTTTGAGAGGGGTTTCTAGAATGGAGAGCCTTAATATTATTCTTTCGTATTCAAGGGAAAAATTTTCTGATGTGGAAAAAGAAGATATGGCCGAAGAAAAGAATGAGATATATCGTTTGTATTTACAAAAGCTTCAGCCAAGTGATGTAGATGAAGAAGTTCATGTAACGTTAAATAAATTAAAAGAAAAAGGGTATAAATTGGCAGTAGGATCATCTTCAAAAAACACTGGGTTAATATTAGAAAAAACTCAACTTAGGGATTATTTTGATGCTGTATCAGACGGAAATAACATCGAGAAGAGCAAACCAGACCCAGAAGTCTTCCTTAAAGCGGCATATTTTTTAAATTTGCAACCTAATGAATGTATAGTTGTTGAAGATGCAACAGCAGGCATAGACGCCGGAAAGAATGGAGGGTTTATTACTTTCGGCATTGGCCCAGCTAGCGATTATGAAAAAACGGATTATCCAATTAAAACATTTCAAGATATTCTCAATACGACATTAATATCAAATAAATAAATAATCAGAAATTTCGATAAGGACTTCCAAAGTGATTCTATCATTTTGCACAAGCCCTTTTTACTTCAATTTATAAATCAACAAATAATAGCAAATGACAATAACAAATATTGTTCGTTAATTGCTTCTTTAAAATAGTCGATTAAAAAAGCATCCTCTCACTAAAAGAGGGGATGCGTGTATCGATATTGTTATTATTTACGTTTGATGATAGCAAAGATATCGTGGATATTTTCTTCATCAATTCCTTTGTTGAAATGGAATTTGCCATCTTCACCTTTTTCGAGTTTATCTAATGCCCAATATGCAAAGCCAATTGCAATAAGGGCGACTAAGATACCAGCAAGTAAGCCAATCAAGAAACCGTAGGAAGAAGATTTATCCATGTTTGTGAAGCCATATGGATAATAATAATCCCATAAATTTTCAGCGATATGTCCGCCGGAAGCGTTTCTCTTGATTGTGAATCTAACGATAACAATAATCCAATAGATTAATGGAAGAACTACGCCAAGGAATGGATATGAGATACGATACGTTCTCTTTCTATCAAATAAGGCGGAATCAACTACGACAAGTATTGGCATCAAGAAATGGTGGATGATGCTTGAGAAGTTCCAATAACCTGCAGTCCAGATTTTATCTGGTAAGACGAAGGCTGCAACAACAAAGGTTGCAATGATCATGATGTTTGAGCAGTACTTAAGTAATGGCAACCATGTATTATTACCTTCTCTTTTGCCTTTGATGAACTGCAAAAGCGTGGAGATAAAGCTTGCGCCAATGGTGAATTCAGCTAAGAAACAAGACCAGTGCGTGTAATAGAGAAATGGTGAGATGCTTCCTCCATCCGAAGCTTTGTTTAGAATTGTGAAGCTAGTAACTAAAGAGATTACTGCTATCACTAGCAGAACTGAGCGAAAGATCAATTGAGCTAATAGATTATTTCTTAATTTCATTTGTAAATCCTTTCATACGAATGAAAATTATAGTTTTTTTGGGGATTTTTACAACAAACAATAAATTATAGAGATGCTTACCATACCTTTTTTAAATAAACATTTAAAAACTTTCATAAAACAATTTGTTATGTTTTTGAGGAAATAAAAATATGGATTAAAACGAAAGGAAATATCCGATAGAAAAATGCAAAGGCATTTCAGCAAAATACGATAAATTGTAATTGGAAAGAAAACATATTTATTCAACCGTTTAGTTTGAAATAAGTGGTTTTTGCATGTGATTTTTGAATTTTTGGATATTTTAATAAACGAGTAATACATTTGATGTACCAAATTTGTCTCATCTCTTTTTCTAGTATTTAGGAAAGAAAGGAGGATGGAATAATGGGCACAAAATTAAAGGATAACCATGGAAAGACTCTTGGTGAATTTGACGGAAAGGTAACTAGAGATTCTCATGGCAGAAAAGTCGGCGATGGCGATTTTACGTTAGGATAAGAAATATTTAGTTTTTCCATTCGTAAAATCAAAAAATTCTCTGTGAAAGTCCACTGAATGCCATTTTGACCTTATATGTTCTTTAGAATGAATGTCTTGCATGTTATCATATTTAAGATAAATGAAAAGAACACAGTTGAAGAAGATAATTGCCTCAACATTTACAACATTATTAGGGCTGGTATGCATTTTTGTTGTTTGTTTTTGCTTGGTTGCTTCTGATGCAAACATGAATAGCAAACAGGGTTTGCCAGATTTAAAAGACGGAGTATTAGATTTCACTGGATATAACGTTTCTGATGAATATGTCAAACAACACATGAAAGGTGAATATGAATTCTTCTATAACAAGTGGATTGTGGAAGATGATTATTCTGGTGAAGCGGATGCTAAAGTAAATGTTCCTCATCATTACAAAGATACAGCGATTGATGGAAAGCAATTAAGCAATGACGGTTATTCATCTTATAGGGTTTATGTTAAAGGATTGCCTATTGGGACAAAAATCTGGTTCATCAATAATAACTTTGTTGGTGGTTTCTACGCCTATGTAAACAAAGAAGTGGTTTTGAAGTATGGAACAAGGACTAAAAGTGGGAACTGTGCTAGCAATGGTGGAGACGACATGACGAAAGAATATGTCGTTGAAAATGATTCTCCTTTGGAAATAGTTTTTGAAGTCTCTTCTTCCTATCAAGGAGGATTAACTTCCCCAGCAAGGATGGCCATCAATACTTTAGGAAGAAATCCTACGTCTCAATATCTAACTAATAACATTGGTTTTTTAGTATTTGGCATTGTTCTTTCCTTGTTGATCGTTTCTTTTGTTATCAATATCAATCTAACCAGTAGAGATTTTTCTTTTTCTATTTTCATGTTTGTTATAACGTTGATGTCATTTTTCTCGATTGATGTTTATTGGAGAGCTCTCTCAATTATCAAAATTAACACGTATAACCCCATCATTTTCATTAATTTGCTGATATCTTTAGGTTTAGCTTTCTCTCTTTATTATCATCTTATTAAATCAAAGAAAATTAAGCATAGGATTTTTTATCCAATTACATTTTCATCCGTCTCTTTGATTTCAATAACTCTTTATTTTGTTTTGATGGGAACTTTCTTCCAGATCATTCCCTTGATGTTGACGCTAATTAATTTCTTGGTCTTATTACCACCGTTAGCATCGAATATCTTTGAAGGAAAAAAGATAAATATCCCTTTCATAATCATGATGATTTCCATTCTTGAATATTATTCAATTACATTCTTTGATTTAGAAAACATCATGATTGCAGGAACTGAGCAATCGATTTCCTACATTCTTTTGCCTTTGGTAATTATTGTTATCGTACTTTATCGCATATCGACTGTTTCTAACACCAATAAATACGTTAAAGCCCTCGAAAAAGAAAAAGAAGCGGAAAAGCTAAAAGCAGACGTTCTTAAAGAACAAATTAAACCGCATTTTATTTTCAATTGTCTTGCTAGCATTCAAGGTGCTTATGAAATAGACAAAGAAAAAGGGCAAAAAATGATTACGATGTTTTCAAAACATTTAAGAAATGATCTTGAATCAACGTCCTACGAACTCATCCCATTTGAGGTTGAACTACAAAATATTCTTAATTTTTCAAAACTTGAAAGCATGCGGCAAAATCGTGAAATCGATTTGTTGTTAGATTTGGAAGTTAGCGATTTCTTTATTCCTCCACTTAGCTTAGAACCCTTTATTGAAAACGCCATTAAGTACTCAAAGATCGAAAACAAAGAAGGTGGATACATTCAACTTTGTACTTCAAGAAACGAAAAGTTTATAATCATAACAATAGAAGATAATGGTGTTGGCTTCGATCTTTCTAGTATAAAGGAAAATTCCGTTGGCTTAAAGAACGCCAAAGAGAGGCTTAAGCTTGTTCTAGATGCAGAAACCATCATTGAATCAGAAATAGGAAAAGGCACAAAAATTAACATACGCATACCTTATCTTAGAGAGGAGAAACATAAATGAACGCAATAGTTTTAGATGATGAGAGAGATTCTCTTTTGCTATTCACTAAACATGTCATAGACATTTCAAATCTAAGCGTTAATGTCTTTTCCCTTAAATACGAAGACGCGCTTATTTATGCTAGGACGAACAAGGTCGATGTAGCCTTCCTTGACATTGTCATGCCTTCGATAAATGGAATTGATCTAGCGGAGAAATTTATCGAAATCAATCCTGATATCCAAATTGTTTTTATTACAGGCTATGCGCAAGATATTGAAAGTATCAAAAAGAGAATAGGAAAAAACTTCTTTGATTTTTGCTATAAGCCATACGATGAAGAAACGATGAGAGGCATTATTGTTAGACTCCTAACAAGAGAGGAAAGGAATATTCGTATAAAGGCCTTTCCAAGATTTGATTTGTATGTCAATGATGTTTTAGTTGATTTTGAAAGAAACAAATCCAAAGAACTTTTGGCCTTGCTCGTTGATCATCGAGGGGGAGAACTTACGATGGAAGAAGCGATCACTAAATTATGGGTTGATAAAAAATCCGATTTGGCGAAAAGACTTTATCGCGATGCCGTAAGCCGTTTAAAACTAAAATTAAAACAATATGGTTTGGAAAATATTGTCACCTTCAATAGAGCTAGAGCATATTTAAATACCACTGGAATATCTTGTGATTACTGGGACTATTTGGATAAGAAAGAAGTTTCCTTCTTTGGTGAATATATGCGCCCATATGAATGGGCAACCGAGAGAGAAGAAGAGCTCTTTTACAAGAAATAAAATCCTTATTTTTAATACACGTATCCCCTCTTTTCTTAGAATGCTATTTTTGCTAGTAACTTTTTTGGACTATTTAATTCATATATAGTTAGTTTTAACAAACATTTAAATGCTTAAAAAGTCCGATATTATCTTGATAAAAAACGTTTAAAAATGATAATATATATTTCGATAAAAAATTATCAATAAAGGAATCATTCCTTTCTTGGAGTAATAGTATGGAAACAAGCGGAAAAGAAGAATTAGTGGCTCTGATAGACTATCTAATTCACCATAATGAACATCATAATAAAGAACTTGAGGATCTTGCTAATTCCTTAAAGGAAGTTGATAAGGAAGCATATTCAAAAGTGATTGAAGCAATTGCTCTTTTTAAAGAAGGTAACGAAAAACTTTCTGTTGCCTTGAAGGAATTAGACAAATAAGGCATGCGTGTATGTGTTTATCAACAATTTATAAAGACAAAATAGACAAGCAAAACATCATAATGAAGAATGTTATGAGTATTGAATTAAAAGGGGATACTTTGCTTTTTACTGATCTAATGGAAAGGAAGATGGAAATCAAAGGAAGCCTTACTAAAGCAAACTTAGTTGATGGCTACGTGATTGTCCATACGGAAGGTAAATAAGATGGGTAACCCAGTTATATTAGCTTTTTGTGGCAAGGGTGGAGTTGGAAAAACTTCGATATCTGCGTTAAGTGTCCGTTTATTACATGAAGCATATCCTGATAAAAAGATTCTTGCTATTGATGCGGATCCAGCAATTGGGCTTGCAACAGCTTTAGGGGTGAATTCTTCATCAACCGTTGATGATATAAGAAAATTGTTTATCGAGCATGCGGAAAATGGCGAAACGAAAGCGGCTTTGGAAATTCTTTCTGAAGCTAAATACCAGATCTTTGATGCCTTAGTAGAAATAAACAACATTTCATTTCTTGCAATCGGTCGTCCTGAAGCGAGTGGATGTTATTGTAAAGTTAATGCCTATTTGAAGGAAGTAATAAGCCTGCTTGCTAATAATTTCGACTATGTTGTTATCGATGGCGAAGCGGGAATTGAACAAGTAAATCGCCGTGTTATGGAAAAGGTCACTCATTTGGTTCTTGTTTCTGACGCTTCGAAAAAAGGAATAGAAGTAACCAAAACGATTAAAAGGGTTGCCAAAGAATTAGTCATGTATGAAACGGATGGATTGATTCTTAACCGCGTTAACGAAACAGTCGATGTTAATAAGTTGAATCTTGAAACTTTAAATCTGTTAAGCGTGATTCCAGATGATAAAGAAATGATGTTATCAGACGTTGAAGGAAATTCCGTATTCTCTCTAAACGAGAATGCAAACATCGTTAAAAACACAAAAACAGCCCTAGAAAAATTAGGAATATTGTAAGGAGGTCAAAATGAAAGATCTAAAACATTTGTATTATTTCGAAAAGTTGCTTGATGACGCAAACAACGAATTGGTAAGGAAAGCGAAAGAAGACGGCCTTAAGTGCGTCGGAAGTGTTTGTTACCAAATCCCTGAGGTTCTTCTTAACCTCAAAGGGCTTTTCTCTACGCGTCTTAGAGCTCCACGCACTGGCTCAATGGAGATGGGAACCTATTACATGACCTCTTTCCTTTGTGAATACACAAGAGCCTTGCTTGAAAGAGCAATCGAAGGCGGGTATCAATTCCTTGATTGCTTGCTTGCTCCAGATGGTTGCACAATGATCAACCGTTGCGTCGAAAACATGGAATTATTAAAAACCATGCCTCAAGAGAACTTCTTTTTTGAATATCTTGAAGTTCCAATGAAAGACGATGAAAACGGTCTTAATTTATACGTCTCTGAATGTCGTAAAAAGATTCTTAATTCTTTACATGAGCATTTCGGAACTGATGTAAGCGATGACGCTTTAAGGGAAGCGGTTAAGGAATATAACAAACTTTGCCGCTTAATCACGGAAATCGGCGAATTTAGAAAAGAAGACAACCCACGCATTACCGGTTATGAATTCCATATCATCACGATGTGCACCTACGTTTGCCCTCATTATTTATTGCTTGATAAGTTAGAAGAAACTCTCGAAGAACTTAAAACGAGAGTTCCGGATGAAAAGAAGAAATTCCGCGCCCGTGTTTTAGTGGTTGGCTCCGAAGTAGATGATGTTGATATGATCAAACTAGTTGAAGAATCAGGCGCTCGCGTCGTTGGAGATAGATTCTGCTTTGGCTCTCTTCCTGGAAGACAAGAAATCATCCTTAACGATAAAGATGACGTGTTAACGCAAATCTGTGCTCAATATATGCATTCTTGCATGTGTCCACGTCATATGAATCTTGATAAATTCAGAAGAAGAAAAGAATACGTTAACCAACTTGCAAAAGAATACAAGGCCGATGGCATCATTTATGAACAAATGAAATTCTGTGACCCATGGGCTTATGAAAGAATGACTGGAACTCATATGCTTAGAGATGAATATAACTATCCTGTTTTATCCATTGATAGGCCATATGCGGTAGGTAATTCCGGACAAATTAGAACAAGAGTCCAAGCTTTCGTCGAAAGCATTGAAATCAAAAAGATTCAAGGAGGCAATAAATAATGGGAAGAAAAGTAGGTTCAGAACCATTAGGCAAACTCTATAACGGTAAAAGAGTTAGAAGAAGAAGAGAATGGAGAGGCTTAGTTGATACTCTTTATGATTTCAGATGCTGGCTCAAAATCATGTGGATGCTTGCTAAATTCATCGTTAAACCAGCTAACTTAAAAGGCTTCTTTAGATATAGATGGATGCTTAACTATCTTGCCGTACCTATGATGATTGATAAGCATACGACGGGTCTTAGAGGAGAAGCATTAAGAATCGCTCATACGGAATATGACTTAGTTGCTTTGGACGTTGCTCAATTATTAAGTAGAACCTTCAAAGCTGATAAGAGATGTGGGAACAACGAAAAATTTTCCAAGAAATGTGTCATTCTTGATGAAAACGAAATGTTCCATATCATGTGTGGTTTCCCTAATCTTTATGCGGTTAGCTGGGAAACTGCAGCAATATACGTTTCCGTTCTTTTAAACGGTGGAGCCGTTACTCATTATCTTGATGTTCTTCAAGAAATGGGCATCCCTGGAGATGTTTGTCCAATGCCTGCGGCTGAGGCTGGAGCAGCAGTTGACGAAGATATGCCAATCTATGGCGCGTGTGCTGTTCAATGTAATACAACATGCGACGGTTCCTTGATGGGAAATGGCATTATGGCAAAGAAATATGAAGAATTTGGCATTCCTACCTTCCAAATTGCCGCGCCATTAAGACACACTGAAGAAGGAGTCCAAGAATACGCCGCCCAAGAAATTAGAAATGCCATCAAATTCATTGAGGATAAGACTGGAGAAAAATGGGATTGGGATAATTACTTCAAATGTGCAAAACGTTTCAATGAAGAAAATAGACTCCGCAAATCCTGGATGGAAATGTCTAGAACCGATCACCCACAAGTTTTTGGAGCTAACCTCGCCTTATATGCAGAAACTACTTATATGGCTGTTGCTGGACGTAGTGATGATTTCGTCAAAGCCGACAGAAAGATAACAAAACTTGCTGAAAAAGCCTATAAACGCAAAGCGATGGTTTGCAAAGAAAACCGTCATAGAGCAATCATTTGGGGCGTCCAATCACAATTCTACACGGATTTCTTGCCATGGCTACAAAACTGCTGGGGCATCCTTCCTTTAGTTGATATGCTCTCACTTGTATATTTCGATGAAATTTCCGAGAACGATAAAGACCAAGCAATTTATGATATTGCTAAGCTCTATCAAGAGATGATCATGAGAAATAGAACCCATGGCGGATATGAAGTCTTGTTAGACGACCTTTGGAGATTCTGTGATTATTACAAAGCGGATATGGTTATTCTTTGGGAACATATCTCTTGTAAGGCTCTCGATGGCATGCACGGCTTATTCGAAGAACGCGCTAGAGAACATGGAATAAGACTTATTTGGGTCAACCACGATTTAATGGACCCACGCGTTATTTCCAAACAATCAATCAGAGACGACGTTAATAGATACATGCGTTCAATTATGCGTGAAGAGCCAGTAGATCCTAGCTTAGAAGTAATTGACGATGCAAAATCATGGTAAGGAGTAAATGAATATGAAATATTTTGGTGGATGTGATTCCGGAAGTACTTATACAAAGTGCGTTATTATCGATGAAACAGGAAAAATGGTGGCTAATGTCACTCTTAGAAGCAGAATCAATTCTGTTTTAAGCGCTCAAGATGCCCTTGATCAAGCAATTGCTCAAGTTCCTGAACTTAAATCCCCTAAGGATTTGGCGTATTTAGTTGGCACTGGATATGGAAGAAATAAAGTTCCTTTTGCCGATGAAAACATTTCGGAAATTTCTTGCCACGCGATGGGCGTTCACGTTACCGATCCTAATGTCAAAGCCATTATTGATATCGGTGGACAAGACGTTAAAGGCATTGCGGTTGATAAAGACGGAACGGTTTTGAACTTTGCTATGAATGATAAATGCGCGGCTGGCACAGGAAGATTCTTTGAAGCAATGGCTAGAGCCTTTGAGATGGACTTAGATAAATTCTCAAAACTTTCTTTACAAGCAAAAAACATCATCCCTATCACTGCCCAATGTACCGTTTTCGCCGAATCTGAGGTTATATCTTTAGTCGGTGAAGGAAAACCGATGGATGAGATTGCGGCTGGCATCGAATTCTCGGTTGCAAAAAGATGTTTCGTCATGGCCAAGAAAGCTGGTGCGACTGACAATATTACATTAACTGGCGGCTGTGCGAAAAACGACGGCTTAAAAGACGCCATCGAAAAGGTCTTGCATTTAAAGGTTGTCAATCTTTCTATTGATCCTCAATTAATGGGTGCTTTAGGGGCTGCTGAATACGCTCGTCAAAAAGGCTTAGCAGGAGGAAGATAAGATGGGAACCGCTTTAATCGTTTTAAGCTGGACGTTATTTCCTTACTTAGGCTGGCAACTTTGGATTAGCATTGTTTGCACAGTTGTTGGTGCATTCGTCGCTCTTTTCGCTTTACTTTTCATTGTTTATTTCTTCAATCTTGATATGAAACTTATGGCTAAGATGGAGCCAATCTTGGTGAAAGTCTACGACAAAAAGAAAAGAAATCGTAAAATCTAATTATGTTTATTTTTGATGATTTAGTCTCATCGATTCAGGAAATCAATAATAAATACGATTTTAAGAAACTAGACGTCAATCTCTCTAAGCCTTTCAAAGAGAACGAAAATCAACTGATTTTCGCCTCAGAAAAGGCTTTTGAGCTTGGCGGAGGCCAATATAGAGGAATAACGCTTGATTTATTAAGCGATTCTTCGTTTGATGATGAAATTCTTCTTTTAGGGAAAGATCTCCAATCTATTTCAAAAGATGGAAATTACGCTAGAATCTGTCTTGCTAGCATCAATAAAGATATGATGGGCTCAGCTAATTCTCTTTATGCCAATATCCGTAAATTTGATTATGTTAAATATCATTTCGCCTATGATGGAGTAATGGTAAGAGAATCTGCTTTCAATAAGAAAGAGAGCTTGCTCGTTTCTAAAACTGCCATAAAGAAAGACCAACTAGATTTTTCTAAACTTGGAAGTTACTTCATTAGCAAATACAAGGGTCTGCCTTTCATTAAAAACGTAAAAATCATCTTCATTAATGTCGATGATTATGATTACGAAGGATTATCTTCTATCGTTAATAAATGTGAGAACATCACTAAAGCCCTCGACCATTTAAGCAACAAGGTTAAGATGGATTGTCATTCTTGCGCTTTACAAGTCGTTTGCGAGGAAGTTGAGAAGAAGGTCAAGGAAGATTTCAAATAATTATTTAAAGATCGCTAGAACGCTTAAAAACGTGGCGATCTTTTTCTTTAGACATAGGATTTATCAAACGGAATAATATAATTAATAAGGCTAACCTCTATGATTGAATTACTCCATTTAAATGTAAACGAAATAAAAGACTCACAAATCTCTAATCTTCCTTCTTATCGTCTAGAGAAAGCGAATAGATATCTTTTCGAAAAAGATAAGAAATTATCATTAGCGGCAGGAATCTTATTAGAAGAAGGTTTTAACCATCTTTCGCTAAACTCAAAAGAAAGAGAAGTTGGATATTTAGAACACGGCCAACCTTATTTAATAAATAGGCCTGATATTCATTTTAATCTGTCTCATTCTGGCGATATTGCAATAGCCGTATTTTCAAAGAAAGAAATAGGCTGTGATATCGAAAAGATAAAAAATTATAACGAATCCATAGTTAATCGTTGTTTTTCAATAGAAGAAAAAGATTTTATTTTGCATTCAGAAAATAAAGATGAAGCCTTTTGCCGTATATGGGTGATGAAAGAAAGTTTTCTTAAGGCAACTGGGCTTGGAATTGCCCTTAAAATGAATTCGATATCATTTTTAATCGATAAAGACGATGTAACAATCAAACAAAATATAGATTCAAGACATTGGAAAATAACAGAAAAAAGGATAGACGATTATTTAATTTCTATATGCGAAGAAAATTAAAAAATCGAAATATCCCTATTAAAACCCGCTTATTTTATTAAAATGAATATTGCTTATTGAAATATTTGATCGTAGCCAGCCTTCATATATTTAGCAACAAGGATTGCCGGGGCTTTTCCCGTTCCTGCGCCAAAAGCAGGAATTACGATGGATTGAATGTTATTTTCAAGTGCACTAATTAATGTGCTTCTCATCGATTGATATATGACTAATGGATCTTTAATTTCAGAAGGCAAGAACATCGTCGGTGTGTGAATTAGGTATTTCTCGCTTCCTGGTATTTTTATGATGAACGAAGATGCAATTACTTGTTCGCCATAAAAATGATCGGAAATATATTTTTGGGCTTTGCTTGCTAACTCAATTCCAAAATAATTGATTATTGCCTTGTCGTATCCACCATCCATCAATCCAAAGGAATTGCCTGGACTAACAATGCATTCGACATCACCATGGGTATCCATGAATTCTTTAAATCCACCATTAATGACTTCAACGTTTTCAACACTGTCGAATTTCTCTTTTAATGCATAAGTCGCTTTCTCATCTAGACTTAAGATGTAGATTTTCATTGGATTTGCTTTTGGCTTATTTACTTTTTTAACGAAGATATTATCGTTTTGAACGTATCCTTGATCTTTTAATTCTTTAAAAACGGAAGCGGCTAGAGGATAACCAACGGCATACTTACGTTGTATCCAAATTATCGATATCGTTTCCCCGTCTTGATAAGTTTGCTTAATTGTTTCTAATAATTCCAATTCTTTATTCATTAATGTCCCTCCCTAATATTTGTATTTTAATTATGAGCCGTAAATAATTAATTACAAGTCTTGACATGCAAAAAAGAGACAAGAAATTATTGGTGCTTATTTTAGCGTTTAGGCTTAGGAACTCTTTTTGATGGCGTGATTGCTTCAGTTGGACAAACAAGGGAACATAATAGGCAACCAACGCATTTGTTTCCAATTAGTTTTGGTCGATCGTTAACTATTTCCAAGGCTTGATGTCCACCATCAAAACAAGAAATATAACATCTTTGGCATCCTATGCATTTATTTGAATCAATGAGTGGATATACCATCGTATCTCTATCTAAGAGCATTGGCGAAACAATATTCTTCAATCCTTTCCCAACAATTTCTTTTAACGATGAAATATTATTTTTTGCCATGAAATTCTTCGTTCCGTCTATAAGGTCATCGATTATCCTATAGCCGTATTCCATGACGGCAGTGGTTATTTGAATATTTTCACATCCTAGAGCAATAAATTCTAAGGCGTCTTGCCAAGTCTCTATTCCGCCCATTCCCGAAAGATGAACGCCTTTTAGGTCTTCATCTGTAGCTAAGTCGTGGATAAAACGTAAGGCAATAGGTTTAACGGCTTTTCCACTATATCCAGATACTGCTGTTTTTCCTGCGACATTTGGATCACTTTCCATTGTTTCTAAATCAACATTAGTTATGCATTTGATGGTGTTAATCGCAGCAATTCCATTTGCTCCTCCTCTAATTGAAGCAATGGCAGGAGGAACCATATCAGTGATATTAGGCGTCATCTTAGCTAATATTGGCAATTTGCTTCCTTTTCTTACTGCTTTACAATATGATTCGACTAGCTTAGGATTTGTTCCTACCGCACTTCCCATCTTTTTTACTGTCATTTGAGGGCAGGAGAAATTGCATTCAATGATGTCACATCCGGCTTCTTCAGCCATATGAGCGAGTTTTGTCCACTCATCTTCCGTTTGACCCATAATGGATGCAACAATAATTTTATTTGGGTAGTTCTTTTTTAATTTAGAGAGAATTGAAAAATTCTCTTCAACCGTATGCTCGGAAATTTGTTCAAGATTTTTAAAGCCCACAAATGGGGTGTCATCTTTCTTTATTGCGGAGAATCTTGGCGAAACTTCTTTTGGAACATAAAAACCGATAGTCTTATAAACTATTCCTCCCCAGCCCATTTCTAAGGCTCTTGCACACATTTCATAATTTGATGCAACAACCGAAGAAGACAAGAAGAAGGGGTTCTCACATTTAACACCCATGAAATTAATTTCTAATGATGGATTTATTTCTCTAACGTAAACGCTTGCCGTCTTGATTGCTTCTTGGATGTGGATTTTTTCATGATAATGAATGCATGCATTTTCGCAAAATCCACCGCAATTCCCGCATATTTCTTTATTTATGTGTTTTGCTGCACCATCTTCGTTTTTAAATGCAATAGAACGAAGGAAATTGGATGGTTTGAAGTTATGAGGACACGCTTTGTCGCATTTTGCATTATTACAGAGTAAACATTCAGAGGCAATTTTCCTTAGAGCGATATTTTGATTAGTCATACGTATTCTCCTTAAATATATTGAAAGATTTATTATTCAGCTAAATGATCTGATCTTTTTAAGATTAAGAGTTCTTTAGGCTTAAGTATAAAATTTACAAAAACAAATGTCTATTTATTGAGCTTTGCTAATCATTAGTTAAGGCAATTATTCTTCTTTACCTTAGTTTGATAAACTCACATTTGCGTTGGAATTTTGCGAAAAAAATGAAAGTTCCAACGGAAAATTGAAGATAAACAAGTTTTTATATTGTTTAAGATTATATTTAAAGCGAAATATAGTGCTAGTCATCTTAAAATTTCGTTTTTGCTACTAAAAAGCGATAAATGCTCTATAAAACAACATTTCTAAACTTAGTTTAGCAAGGCAATTAAGATTTAAAACGAAATAATTACTTAAGATATTTCGCTAAAACGAAATCAAAACGAAATTTTCGATGGAATAAATTTCGTTCTCTCATTAAAATATAAACAAGGGAGGTTCATATGACTTACATCAATTCAAAAGCTGCATCAGAAAGATTAAATATATCTTCACGTCGCATTCAGCAGATGTGCAAGGATGGTAAAATTGCAGGCGCAAAAAAAGAAAATGGCATTTGGTATCTTCCTGATGGATTTCCTTCTAACGGAGAGGTTAAATCGAATAAGAATAATTCAAAGAAAAAGCCTTTGCCTGTTGGAATATCTGATTTCAAAAAAGCTACTTCCGAATATTACTATGTTGATAAAACTCTTTTAATTAAAGATTTTCTAGATAAAAAACCACAAGTTTCTTTATTTACAAGGCCGCGTCGTTTTGGAAAGACTTTGATGATGGACATGCTTCGAGTGTTCTTCGAAAAAACAAATGAAGATACATCTAAGTATTTTTTGGACAAGAAAATCAATTCTTGCGGACAGGAATACATGTCTTACCAAGGACAATATCCAGTTATTTTTCTTAGTTTTAAAGATGTTAAATGCCAGAATTGGAATGAAACATATGAAAAAATCAAGAAATTGATCGCTATTGAATTTAATCGCCATAGCGAATTAGAGACTAGCGATAAATTAACTTCTTATGAAAAATCTGAATATAAAAAAATAGCCGGATGCGATGGTGATTTCATCGACTATGAGATGTCATTACAATTACTCTCTTTGTTTCTTTATAAGCATTATGAAAAAGAAGTAGTCATCATTATCGATGAATACGACACTCCAATTCAATCTGGACATACATATGGGTTTTATAATGAAACAATCGATTTTGTTAGATCTTTCTTCTCTGGTGGATTAAAAGACAATCCTTCTTTGGCTTTTGGCTTTTTAACGGGTATTCTTAGAGTTGCCAAGGAAAGCATTTTTAGCGGTCTTAATAATTTAAAAATAAATTCTATCTTAGATGATGAATATAGCGAATATTTTGGTTTTACGAAAACTGAAGTAAAAGAAATTCTTAGATATTACGATTATGAAGGCAAATACGACGAAGTTTCTGAATGGTATGATGGATATTTATTTGGAAATTCGGAAATT
>CAVIJE010000015.1:0-15283 GCA_963643355.1 Sodaliphilus sp. | reverse complement strand
CAACTTATATTGATTCGAGCGTAATTTATCCGGATATCAATAAAAATCAATCGTTCATTTATAGTTTTTTTTTTTTCTCTGGTTATTTGAAGTTAGCTAAGAAATATCCTCAATTTGATGGAAATTATATGTGCGAAGTCGCAATACCTAACAAAGAAATTGTTTCTGTATACGCAAAAGAAATCTTAGCAAAGACTGGTAAAGAAAACATTTCGATAAATATTCAAAAATCATTATTTTTAAATGACATGGATTCTTTGGAAGGTCTATTGGAAAAATTCATGCTTGAATCGATATCCTCTTTCGACGGGGCTAACGAGAGTTTTTACCATGGTCTCATGCTTGGTCTCTGTGCAATAATGGGCGATAAATATAAAATACTTTCCAATCGTGAATCTGGCTTAGGAAGATTTGATGTTGAACTCGTTCCTCTTAATAAAAGTGGACGAGGATTCATTTTCGAGTTTAAGCAAACCAACGATGAATCATTATTGGAAAAACTAGCAAATGAGGCATTGAAGCAAATAGATGATAAAAAATACGACACTCAAATGAGAGCGGATGGGATTGCTTGTATTTCAAAAATCGGAATTAGTTTTTGTGGCAAACACGCAAAAGTTCTTTCTGAAAGTGATTTTGAACAAAAATAATCGATGCGTGTATGCATTAATTAAGTAAAGAATGCTTTCACGCATTCGTTCTTATATAATTAATATCAATATGAAACGTAAAATTTATTGGTGTATCCAACAGCTAAACAATATTGGTGGAACCGAAATGGTCACTCTTCAAATTATTAAGATGTTAGAGAATGATTATGAAATCCATCTCATTCCTTTTTCTAAAATAGACAAAGATAAGATTAAGTACGATCTCCCTGAAAATATTATTTTAGAAGACATTTCCTTTAAGGATGAAATATCTCAGTTGGATATAAATTTCGCTAAGAAATGGCATGAATATCATTATCTAAAAGCGTTAAAGTTACTTTTCACCTGTCTTCATGAATATACATTTGGAAGATTCAAATGGAGAAGAAGACTCGAGAAACTTTCATCTAAAGACGATATTTTTGTTTTTGCTAGCCAAGAATTATTGCTTTTCGCTCCAAAAAATAGATTTATCGTCCAGCATTTTCATTTCAATTCAAAACTATATAACTCATTTGTTTCTAAAATATTCAGGCTTCTATCGAAGAAACCCAATTATTATATTTTCCTTACCGATGCGACTAGAAAAGCAATCGATAAAGAAGGAAAACTTCCTAGCTCAGTTATCTATAATCCATCAAGGTTTAAATGCAAAGAAAACTTTGAATATCATAACAATACAATAATGAGTGCTTGTAGATTCGAAGACCAAAAGGATCCTATGATGTTACTCGCTGTTGCTAAATCTTTGAAAGAGAAGAAGTTTGACTATACCTTTAATATTTATGGTTCTGGCAGCATGAAACCAAAAATGGAAGAATATATCAAAGCCAATAATTTAGATAATGTTCGCCTTATTTCTGGAATATCCCAGCTAGAACCCCATTATCTTGCTAGTGATTTATATTTAATTACATCTAAATTCGAAGGTTTCCCTTTAACGGTTATTGAGGCGAATACGCTCTCTGTTCCAACCATCTGGAAAGAAATGGGGGATCCAACAACCTCAGTAATGGAAAATGATGTAAACGGATATGTTATCGATTCAAATAATCCGGATGTTTTTGCCAATAAGATAATTGAATTGTTAAACAACAAAGAAAAACTTAAATCATTAAAACAAAGCACATATGATTTTGCTAAAAAATACCAAGAAGAAAACATTACAAATTCCTGGAAAGAACTGTTTGGCAAATTGTTTAGCGATTTAAAGTAACCACGATTAATAACATTAGATGAAAATGTTCAAAATTTATTTTTTGTAGATAATTAAGGATTTATCGATAGATTTATTTAAGTGACTTAAAAAATTTTAAAAAGTTAGCGTTTATCGCTAGTAAAGCGCTTTCAAAAGAGTTATTATTTTCTTCGAAGGAAATAATCTTTTCGTAAGATTATGGTAAATAATATGGAAGAAAACACTGAAAGGTATGGGAGCTCTCGCTCTTATATCTCCCAAACTTCGGGACTACACACAAACGACTACATCGGGTATGCGTTGGGCGACTTTGCTGGATGTCTTTGCTTCTCTACAGTCACGACAATTTTGCAAAAGTACTATACTGACATCTTAGGGCTTTCACCGCTCTTTATCATGCTTATGTTCGTTTTCGCTCGTGTATGGGATGCGATTAACGATCCTATCATGGGAAGAATTGTTGATATCAGAAGACCTGGTAAAGATGGCAGATATCGCGTTTGGATGAAGTGGGTTGCAATTCCTTTAGCAATAGCCACAATCCTTATGTTCTTGCCTTGGCCGGGGCTTGCTAAATCAATGGGAACCATTGGCATTTCGATTTATGCGGCAGTTACATACATTCTCTTTGGAATGATTTATACCGTTCACCAAATTCCTTACGGCTCTCTTGCTTCAGTTGTTACAACCGACGCAAAAGAAAGAAACAAATTATCCGTCTTCCGTTCTGCTGGCGCGGCCTTAGGCTCCTTGCCTATTCTCGTTCTTACGATGTTCTACGCCAAAGGCAAAGTCGATGAGAATGGTGATAAGGTTATTGGAGAAAACGGCAAACAAATTACCGAAGTTCAATATCTTCCAATCATAATTGGCGTTGCTGTTCTTGCCATTGTTGCTTGCATCCTCTTATTCGTTGCATATAAAAACAACAAAGAAAGAGTTGTTGCAAAACCTGCCGAACACAAGAAAGGCGAAACTTTAAAAATCGCAAAAACCCTATTAAAAAACCGCTCTTTTCTTGCTGTATGCTTAACTGGCCTTCTCCTTTTAGCAGGTCAAATGTTCACCCAATCCTTCTATACTTATTTATTTAATGACTTATTTGCATCCAACTGGATGAACCTTGCTTCTCAAGCTTGCACATATGGGCCTATGGTTATCTTAATGTTCTTTGCTGGCAAGTTAGTTCGTAAATATGGTAAGAAAGAGCTTTGTGCCTTGGGCGCAATTCTTGCTGCCATTCCAAACTTTGTTTTGATCTTCTTAAAAGATATCGTTATTAAAATGCCATACATTTTCTTGGGCGGTTGCTTAATTAGCGGTATTGGCTTATCAATCATCACGCTTGAAATATGGGCTTTGGCAACCGACGCTATTGATGATGTTGAAGTAAAGACTGGCTTACGCAATGATGGATCATCTTATTCTGTCTTTATGTTCTTCCGTAAATTAGGGCAAGTTGTTGCCGCTGTCGCAGTCAATGGCGCTCTCCTTGGAATGAACTATAAATCTGGTTCAGGCGAAGTTCAAACAGCCGAAACGTTAAATGTTATGTATTATATGGCAACTGCCATTCCAGCGGCTCTCTTCTTGCTAATGGGCATTGTCTTATTACTCATCTATGGCTTAAGCAAGAGAAAAACTGATGAACTTCAAGTTGAAAAGGAAAGGTTACTTGCTAGACAAGCCGCAAATAATGAGATAATTATTGGCGGAGATAACCAATAACATGTTCAAGGAAACCTCATTAGGAAAAATAAAAGGAATCGAAAGAGATGGATGCTTCGAATATCGTGGCATCCCTTTTGCTAAAGCAGAACGTTTTAAATACGCAAAAGAAATTGATTCTTTAGGAAAGGAATTCGATGCAACATCCTTTGGCGATGCATGCATTCAAAAAAGATGCTGGTATGCTCATTTAGAAGTTCCCGAAAGAATGTTCTATCACAAAGAATTCCGTGACGGCATTGAATTTAATTATTCTGAGAATTGTTTGAATCTTAATATCTATACGCCAAAAGAAAAGGGCTCATACCCTGTTTTGGTTTTCATTCATGGCGGAGGATTTGACTCAGGGGCTAATTCTGAATCCGCTTTTGATGGAGAGGCTTTTGCTAAAAAAGGAATAGTTACGGTATTCATTCAATATAGAGTTGGAGTATTTGGCTATTTTTGCCATGAAGAAATAGAAAAAGAATTCGGACATGATGGTAATTTTGGCTTTGATGACCAAGTCATAGCCTTAAAATGGGTCAAAAAACATATTGAAGATTTCTATGGGGATCCAACGAATGTTACTGTTGCCGGGCAAAGCGCAGGCGCTATGTCTATTCAATCAATGCTTCTTTCAAAGAAATGCGAAGGGCTCTTTTCTAAAGCTATTATGATGTCTGGGGGAGGACAATTTCCAAAAATGGCCACGCCTAAGGACGTTGAAGAAAGAAGAGAATATTGGCTTAATCTTATGAAGGAATGCGGCTGTTCTTCTCTAGAAGAATTCAGAAGCATTGAACCAAAGAAGATTTTTGATGCCCTAGAAAAATACAAGCCAACGAGAAAAGACAATCAGATATCCACAATGACAATGATTGATCATTATTATCTTGAAACATCTCAAGAAGAACTATTCAAAAAGAAAATATCAATTCCAACTATTATTGGCTTTACCAACAACGATATGTTTACGATCATTCTTGCTAGAATGGCTATCAAATATGCAAAAAGAGCTGATGCGTATACGTATTATTTTGATATCGATGCAAAAGGTGATAACAACAAAGCGTTCCATTCTTGCGATTTAAGATACGTCTTTGGCACGTTAGATAAATCTTGGAGACCTTATGATGATAAAGATAAGAAGGTCTCAGAGATGATGATTGAATATGTTGCCAATTTCTTAAAGAAAGGGAATCCTAATGGCGAAAATTTACCATTATGGGAGAAAAAGAAGGGAAAAGCTCTTCGAATTAGAATTAACGGTACTAAAATGGATAGACCCAATTACTGGTCTTTGCTTAAAAATACTTTTGCAGGTGATCCAAAATGAAATATCAGCATTCATTTAAACTAATTGATAAGACTCCATCAATGAGGCTTTTTGAAGCGGATGGCAAATTTGTTCAATTAGATTTCTTTAAGCACGTTTTACGTGTGGCAGTTTACAAAAAGAAAGAGGATTTATTTCCGACATTTTCGATTTGCCCTGGAACTAGCGTAATGCCTAAATTTGGAAGAAAAAGACTTTCAAATGATGGTTTAGAAACTATTGTTCAAGATAAAGATAATGATTTTAGAATCGATGATATTGATATCCATCTGGATTTAAACAATTTCTTTTTGCATTACTCAAAAAACGGAAAGCCATTTTTCCATGATCGGGAAATCCTTGCCTATAACTTCGAAGGAGAAATGGGTGAAGGATCATACCATTACCTTTCAAGGGAAAAGGATGAACATATATATGGACTAGGAGATAAAACTGGTCCAGTTAATAAAAATATGTGTCATTTTAAATTAGAGACTTTTGACGCGTTAGGGTTTAACGCTAACTGCAGCGATCCTCTCTATAAGCAAATACCATTTTATATTTGTAAGAATAGTGTTGGTTCGTATGGCATTTTCTATGACACATATTCAAATGGTGAAATAGATTTTGGACATGAGCATAATAATTATTATGAAACATATAAATATTTCCATTGTGAAGAAGACGCGCTCGTTTATTACGTTATTTTTGGCTCAGTTGAAGAGATAGTTGAAAGATTTACTTACCTCACTGGAAAGTCTTTCTTGCCACCTAAATGGAGTTTCAAATATTGCGGGTCAACAATGGCTTATACGGATTCAGATAATCCTTTAGCATCATTCAAAGAATTCAAAGATAAACTCAAAGAATACCAAATTGATTGCGGAGGATTCTATCTTTCAAGTGGATATACTCAAATTGGTGATAAGCGTTGCGTTTTCCATTGGAACAAAGAAAAATTCCCTGACCCAAAGGGCTTTGCAGAAGATTTCAAAAAAGAAGGAATTAATTTCTTGCCAAATATCAAACCTGCATTCCTTACGACCCATCCTTTATATGAATACATCAAGGAAAGAGGGTGGTTTTTGCATTATTTAGATGGAAAACCATATGTGTTTCCTTTCTGGGGAGGTATGGGTAGCTACTTAGATTTTACAAATGAAGGAGCTTATGATTTTTGGAGTAAATGCGTTAAAGAAAACCTTGTTGATTTAGGCTATGAATCAATTTGGAACGATAACAATGAATATGATATTCATGACGAAGACGTTTATGCGGCAGGATTTGGGAAGCCAATCAAGGCAAAATTAATTAGGCCATTATTCTCTTTACTGATGGCCAATTCTTCAAATGCAGCCGTTCCGCAAAATAAAAGGCATATGGCCGTCACTCGTAGTGCGCCTGCCGGTTTCCAAAGAATTTGCCAAACCTGGACTGGCGATAATCAAACATCCTTTGAGGATTTCCGTGGCAACCATAAAATGGCAATGACATCTGCTTTAAGTGGCTTTACCTTTATTGGACAAGATATTGGCGGTTTTGCTGGAGAAAAGCCCGATGAAGAACTTTTCCTTCGCTGGATTGCTTATGGGATATTCACCCCTCGTTTTACTTTGCATTCATGGAATCCTGATGGATCTTCCACAATGCCATGGCTTTATCCTGAATTAAAAGACAAAGTGATGAATCTTTTCTCTTTAAGAAAGAAACTTTTACCATATATATATTCTTCAGCGATGGAAGCGGTAGAAACGTATCACCCTCTTATTTATCCAGTATTCATGAAATATCCATCATTTGATGAAGAAAGCGATCTTTTCTTCCTAGGGAACAATCTTTTAGCGTGCCCAATATTCGATAAAGGAATAACCGAGAAAGAAATAAACCTTCCTGAAGGCAATTGGTATTTAAACGGAAAACTCGTTAATGGGTCTATTAAAATTAAAAATAAGCCAGGTGATCTTCCTGTATATTTCATCAAAGAAGGATCGATTATCCCTCTTGCTAAGGGTGAGGAGACAATCTTTGAGGTATATCCTTTAAGCGAAGGAGAATTTAAATATTCCTTCTATGAGGACGATTCTTCTTTAGAGAACCCTTATCGTGTAATTGAGGTTATCTCATCTTCTAATGAAGTCATCGTTAAAGGACTCTTACCTAATGAAAAAGTCTCCCTAATTGATCATAAAGGGAGACAATTAATCAAAGAATAAGATTATTTATACATCTTAATGAATGCGCCAATGCAACTCTTTTTGGCGTTCATTTCATTATATGAAGGATATACGCATAATTTATTGGCGTTGAAATTAGGATTGATTGCCACCAATTGTTCTTTTAATTTTGCTTTGTTTTCTTCGTTTGATAAAAGATCGCCAGATAGAATTATCTTTTGAAGAGAAAGCAAACAATCCGCGTTAATAAGGGCAAAAGATAATACACGCATGACCTCTTTTAGTTTTTCTTCGTCTCTAAGAATGATTTCGTTGCCTTCATTTTCTTCAACTTCTTTTCCAATTAAAGATGAATAGCAAATAGTTTCTTCAACCGTTCTATCAAGATAGAAATACGTATGTCCAAGTTCTGAAAGATTTCCTAGGGGAGATCCGTGCACATAAATCGATGAACCAACGCCAGGCCCGTATTTTACAAGAAGGAAATTCTGGTCTTCATGATGAAAAAGAGAATAAATGTCGGCCAAGCAATCAACGTTATTGAATAAATATGTAGTTAGGCCAATCTCATCTAATTCTTTTTGGAGGCTAGGATATTTTTGTTCTAGAGAAGTATTGACGATATTTCCTCTGATTGTTACCCCAACAGCAAGAATGTTATTGTTATCTTTGATGAAATCTTTCAAGGAAGTATCTTTGCTCGAACCGCTCTTTATTAATTCCCCTTTGAAATCCATCAAAGAATAATAGAAGTTATGCTTACGGATATCGATGCCAAGGAAATTGCCATAAGCTGGATTTAAAGCTATTTTAAGTTCTTTTCTTCCAACTCTTTGAGTGTCGTTTTTCTCTTCAAAAACCAAACCATTTTCAATCAAGGGCTTAATGGCTAATGTTAAAGCCGCGTTAGTCAATGAAAGCTTGCTTGCTAAAATTGAACGCGAACTTTCCTTTTCAACGAAGAGTATTCTGATGATGCTTTTTTGAGTATCCGATAGACTTATCATATAAATAGTGTAACACCTGAAATAAGTAAAAGAACACAAGTTACTTTCATAAAGACATTCTTTGAAAGTTTTGGAGCGATAAATGAGCCAATAACCAATGATAAAACGGTCGCCCCAGCCCCAATGCCAAATAAGATCCAAACGTGTTCATTAAATGACCCGTTAATTAGTTGGGTGGTAAATAACATTGAATTAAGGATTATCCATAAAAGAGACAGGGTTGCCCTGAATTTGTTTTTGTCTTTAAGCTCATGAAGACCATAAATTACAACAAACGGACCTCCTGAAACATATAGCTTATGCATGATTCCTCCAAGAAAGAGAAAAATGATCATTAACCATTTAGGGAGATTTACTTTCTCAAAATCGATAAAGAAGAAGAGGATGCTCATCAAAATAACAACTCCTCCATAGATATAAAGAAGAATCTTGCCCTCAATTGGTATTAAATCAACCGCATATCCAACGCCAAATCCTGCCCCAACGCTAAGGAGAATAATTAGAAAATGTTTCCAATCGATATCCTTAAGATGGGTTAAGACAATATAGACGCAAACAAGCAAGGCGACCAAATTTAAAACTGGCTTTGCAGTTGAAGCACCCTCTAGCTTCATTGATAGAGGCATAGCTAAAACAGTCCCCGCAAAACCAGTAATAGTTTGAATTATATTGCTAAGGAAAATAATGATGATGAATAAAACATCTTGCCACATATTAGAAATCTACTTTGAGATTGTCTCCAATAATGCCAATATAAGCGCCTAAGCTAGCTTGTTTTGAATCTTTATGAGCTAGAAGCCATTTATTCACTTTCCAAAGAGTTTTGTCTTTAGGGGCACTTTCTAGGTCCATATTCGTCTTATCGGAGAGAATGATCGCGCATCTAAAGCCATCCTCGCTTAATTTACAAGGAGAAAAATGCAATGTGTAAGGCGCTAAAATAACGGATTCGCCTTTTTTAAGCAAAAAAGCTTTTACATCCTTTGAATCAAGTTTTCCTTCAACGATGTCTTCTTTTCTTGCTAGCAAAAGAACTAAATCGTCGGCGGCGATATCCACTTCTGGACAAGAGTGATATTCCATGCAATTAAGCAAGGAGTTATAGCCATTACAATATCCAACTTCGATATCGCCTAAGCCATAAACTCTCTCTTTTATTTCTTCAATGCCTTTTAGAAAATGCATCGATGAATCATCGCGAACATAGATGTTGTTTTCATTTGGCATCTTCGCCTTGTTTTTTAAATAGGCAACGATTTCGGAAGAATCGATATCCAAAACGGTCCCGTATTCCTTAAATAGAGGATCAGTAACACTTAGTATTTTCATCAAGAATCTCCCAACCCATTAGGCGTGCGAGATATTGCATGGCCTTTTTATATTGCACATAGCCCATAATTACGTGATGAGCAACGCCAGTATATGTAACCGTATCAACGACTTCGTTTATTGGACGGTCAAAAACAACCTTAGCATACGTTCCTGATAAGTCTTTGTTCATTTCAAAGGCCTCACCTTCTTCGTAATAAATCCTTGTCTTTCCCCTTGCCGTATCAATACGTAAGATAGACATTTTGCCTGGTTTTAGGACAAAGTCAGCTGTAACGCCTTTTCCACCGGCAAAATAAGTTTCTAAGGAACGATTGCAACGTTTGTCCCATAAATTGCATGGGGCAACGCCATCATGCCACAATAAAGCGTAATTTTCTTGATAGTTAACTTGCGAAAGATCAGCCATAAATGGCGTTGCTTCGCCGGCTGCTTTAACTGCAACCATAGAAAGAGCCGCTTCAATATCGCCTTCGCATGCTAATAGGATTCCCCTAGATTGCAACACTGACATCATCGCGCATGGTGAAACGCCATAATTCTTAGCAAATTCTGGCCAGCAACGTATTGCAACAACATCAAGGGCTTTCTCTTTCATGAATTTCTCTGCGACGACAATTAAACGTGCAACAGCCCTTACTTGCGTATCATTAAGTTTCTTGCAGTCAAAGGTTTCACGAAGACCTTTTTCTTCCTTATCGATTTCTTCTTCGCTTGCTTCCCCGCCAAAGAAATCGCTTAATTCATAATGAGAAATTAAAATCCCCAATTCGTGATAAAGATGAAGTTCATCGACTCCGACGTTATAGAAACCTTGGGCATGGAAACCGATTAATCCAACATTGGAATTCTCTAATGCCGTTTTCATCTTGATGGCCTTTATCCAATCATGATCGAGGTCATCTCCAACATATACGACATAATCATCAACCCCGCCCTTATAAAGGTTGGAGGCGTTTAAGTTAACCCCGCAAACGGCGTTAAGACGAATTTTCCCTCCGTCATATGGAAGCTCGTTATAGCCTTGCAATAAAAATGGACGTTTAACAATGTTATGAAGAATTAAAGCTAAACCTCCAAGATGGAATGTTGCTGAGACAACTATTACTGCATCAACGTGTTTTTCAACGAAATATTCGCCTGCCGCTTTAGCTTCGGAAGGTTCAATGACCATCGTTGGGTAATAAACCCAATCAATGCTTGTATCTTCCATTACTTTCGCTGATCTTTCTTGATATAGTTTGAATGCTGTCTCGTAATCAAAAGTTTTTCTAACTAAGCAAACTATACCGATAATTGGTTTTCTCATGCTTATTTCTCCTTATTGACGATTTTATATGAGGCTGAGAAGTCTTCTTTTTGGAGACCTGCAGCCATTGCTTCCTCGTATATTTTTGCAACATGATCCAAAACAGGACATTCTTTATTGGCATCTTTAGCCATCTCAGAAGCAAAATGCACGTCCTTATTCATATTTTCAACCGAGAAAGCTGTTGGATAGGTGTTAGAGATGATGTTTTTTGCTTTGGTATCTAGATAGAAGCATTGTGCTCCACCATATCCGAAAGCAGTAACGACTTCCTCTTGGTTCAAGCCTAATGCTTTTGCTAGACCAAGAATTTCGTTAACGCCATTTTGAATTTCTCCGACTAAGGCATTATGCAAGATTTTCATTTGGCATCCAGCTCCATGCCCGCCCATATAGATGATATTCTTGCCCATGCATTCAAGGATTGGTCTTACTTTTTCGTATGTTTCTTTATTTCCACCAACATAAATTCCAAGTTCGCCCTTAACAGCGGCAGGTTGAGATTTAACGACTGGGCAATCAAGTATTTCTATTCCGCTTCCATCGAGTTCCTTAGCGACTTTTTGATTTGTGCTAGGGGAAATTGTGGACATATCAATCCATATTTGCCCTTTACGTAAATATGGTCTAATGGACTCAAACAGGGCAAGCATGTGTTCGTTTTTTGGAACCATGGAGATGATTACGTCAGCAAAATTAACACACTCTTCATAGGAGGATGCAAAAGGGAATGGCGTCTCTTTTTTGAAAAGATCATAGCCAATCAAATCGTATTTCTTAGAAATGTTTGTAGCCATTGGCATACCCATAATGCCAAGGCCGATAAATGCGACTTTCATCTTAGTTGCCCTTTGTATGATCCCAAGCGTCAGTAAAGACGCCTAAACCATAAGTCGTAAATGGGTGATTGAAACTTTCTTCATATACGGCGAATCCTGCTGTAACGATATCTGCGCCCATTTCTGCCGCATCGGCAATTTGTTTGCCATTTCTTACAGCAGCAGTGATGATTTCTGTCTTATAGCCTTTTTCTTTGTAGATATTAACTAATTGAGACATATATCCATATGTGTCTTCCCCGCTATTTTCTTTCCAGCCAACAAATGGTGAAACAAATTTAGCACCGATTCTTCCGGCTTGAATTGCTTGGGAAGGAGAGAAAACAAGGGTGACGTTAGTGCGAATTCCCTTCTTTTCAAGCTGATAGGCTGCTTTGACTCCTTCGGTCGTGCAAGGGATTTTGATAACGAAATTTTCGCAAATTGCCGCAATCTTTTCAGCTTCAGCAATCATGTCTTCAGCTTTTGCTAAATGAGGGTTTATTTCAACGGAAACAGGAAATTTATCCATCCCTTCAAGTTTATTTTCTTTTATCCATGCGGCAATATCATTAATGGCAGTAAGGAATGGTTTTCCGCTTGCCATAATGTGTTTTGGGTTTGTTGTAACCCCATCGATTGCATAATTCTTATATGCATAGTCGATTTCATCTATTTTTGCTGAATCAAGAAAGTATTTCATGTTATTTTCCTCCTTTTTCTTGGTTTAGATTTTCAAATAATGTTTTGTATTTGCTATCCTTGCGGTAGAAGGCAATTGGTAAGCCTATTGGTGAATCCACGCTTCCTTTTCCGGAAGGAACTTCTTTGTTCGTGAAGAATTGAATCCACTCTCCTTTTGGAAGGTAATATTCGTGTTTGGTCTCATTTGGTCTTAAAACAGGGGAGACAATGATGTCTTTTCCAAACATGTATTCTTTTTTGTTTAGATATGCCTCAGGTTCGTCATAGTGGAAGAAGAGAGGTCTTATCATTGGCGTGTTGTCACGATAATATTCTTCGTATAGGTCTTCGCGATATTTCTTCAAAGCAACGAAATATTTAGTGTTTTGAATGAATTCATCGTAAGTGTCTTTGCTGTCATACTGAACATTATTTTTTGGTTGGTTGCCTTCATGAGTTCTATATATTGGGGTGAAGATATTCATTTCCGACCAACGGTTGAATAGTTCGGCATTTCTCTTCATCGGATATAAGGCAGTTATTGTCGTATATCCGCCAATATCAGAATGGATAACGCCTGCTCCCGAACAAGCAAGAGATATGCAAGCAGGAATAATCGAACCTAATCCGTATTCATCGGAGAAGTCGACGTGCTGGTCTCCATTCCACATGGAATTTGTAAATTGGAAGGTATGGCCATAGGCTGCTCTAGAGAAGAAGAAACATTCATCTTCCTTGCCACACTCTTTAACTGCGTCGTAATTGCATTTCGCCCACATCGTTGGCCAACGGTTATGGAGTTTTTCGCTTTCGCCACCATAACATACAGAATCTGTTGGAAGGTATTCTCCAAAGTCTGCCATCCATCCGGAAAGACCATATTCAATCATGTTATGTTTGATGATATCCATATACCAATTACGGGCTGTTGGATTGGTTAAATCAACTATTCCAGCGTTAAATGTCGTGGATTTGATATGGTAGACTGATCCATCTTTATGACGGATGAGGAAGCCTTTTTTCTTTGCTTCAAGGTATTGAGGGGCACCTTCTTTAAGGAAGGTGTTGATATAGCCTAAGAACCTTACGCCCTCGGAATTTAACTGCTTAATGATTTCTTTGAGGTTTGGGTAGAGTTTTTCATCGGCTTCCCAATTCCAATAAACTTGATAGCCGAAGCTCGTAACGACATTCCCGCACCAATCTTGACACCATATGCCTACGACTTTTAGGCCTTTTTCTTTTGCTTCTTGGTATTTCTTTAGAAGAACTTCGCTTCCACCTTGTATAGCAAGGATAACACCATCGTTAACCCAGGAAGGAACTTTTGGTTGGAGACCAACAAGTTTTGACATATCTTGAGCTAATTCCAATATGGAATTCTCACAAATAAGCGAGATTGACTGAGGAATTTGTCTAAATTTGATTAAGAGTTCATCTTTCTTGAAAGAGAGGAAACCATATGTGTCTTCATGACAATATATGGCATATCCTTTAGATGATATGAATGATGGAGTGGACACGTATGTTTGATGATCTTTATATGGTGCTTCATAATCGGGATTTGGACCGTGAAGACGTTCTCTTAATTGCTTTTTGGCGATTTTCATCACTTGTTGATGCTCGCTAACCCAAATTGGAACGTCTTTTCCTTTTAAATCTAGCGCTGAATATTGCTCACCACACCCATAAATATGTTCATCTTCAAACGTTTTAAAACGTAATGTGAATCTGTTATAACCTGGATCGACATGGAAATGGAATTTGATCCATGGATCCTTATCGACGATGATTTCAGCTTGAACTTGGCCATCGGAGAAAATGTAACGATTTCCATCTTGGAAGGAAAAAGTAAGTTTTCTTCTTCCTATTATGTTGTCTCTTGTTTTAAAAGACCCACGTTTCATCTTGTATTTAGCTTTTCCTTTTCCAATAACAAGATATGCTTCGCCATTTGTTAGTTGGCTAAGGAAATATTGATAAAGCTCATCCTTATTCATAGGTAGACTCCTTATTTTTCTCTTAATTATTTAAGTGACTTAAAAATTATAAGATGAATATCATCTCAATGCAATATGGTTAATGATTTTATTCGTTGGAAAAAAGTTGTTTGTATTACTTATTTTCCATTTAATATGCGTATAGTTTACATTTTTTGCTTAGTCTTGAGCGTAATAGCATCGCTAATCCAAATATCAGGATTGCTAAAGCGAAGAAGTGATCCAAGGAAAAAACGCTAACAATATTCCATCTTTGCCTAAGGAATTCGGTTAGGAAACGTATAAGGCCATAGGAAAAGTAGGTGAGGTAGAAGGCTTCTCCGCGTCTTAATTTCTTTTTTGTTGTTAAGTAGGTAATAAGGATGAATGCAGCAACATCTATAATTGCTTCTAGAGGTTGAACTGGGAATAATCCGTTTTCGTGTCCGTTTGTAATTCCCCAGCCGACTTCAATGCCATAACAACAACCTCTAAGCGTACATCCGATACGGAATATCGCAAGTTGCAACAATCCAACTGGAAAGAGATAATCAAATAAATCTATATATTCAATCCTAAACATCCATGTTGTAATGAATAAAAATATAGGAACAAAGAAAAACACGCCAAATAAACAGAAATAACCATCAAATCTTATTCCGAATTCCAATCCCATTGGCATTTCGATATAGAACAATAACTTTGCAGAGACCACCTCAAACACAGCCATCATTAATCCTAATATAAGCGCAATATACCATGGAAGAGAATATCTTTCCCTTGTCATGATGTAATAAACGATAATGACAACGATTCCTATAATTAGGAATATTGAGTAAGTAGGTATTATTCCGATATTTGGTAACATAATTTCTCCCCTTGTATGATCTAGTGACAATCGTATATGAGAATAAAACGAAGTCGTTGATCAAATAAATTTTGTAACTGCTAAAGTTATTATAACGCATATATTCAAATATATAAGATGGAAGTTATATTGACGCATTGAGTAAGGCAACTTAAATTTCCTATCAATGAAAATATTAAAATAGACTATTTACGAGGGTATAAATGGAATTCACGTTCGAATTTTTGTTAATTATCTTTTAT
>CAVIJE010000014.1:0-41777 GCA_963643355.1 Sodaliphilus sp. | reverse complement strand
TTTATATCCTTATTATATATATTAGAATCAAAATCTAATAAGTGGGTTTCAATGATGTTTTTCTTTAATTTGCCAATCGTTGGATTATTTCCTATATTGATTATTGATTTATATTGTTTGCCATCCACTTCGGTAAAACCAGCATAAACTCCTACCTTAGGTAACATTTTTTCTGATGATGTCTCAATATTGGCTGTTGGATAAGAAATTTTCCTTCCGTTTTCAAAACCATGAATAACTTTTCCAGAAATCGAATAAAGATAACCTAATTGAGCGTTAGCTCCTTCAAGATCACCTTTTTCAAGGAGGGAAATGATTGTTCTAGTGGAAATTTTTCCATTTTTGTCTTCTAACAAAGGACAAGCGACAACTTCAAAATAATTTTTAAGATCAGCTATCGTTCCTTCTTTTTTGTAACCAAAAGTGTAGTCGGTTCCAACAACGATTTTTTTCGGATTGATTTTTAAGAGGATTTCCGTAATAAATTCATTTTTATGCAAATTCAAAAAATCTTTATCTATGTGAATGATGTATGCCACATCAACGCCATAGTTTTCGAAAAGACTCAACTTCTCAGGAAGCAGCGTTAGTTCAAATCCCGATTTTGCATTAGGCAAAAATCGTCCCAAATTTTCATCAAAAAGCAAGACCCCAACGGTGTTTTTTTCTTTTTTTGCCGCTTCAATAAGTTCAAAATGCCCTCTATGAACCCCATCAAAATAACCAAGAAGCAATGAACCACCCACTAAAGAGGGGATTTTATCACCTTTTTCAAAAAAGATTTTATTCATTAAAAGAGGCCTCTTTCTGGCTTGTAAGTCAAAGTGTCTTGAACTCTTTTATAGATGGCTAAAGCTTTGCCATCTTTAAGCATGATTATTCTCTCTCCAAGATCTTCCCCGACATAAACCATAACTCCATCAAAGACCGCTTTAACATCTTCTTCATCTTCAAGCTCGAATGTTTTAAAAGATGTTAAATACTTAGACGGATCAAGAATTGAATTCTCATCTAAGGAATCAAGCGAGATTGCTTCTTCAATCTTGAATGAACCAAGTTTTGTTCTTTCGAGAGATATTAAATGGCCGATCGTTCCAAGTTTTTCAGCAATATCTTCGCCAAGCACTCGGATATATGTTCCTCTAGAAACATCAGCCTCAAAAGTTAAGACATTGTTTTCAAAAGAAATCATTTGCAGGTCGAAAACGTTTATTTTGCGTGGTTTTCGCTCAATTTCAATGCCTTTATGGGCTTTTTTATAAAGCGGCTCTCCATTTATCTTTATTGCCGAATGCATCGGAGGTATTTGTTCTCCTTCGCCAATAAATGAAGTTAAAATTTTCTTTATTGTTTCTAAATCGATGTTTCCAACATCTTTTTCTTGAATTATTTCGCCATCTAAGTCTCCAGTAGACGTCTTTATTCCAAGTTTGAGCTTAGCAACATAAGTTTTTCTTGAATCATCAAGATAAGGCAAAAACTTAGTCCCTTTGTTAATGCCAATAACAAGAAGACCGGTAGCAAAAGGATCTAGCGTTCCTAAATGTCCGACTTTTTTAGTCCCATAAAAATGTCCGATTGCATTATCGACGTTCCTTGAAGTGAGACCGCTTTTTTTATTAATAATTAAAATTCCATCATTCATATGCAAATATTATAAAATAAATGAAATTTCGGTTAAAATAGTTTGATGAATAATTATTATTTAAGAAACATATTATCTTCCTTAAGGAATGCCGACACCAATTATTCCTTGATTGACGATGGCGATAGAATTGTCTTGGGGCTATCTGGCGGAAAAGATTCTCTTTGCTTGCTATACGCTTTATCTTTATATCGGAAGTTTTCTAAGAAAAACTACGAAATATTCCCTGTTTTATTAGATTTAGGATTTAAAGACGATTACGATTTCTCATTATTAAAAAAATTTTGCTCTTCTTTAGGCTTTCCTTTAAAAGTCGTTGATTCGAGATTTGTTTACCCAGCCTTGCTTTCGCATACGAAAGAAGGAAAACATGTCTCTTGTTCTTTATGCTCAAGAATGAAGAAAGCTGCGATAAAGGACGTGGCAAAATCTCTTAAAGCAAATAAAATCGCGTTCGCTCATCATCATGACGACTTAATCGAAACTTTAGCGATGAATGTTATAAATTCAGGAAAAATCTCTACTTTTACTCCGAAAATGTTTTGGGAAAAAGAAGGAATTACCTTCATTCGCCCTTTTATTGATGTTGAAGAAAAGGAGTTGAGGGGACTTTCTAAAGAACTTAACTTTCCAATTTTTGATTTAGGGTGTCCAGCCAATCATCAAACCGAAAGAGAGGAAGTAAAAATTTTCCTTTCCGATTTGTATAAAAAGAATCCAGAAATAAGAAAAAACATCTCTCGTTGTCTTATAAATTACGAAAATTTTGAATTGCCTTTCAATTATCGTGAGGTAACTTGTAAAGATAACAACGATTATTCTTTAAAAGAGGTTACCACTCCTTTAGATATGCGAAACACTAAATTTTCCACGAAAAGGATGAAAGAAAACGAAAAAGATTTTCTAATTCTTAAAAAACATCTTAAAATGGGCGAAATCTCTTATCGATTAGTAAGAAATCATCTTTATGAAATTTTTAATCTTGATGGAGATAAGCTTACTCAAAGTGTCGCCATTAATGAATTAGTCAGGGAAATATCGAAGAAATCCATTCCTGCAACATTCATTTTAACTGGGGTTAGAAAAGATATAGCCACATCTTGCCTCTTTGAAAAAAAGAAAGATTTTAGCATTAAAGGCTTACATTATATAAGGAAGGTAAAATAAAAAAGGTTCGTTTAGAACGAACCTTTTTTAGCGTTTTCAATATCTTGCTCTTCTTTTTTAAGCAACGCATTCATTCTTTCTTCATCATCAAATCTTGAATCATAAATGAAGACAATTTGCGGAACTTTATATAAATCCATCCTTTTAGCAAGAGAAGAACGAACGAAGCCTTTGCAACGATTGAGTTCTTCAATATGTTTCTCAGGGTTTTTTACCCCGATAAATGAAACGTAAACCTTTGCTAAGGAATTATCAGAGTTCATCTCAACAAGATTGACGGAAGGAATGCCAACCTTTGGATTTTTAAGTTCAAAGGTAAGGATGTCGGATATATTTCTTGCAATAAGGGCTTTAATACGGCCTTGTCTTTGAGCCATTATTTCTTTTCCACCATCTCGTATCCTTCGATGATGTCTCCTTCTTTAATATCGTTATATCCTTCGATTGTGATGCCGCATTCGTAACCTTCTTTTACTTCTTTAACATCATCCTTGAAACGTTTTAAAGAGCCAAGTTTTCCTTCATAAACGATAACGCCAGCTCTTAAAAGACGAATCTTTTCGTTTTGCTTGATAAGACCAGAAGTTACATAAGATCCCGCAACAGTTCCAACATGAGTGATTTTATAGATATGGCGGATTTCAGCTTGACCAGTGACATTTTCGACTTTTTCGTATTTATACATACCTTTCATCAAATTTGTCATTTCATCGATTAATTCGTAGATGATACGGTGTGGGCGGATTTCAATTTTCGCTTCAGCGGCCTTTTGGGAAATTCTAGCATCAGGTCTGATGTTAAAAGCGTAAATAACGGCATTTGAAGCTTGAGCAAGCAAGATATCAGAATCATTGATGGCGCCAGCTTGAGCTGCCACGACCTTTATTTTGATCTTATCATCAGAAAGTTTTTCTAATGACGCTTTCAAAGCTTCGGCAGATCCATCGGTGTCAGCTTTGATGATGACATTGATGTTTTGGACATTGCCGGCATTAACGAGATTATTTAAGTCTTCTAATGACATTGCAGCCGTTCCAGCCTGAGCCTTTGCCTTATTAGCAAGAGCTCTTCTTTCAGCGATGTCTTTCGCTTCCTTTTCAGTTGGGAAAGCCATAAATCTATCACCAGCATTAGGGACGGCTGAAAGACCCGTAACGGAAACTGGCATTGATGGGCCAGCTGATTTCATGACCGTTCCATATTCGTTAACCATACGGCGAATTTTTCCGTAGATTTCACCTACAACGACGTAGTCTGAATTATTCAAGGTGCCATTTTGAACGAGAAGGGTGGCTTTTGGCCCCTCTCCTTTATCAAGGTTTGCTTCTAGAACCGTACCGATAGCATAACGATTTGGATTGGCCTTAAGTTCCATCATTTCCGATTTCAAGATGATGGTTTCAAGAAGATCATTTAAGCCAGCGCCAGTTTTAGCAGATGTTTCAACCATTAAGACATCACCGCCGTATTCTTCGCCGATGATGTTATGTTGCATAAGTTCTTCCTTAACGCGGAATGGGTTAGCGCCAGGGACATCCATTTTGTTGATGGCAACAATTATTTGGCAATTTGCCGCTTTGGCGTGGTTAATAGCTTCGATGGTTTGAGGCATAACGCCATCATCTGCAGCAACGACAAGGACAACGATATCAGTTACATCGGCTCCTCTAGCGCGCATAGCCGTAAATGCGGCATGCCCTGGAGTGTCGATAATCGTGATCTTTTTGCCGTGGATTTCCTTTTGATAGGCACCGATTGCCTGGGAGATACCACCTGCTTCTCCGCCTGCGACATTTGTATGTCTTATGGCATCGATAATAGATGTTTTGCCATGGTCAACGTGTCCCATAACGGTGACAATTGGTGCTCTTTCGCGAAGATCTTTTGGATCATCTTGAATTTCTAGTTCCTCGAAATGCTCTGCATCAACGATTTTTTCTTTCTTGAAATCATAATCGTACTCAAGACAGATAGTTCCGATTGTTTCATCATCGAGCATTTGATTGATGGTGACCATTTTGCCATTCATAAACAAGAATTTGATGATGGCATTCGCTGGAACGTTGATGGCTTTGGAAAGTTCGGAAACGCTTAAAGGTTTGGAATAAACGAATACTCCTCCATTAACTTTCGCAAAATCTTCTTTTTTCTTTTGGAATGGACGTGACTCAAAATTTGCTTGGCGTGAGTTGCCTTTATCATTCTTTTTTGAGACGAATTGATTGTTTTTCTTCATTATTTAGCCCCTTTCAAAGATTTACTAACATAGGCTAAAGCCGACTTTTTATCGACTATGCCTATAAAATTCACTCCGTCATGTCCTAAGGCTTTTCCAAGTTCTTCCGATGAGAAACTTTTTTCGTCTAGAGGGAGATGACGGCTTAATATTTGTTTTTTTATCATTAACGATTGATTACTGCTAAGGTCATTAGCGACAACAATGAATTTAACTTTGTCTAAATGGGAAAGGAAGTCTTCGCCAATAATAGCGCGTTTAGAAACGTATAATAGGCCTAAAAAGCCAAGTATTTGTTTCTTTTCCATCTTCCTTTCCTCCTTTAGTTTTTTTAGATTTTATTAGTTATTGTCGTAATATTCATCGAAATCGTCATAATCGATGGAATCATCTTCATTTTGAAGAGCTTCATTTTCTTCTTGTTCGATTTCGGCCAATTCCTCATCAGAGTAGATTGGCATTGCTTCGGTTGCGGGAACTTCACTTGGCGTAACATGGGCGACTTCGTTGTCGGAGATGTTATGTGGGCGTTTGCTCTTGCCAAACTTGCTAGGCTTTTTATCATCTTTCTTTTCAGATGAGGTAGCGAGTTCTTTTTCGAGTTCATCAAGGGTTTTTGTCGTTTTAACGGCAGTTGTTTCTACAACTTTTGCTGGTGTAGGAGCAACTTCAACCTTTGTTTCTTCTTTTGCTTCTGGAGCAACTGAAACTTCTTCAACAGTCTTAGGTGCTTCTTCAACAGTTGGAGTCTCTTCAAGTTCAACATCATCTTCATCCATTTCTGGAACGACTGGTGCTTGTTCTTGAACTGGCTCGTTGGCTTTTGAAGCCATTTCTTCAGCGGAGCGCTTTGCGTATTCTTCGCGGCTCTTGGCTTTCTTTAATTCTGCTGCAGTCTTTTCGATTTCTTCAAGTGGTGTATATTCGATCTCTTCGTCTTCTGCCTCAGATTTCTTGCAAATGCGGATTGACCATCCGGTTAATCTATTGGCTAAAGATGAATTTGAGCCTTTTTTGCCAATTGCTGTTGTGTAATTTTCATCATCAACGACAACTAAAGCGCTTGGATAAGGCTTAGCGTTTTCATCAACGATTTTTACGCCAAGCACAGTGGCAGGGCG
The DNA here is from genome assembly GCA_963643355.1 of Sodaliphilus sp. Classification (GTDB taxonomy): domain Bacteria; phylum Bacillota_I; class Bacilli_A; order RFN20; family CAG-826; genus UBA4951. The sequence goes on along the minus strand of CAVIJE010000014.1, from coordinate 35,608 downwards.
CATAGATTCAGCGATGAATAATGGTGTATAGTCGCTATAAGGGATGATATCGATCTTTTCTTTGAATTTGGCGTTGCCAAGTTGTCCAACGACTTTTTGGATTCTTGAGCCACCTTGACCGATGCAAGCGCCAATTGGATCGACATCTTCGACGGTTGAAGCAACTGCGACCTTGCTTCTTGTTCCGGCCTTACGGGCGATCCCTTTAATAACAACTGTTCCATCATAAATTTCGTGAATTTCTTCTTCGAATAATCTCTTAAGGAACCCTTCGCTAGAACGTGTTGCTTTGATTTGTTGATTCTTTTTCGTGATGCTGTTATCGCCTTTTGGTTGTTTAACTTCTTCAATATAAACTTTGATGATATCGCCAAGTTTGAAGTCTTCATCGCCGATAAGGTCTTCTCTCATTAAGTCGGTTGTACCTTTACCGATGTTAACGGTAACTGAGGAGCCAGAAACCGCTTCAACGGTGCCAGTGACTAATTCACCGATATGATCTTTATAGATTTCATAAAGGACTTCGTGTCCGGCGTCATTGATTTTTTCTGTTAAAGCCTTGCGGAAAGAGGCGGCAGTAAGCTTAGAAAGAGTCTCAAATGGGCAATAAACGCGATAGTCTTCACCGACTTTGATATGTTTAGCTTCATCTTCAATGAGAGAAACGAGATATCTCATCTCGGCTTTCTTATCGGCGTTTCCGCGGCTCTTGAGATAAGCGAGTTCTTCTTTGATGGTGTCGATCTTGTCTTCGGCGTCATATTGAGCATCTTCTGGGGAGATTTCAAGATAATCGTCTTGAACTTCATCAACGACCTTCTTTAATTGGCAAATCGTGACGTGGCCATTTTCTTCATCGATTTTAACTTCAACCCTTGCTTCTTCCATTTCTGGTAATTTAGATTTGGTGAAACGTGGGCCGCGTAAATATGAGGTATAGGCCATTTGAAGAGCGTCATGCAAAGCATTTATAACGGCTTGATGGCTAACTCCTCTTGCTTCAGCAATTGCGTCAACGGCAGTTTTGAATTCTTCTACATTCATAATTTTTCCTTCTTTTAAAATTTTATTGCTAAACGAGCTTTATCAATAGTTTCACGTTTTATCGTGATTTTTTTATTCCTGGCCTTGTCTTTTACGCCAAGAATTACTTCTTCGGGGTTTGCTTCAAGAAGATCCCCTTCAAGAATGTTTTCTCCTTTATAAGGATGAGATAAATGGAAATTGACATAATTTCCTACATAATTCTCTAGCTTTTCCAACTTTATTGGTTTCTCTACGCCAAGAGATGAGACATCGAGCGTATAAGCAGAACTAATCGGATCGGCCTTATCGAGTAATGGGTTGATAATATCACTAACAGAGACAATGTCATCAAGGGATATTGGTGAATCCCTATCAATGTAGACATGAAGCGTTAAGCCATCAGAATCGCGGCTTAAATCGACTTCAGCTAGGGTGTAACCTTCTTTTTCAAGAACTGGTTCTAGTATCGCCTTTACATCATCTATTTCTTTCATTTTCTCCTCCTAGATAAATAAAAAGGTGGCACCGTACGGTAACCACTCAAGAAATATGAGCGTCGCAGAGCCTTTTCCAAGGATCATCTACAGGAGATATTATCGAATATCTTTAGTTCTTTTTCAAGGGAAATCTTCATTTTCGTTGAATAAAAAGTAAGCGAAATATTTGTTGCCTAAAAGCCGTATGAACTATATAATAAATCTCAAGCAAAATTACATATTGATAGGGGAGGTGTTTTATGACCAAAATGCTTATTCAGTCCGAAAAAATAGGACAATCAATCAAAATATTAAGAGCGAAAAACGAAATGACTCAAGAAGAGTTAGCCGATCGTATTGGCTATAGCGTTAGAAGCATTCGAAGAATCGAAAATAACGGAACAAATAACATAGAAACCGTAAATGAATTCGCGGCAATATTCAACGTTTCCGCCTTAGACATCCTTAGTGGATGTTTTCTTTTTCACGATTTCTTGGCAAAAGAAATTCAAAATTATGTTTTTGCTGCTTAAAAAGCATTGGCAGTTTTCACCATACAGCACTTACTTCAATCTGTTATTCATGCACGTTCACGCCAGGCTGAGCTAAAGGGAGCTACCCTAAAACTTCTGGAATGGGTTTTCACCGTAACAACGGGAGAAATTGAATCATTCTCCAACTTTCAGCGAGTTTCAGCAATTAACTTTTGACGGATTATCAGTCCATTTTGAGTGTGGCCTACGCCTACTTGCACCTGCTAAAGTTGTTATAGGGAATCTCTTCCCGTCAAGCCAAACACTTCCTTTAGGAACGCAGATACTAATTTCCTAGATTAATATCATCTCGTGGGGCATATTGCTATGGAGCCTCTTGTCGTGCCAACTCTTAGCAGTCATTTACATCGAGAAGCGCGTTGCGCCACTAGCCAAAGCGGTCTTTGAATCCCGTATACCCCTTAATGAGGTCTTGTTAGAGATACAGTATCCCACATCTCTTTCTTTTTTGGTTAGGCCCCAGCCACCGAACAGGATGACTTCACTGGGTTCCAATGCTTGTCCTTGACTTGCAAGAACATGATTATTATATAAGGCGTTTTTGGAAATACGTGAGGACAAGAAATGTCCTGTATTCTAGAATTGTCAACTGTTTCATCTTCAGTCCAACAAAAGAGTATGTGAAAAAGCGTTTCGACATAGTCGTCGATTAGAGTTAGTATTTAAATCATTAAGTCCTGGATTGCACAGGTGACATATGAAATCCAGGATTTATTTTATTTTTATGAAAAGGGGCCTAAAAGGCGGTTTTTACATCATTACTCGCATAAGCAAGCACGCCCGATTAACGCGCAACTTTCAAAATGCCGGTTACATACATACCTAGAGTTTTACAAATGAAAAAGACTCTCAACTAGGCATGTCTGTCCCTTCATAAGACAATTGCTAGAATATTTATGATTAATATCGTGTTTATAATTATGCATGTATGTCTAAATAATGATATGTATTCCAATTGTTTGTAGAAATTGAATTCAACACCATTTAGTTCTTTATACTTATTTAAAATAACTCTTTTTTGTTTGAATCCCGTGATAGTAAATACTATTAAAAGGACTATGCATAGCACTCCAAGTGGCATGATACAACTCCAATCTCCACGATATTTATTCATAAAAAGAAAGAGAAAAACGTAATTATATAATTGGATAATGACCGTGCTTATTAGAAACAACAATGAATGCAAGGAAATGAATTTATCAAATTCTTTTGCATCTTTAGTTTTTAAGACTTTCAAAAGCCCTTGAGACAGCTTCCGATAATAGAAAATATAAAAATATAGCGATAAAACATAAATGGCGAAATACGCTATTTCCATTACCTATGTTAACCTTTCCTTGACAAATTATACTATCAAGCTAACTTTTTCTAATATATTTCTTAATCATTAGGCTTATGCCCTTTTTACATACAAAAGGCTTAAACTCAATGTTGTAAACTCTTCACTAGACAAAAAAAGTCTGACTTTCATCAGGCTTAAGGGGATATTATTGGTGCCCCGACGCAGAATCGAACTACGGATTGAACCTTACCATGGTTCCGTTATACCATTTAACTATCGGGGCAACGCCTTTTAACAGGCGAGATTGATTATAGATAATTAGAGTTAATCATGCAAGAGAAAACTTGCTATTCTTTGACAAACTCTCCAAGAAGATCATAAACTCCGGCTTTTAGAATTTTCACTTTGACGATGTCTCCTTCATTTAATTTCATTTCAGATTTAAAGAAGATATTGCCATCGATTCCATCTGGCGCATTCCAATAAGAGCGAAGGGAGTACATCTTCTTCATCTCATCATAGCCAATTACAAGGCCTTCCATGACTTCACCAACTTTTTCTTTATTTAAGGAAAAAGTGATTTGGCGTTGTTCTTCCATTAATTCGTTATAGCGTTTTTTCTTTGTTGATTCCCTCACTTGGCCCTTGCGGTTATAAGCAGCGGTGCCTTCTTCGCGAGAATAAGTGAAAACGCCCAAATGATCGAAGCGAATTTCTTTGATGAAATTAAGAGTCTCTTCGTGGTCTTTTTTTGTTTCGCCAGGGAAGCCGGTTATTAAGGTCGTCCTTAGAACTGCTTTTGGCATAAGAGCTTTGATCTTTTTGAAAAGAAGACGCATATCTTCAACGTTGCCATGGCGGTTCATTGCCTTTAGAACGTGGTCTGAAGCGCATTGAATTGGCACATCAAAATAAGGGGCGATGGTTTTAGAATGGGCAATGAAATCTAATTCTTCGTCGCTCACCTCTTCAGGATATAGATATAAGAGTCTTATTGAATAGAATCCAAGCGAATCTAATTCTTTCATTAAATCAAGCATGTTTGGCTTATTAGATGGGAAATCCTTACCATAATGCATTGGATCCTGAGAAACAAGGGATATTTCCTTGATACCGTCTTTCTTAAGCATTTTAGCTTCTTCTATTATTTCATCGAATGGACGCGATTTCATTCTTCCTCTTATATAAGGGATGGCGCAAAAAGCACACATATTGTCGCAACCATCGGAAATCCTAAGATACGCTGAATAACTTGAGGTGGAAATAACCCTCCTTAATGGAGAAATCGGCAAAAGGTCTTTTTCGCCAATCAATTCGCCAATTTTAGTATTGAGGGAAGAATATTCTTTTATCGGAACCCAGAGGTCGACCTCAGGTATAGCATCTTTTAGTTCTTGGAGATTTCTTTCGACAAAGCAACCAACCGCAACTAATTTAGCGTTATATTTAGCCATTGAAAGAATCGTTTCGATGGCCTCTTTTTTAGCGTCTTCGATAAATCCGCAAGTATTGACGATGATTAAATCTGCATCGTTTGGCGAGGAGGAAAGGGAATAATTATTTAACGGGAACATTGCTAAAATCATCTCGGAATCAACGAGATTTTTAGCACATCCTAAAGATACAAGGCAAACTTTCTTCATTTTTATTTAACTTCGTGAGCGCCTTCTTGAGGAATGGAAACCTCAAGGATGTTTTTCTTTGGATAATATTTTTTCATTCCTTCCATAAAGGAATCGAATTCTTCATTTGGAACAAAGCAAATGATTGAGCCAGCTAAGCCTCCGCCCATAACGCGAGCTGATCCGCGATTAAGGAAAAGTGAGGCTCTTTCAACCGCTTCAAGAGGGGAAGAAGAATAATTTCTTCTTATCATAACGTTGTGGAGCAAGGACATTTGAGATAGTTCGCTTTCTTTTTCCAATTCAAGGAACCAATCGAAATTGTTCGTTTCAAAAGCCTTTTTTGCTCTTGCAACTCTTTGGTTTTCACCGACAAAATGCAAAGCTCTAAGTCTAGCTCTGTCTTCCATCGTGACAACGTGGATCTTTTGGTAGAATTCTTCTAAAGGAACTTCCGAGAGAACTTCTTTTCGATAAAGATTTTTCGCGACTTGCTTCATATCGTTTGGCATTTCGGAATATAAATCGGAAAGACCGGCATGAGATGAGCCAGGATTGACGATAACAATTTTCATATCCCAGGAAGGGAAAGGGAGAGGTTCAACGATTGGATTTGCAAGGTCAGAAAAATCAAGATAGCAAACTCCGCCGAAAGACGAGCCGCATTGATCAAGAAGGCCACTAGCCTTGCCAAAATAGACATTTTCGGCATATTGACCGATTTTTGCTTTTTCTATTTTGCTGATTTTTCCTTCGTTATAAAGAACGTTTTCCACTTCTGCGACATATAATTCAAAAGCAGCCGAGGAAGAAACTCCAGCTCCTTTATATATATCGGATATAATGGCAGTATCAAATCCACCAATCTTATATCCACAATTTTGAAGGGCTTTGAGAACGCCTTTGACTAAGGAAATAGGACGCCCTTGTTCTTCTTTTATCATTTCTAAATGGTTAAGGTCGACCTTGAAAGATCCATATCCTTCCGAATAAAAATTAATGATATTATCGTTTCTTTCTTTAAGAGCCCCTTTAATTCCTTGGGAGCAGGTTGCAACGATGCAGCGTCCTTTTTGGTGATCGGTATGATTGCCGATTATTTCAAGTCTTCCATAGGAAACAAAATGTCTTGTGGAATCTTCGTTGAATTCTCTTTTGAAAATCTTATCAATTTGTGTGTATTTTCCCATAATTATTCCTCAAATGTTTTCTTTACGAATTTATGAAATCCTTCTTTTCCTTTAGGGGTATCTTTGAAAACGGCAACGTTTCTTAAAATGTTACGGCAGACGTTATTGATGTATTCTTCCGCTGTTTCGCCGTTTTTTATCGCCTTTATGAGCGAAGAGAAATCTTTCATGTCAGGATATTTTGCAAGATAATCCTTTTCTTCCATATTTGCGGATTCTTTCGCTTCTTGAATTTGTCTTTTAAGTCTTGCTGGAAGGATAAATAAACCGGCCGCTTCGATTAAGCCAATTCCTTCGTGCTTAATGGAGAAATATTCAGGATGAGCGTGGAAAATTCCTTCAGGATATTGTTCGTTGGTACGGTTATTTCTAAGAAGGATGTATAAATTGTATTTACCTTCTACCTTATTTGCGATAAGCGTAATGGCGTTATGTCTTATGCCATTCTCATTAGCGATAATTTCATTTTCTAGATCGTCATAAGTGAGCCAACTATCGAGTATTTTATCAGCTTGAGCAATGACGTCGTTTTTGTTTTCTCCTTCGATTTTTAAAACAGAGAGATAGAAATCGAGGATGGAAACTGTCGTATCCTTTTTTGAATGATATACTTCTTCGAAATTTTTAGCGTTGAATATTGGCAAAACTGGCAAACCGCCTTGGAAATGCTCGTGATCGAGAATTGATCCGCCGACGATTGGCAAATCGGAGTTGCTTCCTAAAAAGAAGGAAGGGAAGAGATCAACAAAATCAAGGAGTCGAACAAAGGTCTTATGTTCAATATGCATCGGGGTATGCTCGTCTTTGAAGCAAATACCATGCTTTTTGAAATAACCATATGGCGAATATTGGAAATACCATTTTTCCCCAGCTAAATCCAAAGGAATAAATCTAATTGTTGAACGGGCTGGTTTTTTAGCATCGCCATAGAAGCCTAGATTGTCATGACAGAGTCTGCATTTAGGATAATCAGAGGAGACTTTTGTAAGAAGCTTGGCAATATCCTTGTTGTTTTTTTCCGGCTTAGAAAGATTGATCGTAATTTTTAATGATGGTCCATCGCTAAAAGTGGCGTCCCATTCGAGATTTTGATCAACTTTCGTCTTTTGAAAATAACCATTGGCAATCGAAAGATCATAGAGATAATCCATTGCTTGATCCGCCCCAGTCGTAAGATAAAGGAAGAACTTTTCGTTTACTTTTGAAGGAGTTGGAGAGAGTAAGCCTAAGATAAAATCTGCTTTGAGAAAGGCTTCTTCTTCGCTTATGCCTTTTTCTTTCACTTCATAATCGATGACATCTTGGATTAGAGTGTCAGGGACGCTCAGAGAAGCAATCTTCTTTTTGTCTATCTCTCCTGCATATGGAGTGTCTTTATCAAATAAATGAAGAAGGATATTTTTGAAATAAACTTCATCTTCTTCATCCATTTCTAAATGCGTTTTTGCGTAATAAATCAATTCGTTAATTGTTTTTTCGATCATCTTTTTACTCCTTTGTATCAAATTTATATTCAATGAAATGTCTTTGCGGAACTCCTACTTTTACAAGCATATTTTGGAAATCGAGGGCTTTATATTCAGGTTCTAGGGCGATTGAGCAATGTTTTGCGTTTAAATTTCCGTTGCTGAGTTCTTGACCGAATGGCCCACAATTGCTTGTATAAATTACAACATCGTCATAGGAAGAAGTTAAGGTAAGTTTATATTTGATATTTTCAAGTATGACATGGGGGTTATCTTTCTTTCTTCTTTCTTTATGGAAAGCAGTGTCAAGCCCACCATTTTTCGCAAAATATTCGTTAGATATTACTTCATTAATTATTTTACCCTCATTTAGGGAGGCAAAGGTAGGGGCAGCGATGTAATTTTTTGCTGTTAAATCGTCATTGTAGGTTAAAATGCTATCAGCATCGACTTTTAGGGCGTTATTTTTGATGGATTCTTCTCCACCGAGATTGAAATATGTGTGAATCGTAAGATCGATAGGCGTTTCTTCATCGGAAACCGTTTTAAATTCAATGCGAAGTCTTCTTTCTTTTTCGGGGATTATGTAGCGAACCCTTGTTAAAACCTCACCGGGGAAGCCTTGGTCAAGGTTTTTAGAAGTTATGTAATAATCAACAGTTAGGCCTTCCTTTGTGTTGGACATATCCATATTAAAGAGTTTGAAAGAATAACCATCTTTCCCGCCATGAAGAGTTTTTTCTCCTTCGTTTTTATCCACTTGATAGCTTTTTCCATTAAAAGTAATGGTTCCATTAGGGATTCTCCCGGCAATTCTTCCGACGCATTTTCCATGGTATGCCGAATCCTTCATCCAAGCTTCATAATCTTTAAAGCCAGCAATCATCGGAACTCCGTCGAGTTTTAATTGATAGATGCCTGCGCCAAAATCGCATAGGGTAACTTCCATGCCAACTGAGTTAGTGGCCGTAAGAAAGGTTGCATTTAAAATGTTTTTGCTTTCAATTATCATCTTTTGTTAGCTCCTTAATTATTGTTTCTAATTCTTTTTCTGATAATTCTAGAGGAACGGGATATAAAGGATTCGCCTCTTTTGCTGCATGTTTAGCAAGAAAGCGAATATCTTCCTCCTTAATTATACCAGTGAAGACGGAAGGAATGCCCATTTCTTTATTGAGATTCTTAACCCAGTTAATAAAATCGTCCTCATTTTCAAGATTTAAAAGTTTTGCCAAATAAAGGAATTTCTTTGAACTCTTATTCTTATATTTTTCAAGAAGATGAGGTAAAATCACGGCATTTGCATATCCATGTGAAATACCGTATTTTCCGCCAAGGGCATGGGCTATAGCGTGAACGTAGCCAACATAAGACCTCGTGAAAGAAATACCTGCAAGATAAGACGCCTTAAGCATATTCGATCTAGCGGTATCATTATTTGCATCGTTATAAAAATCTAGAAGAGACTTTTTAATAAGAAAAATAGCTTCTAATGCCGCTTTTTTCGTGCTTTTTGTTAGAGCGTTTCCCAAATATGCTTCAAGAGCATGTGTTAAAGCATCCATGCCGCAATTAGCAATGATATTTTTTGGCAAACTTCTAAGCGATTCATCATCAAGCACGGCAACCTGAGGAATAAGATTGGGTGAATTGATGGCGAATTTATCCTTTGTTTCTGGATTAGTGATAACAGAGGCTATGGTAACTTCTGATCCACTCCCAGCAGTCGTTGGGCAAGCAATTAGCATAGGGTATCTCTTTTTCACCTTAAGTAGGCCCTTGAATTGTTCAAGTTTTTTATTTTTATTAGCAAGAAGAGCGCCAACCGCTTTCGCCGTATCGATTATTGAACCTCCTCCGATGGCGATTATTGAATCGATGTTGTTATTTTCGGCTGTTTCTTTTGCCTCTAATATCACTTTAAATTCAGGATTTTGCTTAACTTTCTTAAATTCAAAATAATCAAAGGAAAACTGATCAAGAAGTTTCTTGAATTTATCGTAATGCATCCCTTTAGAAACGGAATTAGAAACGATGATAAAAGGCCTTTTGTAACCTTTTTCTTGCAAAAATGCAGGAATTTTAAGTAAAGAAGAATTTCCTTCAAGGCAAATTTGTTTAGGGAAGGAGACAAAGGGCATGGCAATTTTATTTAGAATAAATTGGTATGACCTGCAATAAAGTTTTTCAAAGATGTTCATAAATCAAAGGAAAGGCGAGAATATTTTAAGAATGTTCCAAACTAAACCCTTTCTTTTTCTCCAGCGTAGCCATGTTTCATATTTGATCTCTTGGCAACGGGTTAGGGTTTTTAGGTAATCTTCTTTGATTTCTTTGGATATCCCTTCGCCAATGAGCAACGTTCCATTTTCGGAGTGAAGATAAAGAGAGCGGAAATCAAGGTTAATTGTCCCAACAGTAGATACCATATCATCGGAAACAAACGTTTTTGCGTGAATGAAACCATCTTTGAATTCATATATTTTCACGCCAGCTTTTAGAAGAGTTCCATAAAATGATCTCGTTAATTGATAGACGATCTTTTTATCGGGAATGCCTGGGGTTATTATCCTAACGTCGATTCCTGAAAGTGCCGCCAAAGTTAAAGCGCTTATTAGGTTTTCGGAAGGAATTAAATAAGGCGTAGTGATATAAACGTAAGAATTAGCGTTGTTAAGAATCGAGACATAGGTGCTTTCACCGGCGTTTCTAATCGTGTAAGGAACATCGCCATAAGGAAGAATAAGGGTGTCATTTGGAATATATTTATCCTCTTCCGGCATAAATTTATTTGCTTTGTAATAATCGTAATCAATGACATTTTTTGGATCGAATTTTGTCATCCAAGTGGAAAGGAAAAGAAGGGTGTAGCCATAAACTGCTTCTCCTTCGACTCTTATGGCATTGTCTTTCCAAACGCCAAAACGATTCTCAACGTTTATATACTCATCAGCTAAATTCACGCCACCCGTATAGCCAATATAGCCGTCGATAACCATGATTTTACGGTGATCTCTTTGAGATAAACGGGCATCGATAAGTGGTTTCACTTTGCCATATACACGACCTTTAATGCCGTTTTTTGCCAATTCGTCTTCGTAAAGTATTGGTTTCCAAGCAACATTTCCCACGTCATCCCAAATTACACGAACATCTACTCCTTGCTTGGCTTTTTCTTTAAGTATTTCGTAGATTGAATCCCACATTTTTCCTTTAGTGATGATGAAAAATTCTAAATAAATATAATGTTTTGCATTTCTTAAATCTTCAAGCATTCTAGGGAACATATCTTCGCCAAAGGGGAAATATGAAACATTTGAATGACCATATAAAACAGCATTTGTCGAGTTTTCAAGATATTTTGCAGCTTTATATCCGCCATTGCTTTTTTCTTTTGCCAAATTATTTATCGCCTCGATTTGCTCAGCGTTTTCAAGAATAGAAAAATAATTTTTAAAGTATTTCTTTTGTCTGCTAGAAGTGTATTTATGGGCGAAAAGAATATAAAAGGTTGGACCAATAATCGGTAACATACCAACGATAAAAAGCCAAGTTATTTTAAATGAGGAGGCAGACTCGCCTAGCATGATTATTAAACCGAGAATGAAATTGATTATGATGATTTCAACTAGAACCGTGACAACGGCTGCAGTAGAAAAATCATAAATCGTATAAAGAACGACTCCCGTTACAATTAAAGCGATTTCCAATAAAACCGTTATGTAGGTAATGATCATCGACCAAGCGTGTCTACGAAAAAATCTCATACTTCATTATTGTATGAGATATTTCTTAAATTGTTAAGTCTTCTCTTCAAAGAAGAGGCGCTTATTAATCGTCAGTGTCAAATGCTTCCAAACCTTTTTTAACTGCAACCCCACTATTTCTCTTAACGGATTTTACAAAGAAGAAGATAACCATCGCAAACGCTAAGCAAGTGAGGGCATATAAAGGCAAGAAAGAGAAAGAGAATTGTGGAATTAAGAGCAAGGAGCCTAAAGCGATTGGAGTGATTGTTTGGGCTGCCATTGAAGCAGCATAATAATAGCCGGTAAACGCTCCAATTTTCTTAGAAGAGCAAAGTTCGACGACCATCGGGAAGGAATTCAAGTGAACCAAGGACATGCCAAAGCCTTTAACGAGCCAAACAACATAAATGATTACAGGGAAGCTGCCACTATGAGCAGAATCTTTTAGAATTGTGAAATTCATGATTAGCCATACTGCATAAGCGACTGCCGTTAAGGAAAGACCGCTAAAAATAGTCCATTTGCGACCGATTTTCTCAGCTATATAACCACCTAAGGCAAATCCTAAAACCGAGCCAACCCCGCCAACTATCGTATTGATCATATTACTAGACGAGGAAGCCCCAAGATAATAAATAGTGTAATTGCCCATAAAGGTTCCGATGCCATTATCCGCCATAAACCAGAAGAATTCAGCGCCAAGAATCAAGAAAAGCATAATCTTATTAGCTTTGCTTAAAGGCTTATCATCATCGACTTTATCGATTGTGGCAGCCGCTTCTTCTCCACGGGCTAATTCATCCTTCATTTCTTCCTTGATTTTATTTTCCTTAATCAGGACGAATAAAACGATTGCTGAAATAACCATCAAAGCAGAGGCGACAAGGAAGGGAATCTCTATCGCCCAAATATTTTGATAAGCCCATGTATGTTCAGCTAAAACTTTTTCGCCATTTAGTATCTTAGTTTTAGAGCCAAGATACTCTGACATAACAAAGAAAATGCCAACAACAGTCGCAAAAGCCCCACCAATATAACCCATGATATTGATGATTCCGTTGGCTTTTGAACGTAAAGGCTTAGGAGTGATATCTGGCATTAAAGCGACGGCCGGATTTCGATACATCATCATAAATATGACGACTATTGCCATCATAGAGATGGTTCCTGCTATGTTGTTATAGTGATAAAAGAGAGGGATGAAAGGGAAGGCAACGGCGCAAACGAATGTCCCAACAAGAATATAAGGCATACGTTTACCTATTTTCGTATTAGTTTTATCCGAAAGATGGCCGAAAATCGGAAGAAGGATTAAAGCGGCAAGATTATCTAAGGCCATGATAACGCCAACGAGGTATTGCAAAGAGCGAACCTGAGTGTCACTAGCCTCCGCTGTCGTTGTTCCGTAAATAGCCTTTAGGAAAAGATCAGTTAGAATGGTTGGGCACCAAGAGTCGTAAACCTGCCAAAGTAGCAAGATGCCAAAGAATGCAAACCCAATAATAAAAGTTCGCTTGATGTTGAGTTTAAAAGGTGCTGCCGTGGTAGAAGATTGCTCTCCCGTCATGGGCGCGGTTTTATTTTTCATATGCTTAATTAATTTAACACATATGATCAAAAAACAAAATAATAAATCGGTAAATTGGCAATAGTTTTACAAAAGCATTACAAAATTTATGCAACGTTATTTTTGTATGGCGGAGTCCATTCCAGCCCTTCTTCCTTTAGATATTTCCTCTTTAGGAAATTAAATTTTTGTTCGGAAAATTCTTCTTTATTTTGTAAAAAATAATTATCGATTTTTTCATTGACCTTATCGATCAATCGAACATAAAAGGGATTTGTTTCAACAGGATCAAAAATTATTATCGGATCCTCTTCTTCTAAAAGATAAAGCTTTTTTCCGTCTTCTTTTCCGAATTGCAAAATCAATTCTTCAAAAGAAGGCATATATTGATTCTTTTCTTCGTCAGGAAAACGTTTTGCAAGCGAAATAACGTCTTTCTTTAAGGCGATCGCTTCATCTTTTCTTCCAAGTTTGGTCGCAAAATAAGAAGCTTCAGAAAAACATTTCAGTTCTTTTCTAATATCTTCAAGTATTTGAAAATCATAAGCTAGATTTTTGTATAAAACGATTTTATCTTCGATTGATGCGTCGATTTTTGCAATTATCGAACATGCTTCCTCGATGGCTTTTCTACCTAGATATGTTTTTCCATCGATTTTTAGTGCCTCAAAATATAGAATATCCAAATTCGCCATATCCATAGGTGATAATGGGAATTTTTGTCTTAAAATCTCATTGCGGAAAGAGAGAATTATCGTTGAATAGTTCTTCGCCCTATCCTCGTTTATTTTTTTGGCAAGAAATTCGTAATTTTCTTTAATATTATCTTTTGTTATTTTGTCTAATTTTTCCATGTTTTAATTATAGCAAAAACATAAAAAGAAAAAGTCACCTATTCCTAGATGACTTAAGAAATCTTACTTTCTTTTTATTTGCCTTTTCCTAAAAAATCGAAAGCGGCTGGCAAGATTGCGACGACACCGCCGATAATCGATAAGATACCAGCGATAATCCATCCGGCGCCTAAGCCATAGGTAACGCCTGCAACATCTTTCGCTAAATCATTAGCGCCCCTGAAGCATGGAACTTCGATAAATAAGAAGATACCAGCAACAATTAAAGCGACGACAGCGACAAGATTGAGTATGCCTGCAACCTTATCTAAGGCGTGGATTTTAAGAATTGGGAGAATAATGCCAACAATAAGGATGACCATGGCCACGATAATGAGAATGAAAGCGATTATTGCGGACCAAGTAGCTTTGATATTTTCGCCACCAAAAATTCCTTCAACTCCTGTAAATGATCCGGTCTTTGAAAAGCCAATGAACGAAACGGTTCCAGTTACAGAGACAGAAGATGTGGCAAGTATCAAGATAAAAGCGACGATGGCCAATAATAAAGCGGCAATTCCTGAAAACTTTAAAACTTTTTTCATCTTTTATTTTTCCTTTCCGAGGAAAATTATGAAAGAGGGCGAATATTTTTGCAATTGTTTTTTTCTTTAATCGAGAGTTTTTAGCGAATCGTTCATGTCGATAGATTTAATTTTCGGGAAAAGCAATAAATTAACAATGAAAGTGGCACCAATTAGAATCACATATGAAAATAAATATGAACACCATTTAACATCAGAAATAGAGCCGAAATTGAGCCATTCAAAAACAAAAGCCATCAAACCTGCCGCAATAGGTAAGCCAATTAAGGCAGCGCACATCGAAATAATCAGAATTTCTCTAAAAGTATAAGAGGAGCATTCTTTTTCATGATATCCAAGGACTTTTAGGGTGGCGATTTCCCTTCTTCTATCCTGAATGTTCATATTAGCCAAAGAATAAACGACAACGATTGACATAGCTAAGGCAAAGAGAATAATTACAGTTGATATTAAGCCCATAGACGAAGCGACATTTCCAAATAAAGCATCGTCTTTTAATGAATCGGAAACGTTTAATAACCCAAAGCCTAGCATTAGAAGGACGATAGACCCAATAACTGACAGCGAGGTCAAAATAAAATTCTTTTTTTGTCGGAATATGTTGCGTAAGGATGATTTATAACGAAAAGGAAGCCTTTTCCAAAAGAAAGTAATTTTCTCCAAAAAAATCTTCTTTCCCGCTTTAGGAGCTTCTTCTTTCATCAAATTAGCAGGAGTTTCTTTAAATAGGCGTAAAGAACAATATAACGTAACGCCCAAAGAAATGAGCAAAACAGCCATCAAAAGAATTAGCCCTGAAACGCTTAAGAAAGAAATATGCAGATTAGAAGACATCTCAAAAATGCTTTGATAAGCTGGTAAAACGACATTCGGGACTAGGGGCAAGCCAATGCCAAGTCCAACAATCCCTCCCAAAACAACTGAAATGAAAGAGAATAGAACGTATTTAGAAACGATTTTTGATTTAGGAACCCCCAAAGAGAAATAAGTTGCAATGATGGGTCTTTCGTCTTTTATCAGCCTCGAAATAGTTATCATATTTACCAATGCGCAGACAATTAAGAAGAAAAGAGGGAAGACATATGTTATTTTTCGAACTTTTTCGTTATATGTTTTAAACAAATTATAAGAAACGTTTTCTTCAAGCGTAAGGACTTCAATTTTGTCATCGCCAAAAGTCTCTATTAACTTATCTTTCTTTCCATCGATAAATTTTTTATAGGAATCCGAAAAGTAAGAAAACGTGTCGTTATAAACTATTTGAACATCCGTGTATGTTAAAAATGGTTTTAAAGGTAGGTCAACGTTTAATGAATTAATGTGAATTCTTTCAGGCAAAAGTTTTTCATCAAGCCAGAAAGCGGAATCAATGTATTTGTCTTCGCCTTCTTCTAACATAGCATTTTCTTTTTGAACTGAGTTATATAAAGGCGAAGATACGATACCCACTACTTCAAATTTGATTGATGAAAATCCTAATGTTTCAGAAATATCGATTCCATCTAATATTTCTCCTAACTTATCAAGATAAATCACTACGGTATCGCCTATTTTGTATGTGTTTCTGTTTTTATTGCCCTCTAAGGCTAAAACGGGGACATTTTTCGAAAAATCATATGTAGAAGTTGGGTATTCTCCATCCAACAATGTTAGCTTTCCTACTTCCGAAGAAATATCATGAACATAAATTCGGTAAATATTATCGCCATTTTCATAATCTAAATTCATGGATGGAAGGGTGAATTTTACATCATCTCCTTCTTTTATTTTCTCAATATCTTCTTCGGAAAACCCATCTTCTGTTTTGTTTTTAAGGATTATGTCAGGAACGTTTTTGGAAAGATAATTCTCTTCGATATAGGCTTCTTCATATAAGGAAGGCATTGAAGCGAGGCCAGAAGAAAGGGCCAAGGAAATCATTACTATCAATGAATTGCCAATGAAGCGTCCTTTATTTTGAAAAAAAGAACGCCAAACAGTTTTATTAAACGTCTTCATTTTTACCATTCAATGTCCTTGATATCCATCGGCGAATCATTGTATTTGTCTTCGATTATTTGGCCGTTTTTTATGCGTAAAAGATGATCTGCCATATTAGTTAAAGCACTGTTGTGCGTTACGATAATGACTGTTTTATTTTCTTTTCTTGATGCATTCGCTAAAAGTGAAAGAATTTCTTTTCCTGTTACATAATCAAGAGCGCCAGTAGGTTCATCGCACAAAATGATTTTAGGATTTTTAGCAATGGCCCTTGCAATTGACACACGTTGTTGCTCACCTCCTGAAAGTTGAGACGGGAAATTATCTATACGATCGCCTAAGCCAACCAATTGAAGCGTTTTTATTGGATCTAGGGCGTCTTTTTTAAGCTCAGTAGATAATTCGATGTTTTCTTTCGCCGTTAAATTAGGCATTAGGTTATAGAATTGAAAGACGAAGCCAACGACATTACGGCGATATTCCGTTAACTGACGTTTGTTGAATTTAGAAATATCCTTTCCTTCGATTAGCAAAGTTCCCTCAGTTGCCGAATCCATTCCGCCAATAAGGTTCAAAAGAGTGGATTTTCCAGCTCCAGAAGGTCCTACAATAACAACAAGTTCTCCTTCTTTTACCGAAAAAGACATGTTATTTACGGCATGAACGACATTATTCCCTGAAGCGAAGGTTTTATTAAGGTTTTCAGCCTTCATTATGATGTTTTCTTTGGAATTATTCTGCATGTGATTAATATAATTAAAAATTAGAAAAAATCAAAGAAAAAAACCTGATTTTCATCAGGTTAAATTCTAATGGTGGCCCAAGCCGGGCTCGAACCGGCGACACAAGGATTTTCAGTCCTTTGCTACTACCAACTGAGCTACCGGGCCACGCGTACTTGGCGGACCATACGAGATTCGAACTCGTGATCTTCTCCGTGACAGGGAGACATGTTAGGCCGCTACACCAATGGTCCAAGGCGCATAAAGAATTATGCATATTTTATCTATTTTTTGCAAGAAGAAAATTATTAAAAATTGATATTTTTGTTAAAAAAAGCAAAAAGGGCTCATTTAGAGCCCTTAAATAGCGATTAATAATTCTTTACGCGAAGTTCGAAGAATGATTGTGGATGAGCGCAAACAGGGCAAATTTTTGGTGCGTATTTGCCAATAACGATATGTCCGCAATTGCGGCATTTCCAAACGCTAAGATCATCTCCGACATAAACGACTCCGCCTTTAACCTTTTCCAATAAAGCTTTATAACGGTCTTCGTGTTCTTTTTCGATTAAGCCAACCATTCTGAATTTATTGGCGATTTCGATGAAGCCTTCTTCTCTTGCTTCAGCCTCGAATTGTTTATACATATCTGTATATTCATAATCTTCACCAGCTGCTGCAGCTTCAAGGTTTTCGATCGTTGAGCCAATACCATTGAGGTATTTAAACCAGATTTTTGCGTGTTCTTTTTCGTTTCCGCTCGTTTCTTCGAAGATTGCGGCTATTTGTTCATAACCTTCCTTACGAGCTTTTGACGCGAAATATTGGTATTTGGTATGTGCTTGGCTTTCGCCTGCGAATGCGGTTTTTAAATTTTGTTCAGTTTTGCTTCCTTTTAATTCCATTTTGAAGTTCTCCTTGTGTAATAAAATATAGCAAAATATTTAAGCGTTACAAAATAAAATGCTTAAGAAAATTCCTAAGCATTTATGTTAGTTTTATCTAACTTTGTAAAGATTTTATACCTTTATTTTTCTTCTTCTTTTTTACGATAGACATAACGCCAATATTCAACGTTATCTAGTGATGCTGATGTATCTTCCATGTAATTGTAAACCGCTTCGCGTAAAAGTGCGGTTCTTTCGCCTAAAGGTTTAGACATATCAGGATAAATTGGATCAGAAATATGAATTATTGCACGTGGTTTTCTGAATTTAAATATTTTATGCTCTTCGTAGGTGACGCACATTCCAAATACTGGGGCGCCAAGTTGAGCTGGATAGGTAAAAGATTGCTCAGGAAAAGGACGAATCCTCGTGCAATAAGGCCAAATGTGAGCTTCTGGGAAGATGATTATTGGTTCTCCGCGGCGATATCTTTTTCTTATGCATTCATTAAATGGTTCGACTTGTTCAGGATATGAAGGCAAAGGAATAGCCGCTAACATCCTTAGCAAAGGGATCAATATGCGGTGAGCCATTACGTTGTCGGATGTGATAATGTAGGAATGGCGAGGAAGGCAAACACCCACGGGAGCAAAAAAAGCATCAGCTCTAGTCGTATGATTTCCATAGATAAAATAGCCTTTTCTTCCGATATGGGCTTTTTTGAGTTTCTTTCTTCCTCTAACTTTAAATCCCCAGCCGATTTTTCCAACTACCCACATGATTGGGACGGCAATAACATAATAAAGAAATTCTTGAAAAACCCAGTAAATTGGGCGCCAAACAAAGAATTTATAATTCTTAGGGAGAGGGACGTTTTTAAATTTACTCCCAGAAAAATCTTCATTTATTGGATCGGAATAATATATAGTCTTTTTTACTTTCATGCGTTTTCTTTCTTTTCTTTCGCCGTTTTCTCAACCATTTCAACCATTTTATCCATACATTTGTCGAAATCGAACTGTTTGCAATAAGAGATATATTTATTGGCGATTTCCTTCTTTTCTTTTGGGTGTTCAAACCAATAATCGATTTTTTTCGCTAAATCATTAGCATCATTCAATCTAAAGAGGCATTTTTCATCAAGGGCGAATGTCCTCGTGGCCGATTTAGGGGAGTTATTGATTAAAGGAACAAGTCCGCAAGAAAGTGCCTCTAAACAAGAAATAGCTTCAATTTCAATTTCCGAAGTATGGACATATAAGTCGGACATATTTAAATATTTGATTAATTCGTCTTTTTGGAAGAAACGGTATATCGGTTTTATTCCGTGTTTTTCTGCGCAGCGCTTCATTTCGTTTAAACGTGGTCCGCTGCCAGCGAAAACAATTTGAATATCATCTTTGTGTTTGGATTTAGCGACAGCTTTGATGAGCAATGTTTGCTTCTTCTCTTTTGAATATCTGCCGCTCATCAAAATAACGAATTTGTTTTGCAAACATTCGTCTTTTTCGATATTCATATGTTGAAAATCTTTGGAAATTCCATTTGAAATAACATATCCATTCGTCTTTTTTCCAACAGCTTTTTCAAATGTGTCTTTTATAAACTGTGTCGGGTAATGGATAGCGTCAACGTCTTTATAAAAATGTTTCCAGAAGTTTTTATAAACAAGTCTATTAGCTAAATTCGAGCTCATAAGGTTAAAGAAATGAGCCGTAACATTTTCAGCTTGAACGTGAAAACCAGCTACGATAGGCAAATTCTTTTCTTTGGCCATCTTAACTGCTTTTCTAGCCGTAGCAAAAGGCATCATTGCGTAGACTAAATCTGAACCTTTTAATGCTTCTTCTAGCGTTTTATGATCAGGTTTGGCCAAAGATACGCCATTTTTATCAACGATGCTTTGGAAAGGGCCGACCCAATAAGTACTAACGATATAGAAACCTTTTTTATTCTTTTTGTCTTGATCTGGACAAACAACCCTAACTTCATGGCCAGCTTTTTTTAAAGCGGCAATCAAATGAAGGGCAGCAATTGTCGTGCCATTATTTGCTTCTCCGAATACATCGGCTATCAAAGTTACTAGCATTTATTTCTACCTTCCTCCACCTTGATTTTATTAAATCTCCCTCAGTTGGTTTCTCTATTTTAACCAATTCTGTTAGTAGAGACAACCTCCATGGTTTGACAATCACTCTCTCCGATTCGTCAAAAAAGCGATTTGTCCTAAAATGTTTGTAGTTTTTTTCGAAAATAACTACATGTATGACCTATTTTCTTATTTTGAGAATTATTTATACTTAGCAATAACCGATGATATATCTTCCAAAGATTCCAAGAAATATACATCCTTTAATCTTTCTTCACTAGAAAATCCTTCATCGATCGCTTTGGCAAAGAAAGCTTTTAAATTTTCGTAATAGCCATTGATATTATAAAAAATACAAGGGGCATGTAGGTGTTTAAGACTACATTTGGAAATCACTTCCGATATTTCTTCAAGAGTTCCGCTGCCTCCAGGAAAAGCTATAAAGGCTTCGCCAAGTTCTATCATCTTAGCTTTTCTTTCAGCCATGTCTTCGGTGATTATAAGTTTTGTTAAATCGTTATATTGAACTTCTTCTTCAATGAAGAATCTTGGCTCAATTCCTATAACCTCACCTTTGTTTTTAATTGCGGCTTCAGCTAAAACACCCATTAAGCCTGTTTTTGATCCGCCATAAACTAGAACATTGCCACTTTTAGCAATCCATTCACCTAATTCCTTGCACTTTTCTTCGTAGATTTCGTTTTTGCCCATCGAGGCGCCTAAGTATACTGTTATATTCATACGGAATGATTATATCTAAATTTCGGTTTTATCGTGATAAAAACTTAAATTTGAAAATTTGATTATTTAGAATTTTGCAATAAAACCGGCATTTATCATTGTGAATGCCGTGATCTTCAATTGTCTTTACACAACGAAGTAAACATTGATTTTTTATGAAATTTATTGAAATTAATAAAATCTAAATTAATTATTATTGCTTTTTTGATTCTGCAATATTCAGGCAAACGGCAAATTGCTTTTAACTGGTCCATTGTCATGCTTTTGCTTTCAAATGCTTCTTTTATAGTCCTCATTTCTCCAATTAACTATAAATAGACGATTTAAAGTAATAAGAAATGTTAGAGTTTTTTGTTTAACGTAAACATTTAGCAAATTATTGTGGCACAAAATAAGCAAATATCAGCTAGATTCGCAAAAACTAAATGCGTGTTGCAATATAAAGTAGATGCAGCTAAGTATTCATCAACACATTCTTTTTCTGGCGTAGAAGAAAAAACAGCTAATGTTAATATTATTTAATAAGGTATCAACATCTAGCATGATTAATTATCAAAATCATCATAATCATCATCGTCCATATATTCACGATCAGAACAATTATCGGGATCGTCCCAATCATAAGGATCATATTGTTTTTTAGTTTCGGGGTTTTTCTTATCTTCACTGCATGAGAAAATTGAATCAAATAGCGAAACACTATTATCACATCCGCAAAACGGACATTTATCCGAAAACAAATCAATAAAATCTTTGCCACAACATTTGCATTTCATATAACTTACCCTCTATATAATAAATAAGTTTGAGCGCTTTGTCTTCATAAATTGTAAAACTTGATGAAATAAGCTTATATTCATGTTCGACGCAAGATTTAAAAACTTTTCAGAGAATGAATTTGTCGATGTTGCATTGATTTTAATAAAACTATTTTCAAAAAAAGCGTCAAAAAACTGCTAAAATTAGCAAAAAAAGATGACAGTTTTGAACTATCATCTTCGTTACTTGCAATTGGTTGCGGAGGATGGAATCGAACCACCGACCCCCAGGTTATGGGCCTGATGAGCTACCGCTGCTCTACTCCGCGATATGTGTGCCGCTTTTTTGCAGCCTATGTATATTACTATTCTTAAATTCTTTATGCAAGCATAACTTTAAAGAAAAAGGGCTTTTAGTCGTAAAAAGCCCATTAAAAAGTAGTTTTTATCTTATTTTGTTTCAACAAACGCCCTCATTTCGAGGAGGATGATAGTTCCATTAACAGTTATTGAATATTGAATCGTCAAACCATCACCGGAATATTCTAATGTATACATTGGGTTTCCGTGACTTGATGTCGATTTTGTCCAATCACTCTTAAGCGTGTATTCGTTTAATAAGAGATTATCGCTCACTATTTGTTGCACATTTGTTAGATTCCAGCTGCTCCCGACGAAATTATGCAAAACGTAATAATAATCGTTTTCGCCATTATAGCAAGTATACAAAGCGTCGCTCGTTCCGGTAAGTTTAAGATAATCATTAAGATTGCTAACTAATTTATCCATTGCTGTTTTTGCAGTATATGGGGTTCTGCTAGCGATTGTTATTTCACAGGTTGCTACGCGTTCTTTTTCTTCATTTGGCGATTTTAAAGTTGCTGTAATCGTAACTTTTTCTCCGACCGTTGCTAAGTTAGTTACGCTAACTAATCCGTTTTCGTCAACCGTGACGCTTTCAGGATCGCTTGATGAATACGTAACGTTATATGGCAACATCGATTTATTTATATGAAGTTGTCTAGAATCGCCTTTGCCGATGGAGAGTTCTTCTTCTTCAAAATAGAAAACCGGAGAATGTTGATTTCCTTCGCCTTTTCCAATCAATATTTGCGTAACGCCGTTTTCTCTTCTGAAGGTGAGACGCAAAGAACCGTTGGCATTTTCAAAATACGTTTCGTTGTCGGCGTTTTTCCCTTTGAAATATGCTTCACTCTCAAAATATGAGGAAAGGTATTCATACGAGGATAAATCAGTATCGAATATCTGAACCTTAAATACATCATGATTGTTTTCGTCTTTTTCCGTTTTGTATTTAAGTTCTTTCGAAGATGGAATTGAAGCTGGTAGAGGACAAGCGGCATTTATATTCTTTTCCTTTAAGAAGGAAGAAATCGCTTCGCTTGGCCAGGAAGTGGAGAAATTTGACGTTGGAGTCGTTGCTTGAACGAGAATGCAAAACGCATATTGAACGGCGCGGCCGTCATATTCATAGTTATAAAGGATAGAGGCATTGAGAGAAACGGTTTCTTCCCATGTAGCAAAACCTCCCCATCCATCGCCATGGAGTCCGGCTTTTTCTAAACGTGTGTAATAATCAGTGTCGAATTCGATGTTAGTTTGAGTTTCGGCATATACGTAAACTTTGCCATTTTTGTCGTATGAATAGTAGTTTTTGATGTCTTTCGCATAAAATGCTGGGATACTTATTCCGCTTTCCTCTTCGATATTTGAAAGAATTGCCGATGGCCAATCGGTGGTTTTTTGCGGGTTGGCCGAATAGCCAAATTGAAAGAAGTTTCCATTAGTGAAAGATAAAGCGACTGATATAAACGATCCATCCGCAAGTACCTTACGTAAAATATGCATGTTATATGTTTTGCTTAATGCCGCTTCTATTACATAACCATCATCTTCTAATGTAATAAGGGCATTTTCTCTTAAATCATTGGTTGAAGAATCGGAAATAAGTAAAACGTCTTCTGACGTGTGATATATTCCATAATTCGTACCCATCTTAAAGAAAGGCAATTCTACTGTTATCGCCGATTTCATTAATTCGACATTGTTTTCTTCCCATTTTGTGTCTTCGCTAAGTTTCGTCGTTAAGTTGTTGTAGCACATAATGACATTGCCAGAATGAATTGCTGACGTTTCGGAAGTTGCTTCCTGAGCGTTTCTGAAAGTATAAGAAAGGTCGAAACCATTATTGTTTTTGCCATCCTTCGTTAATTCATAAAACGGTTGGCTATTTGAACTTCTTTCAGGTTTTCCGTTATACCCATTGATCGCGTACCAATTTTTAGCGTTGAGTGTTTGATAGTAATTAGCGAGGGTAAAAGAGTCGGATTCATCGCAAATTTGAAGAATATCTTCGCCATTTTTCCCTTTAGCGATACCATAGGATATATTGCCATTTAGCAAACCTTCTGGATAAGGAAGGACTTCACCACAATATTGAATCATTAACTCTTGAAGTTCCTTCTCCCAACTAGAAGAACTCTCTGATGAGGTTTGTTCTACTATCGATTCACTAGAAAAATCCTTTTCCGAAGAATCAGTTTCCGAGGATGAATTCTCATTATTACATCCAGCTAACATAAAAGATGCCATGGTTAGGGCGAATATTTTTTTAATCTTTTTCATAAAAGCTCCATCATTTCTTTAATTTATACCCTAGAAAAGAAAAAGTAAAACTTTGTTTTTTCCTTTTTTAAAGAGTTCTTAATTCAAAAAAGATTCATAAAAATTTCTTAAGAGTAAAAATAAAGTATGATTTTGAATTTCTTATGTTAAAATTTAGCATGTATGGAAAAGAAGATAGAAGACGCTAAAGAAGGCTTAAAAGAAACGCGCATTGCGTTGCAAGAAATAAAAAAGAAAAAAGACAAGAAAACTAGAAATTCGGCGATTATGGGAGCAATCATGATTGTGGCTCTAACTGTTGCCGTTATTTTGATGATTGTTAATTTTACCGACTTAAACGAAATCGCCAACGTTTTTGCCTCAATTGGAAGCAACAATAACTGGATTTGGCTTTTTGTCGCTTTTTTGTTAACTGTGGTCTTCCTTGCTTTTTGGCCAATGAGTTTAATTGCTTTTTGCCGTTCTAATGGCATTGATAAAACTGTTGGAAAACGTAATCTTTTCAAAATATCGACAATTGAACAATTTTATAACAACGTAACACCTTTCGCTTTTGGCGGGCAGCCAATGGAAATCTATTTGATGAAAGAGTGCGGAGCCGATACATCAAAAGCCACAGGTTCCGTTCTAGCGACTTTTGTCGTTCACGTGCTCGCTTCTAATATTTTTGGACTTATCGCCCTTTTCTTCTTCCCTTATTATATTAAGGGATTAACTGAAGGTGGCATCACCGGTTTAACAGACTGGCTTAATCCTGTTGCTTTTACGATTATCGTGGCCATCGGCTATTTCAACAATCTCCTTACGTTGGTAATCATGCTTCTATTGGGGCTATCAAAAAAAGTAAGAAACCTTCTTGTTATTTTGCTCACGAAAATTTCTAAATGGAGAATGTTTAGAAAATTCCTACCTTCGAAAATAAAAGCTTTCGAGGAATATTGTGACAAAACTCAAACGGCTTTCAAGGAAATATTCGCTCACAAAGGAGCCTTCATCAGGGCTTTGATATATCGTTTAATCACCGATTTAGCATATTATTCGATTCCGTTTTTCTTACTCCTTGCAGTTGGAGTTCAATTTACCGGAGTTGATCCATTTTGGATCTATATCTTAGTAATGTTCGGAACTTCCTTCGCCATAACAGCCGTCGTATGGATTCCTACCCCAGGAACAACTGGCGGAATCGATTACGCTTTTGCAGTTGTCATGGCTTCATTATCCGTCGTTGGCTTAAGCGGAAATTTATTCGCTAAGGAAAATGTTTGGGCTACATCGCAAACGATTTCCCTTCTTTGGAGAGGATACACCTACTATTTCGTCATAATTTTTGGTTTGATTATCTCGATAATTTTGGAAATTCAATTAGCAAGAAAACAAGTTAAGGAAATAAAAAGATTACAACAAGAAGCGTCATTAATCACAAGAAATTCCGAAGATGAACAACCTGAAGATTGATAGGTTCGATCTTTCTCGTAAGCACGGCTTTAATGGTCGTGTTTTTATTTATGACTGAAGATTGCTTTGAGCAGTTTTAAAAGATTGCATCATTGAAGGAACACCACTATTTGTTAATAAAACGTGATAGTTTTGGCGATGCATGGTTTATTTAAACTTTATCGTCCTTGAAATAAAGCGATAATTTTAGAAAACGGCTTTAATAAAGAAAAAGAGGATCCGTTTAAGATCCTCTTTCGCTTGATTAGTGGCAGGAGAAGAAGGAATCGAACCCTCATTAACGGTTTTGGAGACCGCTGTTCTACCATTGAACCATTCTCCTATCATGCCTAAGTTTTATGCTTGGCATTGATCCCTTATAAAAGGGACTTTAGAATTATAATCCTTTTAAGACTTTATTTACAAGAGACATATCAACTTTTCCACGATAATTTACGTTGAAATGTTTCATAACCGTCGGAATTGATTTATCTGGAAGGCTTAAAATGATTTCTTTAATTTCTTCTTCAGAAAGCTGAGCTGGGATGAATTCCTTGAGAGCGTCTTTTTGCTTTTGAATCTCTAAAACGCTTTCTTCTCTTCCTGCTTTTTGATAAGAATCAATCTCCTCATCTAATTCCTTAACGACTTTTTGTATCAAAGAAAGGACGTCTTCATCCTTGATTTCTTTTGATGGATCCTTCGTTTTTAGAAGTTGATAACGAGAAATTATTGAACTATAAGCACTTCTTTTGGCTTGATTTTTCTCTTTCATGGCCATTAAATTGGCCTTTTTGATATCATCGATTAACATATTATTCCTCCAAAGCCTTTTTTAGGCTCTTTTTCTTTTGATGATGTTTTTTCAAATCTTCTATTGGCGTAACGAATATTCTTCTCATGCCATAGAATGCTGGAAGTATTTCAAGACGTCCAAGAAGCATTGCTACGTTATTTAGCCAAAGCAACGCATTATAATGGGCAAGACCATTTTCAGCCTTATAAGCGGCAAAGTCAATTATTGTTATGCCCGTTCCGGAAAGCGAAGTGCCCCATTCATAAGCCGCTTCTTCAAGATTGACATTTCTTAGACAAAGTAACATAACCGTGCCAATTATTAAGGTAGCGATATAAAGAATCGAATAATCCATAGCTTCTTTAACTTCCGAAGAATCGATTTCTTTATCTTGGGATAATCTAGTAATTACATGAGAATGCATGTATCTATCGGAAGAATTTCTATTTTTAAATGAAGATGCAAACTCCTTAAAAAGCAAAGCTACTCGGTATTGTTTCAAACCGCCTGCGGTGGAGCCCATTCCTCCGCCAATCGACATGCAGATCAAAGCGATAAATATTGAAAAGTGACCTAGATAGCTTAATGAAGGGAAGTTTGTGAAACCAGTCGTAGTTATAGACGAAACTATGTTATAAAAATTATAGCGAAGGGAAAGCAAGATGCTTATTTCCTCTTGCTCGGCATAATAATTTGTATGTTCGTTAAAAGTGACGAGCGCCGTTATTATCGTTGAAAAAATAATTAAGCCTGCTGCAGTTTTGATTTCCACATCCTTTGAAAAACTCTTGATTTTTCCCGTTAGTAAGAGTGTGTGCAAAACAAAGTTCGTTGCCCCAGCAAGCATAAGAATGCAAGTTATTCCTTCGATTGCCAAAGCGTTTCCCGTGTAAAGAAGATTGCCATTGGTAAATGATGAATACGTATCAGAAGAATAAAACATCACCGATTGATATCTAGTCGAGAAACCACCAGTTGCTAATGCTGCCGTCGCATGGCAGAAAGAATCGAACGGTGTCATTCCAGCAAGCCATAAAGCAATAGATCCAGTGGCAATCCAGCCAAAATAAATGCCAAAAATAAGTTTGGCATTCTTCCCTAAATTAGGCAAAAGGCGGTCGTTATGGCCTTCAGCAAAGAACAGTTTGAAATTGTTTTTGCTTGAAATAACGGAAGCGACAAGCAAAACGAGGCCTACTCCACCAACGAACTGCATTATCGCTCTATGAAACAAGAACACATGGGCCCAGCCGTAATTCGATGAATCAACTCCTGTTAAAAAGGCTTTTTCAGGAAAAACGGTGAGACCTGTAGCGGAATATCCGGACGTTGATTCAAAAAATGAATCCGTAAAAGACATATTTAAATTTATCGCTTCGTTACCGTTATTAATTTCTGGGAAAGCAGTTAGATAGAACGGGAAAGCACCAATAACCAATGCCGAAATCCACAAAAGAACGAGCAATAAAGAGTCTTCATTCTTTTGAAGCTTGGCTTTTTTTCTAAAGGCAATCGTACATAAGCTAATTAATGCGCCCAAAACAATATACCCAGCTCCAGGAATAATAAAATCAAGATAGCATTCCCACTCCTTTGGATAAAAAGCCAAAATAGCCAAAGGAAAAATAGTAACAAGGCCTTCAACAATCATGAAAAGGCCAAAGTAACCAAGAATTAAGCGTAATCCTTTTGCTTCTTTAAGATGTTTCATAATTATTTTTTCTTCTTGTTGCTAGATGAAGCGGTTGTCTCATTGCTAGAAACAACGGCCTTAGATGAATTTGTTTTTCCTTTTGATGTAGCGCGTTTTGCGGTTGAGACGTTTTTAGTAGTGGTCGTTTTCTTCTCGGATATTGCATCAGGAGTTTTTTCGTTTTTGACCACTTCTTTTATTTCCGTTTTCTCATCTATTTTTTCTTCATTTACGACAGGGGTCGCTTCTTTTTTGAATTCGCTTATATTTTTGCTGATTGTTTTTTGGACTTGATTGGCGATATTCTTCTCAATATCCCTTGCCGAAGCGCGTTGGGTTAAATATTTCGTTAATTCTTTTTCATCATCCTTCTTGCAAGAAATAACCAAACTATCACGTGGTCTTAGAACGACATTTCCTTTAGGGATAATGAACTCTCCATCACGCATGATATATGCAATATTGGCATAAGAAGGGAAATTTATATCCATAATGGCTTTATTGCAAATGCGGTATTTTGAAAGCAAGGTAGCTTCAACCATTACGATTTTGTTAGAATCAAGGTTCATTGAACGGACGAGGTTGCCTTCAAGGGATTCCGTTTTGATGTTTTGCGTAAGTAAATATGTTGAAGAAATAACCGAGTCAACGCCAAGTTTCTTATAAATCTCGACATTATCAGGGTTTTTGACTAAGCAAATGCATTTACGAACATTGAATATCTTTTTTGCTAATATGCAAGAAACGTAATTATCCGTGTCATTGTCGGATAAAGAAATGAAAAGATCGGCATCATACACATTCGCTTCTTCTAGGGCGTATGTTCTCCAAGGGTTTCCGACATACACAGAAACATGTTGGTGTTTCATAAGGTAATCTGCGACCTCTTTATTGGAATTGATAACGATTATTTTATTACGTCTATCTTCTTTAAAAGAATCAATGACGTAGTTGGCTTCAAGATTGCCATTGGCTATAACAACGATCATTATTTGTCTCCTTCCGCCTCAATAGAGAAAAATTTATTTGCGCTTAAATCCGTAGGATAAATCGCTTTAACGTTTGGGACCCCACTTATAAGAATGTCCTTATCAGGATCATCAAAACGAACATAAACCTTTGGAACTTTATAGATTATTCCGCATAAATGGGCAAGGAAAAGATTGACGTTGTCATTTCCGGTTACGATTATCGCTTCTTCGACACTCTCTAGGTAACAATCATTGACTAAAAGATTTATGTCAGTTGCTTCACCAGTGACCTTAAATCCTGTGAAAGCGTCATCTAATTTCTTAAAAGAAGACGCATCTTCATCTAAGACGATAACGTTTTCCCCTCTTGCTGAAGCTCTATCCGCAATAATTGCCCCGAGTCTTCCGCAGCCTATTATTAATATCTTGTTTTTTATTGCCATATTTTTATTTTACCCCACTATTATTTTCTTTCAAAGGCGGTAATTTCGCGCTCGTCTTGTTGGTCTCAAATATTTCAACATTAGGCAAAGTGGAAATTATTTCGTTATATTTAGCCTTTGTATTCTTTTTGTTTAATTCTTTAAAGCCTGATTCTTTATATTTTGTAAGGCACCATGTCACATATTCCCTTGTTGCTTGGGTTATAAAATATTTGTCTTGATGAGAGAGGAAATAATTTAACGTCGTTTCGGGTTTGAAATTCTTTGGATTATACGTATAGGAAGCGCTTAGCATATCACAAACGTATTCAGTTGCGTATTTCCATGGCATCGTCTTCATAAGAATTTTTCCACACATGAAATCAGTCCAATATTCCCAATGGTGCGGATTCCTTTTCGTATGATGTTGGCATATTCTCGAAAAATAATCATTGTTTATTCTTTCTTCGAAAACTGGAGAGTGATTCCCGACATAATATTTAGCGGATATGTTGAATTCTATCGGTGTATATTTACTTAAGTCATGCTTAAGAGCATGCCAAAAAATCCCCATATGGGAAGCGTTTTTTATCACTAGGTGTCTGTGCCTATTTATTAAATGTAAATGCTTTAAAGGATGAGACATAATTACCCTTGGTTATTATAAAGACTTTTTCTTAGTTTTTTAAGTATGTATTATTCTTATCCTCTTGTTTTTTAATCGGTAAAAAAGGCCAAATCATTGGCCTTAAGTTTAATTGATTTTAGATTCGCACCACTCTTTGAGATTACTTATTTTTTGATATCCGCCATAAGAGCCGGAATATTGAATCTCTTCTTCATAGACATCTTTCCCAACGAATGTTTGAAGGATTTCTTTATATTTTGATTCAAGATTGAAATCTTTGAATAATTCCGGATATGTAACCGCGGCGTCATAATATCCGTCCATAAGAGAAATCTCAAGGTTCGTGTAATATGCGTTATAAGGCATTTGGAGATAAACTTCGCCTTCTTTAACCGCTTTAACATTATCGAATATCGTGTTATCGGTATTATAAGCAGCAATCGTTTGTTTCATCCCAGCCGCATCAATAATGAATTTATCAATATTTGGCGCTAGTTCTTCGAATGTAGCCTTGGTTATATCTTGTTGTCCGGAGACGGATAAAGTAACCGTACTTAAGGCGTTTTTGATATTCGCAACGCTAAACATTGGATAATTCGAATGAGAAGCAAGATAATCTTTTTGACCCCAGTTGCCTATTCCGCCAACATAGACTAAAGGCTTATCTTCGTCTTTCACATCTTTTGTTAGATTTTTTAATTCAGCAATTGAAGTTGCGATGTAATCAGTTAAAGTCTTTGTTCTTTCTTCTTTATCAATGATTTTTCCTAGTGATGTTAGGATGTTTATAACTGTTTCGTCATAAACGGCTTGCTTTCCGTATTTAATAGTAAAAACTTTCGCTCCTGTGGTTTCTTCCATTTGTTTAGCCGCCGCTTCGTTTTCAAAATCGGAAATTATTAAATCTGGGGCTAAAGATGTTAATGAAGTTAAATTCGGCCCCGATTGATTGGCAACAGGTCCGCCAACTCCAGCACTAGGTAAGTTTTTAAAGATTTCTTTGTTGGCGTCGTAATATGGCCTTGCAACTCCTTCAAATGGTGAAGACGAGCTTCTTTTGCTTGGATTATCTATATCTTCCACCCCAACGAGAAGATCAAGATCACCTATATATGAATAGAGTCTTAAAGCGCCAGCCCCAACACAAACGATTCTCTTGTAAGAACCTGGCGTATATTCGGAAACTCTTCCAATTCCGTCGGTAATTTCAATCGGTGAATAATCGTTAGAATTTGACGTCTCATTGCCTTTTTGGCACGATGCAAGCATTAATGCCGCTAAAATTAATAGTTTTGATTTTTTCATTTGATATCTCCTTAAATTAATAAATCTTTATTGTAAAATCGTCTTCTTTTCTAACTAGTTTCACATCCACGTCGTATATTTCTTTGATTTGCTCCTCGGTAATTATCGTTTTATCCCCAGACGAAGTTATTCTTCCTTCCTTAAGGAAATAAAATGTGTCGCCGACAAATACAGCTTCAGCTATATCATGAAGAGTGAGAAGAATTGTTAGATTTCTTTCTTTAGACATTTTTTTCATCAATGTCAGTATCATCTTTTGATGTTTAAGATCCAAATTTGCCGTTGGTTCATCTAAAAGAAGCAATTTTGGCGATGAGACAAGTGCTCTTGCTATGGCAACCAATTGTTTTTCACCGCCAGAAAGAGAATTAGCCGGTCTGTCTTTTAATTTTCCTAAACCTACATCTTCAATCGCTTTTTCGGCTTTGGTCCTGTCATGGGAACAGGGGAAAGAATAAAAATATGGGAGACGGCCAAGAAGAACCGAATCAAGAACGCTTAAAGAAGAAAACTCAACATTTTGGGGAACATAAGCGACCAATTTTGCTCTTTCTTTTGTTTTTATCTTTCTAAGATCGTTTTCTCCTAAAAAAATATCACCGTTTTTAGGCTTAATAAGTCCCGATATTATCTTAATTATTGTACTTTTTCCAACTCCATTTGGTCCTAATAAAACCCCTATTTTTCCATCTTCAAGTTGAAGGTCTACGCACGAAAGGGTGGGTTTTGCCCCTTTTTCGTAAGAAAAGGAAACATCTTTAAGCGAGAGCATATTTATCCCCTTTCTTCGTGAAAAGAATGATCAAGAACGTCGGCGTGCCTAATAAAGCAGTTATAGCCCCAACAGGCAATGAGGTTCCTCCTCCAATCAAACGAGTGAAAATATCACAAATAAGCAATAATGAAGATCCTGCAAAAAAGGAAGTCGGTATAAGCAAACGATGATCGTTGCCGACAAGCCTTTTCATAATGTGAGGAGCGATTATTCCAACAAAACCAATAATTCCGCAAAAAGAAACACAAAGAGCACCAATCAATGAGGCGATTAATAGCGAAATAAACCTCAGTAAAGAAGTGTTAATGCCAACGCTTCTTGCAAAACCATCGCCAGCGTCAAGGGCATTGAAACGATATGAAATGAAAGAAAAACCAATCAGTGAAAGAAATATGACACCCATTAGAATGTAATTTTCATTCATTGTAAGCCTTTCTAAATTCCCAAAAGACCAACCAACAACCGCCGAAAGAGCGACATCATCAGCGAAATACTGTAAAAGCGTGGTCCCCGCTTGAAACGATGAGCCTAAAGCAATTCCTACTAAAACAACGGTAGTTGGATGAAATTTATGAAAGGAGGAAAAGAATAACACCAGTAATACGCAAGCTAAAGCGAATAAAAAGGCAACGCCAGCCACAGAAAAAGGATTATCTGATGTCGAGACGAATGAATTAGAACTCGTTCCGTAAATAGCAAGAATAATAATATTTGCCCCAAATACAGCAGCATTCGATATTCCCAAAGTAGCCGGAGAAGCCATTGGATTTTTCAAAGATGTTTGCATTATCAATCCAGATAAAGCTAATCCGCCGCCAATCAGGAGAGCCCCAACATTTCTTGGCAACATAATTTTTTGCATTATCCTATTGGCTGCAACATCGCTTTGGCCAAAAAGTCCTAAAACGCAACGATCGATACTCATGTAATTAGGCGTAACAACAAAAGAAATAAAGAACAAAACTAACATTATGAAAAGAGTAGAAAAAACAATAATTAGTGACTTCTTTTTATTTTTTTCAAATGTGGTTGGCACTTCTCTTTTGTTCATAAGCCATATGATTTAACAACTATCTTTATAAAAAAGCAAGAAAACAAACAATTTAGAATATTTTGTTCGATTTTTTTCTTAACAAATATACATATTATTCGTTATAATTCGTTTGTATGAATAAAAAAGAAGAAAAAACAATTGCATTAATCCTCGAAGCGTTTGAAAGACTGCTTGAAACAAAAACTTATTCGGAAATATCGGTTTCAGATATCATCACGGAAAGCACCGTTTCCCGATCAACTTTTTATTCGCATTTCAAAAAGAAAGACGATGTACTAAAATCCGTTTGCACTTCTATTTTCCAACACGCTTTTTCTTATAATCATTCGTCTAACGGAGAAATAACTCTCTATGACTACAAGGAAATGACCGCGCACATCTTCTATCATTTTAAAGAACAGCAAAAATTAATTACAGATATTTTTTCTTCTGGTGCGTCCCATCTTTTTTATTCAACTCTTGGGAAAGAAGTTAGAAATTTAATGAAAGTGGCTCTTCCAACGATAAAAATTCATCACCCAAACGTTCCAGATAATATTTTAATCACATGCATGTCTGGGGCGTTTGTAGATTTATTAAAAGATTATGTAATAAATTCCCATACGGAAAATGCTCATGAAGTTACTGCATATTTCTATTCCTTATTTGAATAAAGAATTTTTATATTTGCGTCTTGATAGTTAAAAAAACGCGGTTAGATACCGCGTTTTTAAATCAATCAATTGCTCTTTTACCTTTGGTTTTCTTCGCTTCGTAAAGTTTGACATCGGCAATCTTATATAATTCGTCGAAAGTTGTTTCTTTTTCTCCATCGTATATGGCCGTTCCATAGGAAGTCGTTATTCTAAAGGAAGAATCAGAAGACAATCTAACATCCCTTAACTTTTTTAAGAAAGTCGATATTAATTCATCATTATTCGAGCATTTAGGCATATATATAGCAAATTCATCGCCACCAAGTCGCATTATGACATTATCATCCCCAAATGTTTCCTTCAAAAGAGTCGCAAACTTAATTATCGCTTCATCTCCGGCTGCATGACCGTATGTATCGTTGATGGATTTGAAATTATCAATATCAAGAACGGCAAAGCAACCAGTCACCTTCTCTTTTACCAATTCATCAATTCGTCTTTCACCAGAATATCTATTGGAAATTTGCGAAAGAGAATCGATTTCGCTAAGCGTTTTTAATTTTAGCGACGTTTCGTTTAAGTTGTTCGTCTGCAAAGAGAACATGAAGAAAACGATTGAGAAAACTCCAGCGTTAATACCTAGGGATCTTATATTAAGTATGCTCTCAAAGACCATCGCCAAAACAACATACATCAAGATGACAATGATCAAGCCCGCATTGAATTTTTTATTAATTACTTTAGTTAAAACGATTTGCGTGGCCACTTCAAGCATGTAGAAAATAGTTACATACATCGAAACAAAACCAAGTGGCCCTCTATGGAAAATGTTATCCTCAGAAAAATAGAAAACCCAATCGGTGAAATAAGCAAATTGTTGAATTATCGCAACAAGAATCAGAGGAATTAAATCGATATAAACCCATTTTGGCCATTTTTTGCCTGACTCCTTTCTTAACAAATAAACGAAAGGATAAAGCAAAGCAGGTCTAACGATGTAACCAATTACAGAAAAGATTATTCTTTGAACATTCCAGTAGCTTAGCGAGGAATAATAAAATTCAATGTTGTAGGAAGTTATCTCTAAAATTTGTAAGCCTAAACTTACAAAAAAGACCGCTTTTTCGCGTTTATTAAAGGTTTTGCCATACATCAAAATAACAAATTGGAACAGCAATCCGATTATTGGGGCAAAGTTATACTCAACAAATTCCTGAATGTCCATAAATAAGCGGTTATGATTATATCATATTTTCAAAAAACAACGCAAAATTAATATCAAAAAAACAGTCATCTTAAAGAACGTGCATAGCTAAAATTTATAAAATTATGAGCATTTATAAGATATTTAAAATTTTTAATATTAATTAACACAAGACTTTAACATATCATCTTTCCGCTTTTGTCTTCGTTTATTCAATAAGCTTAAAAATTTGAAAAAAATGATTGCGTTTTTGGAATGGACTGTTTTTTTTAGAATTGCAATTATTCTGATTTAATCCCCATCAAGAAACAAAAAAACACCAACTTTTTTTAATTGGTGCATTTCGTTCAATTTTGGTGACCTGTACGGGATTCGAACCCATGAATGTATCCTTGAAAGGGATATGAGTTAAGCCTCTTCTCCAACAGGCCAGTGGCGCTCACTATAGGGCTCGAACCTACAACCGATCGGTTAACAGCCGATTGCTCTGCCATTGAG
>CAVIJE010000013.1:0-42204 GCA_963643355.1 Sodaliphilus sp. | reverse complement strand
ATCGTCTATAGGTATAAAGAGACTCATTTTTTCTAATGAAACAAAAAATGCGGGAAACATCCCCGTTGCTGATGGACCAAGGTCTTTCGACCAACCCGTGTATAACCTTTTAAGGCGATTCCAATTTAGCAAAGTTCTTCTTAATTGTCTAGAAGTTATATTCTATGTTAGGACCGCCGGTGTTATATTCTCTTAATATTATTGAGACCGAAAAAACAAATTCTTTTTAATATGAAAGGGTGAATATGACATATCTAAAAGTTATGAACCGATATTTCGATTTGAATCTAACGACGATATGCTTAAATCGTCGTATAATCACACATCGTCACATCCCACTTTTATTATTTGAATGTTCAACATTTTATAATCAATAAATTTTCCGTCTATCACTTCTCATCCAATTACACGCAGGATAATGGGCCTCGAAAAACCAAATCTTACTCCTCATAAGTTTGTTATTGACGTAAAAATGAAGGCCAGCTCTTTCAAAAGCACACATGTTAATTGCGTGCACGTCTTTGCCTTTTGCAATCATCGCATTAATTCTTTTAACCAGGTCTTCATCGAAATAGCCATTCCACAATTTTATCCAATTCTGATCCATAAGTTCTGTATTTAACGGAAAAATTCCACAACTAGTCTGACATTGAATCGCATTCATCAGAATCAATTTATAAGAGAGCCGTTTTAATATTCCTGTAAAAATAGGTGAGTTTGAAAGAATTTGATCAAGGCACGAAGAGATGTTTTTCCCGGCTTGTCCATTTTTAGTCCCGCACGCTGGATCAAGCGGAATAATTTATCCATTAGAAGTGTGAAATTCGTCTATATGGGGACTTTCGAGAATGAGAATTACATAATCATTTGGAGCTATATTTGAGTGGTCAATAAATCTATTCTTATAGATTCCTGGATTTCCGAGCCTATCCAAGATTATATTATTTCGGTTTAATGACCATTGGCCACCATTATTGATGATTTCGCCAGCCTCCTGATCAGGACACATTACTTTCGTCATGCCCGGGTAATTGTAAAATTGATTTGCCCAGGTTTTATAAAATTTATTCCCAAATTTTGGCATCCTTTCTTTTCCTCGAATCATTGTGTAGTATAGGTTAATTGGCATTTTTCAAATAAACATTTTTGCAGAGCTTCAACTCTTAATGCCATTCTATTTTTATCAACACTTTATTGGTGTCAGGTAACATTGAAACATTCTTAATGGCGTTTTAAATTCCGCATGATAACGTCGGATAATTGGCATTTTCATTTCTGTCTGTCATCATGCATTTTAACTATTTCCTTATCTTTATTAACATGAATGTTTTGCCTATTTCTTATCTGATTCATATTTTATATTTTTCCCGGCAATCCCTTTGAATTGAATAGGGATTGTCGATTGATTCTAGATTCGCATGTCTATGGTCATACGATCTTGATCGTAATGGCGGGACGGACGGAAAAACCATAGCCATAAAGTAGGAAAGGAAATAAACTGCCATCGTAGTTGACACCCCAAATATAGCGGAAGTCGACTAAGCCTGAAGAGTTTTGGGAAACTGGGAATCTAGCTATATAATAACTATTGCCATAATAGGAATCATCCTTATCAGTGTAGCAATACGTTCCATTCTACTTTGCCCAATCCGCGGGTTTGCAGAATCTTGATTTGGCATCAAGAAAGTAATCGGCATTGCTGTAGTCCTGATAGCTCAGGAGATAAACCTTATCCTCCGTGTCCGAGCATGCATATCTGTTTGTCGATGAATTCATAGTTACAGCTGAGTTGTCGACCGTGATGGTCTGGATGAGGGAGTCATCAAAGGCGAAGACTGAGGAATAGAACTCGCCGTTCAGCCATGAGCGGACGTCGCTGTATTCATAGTTGTTTCCGTATACCGTTTTCCCGTCTATTATTCTGTTTGACAACCATAAACTATAGGAACAATACGAACAAAAATCGAGCAATGAAAATGAGACAAGCGAATACGCCCCATCTGAAAATGATAGGACCTTCCATTCGATAGGCTCGCACTTGAACCAGTATTCCGTATCATAGACTATCGCCGTGCCGTCATTGAATTTATTAGACGAATTTGCGTTCTTTTTCACATAATATGAGCCATCATAAAGATACCATCCATTGTTTTCTGACGTTGTTAGTTCATTTAAAGATGATATTAGTATCTTGTCGCTTATGTGGGTCTTAGGGTATAAGCCATAAGTGACTGCGTTTCTTTCAGATCAAGAAGCTGTTGTTTTACCGGAATATTCGTCTTCATTCATAAATCTGGCGACTATTGATTTGTCACTAGCTGGCATAGTGAACGTATATTCTTCCGAGACACTAATCTCTTCTGTTCCCTCATACCATCCAGCGAAAACATAACCATCAGCAGGAGTAGCTTTGATTGTTATCTCTTCATCTGTATACCCTTCGCCAGAAACAATTTCTGCTGTTCCTTTTGTTAAATCGGAACTTGTAACTGTCAAAATATTTTTATCTGCAATCAACTTCCCATAAAGCGAAACATTTCCTGTTGAGCCTTTAGAAATCTGCGTTATTTGGTTTTCGAAAGATGAATCAGTATACCATCCGCGAAACGTGTATCCTTTTTTAACTGCGTCCTCAAGAATAATAGTTTGCTCAACGTCGTAAATAGTTGGATTTGGATTTTCGACATCAGTTAAACCATCAAAATCATATGTCAACGTATAGCCTAATAGATCTGAATCGGCGTAAATATTCAAATCAGATGTCACCGTGCAACCAGTAAACGACCATGGAATGTGATATGAACTAGATTCTTCTTTTGTATACCAATAATAAATGTGGTAACCTTTGGTTTTTTCCGGGGAAGGTGCACTTATCTTCAATCCATTTGCAACCTCAATCGTTTCCAAAAGTCTTCCTTTAAGGTAAAAATTAACTTGGTGTTTTGAAGTTTCTTTTACCTTACCAGCATCTTTTTTCGTGCCATCAGACATCTCGCAGATTAGATGGCCGTTTTCGTCGACGTAAGCATTCACGATGGAAACGCCATCCTCGCCTTTGTCGCCCTTTTCGCCGTCGTTTCCCCTCTCCCCTTTGGAGGAGACGCCGGAGTCGACGCCATCCACATACCAGTTGCCGTTCTCCCCTATCGTAATAGACGGGGTGTGGCCGTCATCCCCTTTTTCGCCTTGGATGCCCTGCTCGCCGTCCTCCCCGTTGGTGACGGTGAAGGTGGACTCCGTGCCGTCTGAATAGGTAATCGTGTAGGTGTCCCTGCCCCCGTCGGACGAGGTTTTCTCTATGGAGACGACGGAGACGCCGTCATCTCCGTCTTTGCCGTTCTCGCCGTCTTTGCCGTTGGTTCCCTTGAGATTTCCAGATTTAACCCATAACCCATCTTTTTTAACATAATAATCCCATGTATCAAGATTTATATAAGAGTCACCATCTTCACCTAATGCGATGGAAGGCTCTCCGTTGCCGGTCAAAATGGTCGAACCATCCAAGCCATCCTTACCGTCTTCACCATCAATGCCGTCTTTTCCATTAGACCCATTGAGGCCGTCTGAACCTCTATCGCCTTGTTCGCCTCTTTCGCCTTGTTGGCCACAACCAGTCAAAAGTCCGAGGCTAAGTACAATCATCAATAACGATTCCTTGATTTTTTTGTTTTTCATTTTGTCCACTCCTTTTTAAAAATAAAATTGCTTACGTTGTTAAAATTTAAAAATCTTTATCTTATCGTTTAGCCAAACACACGGATGATGAGATGACTCCAAGGCCTCCCCTTTGAACTTGTTATTCAAATACGTAGTCAAATCGATTTTCTTTGATATTTCTTTTGTACAGCAATTAATTATCAAATCCGGTTTGATGATATTTAATCTCTCAGTCAGATCTTCTTTAAAGCCTCTTTCATCCCATAGCTTGCAAAATATATTTCTTGTGTTCTTTCCACCGCCAGGATTCCCAATATCGCATTGGTAACGAATCGCGTTTACGGCTAAAACGCTAAATTCCTCATCTTTATTGCATAGCTTTAGCGCGTCTTTTATAACTGAAAAGCTATTCTCGTTGTTGATAATGGCAATAAAATTATTTCTTATATTATCTCCGGTTTTTCCCCAACATCGAGCAGTATCTCCGAAATCGCCTTGCGCCATATATTCTTCATTGCTTGGACTTTCTAACAAAATAACGATCTTTCGCATCGAATTCTCCAACGGTTTATCATAAGCGATGGGCGTTCTTTCATAGCCATCTAAATTACTCTTGGTTCGCACGTTGAAAAAAATTCCATCATCTCTTGAACGAAAAGATTTTTGATTGAATTTTAAAGTGCCAATTATATAATCGTTGCATACAAGTTTACTGTATGTAAGTACATCAGCGGCATCGAATATAAAGTTTGAATTATTATGAATCATATAAAATTTCTATTAATTCCTATTTAACTTATGGTGCATCGCTCAATTTAATACGAAACACCATTTCGCCTTTTCTTTAAGTCTCTTTTCCATATCGTCTTAGGAAGACTGCACTTGAAAAATCACTCTTCCTTGATCTGAAGACCGGGGCGTACACAGATTAAAGCACTGTCGACGGTGTAAACATAACCAAGCGTACAACCATCAATATCTAAATAATCTGCTCGCCATTCATTTAAATTACTCGGCGATCTAGTCCAATAAAAACCATTGCCAGTATAGGGAGTGTATGTATCGTACCTGTAATATGCACCGTTAGCTTTCGCCCAATCGGTTGGTTTGCAAACAATAGGAAAATAATTGGAATTAAAATAATCCTGACAGCTCAAGAGATAAACCTTGTCTTCGGTGTCAGAGCACACGTATTTGTTAGTCGATGTTTCCGTCGTTGCCGCCGAGTTGTCTACGATGACGGTCTGTATCAGCGAGTCGTCAAGCGCAAAGGCGGAGGAATAGAACTCGCCGTTGAGCCATGAGCGGATGTCACTGTATTCGTAGTTGTTACTGTATATCGTTTTTCCGTCGATCGTTCTCTTTGAAGACGAATTGTAGCAATGGGCGTCGAGCAACATGGATGACACGAGAGAATACACCCCATCTGAAAATGATAGGACATTCCATTCGATAGGCTCACACTTGAACCAATATTCAGTGCCGTTAACGATTGTTGCCCCATCGCCGAACGTGTAACGCGACGAGCAAGGGTTTGCAGTCTTTTTTGCAAAATAAGATCCTTCATACAGGAACCAGCCATTGGATTCTGACGTTGTCAGTTCATTCAGTGAAGTGATCAACGACTCATCACTTACATAAGACTGAGGATAAATGCCATAGGTTATTGTTCCTGATTCAGGGTTATATTCAGGAATCATATATTTGGACTTTCGCTTTTCTTTTTCTTCTTCTACCGTCCAAAATTTGGCCTTTAAAGTTCTTGACCTAGCTGGCATTGTAAAAGAGTAGGTTTCATCTGCGGATACTAAATTTTCATCAATGTACCACCCTTTAAGAGCATATCCATCTACAGGTGTAGCTTTAAGGGCAATCGTTTCACCCGAACGCCCCTCGCCAAAAAGAATTTCTACAGTTCCCATCGAAACGTCTTCGCTTATAACACTGAGTGCATTTATATTTCCAAGCCATTTTGCCCAAAGATGAAGATCGCCTGTCGTCCATTTGCTTATTTTCTCAATCTTATTCACGCACGATTCATCTGTATACCATCCGCAAAATGTATATCCGTCCCTGGTTGGATCAGAGAGAGTAAATTCGCTCGTAACGTTATAAGATGATGCGTTGTCAGAAGCATTCTTGCCCCCATTTAAGGAATATGTAATTTTGTATTGCTTAAAATAATAAGTTATACCATATAAAGACAAATCTGAAGTAACTGGGTAGCCGCTGAATGACCAAGGACAAGCGTACCCATCAAACATGCCATAATGGTCTACCCATTCTTCATCGTCAAAAGCCACCCAATATGCAACTTCAAAACCTGCAATTTTATCTTTTACACTATTAGGAACGCTTAGCTTGGAGCCATCGACCACATAAACAGTTCCCATGAGCTCTTCACTAAAACTAAAATAGAAGTCAACTTTATGCAAACTAGAGTTCTTAATTTCTCCAGCATCTTTTTTCGTGCCATCAGACATCTCGCAGATTAGATGGCCGTTTTCGTCGACGTAAGCATTCACGATGGAAACGCCATCCTCGCCTTTGTCGCCCTTTTCGCCGTCGTTTCCCCTCTCCCCTTTGGAGGAGACGCCGGAGTCGACGCCATCCACATACCAGTTGCCGTTCTCCCCTATCGTAATAGACGGGGTGTGGCCGTCATCCCCTTTTTCGCCTTGGATGCCCTGCTCGCCGTCCTCCCCGTTGGTGACGGTGAAGGTGGACTCCGTGCCGTCTGAATAGGTAATCGTGTAGGTGTCCCTGCCCCCGTCGGACGAGGTTTTCTCTATGGAGACGACGGAGACGCCGTCATCTCCGTCTTTGCCGTTCTCGCCGTCTTTGCCGTTGGTTCCCTTGATATTTCCAGTCTTTAACCATTCCCCTTCTTTCTTGAGATAACAATCCCATGTGCTTAAATCAATATATGAATCTCCGTCTTTACCAAGGGTTGAAGATGGCGTGCCGTTTCCCGTTAAAACCGATGTTCCATCTTTCCCATCGTCGCCATCTTTACCATCAAGACCATCTTTTCCGTTAGACCCATTGAGGCCATTTGACCCTTGTTCCCCTTTTTCGCCTTTTTCGCCTTTAAACGTACATGCAGTTAACGCTCCAAGGCAAAACGATGCTGCCAATAGCAATTTTGCAAATAATCTTTTTTTCATAATGTTTTTCCTGTTTATTTGATTCTTTCCCCATTTAATCCGCATTTAATGCGCTTTCATTTCCCTGCACGATAAAAACATTTTCGACGGCACTATTTTGCACGAAATTTATCATTCGTCTAAGCTCCTCCATCCAAGTTTTTTAGAACGGAGAAATAAAGCTGTTCTTTCCAAATCAGGAAATATAACATCATCTCGTATCCCCATTGAGTTTAAATCCGACAAAAATTCACTCTTTTTACCGCTTTTAATAATCATTTTTCCAACGAGATGCGAATCAACAAATTCATTAAATTTATCATTATCCAAGCCATGAATGATGAAATAGCCATCTTGAATTTTCATTCTTTGATTATTTTTATTAGCTCTAACGAAATACGAATTTAATAGATCCTCGCCTATAATTGCACATTCGAAAGCTGGATACTCTCCTCTTATTTCATGCAAAAAGCGAACCATTGCGTCATCATTCTTGATCATAGATTCATTGATTTTGCCTTTGTTGTTTTCGCAAAATAAACGGATAGATTCTTGCGATTTTTTGTCTAAGCATGGAAGGCATGAAAGCATCAAAGCTTTATCGCTATTATGTTTTAAGATCTCGCTTTTCTTTACTTTAAACACATCGACATATCCGTCTTTGCCTACATTTGAACTCGTTGCAAAATATAAACTCACAAACGCATTTCCAGATACATCAAGCATTCTTGTTGGTAAACCATAGTGCTGCATTTTCGCCAGAGTACCCAAATGGTCTTTCTTGCAATCGAATTCTTCAGGATATTCAAGGATCAAATCATGATAAAAAGACGATTCATCTACATCGTTTTCCCAAAATATGCCAGGCAAAGGACCGTTGGCAATATTTGATGACCCCCTAAAGCAGAGAACTTCATCAACACGCAATGACTTTTTTAGTTTTTTTATTGACTCAAGGCAATCGCTCAAACTATCGACGATATCGATGGTTATTTTATTTTTATCTTCAACCTCAACTTCCATGATGTAGAAAACGTGGTTAAAGTTAATTTCAAAGGTTACTTTTACCTCTCGATGGCACTCAAAAGAACTTAAGATAATGGCTAAACACTCTCCCCCTGCAATAAAAGCGGTGTTTTTGTTGAATTCTATATACTTGTCACCATTTTGAAGGTTAGACCCATGAGCAATAAATTTTTCAT
Organism: Sodaliphilus sp.; assembly: GCA_963643355.1. Classification (GTDB taxonomy): domain Bacteria; phylum Bacillota_I; class Bacilli_A; order RFN20; family CAG-826; genus UBA4951. The sequence goes on along the minus strand of CAVIJE010000013.1, from coordinate 34,199 downwards.
CGTTGATTCCGGAGTAATTTATATGTTCGAACCAAACGCTGCGATATCCATTATCACGACATTTAATTTTTTTTCACATAACCCCTAAAAACATATTTCATTTCTTATCTTCTCTACCTTCCATCAGATATCAATCGTACGAATTTCCAAGAATGCTTAGTTTTAATAATTAGCATACGCATAAGTTTTCATTCATAACGGGGCTTTTTTAAACAAAACCTTTTTTGCTCTTTCTAAAAATAGTCTAGTCAAAAAAAATAAAAAAACAAGTGCTAACTGCATTATATGAGATTCTTGAATATTCAATTTATCTTCTTGTTATAAAGTCGCAAAAAGAGCGGAACGAGGACTGTTCATTCCGTTTTCCGATTAATATGTTTCTCCGTTCTCGATTCATAGATTCATTAGAAAAGTCGCTTTCCATAATGAACTATTGTTTTCAAATGAACAAATTATTGTTGTAAATATCAATTCTCGTTCTCTTTATGCTCAATTATATTGTTCCCATGAAGCTCATCGAACTTAGACCTCATTGTCGGATTGTTCTTTGTTAGTTTCTTTATGGAAAGATCTTGGGCTTTATCATTGGCAAGACGGATGTTTCTTTGTGCTCCAAGGAGATCATCTTTCATCTTATTGAGGTTATTGATGGCTTTGTCGATATCTTCTATGGTCTTGGTGAAATTCTCTGAGGCAATATGGTAGTTATTACCAAATTTCTCTTTGAATTCATTCATGCTTGATTCAAAATTGGTGATATCGATGTTTTGCCTCTTATACATCTCAAGTTGTTACGATCCTCGACTGTTTTTAAGGCCGCATTCTGCAATAAGGCAATGATAGGAACAAAGAATTGAGGTCTTACGACATGCATCTTAGGATAGGCGTAGGAAACATCCACTATACCGGCATTATATAGTTCGGAATCAGGTTCAAGAAGAGAAACAAGTATGGCGTATTTGCCAATGATTTTTGAGTTTTTCCAAAAATGCATTTAGTTTTTTCAAATATCAAAATAACCATATCAAAACCCAAATAAATATTTTTAAGTAGATACATTGCTTTTTTCGAATTAGAATAAGGACGTAAAACAGCAAAAGTTTAGTTAAATTTTTAAGACGGATTATGGATAAATTTATTGAAATACTCAAAGCAATTGTCTTCGGAATAGTTGAAGGCATTACCGAATGGCTGCCTGTCTCTTCAACTGGCCACATGATTGTTCTAGGACAATTTTTTGGTTTTGAGACAACGCAAGGAAGAGAATTTTACGACTTTTTCCTTGTCATAATTCAACTTGGTGCAATTCTTGCTGTCATTATCTCTTTCTTCAAAGAACTTTGGCCATTTGGCAAAAAGAAGTCCGAAAAAGAAAAGAAACAAATATGGCTAACATGGGGAAAAATCCTTATTGCGTCTATTCCTGCTGGTGTCCTTGGCGTAATCTTTGATGATCTGTTAGATCAATATTTATTTAATTACTTAACAGTTTCTATAACTTTGATTGTTTATGGCTTAGCTTTTATCGGAATCGAATTATTGCTTAAGTTTAAAACGGTTAAAATCAAAGACCGTTACCACCTTAACCGTTCATCTTCTACATATCACGATGACGAAGAAGAACATGATGACAAATATCCTCTATTTAGAATAGATAGCGTTAAACATATTAGCATTCAATATGCCTTCATAATTGGTTTAGCGCAATGTCTTGCCTTAATCCCTGGAACTTCTCGTTCTGGCGTTACCATTTGTGCCGCTCTTTTATTATCTATTGATAGAGCAACCGCTTCTAAATTCTCTTTTTATCTTTCAATCCCAGCCATGCTTGGGGGTTCCTTGATTAAAGGAATGATGTATGGCGTTAAAGTGCATCAAGGAAAGGTTCCTAGCATCACTCCATTCCAAATATTGCTTATTGTAATTGCAATGGCCGTTGCTTTAGCCGTTTCGCTCTTAACAATTAAATTCTTTATGAAACTCATTCGTACTAAAACCTTCCTTGGTTTTGGCATCTATCGCATAGCTTTAGGGATTATATTGTTAATAATTTTCTTCACCGTTAACAAAGGCAAATTAGATATCGTCGCTATGGAGCCGATACTTTCTAATGACTTTGCTAATCTCTATTTGCCTATTTTTGCTAAGCCCTCCTTTCTTGCAATAAAAATGTAATCTTATATAATTATCGATACGGAGTATAAAACATGGAAAAACAGAATCTTAAAGAAGAAGATATTGAAATAGTTTCAAGATCTCAAAATCAAGAAGCCATGGTCCAGGATCAGGAAGAAAAATCTATAACTCTCGGACAAATTTGGCATATGATCAAAAAACATTGGGTTGCCGCTGGCGTTTGTGCCTTACTTGGATTTGGTGCAGCCTTTGCATATGCAAAATTCATCAAGTCCCCTTCCTATCAAGCAAGCGCTCAAATGATGGTTGTCGCCGATGAAGGATCTTCGACATCCGATAACATTTCAATATCCACAAAAAAAGCCGCAATCGCTGAAGGCTATCTACAGTCTAAAGATGTTGTTAACAAATCCACCGAAAAACTCGCTGAAAACGAAAAATATTCAAAAATCTTAAAAACCACAGAAAATGGCGAAACTAAATACAATTATCTACAATTCAAAAAATATTATGCGGTAACGCTTTCCACCGTCGGAAACACGACTACTACATCAATCTTCTTAACGATAACTTCCACTTGCAACAGCGAAGAAATGGCAATAGATGTCGCTAATTGCGTCGCTAATACAGCCATCGAATTAACAAATTCCGATCAATATGCAATTCATAACCTTCTTGATGATTCTCTACATATTCTTCAATCAGCTGATCAAGCAAAAGACACATCCACTTCCACTGTTGTCATTTCCTTAATTGGTGTTCTAGCTGGACTTGTTGTTGGTGTCGCCTATGGCATAATTCGCGAATTAACCGATACACGCGTTACTTCTAAGTCCGAACTTGAATCCATCACTGGATATAAGGTTATCGGTATGATTCCAAAGCATGAAAGTAGCAAAGAAACGGAAAAAGGAGAAAACGAAAATGGCAGAAAATAAAACAACAGGTTCCCAATATCGTTTGCATTCAGAAGGATTGATTAGAGATTTCAACTCCCCTGAAGCTGATGCGATCATTCGTTTGCAAGCCAATATAGAATTCGCTTCTCTTGAAAAGAAAATCAATTGTTTTGCAATTACCTCTGCTCAAGAAGCTGAAGGAAAAACGACCACTACTTGTAATCTTGCTTTAGTTTATGCAGAAAAAGGCTTAAGCGTTTGCGTCATCGACCTTGATTTACGACAACCAGCCGTTCATAAAGCCCTTGGTGCTAAAAATCAATTAGGATTAGTCGATTATGTCAAAGGCGACTGTGACATAAATGACATCATTCAGCACATCGGAAATATTGATGTAATTGCCCCTGGCTCACATACTCCATTCCCAACTAAGATCATTCAATCAAAAAAGACCGCTGAACTTATTAAGGAATTAAGAGGTAAGTACGACTACGTTTTAGTTGATACTCCACCAGTTCTAGTTCTATCAGATGCATATCTTATCGGACATGAAGTTGATGGGTTCCTCATTGTTTGCTCTCAACATATCTCCAAAAAGAAAGACGTTGCTGCAGCATGTCATTCGCTAGAAGAGAAGAGAATGAACATCCTTGGCATAACGATGGTCATGGTTACCTCCGATGAAGACCAAGGCAAAGGTGGATATGGCTATGGCTATAAATACGGCTATGGCTACGGACATCAGGAAAAAGAAGACAAATAAAATATCAAAGGGCAAGAATAAAAGCTTGCTCTTTTTTTCTTATCGTTAGATATTAGCAAAATACTGGACACGTATGTCAGTAAATGTTCTGAGATGATTCTAAGGAATCTTATAGCAAATAAATCGATTGATTGTTATAACCACTAAAGACTATTAATTAAAAATTTTATTGGCTCTTTTTAAGGATTTCCGAAGAAATAAAACCTTCGATTCCTTTTTCTATATCGTTATATGCTTTAGCGAAATCCCTATTATAAAAAGGATCGTCGATATCTCTTGAGTCATCCGTGAAATCTAGCAAAAGACAAACTTTTTCTATATGGGCAGAAGACATATTCCTCTTTATATCGATTTTTTGATATTTTTCCATAACAAGAATGTAATCGGCAGAAAGATATTCGCTTAAAGTCAGTTTGTGAGCGGCATGCGTCTCATATGGAATATTATGCAAATCAAGTTGTTTTTTTGCTAAAGGGTACATATCTTCACCAGAGGTAGAAGACTCTAATGCGGCTGATTTTACAATGTATTCATTAGTTAAGTTAAGATCACTCAAGCGTTTTCTTAAAATAAACATAGCCATTGGTGAGCGACATATATTTCCTTGGCAAATAAAATAAATAGTTTTCATCATCTAAATTATAAGTTAATTGAGAAGCATTTCAAAGAATGCCATTTTATTTTGAATAATGCTTTTCCATCCAGCTAAGATATTCACCATTTTCAACGTGTTGAATCCATTCACTGTTTTCCAAGTTCCATTTAATAGTTTCTTTTATGCCTGTATCAAAGTTATGCTCAGGTTTCCAACCTAGCTCGGTTTCAATCTTAGTAGGATCCATCGCATATCTCAGATCATGTCCTGGTCTATCTTTAACATAAGTGATTAATGATTCTGGCTTGCCTAATTGGGCAAGTATGGTTTTAACGACTTGAAGATTTGTTCTTTCGTTATGGCCACCGATGTTATAGACCTCTCCGTCTCTGCCATTTCTTACTACTAAATCAATTGCAGTGCAATGATCTCCTACATATAACCAATCTCTTACATTAGATCCATTACCATATACAGGTAGTGGCTCATCTCTTAATGCTTTTTGTATCATCAAAGGGATCAGTTTCTCGGGGAAATGATATGGGCCATAGTTATTAGAACATCTAGAAATAGTTACAGGAAGACCAAATGTCCTGTGATATGCGAGAACAAGCAAGTCGGCGCTTGCCTTTGATGCGCTATATGGGCTTGACGCATGAATCGGCGTTTCTTCAGTAAAGAATAAATCAGGTCTATCTAGAGGAAGATCTCCGTATACCTCATCGGTGGATACCTGGTGATATCTCTTGATGCCATATTTCCTGCACGCGTCCATCAACACTTGAGTTCCTAGGATATTTGTTTTCAAGAATATCTCAGGATTCTCGATTGATCTGTCCACGTGGGATTCGGCTGCAAAGTTAATAACATAATCAAAATGCTCTTCTTCAAACAGCTTGAACACCGCTTCCCTATTGCAGATATTCTCATGGACAAACTTGAAGTTTGGCTTGTTCATAATAGGTTCTAGAGTTTCCATATTACCGGCATACGTTAGTGCGTCAATGCATACATATTCGTCATTTGGGTATTTATCAACCATAATATGAAGGAAATTGCCTCCAATAAAACCGGCTCCACCTGTTACTAAGAATTTAGACATTTTTAATCTCCTAGACAAAAATAAGTATACGTTATAAAAGATGAAAAATCTTTATTAGAAAATCGAAAAACACTAGTAAAACGTTCATTTAAATTTCTTTAGAAAATTTCTCAAAAAAATATTGTTGTATTTTAATTTCCTCTCTCTATAATTTAGCACGTTTAAAACGTATGTCGCCGTTTAGGAGGGAAACAAATGGCACGTAAAATTCTTGAACTTAAAGGAATAAGAAAATCGTATGGAGATAACGTCATCCTCGATAACTTAAACCTCTCTATAAATGAAAACGAATTCGTAACCTTCTTAGGACCTTCCGGATGTGGCAAAACTACGACTCTTAGAATTATTGGTGGCTTTGAAACGATGGAAGAAGGTCAACTTCTTCTTGATAATATTGACATCGCCTCTTTGCCCTCGCACAAAAGGCCGATTAACACGGTATTTCAAAAATATGCGCTTTTTCCTCATTTAAATATTTACGATAATATCGCCTTTGGCTTACGTAATAACATCTATTCAAACGTCTATGATATCGGAACGATGAACATGATGGAAAAATATGGTTTCGATGAAGAAGAGATAAACAATCTAATGCACAAACTTACCTTCATCGAGAAGCCAAAAGACGTAAAGAAATATGTTATTGACCTATTTAGCGAAAAATCAGTAACGTACCAAATCGAAAAAGAACTTTCTTTAATTGAAAAGAAAAAACGTCCTCATCATTTCAAAGATGTTCAAGACGAAATAAACGAAATCGTTAAAAAAAGAAATATCTCTATCAACCTTTCTTCTTTCGCAAACGAAACAAAATATAAGGGTTTTAAAGGGGATTTTTTGAAAATCATCTCCGAAAATGACCATTATTTTCAAATGATCGAAGAAATAAAAGGAAGAAAATTCAAGGAAAACGTTATTCACGAAGAAGTTATAAAAGCCTTAAAACTTGTCAATCTAGAAGGCTATGAGAATCGTTCTGTCTCATCTCTTTCTGGTGGACAAATGCAACGTATCGCCATTGCAAGAGCCATCGTTAATAAGCCAAGAATCCTATTACTTGATGAGCCTCTTTCCGCACTTGATTTGAAATTAAGGAAAAGCATGCGTCTTGAATTAAGGGAACTTCAAAGAAAACTCGGAATCACCTTTATTTTTGTTACGCACGATCAAGAAGAGGCCATGGTAATGTCGGATACGGTCGTCGTTATGAACGAAGGAAAGATTCAACAGTTAGGAAGGCCTGAAGACATTTATAACACGCCTATTAATAAATTCGTTGCAACCTTTATTGGCGAAGCGAATATTTTCCGCGGAACTTATTCTGCCTCAAAACGCTTAGATATCCTAAATAAAACATTCAAAGTTTCCTCGCTTGATGTTCGTCCAGGAGATAAAGTGTATGTTATAGTCGAAAGACCGGATTTTGATATATGCTCAATGGATATCGCTAAGCTTAAGGGAGAAGTCGTTTCTTCTGTATTTGAAGAAAGCAAATACCTTCTTGATGTCAAAGTGGATGATAAAATCATCAAAGTCGAATCCGAAGATAAGCAAAATATCGGGGATATAATAGGTTTAAGCGTCGCTCCAGGAAATATCTATGTTGAATCCATAAAAGAAAGCAAAGCTAAATTTTTAGCAAATTACGAAAATCCAAACGTTCTCGAAGGAACTTATCTTGGACATCAAAAAATTTCTTTCCTTGGACAAAGTTTTAAAACTTATGTTACGACTTTTGTTCCAGGCGAGATTGTTGACGCGGTCATTCGTCCAGAAGATTTCGATATCGTTTTAGAGGATGTTGATAAAGCGATATTACAAGGCAAAGTGATTAAGAGTGCTTTTACTGGCGTGACATTTGACTTATGGGTAAATGTCAACGGCCAAACAATCATGGTTCAAGATTATCAAAACGTTGAAGTCGGCGATACAATTGGCTTAAAAGTGGACTCCTATGAAATCCATATGATGAAGGTGGAAGATGCCTTACAGCCTAAATTCATCCAAGATTTAAGAATTGAAGCAAGAGAAAAACTTAAGGAGATGGAAGATAATGAAAAACTTTAAATCATTAGCCATTCCATATTTTATTTGGCTGTTGTTTTTGGTCGTCTTGCCACTTGTTTTGATGCTTATTCTAACCTTCATGTCATCTAATGGGGTGAATTTTTCAAATGCTAGTGCTTCGATTGAAAGCTATGCTAGGCTAAATGACATTTCAATACTTAAAGCAATCGCCAATTCTTTAATCGTTGCCTCGATAACGGTTGTTATTTGCATTCTTCTTGGGTATCCAGTCGCTTACTTCATTTCTTTTTCAAAAATAAAAAACAAAATGCTGTTCTTGCTTTTGCTAATCCTTCCGATGTGGTCTAATTCAATGCTTAGAATCGTTTCGTGGTTAAGGCTTTTTTCAACCGATGCTTTTAAAGCGCTTGATCTTGTTGGTTCCTATCCAGCCGTAATTTTAGTAACTGTTACAACATACTTGCCATTTATGATATTCCCTATATATACAGTCTTAGAAAAGATGGATAGATCCGTTATCGAAGCGTCAAAGGATTTAGGCGTTACTCCAATAAAAACATTTTTCAAAGTAACTTTGCCTCTTTCTCTATCTGGCGTCGGCTCTGGAGTTTTGATGGTTTTTCTTCCGGCTGCAACAGGTTTTGCGATTTCTCAAACGATTGGCCAAGGGAAAATCAGATTAATTGGCAATTTGATTCAATCCGTATTTGAGAAAAATAATTATAATTTTGGCTCTTTGCTAAGCATTCTTCTTAGCGTCATTATTATTGGAATCGTTATCCTTTTTGGCTTATTGAAAAAGAAGAAAGAGGAAAAATAACATGTTAGAAAAACACCCTTGGAAACATACGTTATTTAATATTTTCAAAATTGTTTTTGTTTTGTTCGTCTTTTCTTTAATGTACGTCCCTATTTTCGTTATCGTTTATCAATCATTTAACGCTTCGGCAAATTCCTTGACCCCGCTAGCTTGGGGAGGATTTACTTTGAATAATTTCAAAGAAATATTCACCAATAGACAACTTGCCACTTCGATAGTTGATTCTCTCTTGGTATCTCTCTGGGCGACCTTTATTGCAACGATTGCTGGTTTATTCGCATCTATTGGAATTAATGCCCTCGATAAAAAAGCGAGAAAAGCAATGGATTTATTAAATGAAATCCCAATGTTGAATTCAGAAATCGTCACTGGCATTTCAATTATGATCATCTTTTCTTTGCTTAAGCCATTAATCCCAAATATCTTCGGCTTTACGACGATGCTTATCGCTCACGTCTTCTTCACTATTCCTTACGTTATTATGATGATATTGCCAAAATTAGAGCAAACCGATAATTCTTTGTATGAAGCTGCAAGAGATCTTGGATGCGGTCCTCTTAAAGCCTTATTTAAAGCGGTAATTCCTTCTTTATCAACTGCAATTTTAGCTGGTGCACTTATCGCGTTTACCTTATCAATTGATGATTTTGTCATTTCTTTCTACACACAAGGAAATGGTTTTTCGAATTTTTCAAATTACGTATATTCTTCCTACACTAAAAAGAATTTTTCGGCCGGCAGCTATGCGTTTAATGCCTTGCTAACATTTATAACTCTACTGATCGTGTTTATTTATTCGATGCATGATGCAAAAAAGAAAGGAGCAAAAATAAAATGAAAAAAGCGCTTGTTTTCTCCTTGGTTTTTCTTCTTTCATTTACGACATTTGGGATTATCTTTTTAGCAACTCCTTCAACAATCCTTTATTTGCTTAACTGGGGGGAATATATCGATAAAGATTTAGTCTCGCTTTTTGAAAAAGAATTCAATTGTCAGGTTATTGAGGAAGATGTCACCTCATCTGAGGCGATGTATCAAAAAATCACTAGCAAAACCACCTCGTATGATGTTGCTATACCAGGTGATTACACCGTCCATCAACTATATAACGAAGGATATTTGCTTCAGTTAGACGTAAGCAATTCCTCCTATCAAAATCTAAATAATTACAAGAGTATTTTTTCCGATGGCCTAACTTCGATTATTGATGAATATATGGTCGATGACAAAGGAGATGAATTTTCTTCATATTTCATGCCTTATTTCTGGGGAAGTTATTCCTTGTTATATTCAAAAAGCAATCCGGAAACGGAAAAAGTCATCAAAGAAAAAGGTTTTGAGGCATTATGGAATAGAGAGGAATTCTCTTTTGACGTCAAAATAGGAATGTACGACTCCGCTAGATGGATTCTTTCTTCCTATTTAATGGGCAAAGGATATGATCCAAACATTACCTCTTATGACGGAAAGAAAGAAAACGATTTATCTAATGAGATAAAGAACGATTGCATTGCCTCGTTAAATAGTAACAAGTTTAATGAATTCGGAAACGATTCGTTAAAAAGAAATGTCGCAAATTCATCACTAGACTTCTGTTACACCCAATCTGGCGATTTCTTTGATGCTTTATACCTTTCTTATTCCGAATCAAACAAAGATGTTAATTTTGATATCTACGTCCCAAAAAACACGGCCGCATTTTTTGACTCAATGGTCATTCCATCAACGACACAAAATTATGAATTAGCCAATAAATTCATCGATTTCATGTTGCGGAAAGATAATGCTTATCAAAATGCTAGATCGATAGGTTACTCACCAACTTTAAAAAGCGTTGTATCTTCTTTTGAAGAAAATGCTAAAAATGGTGAATATTATTATGAAGACGATGAAAAGCAAATTCTTCTAAGCGATTTTCTTACGAAATACCCTTATTACTTAAATCCTTTATACGGCGTTAACACGACCTATGTTTTAGAACCTAAATCTAGGGAATATTTAACCACTTGCGAGACAATCTTAAATAGCATTGCCTAAAAGAAAAAACTTGGGATCCAATAGGGATTTTTGGATTTTCCCAAGTTTTTTATTCACCGCTACGATCAGTAAGAACGAATATTATGGCTTTGAATAATATCTTAGTATCAAGCCATAAAGAACGCTCTTCGATATATTTAAGATCTAAATCCATCCATTGATCAAAGGTCAATTGATTACGGTTTTTAGTGATTTGCCAAGTGCATAAGAGCCCACCCTTAACAAGAAGTCTTTGCTTATTCTTGTCGTTATATTGTTTTACTTCCTCGGGTATTGGAGGACGAGGTCCGATAACCGAAAGTCTTCCAATGAAGATATCCCAAATTTGTGGAAGTTCATCTAATGATGTATGTCTTAAGAATCTTCCGAATTTCGTTATACGTGGGTCATCTTTCAGTTTAAAGGCTGGTTCATCAGCTTCATTAATTCCATATTCTAGAAGCTTAGCTTTCATTTTTTCAGCGCCAGGGCACATCGATCTAATCTTATGGAATTTCAGTAACCTACCGTTTTTGCCGACTCTTACAGACGTATAGATGGCGCCTTGAACGGTTGGATCTTTTTCACCATTTGGATCTTTGCTTACTTTGCAATCATATCGCTTGCCATTTTTTGAAAGATATTTGCCATTTTCATTTTCGATGATATCAAGTTTATATGACTTCCCACCAATGTCTTCCAATAACTTGATGAGCATCAAAATAAGAATGATCCAACCAAAAACTAATAGGAAGCAAAAACTCGATAATATGTCGAAGCTTCTTTTCACAAACTGATAGAAATATTTTGGTTTGTAATTAATGGTTTTCTTATCAATCGAGAACCCTTCAAGATATTTCTTCATACGTCAAGATTTTCCTTTTTTTATAATATGTCACAACGTTTGCGGCAATCAATATTAGCACGAATAATAAAGTAAAAATAGGTCAATCAACAAAATTAAGTCATTTTTCAATGGTTTTCTTGTAAAAAAGTTGATAATTTCGACTCAAATATTTAATTTTTCAGTATTTTAGCAAGTCAAGCGAAAATATTTACTATTAAATCAGGAAAATTCCCGTTGTAAATAAAACATATATGTTTTAAGATTTGCCTAACGAGGTAACAAATAATGAAAAAACTACCTGAATTCAAAGATTGCATTTTTTATGAAATTTATCCTAATTCTTTTTTTGATACAAACGGGGACGGATTTGGTGATTTAAACGGAATCATTTCTAAATTAGATTACATTCAGCAATTAGGCTGCAACGCTATATGGCTCAACCCAATTTACGATTCTCCATTCAAAGATGGCGGATACGACGTTCGTGATCCATTTAAGGTTTCGCCAAGATTTGGCACAAACGAAGATTTAAAAAGACTCGTTAATGATATGCATACTCGTGGAATGCGACTTTTTCTCGATTTGGTCCCCGGACATATGTCGATTGAAAATAAAGATTTCTTGCATTCCGCAGAAAACGCACCTAACGAAGATTATGACCTCTTCATTTGGAACGATAATCCGTGGGTTTTAGAAAATGGCTATCGCTTAATTTCTGGCTGCTATGATCGAAATGGTTGCTACATGGTTAACTTCTTCGCTCATCAGCCTGCAATAAATTATGGATTTAACAAGATTGAATATCCATCATGGCAAAAGAGTTATAAAGAAACTAAGCACGGAAAAGAATATCTTGAGTCCATTATGAAATATTGGCTTTCTTATGATATTGACGGATTTCGCGTGGATATGGCCGATTCGTTGGTTAAAAATGATACCAACGATAAAGATGGAACTGTTGAATTATGGCAAGAAATACGTTCAGATTTAAAGAAAGATGGAACGAAAGAATTTTATATGACCTCCGAATGGTCATTGCCTCACGAATCTCTTAAAGCGGGTTTTGACTCTGATTTCTGCCTTGATTGGCAAACAAATTGCACCCATCGTTTATGGAGACAAAAAGAAGATGGTTTCTCTTCTCCTCTTTTCCATAAATATGACGATAAACTATATTCTCTATTCTTAGAAAATTTCAATTATTGGATTAAGTCATGGAAAGAAAATAAGGGGGGACGTATATCATTTATTTCCGGTAATCATGACACGACGCGTATTGCAAATTTCTTAAATACAGATGAATTAAAATTAGCATACCTCTTCTTATTAACGATGCCTGGCGTTCCATATATTTATTATGGCGATGAGATTGGCATGCACACAGATCTTTCATTACCTTCATTTGAAGGAGGCTTCCAAAGAACTGGTTCAAGAACGCCTATGAGATGGGATTCTTCAAAAAATGCAGGTTTTTCAATGGCGGATAAAACCTTCTTACCAACCAACGAAACTGATTCAACAGTTGAAGAACAATTAAAAGACAAAGATTCTCTTTGGAATATCATTCATTCATTGATCGACATTCGCAAAGAGAGTGAAGACCTACGTAGTGACTCATTTGAATTATTGGGTCAAAAACTTGCTTATAAACGTGGCGAAACCTTGGTTGCAATAAATCTTTTAGACGAAGATATGACTTTTAGAGTTTCTCCTAATTCGCAAATCATCTTTTCATTGGGTGACGTTTCCTTAAAAGATGATGTATTAACATTAAAGAAACATGCTGGAATAATAGTTAAACAAGATTAAAAAATTCAAATATCGCCGTTAAAAACGCATTATTTTTCCAATTTGCTATTAATCAAAAAGTCTAAGTTTATTAAAAATGCTCTTTTCTGTAAACTGAACTATATTAAAAGTCTCCCATCGCAAGATAGGAGACTCTTTATTTATGATTTCAAAGTTTATATGCGTCTAACCCTGGTGTAGCGTTGCCTTCGTAATCAAATAGGCATTGATTCGCCCATTCGTTATGGGTTGGCTTATTTGTTTCGCCAGTATATGTTTCGCCTTCAAATGTCGCCCAGCAAAGGCCCGGCAATGGTAACCAGAAAGGTTCCCAATAATAAATCGCGCCAATCTCGTGTTCTTTTGAAAGTTTGATTAGATTCGTAAGGAAATCTTTTTGCCCTTCTAATGATAATGGATATGGGCGGTAGACGTTATCTTGTTCAAAGAATTTCTCAGAGATAAGATTGTCGCCATAATTACCATTATCAATGAATGGAGCCATTGTAAAGCCATAGCCAGTTTCAACAATCCAAATAGGCTTATTAAATTTCTCTTTTAGATTATCAACGTTCTTGAAGAACATCGGGAATGTCCCATGCCAATAAGGGTAATAAGATAGGCCAATGATGTCGAATTCCACTCCACGTTTAATTATTTCGCGGAAATATTCCTCGTGTAAAGGAACGTCATAGCTCTTCTCTAAATGAATGATCAGTTTGCTTTCAGGGGCTACTTCTCTAGCTGCTTTGATGCCACTTCTAAGGAAAAGAGCAAGATTGTCATAATTAGAGCGAAGACCGTCTTCTCCTCTTTCTCCAAGTTGTCCTAATGGCCAAAGCATACCATTGGTAATTTCGTTACCAATTTGAATATATGGGGTTTCTATTCCTTCTTTTTTAATATCAAGAATTGTCTTCTTGGTATATTCATATACTTTTGAAGCAACTTCACTAGCGTTTAAGCCTCTCCACGCTTTAGGCATCAATTGTTTTCCTGGATCGCACCAGAAATCAGAATAGTGAATGTCTAATAAGATATTGTATCCATCATCTTTTGCGCGTTTAGCAAGCTTAATCCACGTTGGAAAATCAACAGTTCCCCCACCATACGGCTTACCATTTTCATCATATGGATCAATCCAAAGACGAAGACGCATGGACTTAACGTCGTTATGCTCATGAAGGAAAAGCCATGGATCCACTTCTTTTCCGTTGTAATAATAATGAGGATTTTTAGCATCAACCTCGACTTGCGTTGAAGCGTCAATTCCTAAAAACATCATAATTCTCCTTTTTTATATGGATGCCAACTGATTGGTTCGTTATCTTCGTTTAAGGAAGTTATGCGATCAACAATGTGTCCATATTTGAGTTTAATCATTTGATTCCATTCTTTGACTTTCTTTTCGTCTCCATGGAAACAACAACGAATACAATAATATTCTTTCTTTTCTTCGTCATAGAACATATCTATGTCGATATCACGCATGAAGCATTGTGGGCAACGGTAATTTAGTGCACCTTTTTTACTTTGAGCCATGAGCTTAATTCTCCTTCCTTAGTGAATTTCTTCTTGATGCTTAAACGGAACATTGGCGAGAAAGCGATTCCTTCTTCAACGCGTCCAGCAAAATCATTGTCTGACGAGCCCATTTCCACGATTGTGTTTACTTGTGGAATGATTGCTCTTGCAACAGATTCACTCTTTTCGATATTTCTCATCTTATAGGCATATTCGATCTTTTCAGTAGTTTTTCCTTCTACTTCAAGAGTTACGCCAGTCATATCATCGGAATATTCATCGATGCCATAGCATCCGACAAGATAATCTTCGATTTCAATTCCTTCTTCATCTAATGGGGAAAGGATTTCTCTTGTCGTAACAATTTCTCCTGTGCCTTTCTTGAAGAGATATTTGGATCTCATCTTAACGGTTAAATCAGAGAAAACGACATCAAATTCGTTTGTGGTAAGAAGAATATCTTCTCCTACCTTTGAATAGGTGGCCATTGTTCTTTCTAAAGCGAGGTCCACTTCTTCATTATGACGTTTGATGACGGCACTCTTTAAAGTTCCTTGTCCAGCGTAATGCGTGAAGAAACCAGCGCGATAGTTAGCTTGAATGATATAAGGATAAGAGCAGTTATAAGCGTTACCTGTGCCAATACCGACTGGCAAGTCAAGCTTGCCAACGTATGGATTAAGACAAATCATCGCTCCACCCTGGTTGAAATCAAGACATGCCCTCATATATGGGTCATAATACCAGAAATATTCTTTGTCTGAACCATATAGGACATCTTTCCATAAAGCCACTTCTGGCTCCATGTAAGATGGATGCTCTTCACGATAATAATCAGCATATTCGCTCATCGTCATATCAACGAGTTTGCCTTCTTTTTTAAGTTTTGCGTAATAATCGAGACCATCGCAATATGATTTGCGGAGCAATTCATATGGTTGTTCCCATCTTCCGGCTTTATTAAGCCATCCTGGTCCAACGAACATCATATTGTAGGAATGACCGGAATTGTATTTCCCTTGTTGACGGTACATATCAACGAGATTGAAGAAATAAGGAAGTTCGTTGTCTTCGTAAATCATTCCGCGAAGAACATTTTGTGGGTGAGTGCCAAAATTTGAGCCATTGCCATCAAAACATGCCATAAGATCACGGGAAAGGTGGGGGATGGCAACGATTCCTGAAT
The DNA here is from genome assembly GCA_963643355.1 of Sodaliphilus sp. Lineage (GTDB taxonomy): Bacteria > Bacillota_I > Bacilli_A > RFN20 > CAG-826 > UBA4951. Next base: position 18,495 of record CAVIJE010000013.1, on the reverse strand, counting down.
CATCTTCTTTAGAATCAGCTGGCAAGCATGAATTCACCTTAGAAGGGATCCATGGAGCCCATGGTCCACCATCAATGAAGGTGTACCATGAATTGTTTGTTGTATGATAACACTTAACGCCTTCTTCCCAACATGTCGCAATTGCGCATTTAACAGAAGGATATTTTTTCTTAATATAGTTGATTGTATAGGCATCCATGTAATAAGATCCGGTTGATTCTGGATAGAAACCAAACTTTTCATAGAATAAGCCAAATACATCATCGACAATTCTCTCTTTGTCTTCGTTTGAGAACATCCAAATGCAGAAATCTTTTGTTTTATATTTCTCATAAAATTGTTCGCAAGGGAGTCCTAAAAGAGTTAAGGCAATTTCATCGCCATATTTTTCGTGGTCGCGTTTTGCGAGTTGAACGACAATATCGCTAAATAATGAAGCATATGTCATTTCAATTGTTGTTTTAAGACCACGCTTATGGGCTTCTTCTTGTTGGAAGATGAAAATGCTTAAGGATTCGTCGAGAAGAGCGGTGGACGTTAAATCATCCGCTTTACCGCTTTGCGTCGTTTTTTGAGCATATTCCGGCGCCATCTCAGGACGATCGATTAAAGTAAGTACGAATTTGTTTTCCATGTTTTTCCTTTCTTTATTCTGCTTGGACGAATGACCAGTCATCGTTGTGGCCCCAAGAAGAGGCCCCACCTTCAACGATCATTCCAACTGTAACATCGCTTTCCTCTTCAACAACGATCGAAGATATCGACCATTCAGTCATGCCTGAGGCATAACCAGGGAAATATGTGCTAGAGAGCATTGATGTTTCAACTTTATCCCCAGTTCCGATTTGATAGAAAAGCGAGGCTTTTGTATATCCGCCGTATTCGGTTAATAAATGGGAGAGGACATACGTTGAAAGTTTATACGTTCCAGCAGGGATTTTGCCTAATTTTTGTGAAAGAGTGAAATTAAAGGCATTTCCCGCCCACCAGTGGAAGTATTTCGTGCCAGTGCGATTACCTTCATTTTTGGATTCAACTCTGACGCCATTTGCTGAAGCGGTTAAATCCCAAGGAGTCTTAACTGCATATTCATTGGCATTGCTGCCTTGGAGGGTATTTTGATTTTCAAAGGAATTATCTTGAATATAGTTATAAATAACAAGAACATCGCAAGTCACGTCGAATGTAGATAATTTGCCATGAATCGTATGATGGCCTTGTTCAGCTGTTTTTAATGCCGCAACCTCATCTGCATCCCAAACAATTGACGTAACCTTTAAACGATCTAAATTTGTTGTGATTTGAGCACTTGTTGGAATTGAATCTGTTCCATCAGAAAGATTGTAGGTCGCACTAAAGGCAATTGATGTTGGTTCTAATTCCTTTTCTTCTAATTCATTGGCTCCAGATTGAATGAGACTGTAAGTTTTATAAGAAGGTAAGGCTTTGCCAGTGTAATCGAATAAAGCTTGGTTGGCCCATGATGAATAGCAAGAAGAATCGCTATAAGTCAAATCTGAAGCGTTCTCATAATCATAGCCGTGTTCATTGTAGTAATAGCCTGTCTTGCTAATCCAGCCAGAATTTTCCGATGGAAGCCATGCTGGTTCCCAATAGAAGAGACCCGTCCCCTTAGAATCAGGAACTTTCGATAAGCAATCAGTGAGTTCGCTTAATTCACTTGCTTGAGCTTGATAAGAAGTCAAATACCCGCCTGCTGCATTGAATTTTGTTGAAGAGAATTGATTGTTGCAGAAACTTGCCCCTTCGTCTGTATATCCCCAGCTTGTTTCAACAATCATGACTTCTTTGCCATATGTTTCCGCACAATAATTCATGACAGTTTGAAGATTGTCTCTTCCACCATGCCAGAAAGGATAATAAGATAATCCGCATACGTCCCAATCAACTTCACGTTTTTTAAGATTGTCATAAACCTTATAAACGCCAGAAGGATTGTTTATATTAGCTAGGTGAACAATCGTTTTGACATTTGGATAAATGGCCTTAGAGGTTTCAACTCCTGCTTTTACCATATTGGCAAAATATAAAGAAATTGCGTTATCGGAACCGGCCATGCCATTATTTACTTCATTACCGATTTGAACGGCATCAACGGTAAGCCCAGCATTTTTAAAGGCGTTTAAAGCATGTGCGGTATAATCGCCGACGCGTTTATATTGTGTTTTATTATTGATCGTAGGTTTGCCATTTTTCACGGTCATCCATGCTTTCGGCGACCACTTCTTTCCTGGATCGACCCATGAATCGGAATAATGGAAATCGATTAAAATTTTAAGTCCGGCGGCTGAGGCGCGTTTGGCAAGGTAGATATCAGTTGAAATATCGTTTGTTCCTCCGCCATAGGAAACGCCGTATTTGTCATATGGGTCAACCCAAAGACGGAAACGGGCATAGTTTGCTCCGCCCGCTTTTAAAATCTTAAAAACGTCTTCTTCTTTTCCATCTTCGCCATAAAATCTTGTTCCATCTCTTTCAACTTCATAAAGGGAAGAACAATCAACGCCAAAAGCGAAATCTTCAGCAAGAGTGTTAGTTGGCTTATTAACGTACACGGATGAATAATCGTAATCTTTTGAATTAGTTTTGCTTCCAACCGTATATTTAGGCGATACTTCTTTTACTTCAAGTGCTTCGCCATCATCGCGGTTAAAGATTTGGTCATCGACATCGATTGAAGATGATGAAGAACTTGCTTCGTCATTTGATGATTCAGTTGATGATTCTGAACTAATAGTTTCTACTGATGAGTCAACTTCTTTGCTAGAACCGTCATCAACCTTATTACATCCGGCTAATGCCATCGCAAGAACGGATAAGCCTAAAGCTAATTTATGTTTCATATTTTCCTTTCTATATCATAGTTAAGGGGATGCCTATAAAGAACATCCCCTAAACATAAATATTATTGATTATGCGTTAATGAGCGATACGCCAGTCTCCGCATCGAAGAATTGCATAACTTTTCCTTCGAATGTGATATTGAGTTCAGCGCCAGCGACCATTCCATCTCTTTCTTCTTCGCTAAGTTGAATCGTTGGAACGCGAACGACAAGTTGAGTTCCGTCATCCGTTAAGACGTGAAGATGAAGTTCGCTGCCCATCATTTCGTTAACTTGGATTGTCACATGAATGGTATCTTCGCTTGCTTCCTTAGCAAGAACAATATGTTCAGGTCTAACGCCAAGGGTAAGGTCAAGTCCTTCTTCAGGAACGACGACATTTTGATTAAGCAAATCAACTCTATCTCCGGTAATTGGAAGTTTGCCACCGAATGCAGAGACATAATATTTACCACCTTCAAGCGTTAATTTCGCTGGGAAGGTGTTCATCTTTGGCGCGCCGATAAATTCAGCGACAAAGAGATTGACTGGCTTATCGAAGACTTCGTGTGGAGTTCCGACTTGTTGAATGAAGCCATCTTTCATGATGACGATTCGATCGCCAAGAGTCATAGCTTCGGTTTGGTCGTGGGTGACATAAACGAAGGTCGTTTCAATCTTCTTTCTAAGAAGGATGATTTCAGCTCTCATTTGGTTACGGAGTTTTGCGTCAAGGTTAGAAAGAGGTTCGTCCATTAAGAAGACCTTACAATCTTTGACCATGGCTCTACCAATGGCAACACGTTGTCTTTGACCACCTGATAAAGCTTTTGGTTTACGAGTTAAATATGGCGTGATGCCTAAGATTTCAGCCGCGTTTGTTACACGGGCATAAATTTCATCTTGGCTCATTCTTGGACGCATAAGTCTAAGAGGGAAGGCCATATTCTCAAATACGGTTAGATGTGGGTATAACGCATAGTTTTGGAAGACCATTGAGATTTGACGATCTTTTGGTTGAAGGTCATTAACCACTTCACCATCGATTTCAACAGTACCCTCAGAAATTTCTTCAAGACCGGCGATCATACGGAGCGTTGTAGATTTACCGCATCCTGAAGGGCCGACAAATACGACGAATTCTTTATCGGCAATCGTAAGATTAAAGTCATGAACAGCAACTACGCCGCCTTGATAGACTTTTTTAACATTAGTAAGTTTAACTTCTGCCATTTTATTTTTCTCCTATCCTTTGACGGCGCCACCTGTGACACCTTCAACATAATATCTTTGTAATAACATGAACAATACGGCAACTGGAATAGCAACGATAACGCCACCAGCGCAGAATGTTGAATAATTTGAAGTAAGGGAAGCATCAGTGCCAATCATATTTTGAAGACCGACAGCAACGTTCCAACCATTTGGATCACCAGCGGCAATATATTTAGCAAAGACGAAATCGCCCCAAGGAGCCATGAAAGCAGTAAGCAAGGTATAAATAACAATTGGCTTTGATAAAGGCAATATTATTTTGAATAATACCTGAGCATTTGTTGCTCCATCAACTCTAGCTGCTTCATCTAAGCTCTTTGGAAGGGTATCAAAGAAACCTTTTGACACATAATATCCCATGCCTGAAGAAGCAACGTAAACAAGAATCAAGCCTGGAACTGCGGTTGCACCAGTAAGACCCAAGTCAGCTAAAACACGATAAAGAATAATCATCGTAAGCATGCCTGGGAACATTCCAAGAACAAGCATTGCGTTCATTAAGAACTTACGTCCTTTGAAACGGAGACGTGATAAGGTATAACTCATGCAAAGAACGATAAGCGTTTGAAGGATAGCGGTCGCACAAGCCATGATGAAGGTATTTAGAAACCAATGAAGGAATTGTATATTCGTTGATTCTGTGAACAATTTAACGTAATTGTCAAATCCCCATTTCTTTGGCCACATATAACCATGAGGCATGGTAGTCGCACATTCAAAGCTATCAAGAACAATGCCAACGAATGGCAAGAGCCAAATAATTGTCATTGCGATGAGAATAATGTAGATAACCGTGTTGGAAATCGTATTTTTCGCACGGAGGCCCATATGGCGTTTTTCTTTTTCCATTATTGATAATCCTCCTCATGTTTATTAGATGGCATAAGATTGTAGACGATAAGCGAGATAACCGCCGAGACTAAGAAGACTAAGATACCGACGACCGAAGCCATGTAGTAGGCTGAATCCGTATCGGTTGTAATCTTAAATAACCAAGTGACAAGAAGATCGGTATAGCCAACTGAGCCTTGAGCACCCGATGCGTTAGGATTTGTTGGTCTGCCACCGGTAAGAAGATAAATAACGTTGAAGTTATTCATGTTTCCGATAAATGATGTTAATAGGTATGGTCCTGTAACAAACAACATATATGGAAGAGTAATCTTCATGTATTGTTGGAAGGCGTTAGCGCCATCAATTCTTGCAGATTCGTATAAATCCTTAGGAATGTTCATTAAGATACCGGTTGCAATAAGCATTAAATAAGGAATACCAATCCAAATGTTAATGAAAATAACCGTCACTCTAGCACATGTTGGGTTATCATAGAATGAGAAATTCGTAATTCCAAACCAATCTCTTAATTTCGCAATAACGATACCATTATTTGCGAACATCTTAGAGACATAAAGCAAGGAAATGAATTGAGGAATAGCGATTGTTAAAACAAGAACGGCTCTCCAGAATTTCTTTAAATGAATGCCTCTCTTGTTGATCATCATAGCAACAATCATGCCTAAGAAATAGTTTGAGAAGGTTGCAAAGAAAGCCCAAATAAGCGTCCAAGTAAGAATTTCCCCGAAAGCGGCTGAATAAGCCTTATTACCGCTCTTCCAGTTAAGCAACGTATTAAAGTTATCCCAACCAACCCAATGGAAAAGGTTGTTTGTATAACCATTATTAATTCCTGAATAATTCGTAAACGCGACAAGAACCATGAAGAATATTGGGAGAACCGTAAAAACGATAATACCAGTAACAGGTAATGCGAGTAACGTCTTATGGAATTGGTTGTCTACTAGTGAACGTAAATCATCTTTAGAACTCTTAAGAGGCTTGCCTGAAGCAAGGATTTCTTGAGAAATCTTGTTTTGTTTGATGTTTAAACGCCATGTGTAAACAAAGGCGATAATGAAGAAAATCGTTAAAACGGAATAGAGAAGGATACGGAATGAGTTGTCGTGATATACGGTTGTATATACGTCTAATATTTCATCATATTCTTCCGTTGGGCCTTGTAAGCCAAGTGATGGCATCATTCTAAGCCAATAAGCACCGCCTTGTGGGAGGCACATAAATGTAATAAAAACAGCTTCAAAGATGAAGAAAAGAACGCCCCTAAGGACTTGTCCTCTTGCTACGGATCCAAAACCCATGATCAGATACGATACACGTGTTTTCCAATCGCCATGGATGAACGTGTCAACCAAGTCGACTGCTTCGTCTTTAACCCAAAGTCCAAATTTCTTAATAAGAGTCCATATCTTAATTCCTAAGTTTTTGAACCAGAGGGGGATCCCGCAGAAGAAGGCTAAAATTTTATATCCAAATCTTTGAAACTTATTTAGTCTTAAATATTCCAAACTACTGTATTGTTTCATATTTCGCCTTTCAATGTCGCTTCTAGAAAATTTCTAAGAGAAAAGGCGGGGGTTTAAGCGACTAAACCTCCGCCTTAAGCTAATTCATTAGTTTAGTCGAATTAGGCAGCAATTAAGCTAATTGTGCCACCGGTAACTTTTCCATCACCATCGACAGTAGCAACGAATTGAATCTTCTTTGTTCCTGCTTCATCGGCTGAAACGACATAGTTGCCGCCATCTTTGCCGAAAGAAACGTCCCAGCTTAAGCCTTGGCGAACTTTGAATTCATCGCCTTCAGCAAGAGTGATTGCTTTAGAAGTCCAGGTGTTGGTTGGATCTTCAGTCATCGTAAGATCGGAATCCCATTTCATGTTTTCGGATTTAATGTCTCCGGTAACTGTGAATGCACGTTTTGTTTCTTCGCTCATCGTGAACAATCCATCGATTTTGTCTTGATAAGCTTGAAGTGCGGCTTTAATTCCAGTTTCATCATCTTGGGCAACATCCTTTAATGAGGTTGCGACAACTTTAGCGATATCCCACCAAGAACCATGGATGTTTCCTTGAGCGGTTGCATATTTTGTTTGTTCTGCAAGAGCGACTAATGCAGGGTTCTCTTGATATTCTTTAGAGGCTTGAGCTTCTTTATTCGATGGGCCCCAGCCAAGATCTTTTAATCTTGTTAATTCATTCTCATAATTTGTTAAATATTGGACAAGCTTGTTAAGATTTGAAGCTTTGACGGCGTCGGATTGTGGTTTGACGCCCATGAGTTTGAAACCAGAATAAGAACCAAGGTGGTAGCTCTTATCATCAACCTTAAATGAAGGAAGATCAGCAACACCCATTTTATCTCCTAAAACCGCTTTAACATCGTTATATGCCCAGGTGCCTGAAACAAGTACCGCTGAAGGTGTTGCAGCATTTAAATCAGCGGTTTTTGAAGAAGAGTTGGCTGCTGTAGATTTAACTAAATGTTGAATTCCTTTTGCAGCAATAACGCCATTGTCGGAATTCCAAGTGTCATCAACGCCAGTGAAAGCGCCTTTTTCGTTTGTTGTCCAGCTTGATTTGCAAAGAGATTGGGAATCTGGTTTTCCATCTTCACGAGCCATAAAGAAGCTAGCTAAATACCAAGCAGATGTCTCAGTTTCCATTGAGAACTTGTATCCACCATCTTCGCAATCTTTGATGATGTCTTCTAAGCTATCAATATGTGATTCATCGATAACTTCTTTATTGTAATACATGAAGTATCCGTTATCGGCTGTTAATGGATAAGCATAGATATCTTCGCCAGAGGTTACGGCACGAACGGATTCAGCAGTGTTGTTTGTCGTAACAAATTCTGATGCTTTAGCGCCTAATTTAGCAAGGGCACCGCCTTGAACTAAACGTGAGAATTGGTCTTGTGCGAAGCAGTAAACATCGGCACCCGCACTGACGTCGGTCAACATTTGGGTAGCGGATTCGGCTTCTGTAACGCCAACAACGTCAAATTTGTAATTAACATTATTTTCCTTTGCCCATGTTTCACACATTGTTTTGAAGGAAGCGGAAACGCCATCGACTTCAGAAACCCAGACTTTAATTGTTTCAGCACCGCTTGCATCAGCTGAACTTGCGGTATCGCCGCCAGGATTATTAGCACTTGATGTGGTGTCGTTGTTGCCTCCGCAAGCAGCTAGCAATGTGGCTGGTGCCAACAAAAGAGCAAATGTGATTTTTTTATTGAATTTCATTTAATTTCTCTCCTTTCAATAAATAGGAGAAATCGCCATTAAATTTTTGCGTTATGAATAACCTAAATTGCGTTTTCTCCAAATCAAATCGTAACTATTTTAGTTATGAGCCAAAAAAAAGTAAAGCGCTTACAATGATTTTTTGAAAACGCTTACAATTTTATTAAGAAGGAATGACCATTTAAAATGCCCTTTCTTATAGAAAGGAGCTAAAATTGACTAGAAAAATAAAAATAATAATTTTTTTGTAAAAAATAAGAGAGAAACAACTGATTCTCTCCATTTTTACTTATTTTTTAGCCTAAAATCACACTATTGCGAGCAGCTAGCCTCAATTTTCCTTCTTTAAGTTCTGGAATACGATGAGTTACGTTTATTTGCTCTAAGATTTTGCTTCCTAGGGCTTCCACTTCTACATTATGTGCGGCGAAATTGTGAACAACGACAATTTTATTTTCGCCATATTCTAGCGAATAAGCCATAACAGAATTTTCTTCTGTTTTTAATGAATTCGTTAGATTCTTAAATGTAGCATTTTTGATCCATGAATATTTATTCCTTAAATGAATCATCATTTTGTAATGATTGGTCAAAGAGAATCTTTCCTTTCTTTGATCTTCAACGCCTTTGCTTACTTGCTCGTTGTTTGCAAGGCTTTGACGGTTGCTCTCAGGGAAAGCGCATTCGCCTTTTTTATCTTTTTCCGACCAAATCATCGGAAGACGGCGACGAACGTCGCTTTGATCATCTGGATATGTTACTCTAACCCCCTTTAAAGCGATTTCTTCACCATAATACGTATAGGCGGTTCCTGGTAATAAAGTATAAAAAGAGCATGCCGATTTGTAAGTGTTATCGTCAGTAAAGTTCTTAGAGATTCTGTCTTGGTCGTGGTTGCTTAAAAAATATGAAGTATAAGAATTTGAGTTCTTCTTTTTTCTATTCTTTTCATGCGTTTCTATAAATGAGGCAAGATTATCGACGTATCCGTATCCCTTTATATAGTTTATAGATGACGTATCGCCGCCAGAGGCAACCGAAAAATCAAAAAATGAATCGCAATTTGAAGAAAAATAAGAATCAAGAGCCCCGCTAGAAGTCCAAGCTTCTCCAACCATATAGAAATCCTTATCGTATTTATGGCAGGTGGAAGAAAGCCAGTTAAGGAAACTGATATTTTTATCAACATTATTGCTGTAATAATAAAGAACGGCGTCAAGTCTGAATCCCTTTACCCCTCTTTCAATCCAGAATTTGCAAATTTTCTCCATTTCAGCTCGGACACCTTCCGAATCTAGATTGAAATCAGGCATTGATGCGTCAAATTTTGATTCATATAAAACACCTTCATAAACATGATCTCCGCCTGGGCCAAAATTGAACCAATCTTTTTTAGAATCAACTGAGGTGTTGTCATTCTTATAATCGGCAAAGGATTGAGTAAAGTAAGCGTTTTTGATTGAGCAATGGTTAAAAACCATATCAAGCATGATATCGACGTTATATTTTTTCGCTTCGGCAACTAAAGAATCAAAATCGTTTAGTGTCCCATAATCGCTGTTAACATCAAAATAATCAATAACATCATACCCATGATAGCTTCCTGAAGGAAAAATAGGCATAAGCCATATCGTTTTAAAACCCATATCGGCAATATACGGAAGTTTTTCTTTAACGCCATTTAAATCGCCGATGCCATCGCCATTTGAATCATAAAAAGAGCGAACGAAAATCTCATAATTCATTGATCCGTTTGCGTTAGAAGATTCAGCATACGTGTAATCTTTAGCGTTATCTTTCTCAAGATATATTGGATCGTTTTCTAAGCCATCTGGGGCTAGACTTTCCTCCGATTCAACAATTGATGAATTATCGTTATTTTGATTTTGGCATGCTCCTAATAGGATGCAAGCAATGGTCGTTAGGCCAAATAAAGAAAGACGTTTTTTCATTTATATTTTTTCCTTTCATTGATTTTAGCAACTTCTTCTTTTTTGCTAAGAGTTGGATTCTTGGCAAAAACAAATGGGAAAATGAAGAAAGAACCCATTAAAATCATCAATAAAAGACCTGAGTCCACCATTAGCCATTTAGTGGTAATCGGAAACTTAAAATCATATATGCCAGTTGGGGCTAAAAACAAAATACCTACCACAAATATGAATAAACCTATTAGGAAAATAATTATCGAAACAACGCGTACAGGTATCGATATTCCTTCGTGGGCGGAATAGGAAATATTTCTCAAAAAGAAGCTGCCTTTCTTAAAAGAATTAATCGTTAACATGATGAAAAAACCAATAACGACTAGCAGAAACGCTAAACATATCAAATCAAATATATTGTTATTCATCGTTTGGTTTTGCCAAATGTTAATAACGCTCAAAACGCCAGAAAGAATGCTAAATGCCCCTAAAATAATCCATGCAACCAATAAGCCGCGTAAAAAATAAGTCTCTTTTTTTGTAATCATAAACATTAGGATTATAGCACGACGAAAAACTTTAAAGGAATACGCAAAATTAGACTAAGCCATTTCAACCCCTTCTTCGATGCCCTCGATAATCAAATTGGCGAATTTTGAAATCGTATCCATATTTTTTCTAAATTTTCTGATATCTCCTTCGGCCCAAGCACTGATATAAGAAAAATTGAAGTTTTTTGTATCAAGGCCCAAATAAGAACAAACAATACAAGCAATAGATTCAGCCTCAACTTCTTTTATTTCGCGTTTTTCTTTAGGCGAAAGGCCTTCAAAATCTTCACGAGGCTTTGAATGGGCGAGGGTATGCCCTAATTCATGGATAGTTGTAGATATTTCTTGAAGATCGCTAAGAGAAGAGCGAATCATTATTTCATGCTTATTGTGATTACAAAGGCCATAGCAGTCTTCATCAAATCTAGAAAGATCGCAATTGATGATTTTATAACCATACGTATCCGCTATTTTCCCTAAAGAAGCAAGAATCTCATTCTTATTTGAGATTATTTGTTCTTCGTTGAATTTAAAAACGTTCACCTCCTCTCCTTCCGTTTGGGAAATATCAAAAACATATCCAGTTTGGAAACCTTTAAGAATCCGTTTTTCACTATCAGAACCTTCTTCCTTTTCGCTTTTTCCAACTATCGGTTTAAAGATTCTTATGGCTTTTTCGCCTTTTCTAACATATCTCCCAAACGAATTCCATTTCCTTAACCCGTTAACTGTTTTCGCTTGAGGGAATTGAACAATGATGTAAAGTTGGTTGTTCATGGAATATTTTCCTAAATTGCCCATGCTTAGAAGAACGTCTTTGTATTTCCCTTCTTTGATGAATGTTTGAAATTCATCGTCGATTCTTTTTGTTAATTCATCCATTTCCTCCTTACTGATTTTTTTCATATGGATATCCTCCTCACTTATATAAAGACGGTTATTGAGAATTTTGGACAAAGAAAGAAAAGAATATTCTTCTCCGAATAATGTATAATTTGTTTATGGAAATCTTTAATCACGTAATGGAAATATTTATTACCTACTCTTCCCTTTTCTTTTTAGGGGCAGTTGGTGGCTGGATAATCGAACTTTTCTTTAGAAGATATGTCTCCCAAAAAAGATGGGTTAACCCTGGCTTTTTAGTCGGGCCAATCGTTCCTTTATATGGTTTTGGGCTAGTAAGTTTTTATTTCTTTGCCAACGTTATTCCTTGGCAAAATATTTCTTCCATCACTTGGTTAAACACGCTTATTGAAGTGTTTGCCGCAGGGCTTTTTATGACAGTTATCGAATATATCGCCGGTCTTATATTTATAAAAGGGATGCATATCAAACTTTGGGATTATTCAAAAAGACTTTGGAATATCCAAGGCATCATTTGCCCATTATTCAGTCTCATCTGGCTTCTTTGCGGAGCGGCATATGTTTATTTATGTAACCCGTTATTTGTCAGTTTCGCTTCCTTTATAACTGAATATTGGTTTTATATCACCTTCCCGATGGGAGCGTTCTATGGAATAATCGTCGTTGATTTCTTCTATTCGATGCAAATTGTTGCCAAGATCAGAAATTCTTTGGAAAACTCCAAAGCAGTCGCCTCTTGGGAAAAAATCAAAGTTTCTTTCAAAGACCATCTCGCCGAAAAGAAAGAGAAATCGAATTTCATTTTTGCCTTCTCCACTAAAAAAGAGGAATTCGATCTAATGGTCAAAGAAGCAATGGCCAAATCAAAGAAGGAATACGATGATTGGGTTGCTAAAAGAATGGCGAAAAAGAACAATAAGAAACAAAACTAATCTATATATCTATATATAAAGAATCGAAGATACGTTCTTCGATTTTTTCATTATTACCAATTCTGTAACTATGTCTTTGAAACATTTTTAAATTTTTTGTATCTTTCTTATTGACACTAGTTACAAGTCTATGTAAACTATAACCACAACAAAGAAACAATCTTCTAATTGTTGTAACTTCAAGCGAGGTATTAATTATGAAAAACACAAAGAAAGTTATCTTAGCAGCATTCGGAGCCCTTCTTACAGGTGCTGGCACTGTTGGAATTTCAATGAAGGCGATGAGCAATAACGATGTTACCGCTATTGACAACAGCAACGTCTCATTGGTGAATAACAATATTCGCAATTTTGTAATTAAGGTCGATGGTGGCAAATCAGCCTCTTTCGATATCGCTTCGATTATCCTCAATGGTCTTCAAGATGGTGCTGGAAAACTTATCGGAACTGGTCTTTATAGTCTTGCCCAAACTGGTTTTAATGCCATCCTCACTCAAATGGGATTTGATATGAGAAGTGTCGAAGAAAAAGGTTTCGACAAACTTGAAAGTCAAATCGATCAGCTTCAAAAAAGTCTTGAAAAAGGCATTGGCGACATTGAAAGAAAGATGGTTGAAATCCATAACAAAGATGTGATGTGCGGATTGCTTGATAAAGTTAAGAGCGTTCAAACCCCTATCGCTTCAAAGATGGCTGTCTTAGCTGAAATATCTAGAAAAGAATTAGCCAAAGAAGATGCCAACGAAATCAAAAAAGAAAAAGAAACATTCCTTAAATCTTTAAATGAACTCAAATTCAATAAACTTAGTGAAAACAATCTCTGGAATGCCACCGAACGTTTAGCCGAATCGATTTCTGAGCCATATCAAGTCGATAAAACTCTAGGTTTATTTGATTTATACGAAGATACATATGGTTCGATTGAAACGTGGGACTATATGACTATCGCTCCAAGAAAACAATTTATTGCCTACCTTGGTTTCATCGTCAACAGTTTAGCTCAATTAGCCAAACTTCAAGCTGCTTACCAAATGAATCAGCTTAAAGAAAATGACGCTAACCGCAAAGACTACGAAAATGGCGTTCAAGCCATGGTCAAAGCCGTAACCAACGTGAACAATATCTTAAAAGAAGAATTAGATAAGCTTGCGGAAATTCAAAAAGATCATGATGAAAAACATATCATGACCCACAGAGACAGAGTCATAGGAAAAGACGGTAAATTAACAATTAAAAAAGGCATCACAGTCTCTACCCGTTTAATGCCTGTCACCACTGGCGATAACGATGATAACTATATCTCTTATGACTACACTGGCAAAAACCTTATCGAAGTCCAAAGAGGTCCTGACGGTCAATCTTGGGTCTATCAAAATTGCATCTATACCCTTAATTGCGATGCTCAAAAAGACTTATACAAGACAGTCATTAACGAATATAAGGACTATAACGCTTCCTTAGGCAAAACAAACTTCAGTGACTTCACCGTAAAAGATTATCTTCTTAAGGCTGGATTCACTTGCCAAAACAAAGAAGGTTTCGATAAAGCCAAAGGTTTCTATAAATCCATCGATGTCAATTCTCACGATGGAAGCAGAGAAAACTTCTGGAGAACTGATAAGTGCAATGACCTCCGCGTTTCCTACTACGATTTCTCTAAAGCTGATGATTCCGGAAAAGCCACAAGCACCTATGACACAGTCAACTACTACAAATCTGGCTGGTTTAGCTCTGGTGAATGGAGCGTAACTAAGACAAGCGACTTCAACAACTACTACCTCACTTTCTTAGATGCTGACCAAAAAACAATTCTTGGTGATCTTAAAAAGACCGTCATTGAAAAGGTCGGTGGAGAAAATGCTAAAGGCGATAAGTGGAGCAAACACTTCAGAGGTCATAGAACCTTAAGCGATAACAAGCAAACAAAAGTCACTATCGACAAATAAGCAATTAGTGCTCACTCAATAAGAATGGGCACTTTTTTATGCCAAAGCTATTTCTATTTAATCTCTTTATAAGACAGTTCTAGCTTAAATGCATTGCTTGAAAAGCAATAAGAATTATCATTTGTTTTTCCGTAACGCATACTAAGCGCTTCTCCAAGCTTAATTTCATGGAGATATTCAATATCTATCACGCTTAATTCATGATTTTTTAAGAAAGATAATGGTATCTCGTCTTCTGCTAAGTCTAGATAGGATGTGTTATTTATATGCCCATTTAAATCGCAACGTGAATATGTGGCTTTGATTTCGGTTTCTTCCTTTAATGATGAATCATTTATCTTACGTAAAGGGATGTTAAATTCCCTGCCATCAGATAAATCAGGAATTAAGATTTGGTAATCGGTGGGGTTAACCATTTTTCGATTATTGGCATCTATTAATGCCCAAATAGCTTCTCCTACGATTATCGTTTCGCCTTTTTCATCTTTTATCTCATAAGAACGAGGAAAAAGAACGTGCATCATTTTGCTAGGATATGTAGATACATATATCTTCTCATCGTATTTGGGCATTCGTTTTATTTCGATATGTTGCTTAGCGACAACCCAAAGAAGACCTTTATCAAGCGTGCATTCCCTAGGGCATCCAAGAATTTCGGTATGTTCAATTGAGATTTCTTGCAAAATCGTTAATAAAGCCGAAGATCTTAAATAAAGATAAGGCGTTACTTGTGAGGATTTTATTTTTATCAATTTCGAAAAATCGCCCATAAAAGTCACTTCTTTTTCGCCAATTCTTCTTCTACTGCGTTAATTGCATCGCCTAAAGTAATTAATTTAGACCATTTCTTTTCCGGAACATTTATTCCAAAGGAAGATTCCACCTTTGTCATGACATAAATAAATCGCATCGAATCAAGGGCAGCATCAGTATTAATGACGCTATCCTCACTTAATTCTTTTCCTTCCCATTCATCAAGGTTTTCTTTTAGGATTTTGATTATTGTTTCCTTTATTTCTTCACGTTTCATATCTTTTCCTCTTCTAATTTCTCTAATTGGTAACGTTTTATCTTCCCTGTGCTCGTTCTTGGCAAGGGGGTTTTAAGTATCTTTATCTTGCTTATTCTTTGTCCTCTTTGCTTTCCTTGATTGAATTCCTTAATCTTTTCTTCAATAGGTATTTCCTTGTTTTCGTCATAGATAAATAACGTTATTCCATTATTAATTAGGGCGACGCCTAAATCTACTCCAGGAAGATATTTGCTTATATCTTGCTCATATTCAGGGCAATATATTTTAGTCCCATCATTTAAAACAAGAATGTCTTTCTTCCTTCCTAGAAGATGGAGGAAACCTCTCTCATCGATATTTCCGATATCTCCCGTATGCAAATAATTATTAATGATAACTTTCCTCGTGTCTTCTTCGTTTTTATAATACCCCTTCATCAAACAACTATTTGAAGAAATAAGGATTTCTCCATCAAATGCTATTTCAATCTTATCATCGGGGCAAATAGACATTAAGAAAGGATCGTCCCCAAGCGAAAGAGCAACGCCTGAGCTTGTTTCAGTTAAGCCATAGCCAAAAGAGACGCGAATATCATTTTCTTTTATTAGATTAATCGTTGTTTCATCTATGGGTCCTGCGCCAATTAAAACAAGTTTAAGTTCTGAATTGAACAATTTCTTGTTAGCCATGAAGATGGCAATCTGAGGAACGAGGGAAATAACGGTTGGCTTATAGTAAGAGCAATCGTCAATCATATGGCGTAATCCTCTTCCTAAAGCAATCTTTGAGCCAAATGAAAGTCCCCACAAAAGAGAGCAAACAAAGCCAAAAACATGGCTTAACGGCAATAGGGAGAGAAGAATATCATCTTCCTTTAATGGTAAAAGGCTTCCGCCATTATATGCCGAAGCGCATAAAGATTCTTCAGATAAAACAACCGCTTTATTAGAAGAGGTCGTTCCTGAAGTAAAGAAAAGGATATTTCCGTTCTTCTCAATATTATTTTCCTTGAGCGATTCTGATAACGAATCAACCAATTCCTTTCTTCCTACAAGATAATCGACATCTCCCGCAACGATTTGTTTTCTTAGCAAATTTATATCATCTAAAGGATTAAGCAAAACGATTTGAATCTTTGCTTTAGCGTAGGCAAAAATCGCAACAATGGTTTCAAGATTATTCTCACAAAGAATTCCTATTGAGTTTTTATCTTTAAGAGGATAAACGTCGATCAATTCAAGCAATTTTTTATAGGAAACATATTTCTTAATTCCATTATCATCATAGATAATTGCAACTTCTTCTTTTCTTTGACCATTTAATAAATCAAAGAACGTTTTGTAACGTTTTGCTTTCTCTTCCATACTCTTATTATAGTCTAAAACACTCATTAAAAAACCAAAAAGTATCGGTAAAACGCTAATAATTAAATATATCACTAGAATTTTACCGATTTCATTCTATAATAAAGGAAATCCAAATAAAAAGGAGAAAAATATGGACAAAAATATTCGCATTGCGATTATTGGCGGCGGCCCAGCCGGTTTAGGCGCAGCTATGTACCTTGAGAAAAAAGGTTACACTAACTACGTCATTTACGAAAAAACGGACCATGTTGGCGGAAAATGTCATTCACCAGTGCATAACGGCAAACGTTATGAAATGGGCGCTATTATGGGCGCTCCAACATATTACGCCATCAAAGACATCGAAGATTTTGCTGGTGTCAAACACGAAGGACCAGCTCTTGTTCGCGGCTACATCTATCCTGATGGAAAACCAGATCATCGCTGGGATACGGCAGATGCAATGAAGAATCCCGCTAAATATTTCTTCAAACACCCTATTTCCGCCATTCATCTTAAGAAATTAGCCAAACAGTTAAAGAAATTTGGCGAAATTCTTGAAAAAGATTACAAAGGATATGACGTTACAGGCCATATTGGCGTAGCCGAGGGAAGGTATGAAGGATTTGCAGTTACCCCAGGCCGTGAGCCAGTTAAAGGCGTCAATCCTAAACTTAAAGATCTTTCAATGCCATTCAAGGATTTCTGCGAAAAGGTTGGATGTCCTCTTGTTCAAGAAGTTTGGGTTCAGCCATATACTTCATTTGGCTATGGCTATTTTGATGAAATCCCTGCTGCTTATGTCTTAAAATATCTCGATTTCAGAACGATGATGGACTTCGTTTCACTTCATCTCTTCACCTGGAAAGACGGAACCCAATCCATATATGAAGCGCTTAACGCTAAATTAAAACATCAAGCAACACTTAAATCAGACATCAGTAAGGTCGTTCGCGATGGCGAAAAGATAACAATCACAGTTAATGGCAAAGAGGAAGTCTTTGATAAGATGATTATTACTGCTCCGTTACAAGTTGCAACAGAGAAAAATCCATTAGACAATCCAATTGCTAAATCCCTTGATACCTGGCTTGATGTCAAGGATGATGAAAGGGAACTCTTCTCCAAGATTGACTATGAACGTTATGACACGATGGCTCTTTTAATCGAAAAAGGAAAATATCCAAAAATTTCCAATTATATTGTCGATAACATGGAGCCAGATAGGATGGGCCATTTGATGATTTATTATCATCGTTGGAAAGATGAGCCTGATCAACCAATCACCACTTACGTCTTACGTCACCATAAAACGAATAATGGAGGAAAAGAACTCCCATACGAAGAAACGAAAAAAGTCGTTCTTAAAGATATGGAGACAGTTAACGTTCCAGGAGATAAGAATGAAGGAAAGAATAAAGATGGCGTCATCTATGAATTCCAGACATATTATTTCCCACACGTCTATTCGGAAGACTATGCAGCTGGCTGGTATGATAAGGTCGAAGCAATGCAAGGCAAATACAACACTTATTATGCAGGTGAGGTAATGTCCTTTGGCGATATGGATGAAACGGTCGAATATTCTCACGATTTAGTTGAAAGATTCTTCTAATCATCAAAAAACAAAATCGAGGCGGGTTTTACCGCCTCTTTTTTAATATTCGGATTTTTAAAAACTATTAAAAACGATTGG
>CAVIJE010000012.1:44568-44966 GCA_963643355.1 Sodaliphilus sp. | reverse complement strand
TTCAAGAGCAAAGAAAGCGTTAAATAAATTAAGAAAAGCAAATCCAACTTTGATTGACCAATATTTATTTTTCCTTTCTCTTGGGCATGAAGACGTTGACTATATCATTAATAGCGTTAGCGATGATCCGTTGATTCTTACCTGCATTGATTATTTGAAATTTTATTTAAGAGAGCCATCCAAGGAAGAAATAATTAACAGAAACTTTTATTTGTATTTATTGCTGTTTTATTTTCCTAATGTTGAAGTGGATGATTTAGCTTATGGTTGTCCTAATGATATGTATGGCGAAGCACTTTATGTATTTTCACTATATAAAAAGGTGTTTTTAATCAAGGATTTAAGAAAATATGTCAAACAATTAAAGAAGAATGATAAAGGTGTTCGTTCTTTCTTGA
>CAVIJE010000012.1:0-44558 GCA_963643355.1 Sodaliphilus sp. | reverse complement strand
AGGGGTCCGTTCTTTCTTAAATCTTTACGAAAGAGAAACACTAGATTTCCTCTCACATAATTCTTATATGGATAAAAACGATTTCCTTGTTTTTGATATCAAAGAAAGAAAGTATCAAGATTTAAGAAATATCACTAAAGAAAAAAGATTGGAAACGCTTAATTCGTTAGAAGAAAATGACTGTATAAAAATCAATGAAGACCATATTGAACTAATGCCAGGCGGATTCTTTTTGCTTGGCTGTTATTAATAAATTTCTACTATTTAATTTTAGTTTATGTTAGTCTATTTACGTGACAAACTATTTAGAACAATTACATAATGTCTCTCCGAAAATCATCGAAAGAGGGAAACAATATTACGAAGATGGCAAAATTTCAAATTTCCACGCTGAAAGTCATATATTTTATGGAAAAGTAGAAGGCAATGAAGGCTGTTATGATACCTATGTAACCATCAAAGATAATAAGGTAGAAAGCTATTCTTGCTCTTGCCCGTGCACTTTTCTTTGCAAGCATGTTGTTGCGTTATTGTTCAAAGTTGAAGAAGAGAAAAAGAAAAAGCAAGAGAAGCCTTTTGACTCTTTAAAGAAAAAGATATCATCCACGGCGTTTTCTGAGAATCTCGAAGAATTCAAAGGATTGCCATATAAAATAAATGGTTTTCTCCCTTATCTAAGCAAAAACGAATACACGTCCCTCATCGTTTTATATCTTTCAAAAATGGCAAAGAGCGAAAGCCTCCTTTCTGATGGCAACCTCGTTCAACGTTATAATATCTTTAACGAAAAAGCAAAATTTGACCATGATGCCCTAAAAAGCATTATTTCATCTTCCCTAGATTCTTTAAAGGATTCTCCGGATGGTACATATAATTTCATCTCTTCCTTCCTTAAAGACGAATCTACTAGTGAACAAATGCAGGAATATATCCTTAGCGAATATCAAAAAGAGAACCGTTCAATTAAATCCGCTTTAACGTGTCTTTCTGGAAAATCTTTGCCA
The DNA here is from genome assembly GCA_963643355.1 of Sodaliphilus sp. Lineage (GTDB taxonomy): Bacteria > Bacillota_I > Bacilli_A > RFN20 > CAG-826 > UBA4951. The sequence continues at coordinate 43,554 of CAVIJE010000012.1, read as the reverse complement.
CGTTACCTTTCGCCTTCATTCACTTGTTTGCTCACGAAAGTCTCCCCAAGATTGGTTAGCGATGAAAATTTGCTTATTGCAAAAGAAGAATTTAAAAAAGAATGCTCCAACGATGATTTGCTCGTGGTTTTGCGCCTTCTTTTAACTAGGGGCAATTTCTCTTTAATTGAAGATGATGATTTTGCCTTTTTAAAGGATAATGGCTTAGTTCAAGAAGCAAGATCTATAGCTTTCTCCATTTTGAAATCGTCTGATGATTTTTATGATTATCTCCGTTATCGGAAACTATATTCGAATAAGGAATATTTCCCTATCCGTTATCAGGTGTCGATGGCGATTTCTTACAAAACGTATTTGAACGCGGCTTTGTTAATCGATGGCAAAGAATTTTTCCCAGAGCTATATGAAACATTTTCCTATGAGTCGTTGAGTCCAAAAGACGTATATCTTGCAAGAACCTTCATAAAAGATAAAAAAGATATTCACATACTTACCGAAATAGCCCATAAATACATAAAAGGAGAATTAGCAAAGAAGAACCGTAATAAAGATTACTTTTATTATTTGCTATATCTTGATTATCTCCGTGACGATTCTCTTTCCTATTATTTGTTTAAGGAAGAAGTTTTAGCCGACAAAGAAACGAAAAAGACTCGAGGCGTGTGGTTATATTTGCTTGAAAATAATGATTTGCTTAAGAGAATAAACGCTTTCTCTTATGGAGGGCTGAAGGTATGTTTATAAGCCGTGCAAAAGAAAGAGGGAGGGAAATCGTTGAATACTATCTTTCTTCGAAAGACGTGTCATCTTTTTTAGAGCAAATTAAAGATGGTAGATATCATATAGTTTTTCATTATGATGAGATAAAGGAAAAACTTATTTATGAAGCGTTTTTGACTGATTTCTCTTCTAATAAATTAACCCCTTATATTTCTATATCGGTATCGTCGAATGGCTTATTAGACGAAGAGCCGAATAATGAACCATCAAATGAAGAAAAAGCTTTGTATGCATATCTTTTTAAAAAAGAAGATGATGCGTCTAGCGAAACGTTACGAAGCTATTATTCAACGTTATTTGACACGTTAAACACTATTCCTTTCTTAGAAGATGGAGAAATAAGTACAAGAAGGAAACTAAGGGAGGAATTTCTTTCTATCTTCCATGATGGAGAAGAGGCTCTTCCTTTAGAAAAAACTGCTTTAAAACCATCTGCAAAAACATGGGAGGTAGTAGTTCGTCTTAGAAAAGATAACAACGATTTTTACTGCTCTTTGGAATTGTGGGATGGACGCGAAAAAAAGATCCCAGTCTATCAAATTGTTTCTTTTCTTAACGCTTATTCTGAGGAAAAAGAATATTCATATCATTCTGTAACGTATTCACTTGAACATTCTCTTTTCCAAGAAAAAGGACAATCAATACTCAAATACCTCGAAATTATCGCAAGATCTTCCAATGATTTTATATCTAATGAGATGCTTTTGAATGAAGATCAATTTGCCGATGTTGTTGAAATAATGCTAGGAGAAAATATTTTTTGGAATGGATCCTCCTATTACATAATGAAAGACATCGGAAAAGCCGGTTTCAAATATAAAAAGAACGGTGACATAGATTTAATCCCACAAATCAAGGACAATTTGCATTGCCAAAGTCTCGTTCTCAAAAAATGCCTCGTTTATTTTGATGACCTTTCTAATGTTATAACTCTTTATCATTTTGCAAATCCAACCTCGAAAAAAATCTTTGCTTTCTTTGTTAAGCATCGTTTATCCGATTATTCTTTTGTTGAGGATATTTTCAAAAAGAATGCCGTATTGTCTTCATCCTTAAAAGAGGAAGAAGAAAACGACGCTCGTTTTGGCATCGCTCTTTATGTGGACATATCAGAAAAAGGATCGTTGTCTTTTAAAACTGAATATTCCCTTTCTGGTAGGAAGATCGCTAAAAGAGAAGCAATGCTAAATACGTCATTTGCTTCAGAAATCAATCTCTATTTAGCCGCGTTAAGTGCTATTGGAGGAATAGAAGATGGAGTTCAAGAGAATCAGAAAGATTCCCTTAAATTCTTAAAAAGTGATTTAACCCTTTTAAAGGAAAGAGCGAAAGTCTATCTTTCGAAAAAACTTTCCGCAGTTAAAATAACTAGAATTGAAGGCATTAATTTACATATCGAACGTCATGAAGATTGGCTTTCTTTGAAAGTTAAATCTAAACAATTTAGCGACGCTCAATTGAATTTGATTCTAGCGGCTTATAAGAAAAAACAGACGTATTTCCTTTTAGGCGATAACATCATTTTGCTTGATGATCCAAAAATTAGCGAATTAAACGAACTTAAGAAGAAAGAAAAACTTGATGATAATTTTGCTAATGATCATTTAGCGATCTCTGAAGCGTTCCGTTTGGATGATGAATATAAAAATGGCCAAATCAGTCTTGAAGAGAACCTTTCATTAAAACAAGCGTTTTTAGAAATTAAAGATTTCAAAGACACAGATCTAGCAATCTCCGAAGATGTCGCGTCATATTTAAGGCCATATCAAAAAACGGCTGTATTATGGCTATACACTTTATACAAAAATCATTTGGGCGGAATACTTGCCGATGATATGGGGTTAGGGAAGACCCTAGAAACAATTGCCTTCCTTTATTCGATAAAATCTCATAAACCATTTTTGATAGTTGCTCCAAAAAGCGTTATCTATAACTGGGAAAAAGAATTCCTTAAATGGAAGAAAGACGCCAAGGTAAAAGTAATCGATGGAAGCAAAGAAAGAAGATTGGAGATTATTTCTTCAATCGATAAAAATGAAGAAGCGGCTTATATTACATCCTACGATTCATTAAGAAACGATCTTTCATATTATTCTAAACATGAATTTGAGGTTCTTATTACCGACGAAGCCCAATTGATTAAGAATTTCAAAACATTAAAATCAAAGGCCGTAAGAAACATTCACTGCGTTTCTAAATTCGCTCTTACTGGAACGCCTATTGAAAATTCCATGGGGGATTTGTGGTCGATTTTTGATTTTTTGATGCCGAATTACTTGAATACTTATGGCGTTTTCAAAACAAGATATGTTTTAGCAGGTAATCAGCAAGAAGCGCGTTCTTCATTAAGAAAACGAATCTCGCCTTTTTTACTTAGAAGAACAAAACAAGAAGTTCTCAAAGAACTCCCTAAGAAAGAAACGCGAGTTGTTACAATTACGATGGATGATGAATCAAGGATGCTTTATGATTCAACGCTTGAAAAAGCTAAGAAAGAATTAAAAGAATCCAAAGACAAAACATCAACCTCGCATGATAGATTTTCGGCATTTAGCTTCTTGCCTATACTTACTTCATTAAGAGAGATATGCGTCGATGCAGGCTCTTTCTTTGATGGTTTTAAGACTATATCAAGCAAAATGTCATACATCATTGAATATGCTAAGCAAAGCGTTTCTAATGGACACAAAGTGTTGATTTTCTCTTCTTTTACTAAAGTTCTTGATAACGTTAGTTTAAATCTCAAAGAAAATGGCATGCCTTCGTATTACATAAACGGCAAAACGGAAGCAAAAGATCGTTTGGAATTAGCGAACAAATTCAATAAGGAAGAGGATGTTTCAATTATGCTCGTTTCCTTAAAAGCTGGCGGAACTGGCCTTAATTTAGCTGGTGCAGACATTGTTATTCATCTTGATCCTTGGTGGAATATCGCCTCCGAAGAGCAAGCAACTGACCGCGCCCACCGCCTTGGCCAAACTCGCCCGGTAACCGTTTTAAAACTTATTTGCCATAATTCAATTGAGGAAAAGGTTCTCCTTTTGCAAAAATATAAAAAGACTCTATATGATGATCTCATAAAATCAGGAGATAACGCCATTTCCTCCTTAACCGAGGAAGATATCGCTTTCCTTCTTTCTTAATATCTACCAATAAACCTATTACCATGCTAAAATAACATAGTTTCTTAGAAACTATTTATTCTATGGCTGAAAAAAATCTCAAAGGCAAAAAGAAAGAAAAGTCTAAAAAGAAGTCATACATCATATCATTTGGCTTAGTTTTAGTTTTAACCGTCGTTACTTTATTCATCTCGTTTTATAGCGCAGGTGAGGGCGATATTCTTTCTGGCATAAGACAAATTTGGGCTGCTTTAACGACTTGCTCGCCGATGTATTTGCTTATTATCGTTGGGGTTATGTTTATTACTTATTGTCTTGAAGCGTTGGTAATGGTTGTTTTCTGCCGTCTTTACACAAGGCATTATTATTTTCATCAAGGCTTGGCTAATTCGATGATCGGCGCTTTTTATAACAATGTTACGCCTGGTGCATCTGGTGGCCAAGTAATGCAAGTTTACACCCTTAAAAAACAAGGCATTGAGGTATCTAATGCCGCATCGATCATGGTCATGTGGTTTATCATCTACCAAACTGCCTTAATTTCTTTCGATGTCATTGCTATTTTGTTTGAGTGGAACGCTATCGCATCCATTGGATCTTTCAAAATCCCAAATGTAGATTTGTTTGGCTGGGATGGAACAGTTACGATGTTACCGCTAATCATTATTGGATTTGGCTTAAATTTAGCCGTTATTCTTGGCCTATTTTTAATGAGTTATTCCCATCATTTCCATAACTTCATCATGCATTACATCGTTGGTTTTTTAGGGAAAATTAGAATTTTGAAGAATCCTGATAAGACAAGAGAAAATCTTCGCGTGCAAGTTGAGAACTTCAAAATAGAATTAAAACGTCTTCAATCAAATGTACCTGTAACGGTATTCATCTATATTTCAATGTTATTGATATTGATGCTTAGGTTCTCAATTCCTTATTTTTCTGGCCTTGCTCTTGGCGCTTTCGGACCAAATGAAGGATTTGATATTAGAATGTTCTTTGATTGCGCTTGCCGTAGTGCTTTCCATCAAATGGTAACGGGTTTAATGCCTCTTCCTGGCTCGGCTGGTGTTTCGGAATTATTCTTTAATTTCATGTTTTCAGGATTCTATGTTGAAACGCAAGCGGTTGTTAATGGATCGCTTGTCATCACAAGAAGTGCGTCATCTAACATTGTTGCAGCCCAGATTATTTGGCGTGTGGCAACATACCATTTAATCGTTATTGTCTCAGGCGTTGTCGCAGCCTTGTATCACTCAAGACCAAAAGAGGATTATTCATATGCCAACAGACAAACATTTGTCAATTTACAATTAGACACTTATGCTGAAAGAAAACATTCTTCCGACACCTTATTTGAAACAAAACAGTTATCAAGAGCGGCGGTTAGAAAGAAAGTAATGAGCAATTTTACGCTTAAAGATTACGGACAGGAAACGGGAGATGACTATATCGTCACTGATTTCCCAACTAAGGAAAGGTAATTTTTATGAGACCTATCATTTTCAGCGATACCTTTCCGCCAGAAATTAATGGCGTGGCAACCTCTAGTGGAACCCTATATGACGCATTCAAAAAGAATGGCGAAGAAATAATGGTTTGCACAACCAACCCATATGGCAATGAGATGTGCTTAGATGGAGATTTTTTACGTTTGCCAGGATTTAAAATGAAGATGTACGATTATCGAATCGCCGGTCTTTTTTCGCCAAACGCTAAAAAAATAATCATGAAATTTAAACCGGATGTTATTCATATCCAAACCGATGCCGGTATTGGCCAATTTGGTTTTTTACTCGCTAAACAGCTAGGGGTGCCTGTTGTTTACACCTTTCATACTGCATTAGAAGACTACACTTATTATGCGACAAGAGGCTATCTTGACCGTGTTGCTAAAGGAATTGTTCGCTCCTATGTTCGCTATAAATCCAGCGTTGCCACGGAATTTATCACTCCTTCTGTTAAGACAAAAGAATATATGCGATCAATTGGCGTTGATTCTTATATAAATGTAATTCCTACTGGTATTGATTTTAGTAAATTCGCCAAAGAGAATGTCGATCAAGAAAAGGTAAAAGAAATCAAAAAAGCACATGGCATAAGCGATGACACTTTCGTAATACTTTCTTTAGGAAGAGTCGCTAAAGAAAAAAGCATCGACATTTGTTTAAAAGGCTATGCTAAATATCTAAAAACATCTCCAAAAAGAAAAACGGTTTTCGTAATCGTTGGAGGAGGACCTGCATTTGACGAATTAAATAAATTAGTCGAAGAGTTAGGGATTGCCAATAACGTTAAATTTTTCGGCCCGGTAAAACCTACTGAAACTCCTCTTTATTATCAGGTTGGCGATCTTTTTGTCTCTGCTTCGATAACCGAAACACAAGGTTTGACTTTCATGGAAGCGATGGCCTCAAGCGTTTTGCTTATGGCTAGATATGACGACACATTGCTTGCAACCATTAACGATGGGAAAAATGGCTTTTTCTTCCTTGATGAGGATGATATGGCAAAGAAACTCAATTTCGTTATAAATATGGATGAAAAAGACAAAGAAAGAGTTCGTAATGCTGCAATTGAAGGGCTAAGCGATTATTCGATTGATAAATTTTATGAACGCGTCAAGCACGTTTACGAAAGAGCAATAAAACGCGATTGGTAAATTTATGGAAAAGACTATTACATCAATCGTCGAAAATAAAAAGAAGAAACAATATTTAGTTTCTTTCGGATTGGAATCTCTAACTCTTTCTTTGGATGCGTTTACTGATCATTATTTATATGTCGGAAAACAAATTTCCACAAAAGAATATTTAGACTTAAAGAAGTTATCAGATAGTGAAAAAGCATACACGCATGCCCTATCTTTAGCTTTGAAAGGTTCCTATAGCTCATATCAAATAAAAGAAAAGATAAAGAAAGATCTCCCTGAAGGAGAAAGCCCATCATATATAATCGCACGTCTAAAAAATAACGGTTTCCTTGATGATATGTCTTTAGCTAAAGAATACAAAGAGGAAAAAGAGGGACAGCTTTACGGCAAGCTAAGAATCAGAAACGACCTCCTTAACAAAAAGATGATTAGCGAGGATATCGTTAACTCCTTGAAATTTAATTTAGAAGAAGAAAACGCAAAGAAATATGCCTCGTTAATTGAAAGAAAATACGCTTCACTAACCTTAAGCGAAAAGAAAAGAAAAGCCATTAGCGCCCTTATGATTAGAGGTTTTAGCAAAGCTGATGCTTTAAAGGCCGTTTCTTTCTATAAGGCAGACAAAGAACTCATCAACAAAAAACTTCAAAAAGATTATTCGGCCTTATTAGCCAAATATTCCTCAAAGTATTCAGAATATGAATCACGCAGACGTATCTATGCTGCTTTATTGAGAAAGGGTTACAATACTAGTGAAATAAAAAATGTAATGGATGGTAATGAATATGATTAAAGATTTACAAGATGGAATGCACATTAATGCTCAATATTTGATTGCTTCAGCCGCTAAATGCGTTACAACTGCGGGGAAGAATTATCTAAATATAACTTTGCAAGACGCTTCAGGAACCATTGAAGGGAAGAAATGGGATATCTTACCAGAGGATTTGAATGTTTTCGTAACAGGAAATATCATCAAGATTGAAGGAGATGTCTTAAATTATCGTGATCATCTTCAAATGAAAATCCTTAGTGGCTCTCTTTTAGATAAGGATAGCATCGATGTCACGTTATTTGTTCCTTCCTCACCCGTTAAAGAAGAAGAATTAGAGAAAAAACTATATGGATATATTGATTCCCTAAAAGAAGGAGACTTAAAAACGTTAACTTCCTATTTAATCAATAAATTCCATGATTCCTATGTTACATATCCAGCTGCAGTAAGAAATCATCACGCTTTTGCTTCAGGCCTTTTATATCACTCAGTTTCCATGGCAAATATGGCTGAAGTGGTTTGTAAACTTTACCCTGAAATCAATCGTGATTTCGTTATCGCTGGTGCCTTAATTCATGATTTAGGGAAAACGTTAGAACTCTCTGGCCCTGTTGCAACAAAATATACCGATGAAGGAAAACTTTTAGGCCATATATCTATTATGGTTTCAGAAATAAGGATGGCTGCTGAAAATCTAAAAATCACCGGTGAAACCCCTATGTTATTAGAACATATGATTCTTTCTCACCATAGCAAACCTGAATTCGGATCGCCAGTTCCTCCTTTGACACGAGAGGCCTTTGTTTTGGCTTCTATTGATGATTTCGATGCTAAGATGAATGTTATCCTTAAAGCAGAGGAAAACGTCAATCCTGGCGATTGGACGGAACGTATATTCGCAATGGATAATCATTCATTCTACGTTCCTAAATACGAAGACGATAAAAAATAAAAGCCTAGATTTATTTCTAGGCTTTTTAACGCTTATTTTAACTTGCTTGAAATTTCGTTTGCTAAAGCAGGAAGATTCATCTTGCTTGTATCGCTTTCTTTCATTTCGAGTTGGAAGTTGCTATCTTCCCCGGCGTATCTAGGGATGACATGAACATGGAAATGAGGAACGCTTTGTCCAGCTGCTTCACCAGCATTTGATAGAATGTTAATTCCTGAAGCGCCTAAGACTAGCATATCGGCTTGACCGATTCTTTGTGCGACGTCCATAACTTTATGGAGGATATCGCTTGGGCAATCAAGCATATTAGCATAATGCTTTTTTGGCATAACTAAAGTGTGGCCTCTAGTTACTTGCGATACGTCTAAGATGGCTAAGACATCATCATCTTCGTAAACTTTAGTTGAAGGAATTTCACCTTTGATAATTTTGCAAAATACATCGTTCATATTTTTTCTTCTTTCTATTGAAAAAGGGACAGGATTACCTGCCCCTATATTATATGACTATTTTTGATTAATCAAAGAGATCTGGGAATTGACTCTTGAAATAGGCATAGACATAGTCATCGTGATACATAACGGCCATTTGTTGGACGTAATATTGTTTTGCATCAGATTTCCATGTATCGATTGAAGAGAGGGAATAAGCGACCTTACGGGCGATCTTCTCTGCAACCAATGTTCCACGCTTGTCATAGTAGAAGTCCTTTTCGTCCGTGGAAGTAACGAACTTAGAAGCTTTTGTTGCTTCCTTGACCCAAACGATGACATAGTTTGAACCATCTTGAACGAGATATGGATATTTCTCACTTTCGGCATATGTTGCTGGAGTTAAGAAATATTTTCCACCGACATAACGTCCGTAATTGCCTGCATAATCATCTGTATGAGCATCTACTTCATTTGCAACAGCTGTTTTGAAGACACGGGTGCTTAATGATGATGGAAGTGCAGAAAGTCCACCGGAAGTATACCAACCTTGTGTAGTGTGTCCTTCGGCAATCAAAGCTTGCATCTTGATGTTGAAGCCAGTTTCCTTGCTATAAGATCCGGAATTTGTGAAATCAGAATAGACGGAATTGGCATCTGAATCATCACGTGTTGTTTGATTGAGAAGAGTTTGATACTTAGCACAGATTGTGCCAAGAGAAGATTGGAGATAGTAGTGGATTGTCTTAGAACCAACGGTGATTGTTCTATGAGTCCAGTGAGCGGCTTCATAGATTTCTTTGGCTAATTTTCCAGCTTCAGTTGTTGGATTGTCGGTGACTAATTCTTGATCGGTTCCTTTATATAAGGAGGATAAGAAGGAGAAACCATATGTGTCCATCTTCTTAGCTTCGATGACTTTAGCACAATATTGGTTCATGAGGTCTTTAACAGCGTCGGTATATTCAGCGTTGCTAGAAAGACTGATGTATTCGACATTACGAGCAGCAGTTAAATTGATTTGCGCATCGTTTTGCGTATACATGTATTCAGTTGTAAGTTCATTGCGATAAAGATCTGGGAGGACGTTTAATTCAATATATTCGCCATATGTAACCCAAATATTTTTGAAATATTTGTCGATATACGTATTGCTTAAACCGTCCTTATCGCCAGGGTTATCTTCATTGATGACCATGTCACCTTCAACTTGCTTATAGTCTTCATAATGCTCTTCGCCTAATTTGTAATAGGCTTTGATTTGTGCATCATAGAACTTATCTTCATTGAAGAGATTTCTTTCTTGGTAAGATGTGTTTGTGACATAGCCAAGGAAGGTTGTATAGACGCGATAGAGAATATCGTTATAGAAATTAACGACACGAACTCTTGATGCGGCCATATCAACTTGACCGTCTTTAGTAACCTTATATGCAACGTGTGCATTGATGAAATTATCAATTTCAGTGGTGTTGCTTGTATCGGTTAAATAAGTAGCAACGACATCTTTAACGCCTTTGGTGTCATTTTTGCTTAAGAATGAGCCAAACAATGATTCAGCGTAGATATAAAGGATGTTATTAAGAACCTTTTCGGAATTGGAATTACCGGAAGTGATTAATGCATCATAGATGTCTTGGAGGGTGTTTGCATTGGTTTGATCAATGTTAAGAACCTTTCCGTTTGCTTCTGCTGGCGTTAAGGATGCTTCGATTTTATCGCAAGAAGCAAGCGAGAAGATGGAGCAAGCGATTGCTCCTAAAGCTAATAAATGTTTCTTAGTCATTGGTTGTTGTAGCGTAGTAGCACGCTCCTCCTTTTTGCCAGAGTGTGTATCCCGTTGCTTGCTTTCTTGGGTTGCCGAATTCGATAGCGGCAGCTTCAGTTAAAAGCTTGGAATTGCCGTTGGCGCCTGTTGCAGTATAGCCAACGCTTCTTTCCTCGTTTTGGGCAACGAGTTGCTCGGCGTATTCTTTCCAATTGTCGGCCCATGTCTTATGAGCGGTATCAGAAACGGATTGACGTTTGACTTTGATGTAATTCTTAACGGATTCACCGATTTCTTTATTGGTAAATTCAATCTTGTTGCTTTCCACTAAGAATTGGAATAAGTAACTTGAAAGATTATCGGAGAAACCAGATTTGATAGCGGAAGTGATCCAACCGGCACGGGTTGCATATTCGGAATTGTCATGGACGTTGTAGTTAACGTATGTTGACATCTTTTCTTTTGCATCGCCGTATGTTGGATAGTTGTTGCTATCTGGTGTGTAGATGCTGTAGTAGTCAGAAAGGGATGGAGAATTCTTTGTGTAGGTGATTTTTCCATTCGTTTCTGTTCCAACATCAGCAAGAGTATTTTCTTTCGTTGTCTTTGTGCTTGTATCGAAAGTAACGCCATACTCAGATAAGGCAGAACGTTTAACTGTTATTAAATGGATGCCTTGATAAGAGGAAGCGCCTGCGCGAACAGCTAAGACAATTTCACCATCAGAATCAGTTAAAACGTTGTTTGTGAATTGTGGAAGAATGTCTTGGGTGTTGACTTGGAAGCCTGGGAGGTTACCGAATTGGGATGTATAAACACCCTCGGTGCTTTCAGGACCTTTCAATGTATGATTTGTTGAATCATAGAATTCGTTCATTGCGCTTTGAGCGGAAGCGAGTGTTTCGCTATTTGCCCAAGTTGCACGATATGTATCGGATAAAGATCCATCATCGTTATAAATCTTTACGGCATTATAAGCGATAGCGTTTGGAGTGATAACGCAAACGTTGTGCTTATTAAAATACTTATTATAAATAACGTTACGGGGATAGAAGGCTTCGTTACCTTCATTAACCTTACCCTTTGAGGTGGAATCGTCAGTTTCGATCTTTCCAGCATCGGCGAGAGCCATAATCGCGCCAAATGGGATTGTTCCAACTCCAGAATTCTTGAAATAGTCGTAAACAGTTGTGCTGTTTCCGTTTTCGTCAAGCACGGTTAAATTTGTGTCGACATCAGCTTGGCTTGTGGCATCTTGCTTTAAACCAGGAGCGATGCGGTAAGAATTCTCAGCACCATAAGCGTTCTTGGTAGAATCATTATTCCTTACATTATAAAGAGATTCAAATGCATAAACGCCATAGATAAATTCGTGAACTAATTCAGAATTTTGGGATTTGGTCATAGGACCTTCGCCAGATTTTGAATATTCGCCGAATGCAGCCTTAGAACCATCATCATCGGAATAGCTTGATAAAGAATCGAAAGTCTTTCTTTCGTCATCATCAAGACCGGAAAGGCTATCAGAAGAAGTGGATGCACCAGCTAAGCCTTTTAAGACTGTGGTGAGTTTTGTGACTTCTCCACCTTCGCCAGTTGCAGTTGGTTCGGTGATCTTATCTTGAGTGTAGCTCTTGTTTGAACCAGAGTTTAACTTAACCAAGATGTGACGGATTTCGTATGGCATTTGGTCTTTGAGCCAGCCATCTTGAACATCGCCATAGTCGGTCGATTGGAAATCGAACATACTGTGATGAGTTCCGTCTGTGGTGTAATATCCACCATCACGAAGAACTTCATATCCATTGATACCTGAGGCAGAGCCGAGGTTGAAGTTTTCATAGATATCAGTTTCGAAGAGATCTTTTTCCTTTTCGTAAAGGTGTTTTTGCCAAAGTTCGCTTGCATTATCGACATTGTTGGAATTGAGAATTGTCTCAAATTCTTGCTCATATGTCGTTCCATTGCTATCAGCATTGGTTTGAGCGGTTAATTTGTCGTTCAATAATTCTTGAGTTGCCTCTGACTCAAGGGTGGCAAGTTTGCTCTTGCCTGTTGTTTCATAATAGTGACGAATTAAAGCTTCGTAAATCTTGTCAAATTCAGTGCTCAAAGATGAACTGTTTTGGCTGTAGTTCTTTAATAGGTCGTCAGTAGTGTAGCTTGTGCGGTGTCCGTTAGCATCGGTATAGGTGAATATTGCTCCATCTTTACCTTCTGTTGCTTGATCGCAGCTTGCCAATCCCGTTATGGCAGCGAGAGCGGCTACAAAACCGAGGGCACATTTTTTACTTTTCATAAGTGTGGACTCGTCCTCCTTCTACAAACATGCTAAATAAGTTTATTCTCATAAGAGAATGCTTGCAAGCAATTTTGCGCGTACGTGCTCGAAACTTTTAGAAAAATGGCAAAAATTGAGCAAATTGTTGGATTCTCTTCTTCGCAAAATTCAAATGCATTTTCTGAATTCACTCGGTTTGATATAACTAATATTTTCATTTACTTATAATAGTCAATATAAATATACGGAAATTTAATGAAAGCAATCTGTGAATAAGAGTTATCGATTAATTTGAAAATTTAAAGACTATGTAAATATATAGAAAATATCTTTTAAAAATCTTATTAGATAAATTATTTATTCAATGAAGTGTTTTTCTTACGATGAAATTATTCATTCTGAAATATTTAACAATAACCAGTCAACTGAAAAAAGAAATTTTAATTTTTTTATCATATTGTTTGCTCGCACGCATACACGAGACTTAAAATACATTGCATTTCGGAGGAAATTTATGTCTTCATTAGTGATAAAAAATTTACATGCATCAGTCAAAGACGTCGAGATTCTTAAAGGCGTCAACTTGGAAATAAAAGATGGCGAAACTTTAGCTTTACTTGGCCCAAATGGTCATGGTAAGTCTACTTTATTAGCCGTAATTATGGGCAATCCCCGCTACACTGTAACAGATGGCGAAATCAGTTACGATGGACAAGATGTTTTAGCGATGAGCCCAGACCAAAGGAGCAAGATTGGCTTATTCTTGGCTATGCAATATCCAGCTGAGATTCCTGGGCTTAATAGCGCTGATTTTTATAAGGCCGCAATGAATGCCCATCGTGAAAAACCTATGAGTCTTTTCCAATTCTATAACGCTTTGCAAAATGCTTATAAAGATATGGGAATTCCTTTTGAGATGAGCAAAAGGAATCTTAATGAAGGTTTTTCTGGTGGTGAAAAGAAACGTAACGAAATTCTTCAAATGGAACTTCTTGAACCAAAAATCGCCATGCTAGATGAAATTGACTCTGGTTTGGATGTTGATGCAATGAACGTTGTTGCAGAAACAATCAAAAAACAACAATCAAAAGGAACTGCATTCTTAATGATTTCACACTATGCAAGACTTCTAGAGATGGTTAAACCTACTAGAACAGCAGTCCTCATCAATGGCCGCGTAGTTTTAGAAGGCGGACCAGAATTATACGAAAAAGTTGATGCTCAAGGCTATGAATGGCTTAAGCATGAATTGAATATCAATATCGAAAAAGAAGTAGGCGCTCCAATGAATGATGTTTCTATTGGTGCTTGCGCTACAAGAGTCGGGACAAGTAAAGATGGAAAATAATTCAAAATACAGCCTCTATTTGGATTCGTATCCAGAAGAGTTAACGATTGATGTCCCTGCTAATTCTACTTATCAGTTGAATTTAGCCTGTTTTGAAAAAATACCGCCAAAATCAAACATTACAATCAATGTTCATGAGGGAGCGACTTTTCTTGGTGCAATGGCCGATTTCACCAGCGAATCCTGCTTATTTAATATCGTTGTTAACCTTTTAGGCGAAGGAAGCGTTGCTAACTGGCATCTTGCCTCTTTGTCGTTCAAAAATGCAAAAAAGGTATATGAAACCTCGGTAAATCATCTTGCTAGACACACCGAAGCGTTAATGAGTAATTACGGAATCGCTAGAAACTCATCTAAAATAACCTTCACTGGAACTTCCGAAATCGTTAATGGCGCAGAGAAAGCAAAAACGCGTCAAGAAGCGAAAATTATCGTTTTTGATCCAGAAGCAGACGGCCTTGCTTCGCCATTCTTAAAAATTTCGGATAATGACGTCGTTGCTAGCCACGCGGCTATTGTTGGAAAACTAAACGAAGAGCATCTTTTCTATCTTGAATCGCGTGGTTTATCTGAAGAAGAAGCCAAACGTCTTATTGCTCTTGGATACCTTAAGCCAATAGAAGAATACTTTACTGACGAAGAGGTTATCAAACGTATCGATTCTATCATCGAGGGAGAAATTTGATATGTTAGATTCAAAAGAAATCCGCAAAGATTTCCCGATGTTTGCTAATAAAATTAGCATGCAAGGAAAACCCCTTGTCTTTTTAGACAATTCCTCGACTACATTTAAGCCTTACTGCGTCCTTGATGCAGTCAAACGCTATTATGAATTCGAAACGTCGAATTCCCATCGCGGAGATTACGATCTTTGCTATAACGCCGATCAAAGAATCCTTAAAACAAGAGAGAAAATTGCTTCTTTCATTAATGCAAAAAGCTCTAATGAGATCGTTTTTACCTCAGGTGCAACGTCATCATTAAATCTTGTCGCTTATGGATATGGCGCAAAATATCTTCATGAGGGAGATGAAATTCTTATTGATGAAGGAGAACACGCTTCAAACGTTTTGCCATGGTATGTCATCGCTAAAGAAACTGGCGCAATCGTTAAATTCATCGAATTAGACAAAGAAGGCAAAGTCACGCTTGAAAATCTAAAAAAAGCCATCAATTCCCACACGAAAATCGTTTCTTTGGCTCATGTCACTAATGTTTTGGGATATGTTTTGCCAGTTAAGGAAGCGGCAAAAATCATTCATGAAGCGGGTGCTATATTTTCTTTAGATGGAGCTCAATCCGTTCCGCATATGAAAATCGATGTCCAAGATCTCGATTGTGATTTCCTTTCTTTTTCCGGACATAAGATGTGTGGACCTACGGGAATCGGTGTCTTATACGGAAAATATGAACTTCTTGAAAAAATGAACCCTTATCTTGTTGGCGGAGGGATGAATGATAAGTTCAATTCATGCGGGTTATTTACTTTGTTACCACCTCCAGCACGTTTTGAAGCAGGAACAATTAATATTGAAGGAATTTACGGCCTTGGTGCCGCTATTGATTATCTTTCTTCGTTAGGGATGGATGAAATCAATAAGCACGAAAAAGAATTAAAGAAATACGCAATCGAAAAAATAAAAGAGACTAATAATGCCATCATTTATAACGAAAACAGCGAATCTGGTATTGTCACTTTTAATATCAAAGACGTTTTTGCCCAAGATGCTGCAACTTTCTTAAATAGCAAGGGAATTGCATGTAGAAGTGGTCAGCATTGCGCAAAAGCCCTCAACGAATTTTTAGGAACGCCAGCGACTGTTAGAGCGAGTTTCTATATTTACACGACCAAAGAAGATATTGATGCTTTAGCTGATGCTATCAAGCATGGAAAGGATTTCTTAGATGCCTACTTTTGAATTAACCCCAATGATGATGAGGGAAATCATCATGGATCACTATTCTTCCCCAAGACATAAAGGGGTGCCAGAAAATGAAAGCGCCTACGAAAAGCTTCATGCTTCTAGCACCAATTGCATTGATGATTTTGATTTATATCTTTTAGCGAAAGACGGAAAAATAATCGATGCAAGATGGGAAGGAGTTGCTTGCACGATTTCTTCAGCCTCAACCGATATCATGTGCGATAGAGTGATTGGAAACGATTATAAGGATGCCTTATATACCATCACTCAATATTTAAACATGATCGAAGAAAAAGAATATGACGACTCCGTTTTAGATGAGGCGTTGGTTTTCGTTAACACTGGCAAACAAGCAGCCCGCATCCATTGCGCAACCATGGGTTGGACTAGCATGCGCGAAATGCTTGAAAAAGACGAAAAGGAGGGGAAATAATGGCTGATAATAAAGATACGTCCTTCCTTGAAGGTGAATATAAATATGATTTTAAAACGGATGCAAATTCCATTTTTACCACTGGAAAAGGCTTAAATGAAAACGTTATTCGCGAAATCTCTAAAATCAAAAATGAGCCTGAGTGGATGCTTGAATACCGTCTTAAGGCTTTAAAAGCTTTTGAGAATTATCCTATGCCATCGTATGGCCCAGATCTCTCTTTCCTTGATTTCGATTCATACACTTATTACACAAGATATGCCAATACAGAGAAACAAAGCTGGAATGAAGTGCCTGAGGCCATCAAAAACACTTTTAGCAAATTAGGCATCCCTGAAGCGGAACAAAAATTCCTTTCTGGCGTTACAACGCAATATGAATCAGAAGTTGTTTATCATAACATGCTTGATGAGGTCCAAAAGAAAGGCGTCATTTTCCTATCCACTGACATGGGTCTCCAATTATTCCCTGATTTATTCAAGAAATATTTTGGTACCGTCGTCCCGATTGGCGATAACAAATTTGCCGCTTTAAACGCTGCCGTTTGGTCTGGCGGTTCCTTTATCTACGTTCCAAAAGGCGTTCATTTAGATAAGCCTCTCCAATCCTATTTCCGTATCAATAACGAAAAATCAGGGCAATTCGAAAGATCTTTAATCATTTGTGACGAAGGTTCCTCAATTAATTATGTTGAGGGATGCACCGCCCCAATATATTCGAAAGAATCGCTTCACGCTGCCGTTGTTGAAATAATTGTTCTTAAAGACGCTAGATGCCGTTACACAACCGTTCAAAACTGGTCTAATAATATCGTTAATCTTGTTACCCAAAGAGCCCTCGTTATGGAAAATGGCTTAATGGAATGGGTTGATGGAAACATTGGCTCGATGAGAAACATGAAATACCCAGCTTGCATTCTTAAAGGAGATGGGGCAAAAGGAAATGCTATTTCCATCGCCGTTGGAGGCAAAGGACAATTCCAAGATAACGGCTCAAGAATGATCCATATTGGGAAAAACACCTCCTCAACAGTCATTTCTAAATCTATTTGCAAGAATGGCGGAACGGCTAATTTCAGAGGAACGGTTAGAATTATGCCAACAGCCGAAAATTCTCACGCTCACGTCGAATGCGATACTTTGATTATCGACAATAAATCATTCTCTGACACATACCCAAAGAACGAGATTCGCAATTCTTCAAGCTTCATTGAACATGAGGCAACCGTTTCGAAGATTTCCGAAGATGAGCTTTTCTATCTTCAATCAAGAGGAATCTCAAAAGAAGACGCAACGCAAATGATTATCATGGGCTTCATTGAACCATTCGCAAAAGAATTGCCAATGGAATATGCCATCGAACTTAACCGTTTGATTGCTTTAGATATGTCAGATTCAATAGGTTAGAATATGAAATACGATTTTGACGTAATTGTTATTGGTGGAGGACATGCAGGAGTCGAAGCATCTTCCGCCGCAGCACATATGGGCTTAAAAACTCTTTTGTGCACCCTAAATAAGAAGATGATTGCCAACACTCCTTGCAATCCACATATAGGCGGTTCGGCTAAAGGCATCGTTGTTAGAGAAATTGACGCTTTAGGCGGAATGATGGCTAAATTCGCCGACCATAAACCACTCCAAATAAAGATGCTAAATACTGGCAAAGGGCCTGGCGTCCAATGCCTTCGTGCTCAAGTTGATAAGGCTGGCTATCCGGCTTATGTCCAAAGCGTTCTTGAGAAAATGGAAAATCTCACCATAAAAGAGTGCGAAGTTGTCGCTCTTTTACATGATGAAAATACTGTTTTTGGCGTTAAGCTAGCAACTGGCGAAGAAATATTTGCTAAAGCGGTAATTATCACCACGGGAACATATATGGAATCAACTCTTATCTCCGGAAAAGAAGTAGTTCCAGGAGGTCCTGATGGAGAAAAAGCATCCCATGGATTGGCTCCTTCTCTTAAAGAAATGGGCCTTGATTTATTTAGACTTAAAACAGGCACCCCACCAAGAATATCTAAAGAGAGCATCGATTTTTCTAACGCCTTAATTCAACCTGGAATGGGCGGTGAACTTGCCTTTTCCTATGAAACAAAGGAATTCACCCCTTTAGAAGAACAACTTCCATGCTGGTTGATATATACGTCAAAAGAAACAAAGCAATTAGTCTTAGACAATTTAGAAGAATCGGCTCTTTATAATGGGACAATAGTCGCGGCTGGACCCCGTTATTGCCCGGCCATTGAGTCTAAGATGGTTCGTTTTAAAGATAAGGAACGTCATCAACTCTTCCTTGAACCGGAATTTCGTGATGGCGATTCGATATATTTGCAAGGTTTTTCAACCGGCTTCCCACACTCTTTTCAAGAGAAGATGGTTCATTCTTTGCCTGGCTTAGAGAATGCAAAAATCCTTAAATATTCATATGAAATTGAATATGAGGCAATTCGTCCTTTGCAATTTGATTACACCCTAGAAATCAAAAAATATCATGGATTATATGGTGCAGGACAAATATGTGGCACCTCAGGATACGAAGAGGCTGCTGCGCTAGGTCTAATGGCAGGCATCAACGCATCATTAAAAATATTAGGCAAAGAGCCGCTTATTTTACGCCGTGATGAAGCCTATATTGGCGTTATGATTGATGACTTGGTAACAAAAGGAACAGAAGAACCTTATCGTTTGCTTTCCTCAAGAGCTGAATATCGTCTTTTATTAAGACATGATAATGCTGATCTTAGACTTTGTTCCCATGGCCACGATATCGGACTTATTTCAGAAGAGAGATACAATAAATTCTTAAAGAAATATCAAGATATTGATGAAGCAATTTCAATCCTTGCAAAAACAAACGTCTCCGATAAAGAAAGAATCAATAAATATCTTCTTGAGAACAATTACACGGATACATCCGTTGGCCATAAAGGACTTGAACTTTTGAAACGTCCAAATCTCCATTACAAAGAAATTGCCTCTTGTATGAAAGAACTTGATAAATTCGATTTCGATGACGCATCAATTCTTTCCCTAGAAACGAAAGTAAAATATGACGGTTATATTCAACAAGAGAAAAAAGACGCGGAAAAAGCCATGAAAATGGAAAATATCCATCTTCCAAAAGATTTCGATTATATGCATATCGATGAACTTGCAATGGAAGCAAGGGAAAAACTAAGCAAGGTATCCCCAATAACTCTAGGACAAGCTTCAAGAATATCGGGCGTAAATCCTGCTGATATTTCGATTCTTATTATCACCTTAAAGAAAAGAGGACTTATATGAATTACGAAGAAATGAGAAACTTGCTCAAAGATAAAGGCATCATTTTATCTGATGAGATAATTCAGAAGTTTAATGAGTATTTTCATTTGCTAGTGGCTTGGAATGAAAAATTCAATCTCACCTCAATAACGAATGAAGAAGATGTCATCGAAAAGCATTTTTACGATTGCTTGATTGCTTCCGATCCATCTTTGTTAACTAAAGGAAAACAAGTCGCAGATCTTGGCTCTGGCGCTGGATTCCCTGGCTTAGTTTGGGCGATTGTTTATAGTGATGTTTCATTTACTCTTATTGAAGCAACAAAGAAAAAATGCACCTTCCTTGAAGAAGCATCAAAGGCTTTAGGGCTAAAGAACGTTAAAGTAGTTAACGCTAGAATTGAAGAATTGCCTTCTTCATTTAAGGAATCATTTGATTTTGTTACGGCAAGAGCGGTAGCAGAGCTTCGCATTCTCTTAGAATTAGGCGTTCCTTTCCTAAAAATCGGTGGAACTTTCATCGCCATGAAGGGATCGCATGGAAACGACGAACTCAAGAATGCAGCGAACGCTATAAAATCCTTATCAATCACAAATATTGATACACGCCTCCTCTCTTTGCCAAATTCCGACGGTGAAAGAACGATCATTCTTCTTAAAAAAGGAAAGAAAACAGAAAGAAAATATCCACGCAAATATGCGGATATTCTTAAAAAGCCATTATAAGAAAAAGCAACCCTTGTTGGTTGCTTTTTTAACAATTGGCATTTTCTAGATTCTTTAAGTCTTTTCTCTTCTTTATATACGAAATAGTTTTAGGAACAGCATATAAAGCAACAGAAGAAGCTAATCCAACAAAGAATAGAGGCATACCTACTCTATAGGAGGTAAGACCTACCCATTTTAGCGAAGCCTTATATGTTCCTTCAGAAATATGGAAAGAAAGAAGGCCATCGACATTTTCACCTTTAAGGGTGTAATTATTCTCACCTTCAAGTTGTAATTCATAACCATCAAAGAAGAATTGAGGGAATTGCACAAAGGAAGAAGAGCTTGTTACAGTTATATCGAATGTTGCGTTAGGAGAATTTAAAGATGTTATTTTGACTTCTCCATTTCCTTCAAGAAAAACTGGCGTTAAATAGTCTTCCATCCCCCATTGGTAGGAAATTCCATTCCCAGTATATATTTCTTTGCGTATTTCTTTATATAAAGAATTGGAATACTGGCTTACGTACTTTGAATCGCGGAAGACTAATGGAGTGTATTCGTTTTGTGATCCTTGGCCTCTTGATGTTCTTACTGTTTGGGCTGTTGGCTCGCTAGATCCTTTCTGCCCTGATTGGAGGCAAAAACGCTTATCGACTATACCCATGCAAGATAAGAAAGAAATCGCAAAAACCATAGCCAAACCCCCTTGAACATATAATTTTTGCCTAAACGGTCTAACTAAATATCCAATAAAGATTATTATAAGAATGAAGGCTAGTCCCCACGCTCTCCAAGCGAATTGAGCGTTAAGGAAGATTTCAGGGAGTTTTTCCCAAAACCAGCCGGAAAATAATAGTAAAAACGAGAAAACGATTAAAACTATGATGGCGTAAATTTCTGGAGATTTAGCTTCATCAAGAGCGTCTCTTTTTAACATTTCTAGTTCGCAAACTTCTTTCTTTGAAAAACCAATAACCAAAAGAGAAAAGGCAAAGAGCGGAAGAATAACTAACATTTCTGGCCTTCTTGTGAAAATTAAAGGGAAGAAGGAGGAAACAATAGCTAATATGGTTCCTAAATAAGGCTTCTTTTTGCTTGAAAAGAAAGATTGAAGAAAGACGGCAAGTGCACCAAAAATTCCAAAATAGAGATAATCAAGTCCCCACGAAAGAGAAGATTCATTATATGTATTTGTAAAATGATATTTATTAGGAACCAAATCATCAATCCAATCAGGACGAAGGACTCCACTAAAAAGATCGTTTTGTTTCATTGAATCAACGATGTGCTCGATGTTTGTCCACATTAGTTGATTATCACTCACGCAGTAGAGACCTGAATTTGTGTAATGCATCATCGGAAACACATAGAAAGAAACAAGAGAAAAGATTATTAGAATGGTAGCGCATGTATAAATGAAGGCGACCTTGTCTTTGAATAAACCTATGAATCCTTTATATTGTGAAAATAAATAAACAAGAGCGGCGATAACGCCAATTAAGGCAGTATATGGATGAGATAAAACTAAGCACGAAACCCCAAAAATGCAGCATAAAAATGCTTGAGGCCTATAGTCCTTGTGACCTATTTCGTAAACGCCTAAGAAAAGTAGTGGATAAAAACTCATTGCCACTGATTCAGGGAAAGCGGCGCGGTAAAGAATACAATTAATGCGGTATGGCGCGAATATAAGGATAAGGGCAAGCATCAATCCGCAAATGTCGTTTTTGCAAATCCTTTTCCCTAACATATACATCCAACAACCCATAAGGAATGTTGTGCCAATAATTACTATCTTCCAAGAGGTGACAATGCTAATAAAAGGAAAAATAATATGAATCAAAGCGACGATAGAATGGCTTAAGGGAGCATACATCAAATAAGTTCCGACACCAAGATTTCCCATTAATTCATGTGATGGGCTAATGCCAAAGAAGCCATTTTTCCATCCTTCGGCTAAGTCATATACCCACATCTTATGCCAGTAGACGTCATCGCCGCTTGATATGTTTTCTCCATATTGGAAGAAACAAATAAAAGGCAAAAACGAAGCAACTAGAATAATAAAATAAGGAATATATTTGGATAATATTCTTAAGATGGCCTGCTTTTTCGGACTGGTCTTTTCGGCGTTGATTGCAAAATTTAACATATGTGAGTTAATTATAACCACTCGCAATAAATAGTTTAAGGTACTTTTTAATTTATATTAGGCATTTTATGGACGTAGCGAAAATAATTAAATCTTCAAGTCTTTTTATAAAATTGCATAAGTAATAAAATATAAATATATGAGTACGCGTATTATTTCAATAGCAAACCAAAAAGGTGGAGTTGGTAAGACTACAACCGCCATCAATCTTTCTAGTGCTTTAGCTAAAGCGGGCAAGAAAGTTTTGCTTATTGATTTTGATTCGCAAGGCAACGCCTCAAGAGGCTTAGGCTTTCAAGTCACTCAACTGCCATTAACGATTTTTGATGCCATTACAAATCAAACCGATATAAATCTTGTTATTAAATCAACCTCGTTGCCGAATTTAGATATCGTTCCAGCTAATTTAAGATTAGCTTCCCTTGATACATACATTTCTTCACATGATGTTTCTAAGCCTTTTTTCTTATTGAAGGAAGCATTAAGCAAAATAAAAGAAAGTTACGATTTCATCATAATCGATTGCCCACCATCTTTAGGTTTGCTTTGTCTTAATGCCTTGGTTGCTTCAACCTCTGTTTTAGTTCCTGTTCAATGCGAATATTTTGCCATGGAAGCAGTTGCTTCGATTCTTTCCTCTATCACAAAAATTCAAAAAGACTACAACCCTGTATTAAAAATTGAAGGTTTCTTATTGACTATGTATGAGTCTAATACTTCTCTTTGCACTGAAGTTGCTCAACAAGTAAGAGGCCTTTTTAAAGAAAATACTTTCTTAACCGTCATCCCTAGAAATATTTCGATTCCTGAAGCTAGCGCTCATGGCGAAGCAGTCACAACCTATCGCCCATCGGCCAAAGGATCCTTAGCTTATTTCGCCTTAGCTCGTGAGATTCTTGAATATGGCAAAAAAGAAAACTAATCCTACCCTCGAAGACCTTCTAACCCGTTATTCGCAAAATGACGTTATCGCGGAAATGGAAAGAGAATATGCCTCAATTTCCTCAAAGAACATTCTTCTTTCCTCGATTGATGACAATCATGTGGTAAAAAAAGTATCTTTTCCTAAAGATATGGTTAAGAGCCTTGGCGAATCGATTAAAGAAAAGGGCTTTTTCTCCCCTTTGTTGGTTCGTCCATCTGGAAATCATTATGAATTAATTTTGGGAAGAAAACGTTTTATGGGGGCTAAGGAAGCTAATCTTACCTATGTTCCATGCGTTATCAAAGATGTTTCAGATGAAGAAATGTTACTTACGATCCTTGCTGATACGCGTGATCAAAGAGATGGCAATGTCGTTGAAATGGCTTTGATATTCTCTTCTTTGCAAGAAAAATTTTCTTATTCTCAAACAACATTAGGAGAAGTGGCTCACCTTTCTCGAAGCCAAGTGACAAACATTTTAAGACTCCTTCACCTTCCTGATGAAGTTTTAAAGGAAGTAATGGATGGCAAATTAAGCTATGGTCATGCTAAAGCCATCGCCTCTTTATCAGATGATAAGATGGAAGGAATCGTCAAAAAGATTCACGAAGAAAATCTCTCGGTAAGAGATACGGAAAATCTCGTTTCACAAATGCAAAACAAAGAAATAGGCACCCCGTGTATCGATGATTTAAAAAAGAAGACAGGCGCAAGTAAGATAACGGTAAAGAAAAATTCCGTTACTTTATATTTTGATTCCAAAGAAGATAGAGATGATTTCCTCTTATAGTGCTTGACAAGCCTTTGCTTAAAACCTAAAGTAGAAACGTACTTCAGGGTGACGTGTAATTCGTCGATTGGTGGTAAAGCCCACGAGCGTAAGCATGAATTGGTGTAATTCCAATGCCAACGGTAAAGTCCGGATTGAAAGAAGAATTAATAAAATTCTAATATCCTCCCCGAAGTATATGGAGGATTTTTTATGAGTCAGGTTTGGACATACCTATCAATTGCGGCTTTGTTTCTTTTTTGTGTTGCCGTGGTAAAAGTTTATTCTCGTTATCAAGAAAATAGAGAATTCAATTGGGTTAAATTCGTTGCAAGAGTTTCTGTTTTTGCAGCCATTTCAACGATCTTATATATCGTTCCGATATTTCAAATATCATTGCCATTCGTTCCTTCTTTCATGAGTCTTCACTTCGATGAGGTTCCAGCGATGATTGCTGGCTATGCTTATGGGCCGATTGTTGGAGAAACTGTTTTGCTTGTTAAAACAATAATCAAATTGCCAATGACTCGCTCAATGTGCGTTGGTGAAATTGCTGATTTTATTTTCTCTAGCGCCTATATTTTGCCTGCAACAATCATTTATAAGAAGATTCGTAACATGAAAGGAGTATTTATCGGCTTTGGAATTTCCACCATCCTTCAAATACTCGTTGCAATGACGCTAAATGTATATTGGATCTTGCCTTTCTATATGAATGTCATGGGATATCCTGCCGATAGACTTTTAGGCATGTGCCAAAAAGCCGTTCCATTTATTACCGATTTAGAATGGTCATACGCCTTCTTTGGCGTAATGCCACTAAATATTATTAAAGACGTCTGCGTTTTTATAATTACTTTCTTAGTTTATCGCACGATAAGAAAAGCCTTGCATTGGGAGAAGCCAAAGCAAGGCCATAAAAACTAATGTTTATTGAAGAGGCTGAGTAGCTATTTCTTTATTTGGTGCTTCAAAACTCTTAAAGACTTTTCTTTCAAGGACGATCGTGACCGGAATATAAATAAGATCGACGATAGCCCAGCTAAGAGGATAAGTGAAGTAGAGCCAGAAAATCGTATGGAAATATTCTAATTGGAAGAGGGTATAAAGGAAGAGGATTCTTGTGCCAGTAACACCAAGAAGGGTAATTAAGGCAGGAGCAGTGCTCTTTTTCATTCCTCTTAGATATTGCCCTGCAACATCCATTATTCCATCAAGCCAATAAGTGAAAATCATTAAGAACATTCTCTCTTTTCCTGCAGCAAGAGCGTTTTCTTCCTTAACTGTTTCACCTTTAGTAATGAAAACACCAAGAATTTGATATGGGAGAAGGAGAACAATCAATGCACATACCCCCCAGAAAATCATCATCCATGTCATTGAATACCAGAATATTTTGCGAATGTTATCTTTATTTTTGGCGCCATAATTCTGACCGACAAAGGAGATGCAAGCCATAGCGACTGCGTCAATAAAAGCATACACGTATCCCTCAATTTGTGAAGCAGCCGAGCTTCCTGCAACAATTTCATCCTGGGAAATAAGGACGCCATTAATTGAATAATTGTTGATAGTGTATAAGCTTGATTGAATTAAAACGTTAGGAATATTGAAACCAAGAGCTTGAACTCCAGCTGGTAAGCCAATACGAACGACGTTAGATAAGCACCCTTTATCAATTCTCATTTCTTTCCATTTGATATGGACATAGCCTTTTTTGTTATACCATAACCATAAAACGGTAAGGATAGCGGAAACTGCCTCGGACATAATCGTGGCAATGGCAACCCCCATTACATCCATATGGAAACAAATTACGAATATTAAGTCGAAAGCAATGTTTACGGCACCGGAAATAAAAAGGATATAAAGAGGACGTTGAGAATCGCCTATTGCTCTAAGACATTGGGAGCCAAAGTTATAAACAAGCAAGAATGGCGCGCCAATGAAATATATCTTTAAATATATGGTCGCATTTTCAATAATTGAGTCAGGAGTGCCCATTAATTTTAAAAGATATGGAGCAAGGAAAAATCCCAAAATCCCCACGAAAACCCCTATGAATAATGAAAATATGAGCGAAGTGTGCAAGACTTTTTCAGCCGTGTCTTTCCTATTCGCGCCTTTAGCATTTCCTAAGGCAACATTAGCGCCAACGGCAATTGAAACAAAGAATGCAACAATAAGATTAATAAGCGCAGAATTTGATCCAACTGCGGACATTGAATTATTTCCTCCGCCAAATTCCGATACCGTATATAAATCTATTGTCGTATAAAGCAATTGTAAAACGGTAGTAAAAGCCATTGGCAAGGAAAACAAAGGCATCTTCCAAAACAGGTTGCCGCTTGTTAAGTCCATTTCCTTAAATATTGATTTTCGTTCCATAAATAACCTCTTTCGTTAAGTCGAACGATGAATATTTTAATTCGCTAATTTCTATTTTCAAGTAAGAGCAAAAGAAAAAGCCCCATTAAAGGGGCTAACTTACCAAATCGCTTAGCGGGAGATTGCACCGACTGGGCAAGATGAGATGATGTCATCTGCTGCGCCTTCATCGGCATCAGCGATAACGACTGATTTTCCATCATCATCGAATGAGAAGACGTCTGGCATGCTGGAGACGCAAAGTCCGCAACCGATGCATGCATCAGAATCAACTGTAATTTTAACCATGTTTATTCCTCCTCTAAATTCATTAGAGCGACTTTATTGTAAAACATAGGTTTTGTCTTTGAAATAGGCAAAAAAAGTAGAGAATTTATGTTAGTTTTTTATAACTTTTTAAAAAGCGAATTTTGCTTATTTTTTTCGATTTTGTAAATTGGATGGTTTGTGCCATTTAATTTTTTAGGCCATTTGTTTTGGTTGCTAAATATTTTTGTCTATTGTCTCACTCTTTAAAAATAATAAGGAAATAATCTTAGAAAATAGCAAATTTTCATAATGAAAATAACGTCGATTTTTTATAGAATATTGGCGTATGAAAACAAGGATGGAAAAATACAAAAGATATCGTGAGAAGATTCTTAAGACTCCCGATTCTAAATTTGAAAGCAAGAGGATGAAAATCATTCAAGTAAGCAAAGAAGAAGCGGCGCTTGAGACTCCTTATACCGTCTATCATCAAAAAGAGATGAAAGATTATGCTTTCAAAGGCGTAATTTTCTTTATTGCCTTAATTTTGTTCTTCATTTTGTTTTTGTTTTGGGTGAGGGATTAGTATGGAAGAATTTATTTCAATAGCGATAGATGGTCCAGCAGCGGCTGGCAAATCAACGGTAGCAAAAAGGGTGGCTAAAGCCCTTAATTTTACGTATATCGACACAGGCGCTATGTATAGAGCCGTTACCTATGCCGTAATCAAGGCCGGTAAGAGTCCAGAAAAGGAAGAAGATGCCATTGAAGTCTTAAAGACGATTGACATTGAACTTCGTGAAGATAATAAAGTTTTTTGTAACAAAGAAGACGTCACAAGAAAAATTAGAGAGCCTCAAGTTTCAGGAAACGTCAGCTATATTGCTGCGATGAAACCTGTTCGTCTTGCAATGATCGAGATGCAACGTAAACTAGCGACAAAAGCTTCCGTTGTTATGGATGGAAGAGACATTGGCTCTTACGTTTTGCCAGATGCTAAAGTCAAGATTTTTCAAATCGCTTCTCCGGAAATAAGGGCTCAAAGAAGATTTGATGAAAATAAGGAAAAGGGCATCGAAGTTTCCTATGAAGACGTTTTAGCAGAAGTCAAAAAACGTGACTATATCGATTCTCACCGCGATTTTGATCCGCTTATGGCGGCTGAGGATTCCATCTATTTAGATACCTCAAATATGAATATTGATGAAGTCGTTACGAAAATCCTTGAAATAGTAAAGGAAAAGACTGGATTGGAGGGCAAATAATGGCATTAGGAACATTAGCGTTAGTTGGTTCGCCATCCTCTGGCAAATCAACGATTTTTAACCGTATTTTAGGAGAAAGAAAGTCAATTGTTGAGCCAACCCCTGGGGTCACTAGAGACAGGATTTATGGCAAAGCTACTTGGTTGACGAAAGAATTCACGATCATTGACACAGGCGGTATTGAGGTGGCGAATGCTCCATTTCAAAAATCAATCCG
Organism: Sodaliphilus sp.; assembly: GCA_963643355.1. Classification (GTDB taxonomy): domain Bacteria; phylum Bacillota_I; class Bacilli_A; order RFN20; family CAG-826; genus UBA4951. Next base: position 15,148 of record CAVIJE010000012.1, on the reverse strand, counting down.
CGCTCAATGCGAAATCGCCATCGAAGAAGCGGATGTCATCGCTTTTGTTGTCGATGGAAAGAAAGGCTTATCGGGTGATGATCGTTTCATTGCCAAAATGCTCTATAAGACGAATAAGCCAAAAATCTTATTGGTTAACAAAATAGACAATCTTCAAGAAGTAGGAAATATCTCTGAATTTTATCGCTTGGGTTTAGGTGAACCATTTATTTGCTCTGGCGCCCATGGCATTGGCATTGGGGATTTCCTTGATAAAGTAATCAAAATTCTTCCTGAAAAAGAAGAAAAGAAATATGAAGGAGCAATCACCTTCTCAATAATTGGGCGTCCTAACGTTGGAAAATCTTCTTTGACGAATAGGTTATTACATTCTGAGCGTGTTTTGGTTTCCAATATCGCTGGAACAACAAGAGATTCAATCGATACGCCATTCACCTATCAAGATAAATCTTATGTAGTTATTGATACTGCAGGATTGGTGAAAAAAGGAAAAATATACGAAGCTATTGATAAATATGCGGCAATCCGCGCTTTATCGGCAATCGATCGTTCGGAAATAGCGTTGCTTGTAATTGATGGTTCCGGTCCGCTTTTAGAACAAGATAAGCATGTACTTGGCTATGCTATGGATGCCTCAAAAGCGGTTATAGTCGTAGTTAATAAATGGGATGCAGCCAAGAGCCCAAATAAGCAAGATTTCACAAAGAATCTTCGCGATCAGATGCCTTTCCTTAATTATGCGCCAATCGTTTATACCTCGGCCCTAACTGGGTCAGGGGTAAATGATATTTTCCCTTTGATTGATTCTTGCTACGAGGCTTTCCATCGTCGAATTCCAACTCCAGTCCTTAACGACATCATCCGTGATGCCCAGGATATGAACCCAACCCCAGAATTTAACCACGGCCGTCTAAAAATTGTTTTCTCAGAACAAGTGGCTATTTGCCCACCAACATTCGTTATGTTCTGTAACAATCCTAAAACTGCCCATTTCTCGTATACGCGTTATTTAGAAAATAGGATAAGAGAAACGTTTGATTTTGAGGGAACGCCAATCAGAATCATCTATCGCACAAGAAAATAAGATCTCAATCTTAATATTTTTTTGACATTTGCCTCTAAAATTTTACAATTCAGTATAAGTCTAGATTTTATCGGAGTTTTATATTAACAATATATAAAAAGTTTCGATAGAATCTAGCTTTTTTCAATTCTTAAATTAGAAAGCGCTTACAAAAAAAGGCCAAAAACTCAATCAATTTATAAAAAAGTTTCGATTGTATGTGAAGTTTTTGCTTGTAAAAAGTTTTCTTAAGTGTTAGTGTTTACGTAGAAATTTAGCAAAGGAGGATAATTACCATGAATAAAGCTGAATTAGTCGAATTAGTCGCTGGCAAGAGCCAAGTTGCAAAGAGAGACGCAGAAGCTGTTGTCGAAGCAGTCTTCGAATCCATCGCTGATGCCCTTGCAAAAGGCGAAACCGTCAAAATCTCCGGATTCGGAATCTTCGAGAAAAAAGAAAGAGCTGCCCGTGAAGGCACAAACCCATCTTCTGGCGAAAAGATCACCATCCCAGCCAGCAACTCCGTTGGTTTCAAAGTTTCCAAAACTCTCAAAGAGAAACTCAACTAATTATTTGCTTAAGTTTCGGCCATTCTTCGGAATGGCTTTTTTATTATCTTTCTTAATAAGAAATAAGTTTCATGCTAAAATCTTTGATATGAAAATCGCTGAATTTGACATCTTAAAAGACTTATTTGAGAAGAATGGCCATTCACTCTATATCGTTGGAGGGACTTCTAGAGATCTTCTTTTAGGAAAAGAACCGGATGATTTAGATTTCGTGACCGATGCAACGCCAGAAGAAGAAAAGACGTTCTTGCCCGAGGCCTCCTATCATTTTGCAAAATTTGGCTCAATTCATTTAAAAGTAAACGGAAAACTTGTGGATATAACGACTTTTAGAGTTGAAGGAGGCTATGACGATCATCGCCATCCAAGCAAAATATCTTTTGTTCGCAATATTGAAGAAGATTATATTCGCAGAGATTTCACGATAAATGCCATTTATTTAGATAAAGATTATAAAGTTATTGATTTTTGTGGTGGCAAAAACGATCTCGAAAATCGCCTGATTAGATTTATTGGCGATCCTTTTAGAAGAATCAAAGAAGATCCTTTAAGGATATGTCGCGCAGAAAGATTTGCCACTAAGTTAGGCTTTTCGATTGAAGAAGAAACTTTAGATGCCATAAAGAAAAATTATTCTCTATTGGATGAGTTAAATCCACAAAAATTAGAAGAGGAAGTAAGGAAAGGCTGGGTAAGAAAATGAATCACAACGATGTTTTAATGAATGCAGTTAGCTTTGAATATCTCTTACTTGACTGCTATAGCCGCTTAGGGCTTGATGAAGACGAACTCGCCGTTTGTTTGATGGTAAGACACCTTACCGAACAAGGCAATTCTTTTGTTACGGTCGATATGCTTTCTTTGAAGATGACTTTAAAGACGAAAAAAATTGATGAAACAGTTGCCTCTTTAATGAAAAAGAAATTTCTTAGCTTCGTTCCTTCAAAAGATGGAGGACTTGCCGTTTCTCTTGATGCTTTAGAAGCAACAATAAAAAGAGAATTCGCCACAAGCTTAGCAAGAGAACAGAACAATTCACTCAATAAAGAACGCGAAAATAGCATGCAAAAGCTTGTTTCTTTGTTTGAAGATAAATTCGCTAGAACCCTTACGCCATTAGAAACTTCGACATTAAGCGATTGGCTCAATAACGGTTATAAGGATGATGAAATAAAAAATGCTTTGCTAGATGCCCTAAGACAAAACAAGAAAACCATCAAAGCGGTAAATAGAATCCTTATTAATAGAAGAAAAACGGACGACATTCAAAAAGAGGGCGCCTCGCTTGTCAGCGATCGCTTTGATAAAAACATCGAAGAAACAATCGCGGCCGCAAAAGCTCTTTGGGGTGATCCTAACGATGGCAAATAAAGAAGAAGATGTCATTTCCTTTCTTAAAGAAAGGTATCCTAACGCCCAAACCTCACTTATTTTTTCTTCACCTTTCGAATGCTTGATTGCCATTTCTCTTTCCGCTCAATCAACTGATAAAGCCGTAAATAATGTCACGCCTAGCTTATTTAAGACTTTTCCTAATGCGAAAGAACTTGCAAATGCTACTCTAGAAGAAGTAGAAGAGATAATCCACCCTTTAGGCTTATGCCACAATAAAGCAAAAAACATTATCGCCTTATCTAAAGCGTTAACTGAAAAATATAATGGGATTCCTCCCTTTAATAAGGATGAGTTAATTTCCCTTCCAGGGGTAGGAAATAAAACCGCTTGCGTGTTTCTTCTTGAAATGAAGAAAGGCAATTATTTTCCGGTTGACACGCATATTAGCAGAATTTCTTATCGTCTTTCGTATGCGAAAAAAGATGAAGATCCAATAAAGGTTCAAAGAAAATTAGAAAAGAAATTTCCGGAAGATGAATGGATATTTTTACATCACGCTTTCATATATTTTGGAAGAGAAATATGCAAAGCTAGCAAGCCATCATGCGAACTTTGCAAGTTGAAAAAATATTGCCTCTATTTAAAGAAACATTCATCGACTGCTTTCAAATAATCAAGTCGTGGATTGTATTTTTCAATCAATTCGTAGCCGTTTTCTTGGATTTCTTTAACGGGAATTGATTCTCTTGGCTTATCTTTATAAAAAGAACAAACATAAGACGCAGGCAAAAGATAGGCCTTGCCTAAAGGAACTATTTCAATCAAAAAGAAAGCTATGGCCCCTAAAGCAATAACCGCATTTAAATGGTCGATTTGCTGTTTAGGGATATTTTTCAAAGGAAAAGATGTTTTTGAATGAGTGCTTTTGGCTTCAAAATCAATATATTTTCCCTTGTAAATTCCATTATAGTCTGTCGTTGAAGGCTCTTGAAAAAAAGCTTCGGTGATTTTTGCACCTCTCGTATAATCAACTTTCACTATTTTTATCGGCGTCGGTTTTTTATGAATTACGGCCACGCCCTTATCAAGGTAATATTGATTGGATTTATTGATTTCATCTTCAAATCCCAATCCACGATTGCCTGCTTTAACCTTGATATTGTATTTTTTCTTCTCTGAAGGTTTTCTTTTAACGCCTTTAGACGTTACTGGCGCTTTTATTCCCGCAGGATAATGAATGCTCATTTAAAAGAACTCTCCAATAATTTGTTATATATTTCAGGGGTAACGGTTTCTCCTGACGAAAGCATCTTAAGAATATCTTTGACAACCGGCTTATTTTTGCTTGTTGCAAGAGTTTTCTTATATTCTTTCACGAAGACGTCTTTGCTTTCGCGTGCCACTTTATATAAATCTAAAAGGTTTAAGGCGTCACATAAGGCATCGTGGGCTCTTCCATCGAAATTGAGGCCAAACACCTTGAGGTAATTTGTTAATGAATATGGGTTTCCATGATCATCTTGGATATATGTATCAAGCAATCTTTGCAAATCAAGGTGACGCTTATAGATATTTCTCGCATATCTTGCGTCAAAATCGCGATTTTGTTCCATGGTGTTTCTAATGATTACCATATCATGCTCGCCAAAGGTCACAAAACGGCAATCCTCCCAAAACTTCCCGACATATTTTCTAAAGGAAGACATGACATATGGGAATGTCTCGCCTTCTTTTTGAAGGAGTTCCTCGCTTATGCCAGTTAGTTTCGTAACAACGCTACCGATTGGATGCTTAGCTTTTACGTAATGCTTAAAAGGCTCATGAACTTTTTTGATTGAACCGTCTTTATGTATCTCTACAAGATAGGCGCCAATTTCAATCATCTCAAAAGAAGGAGATGTTGCCTCAAGATCGACAAACACTAGAGCCTTGACGTTTTTGGTTTCTTTCAAAAAAATTTCCATGGGCCTATTTTATCACAAATGCCTATATTTTCTTTATTAATAATGACTGACCGTGTAGACTCGTTAAATTTGCAATTTAAATGACGACTGTAATGTGATAAATTATTTTGCGTTATAGGAGGTCATTAAAATGAGTTGGTTTAACAAACAATCGAGATTAATCCAAATTATTCTTCTCTTAATTCCTGGTGTCAACTGGATCACTGAAATCGTCGTCCGTGTTACTGCCGTTATTGAGAAGCCTACCGTAGAAAACATTTTGGGCGTCATCTTTGGCTTAATCATCCCAGTTTTCGGTTGGTTGGATTTAATTTGGGTCTTATTATTCAATCACCTTTTACTTTGCAAATAAGTTTAATTGTTGCTTGAATTAGACATTCAAATAACCTAACGATTATGACAGCCTCTCCTAGTTGGAGAGCAAACCCTTTATCTGGTTAATTCTTAAGAAAAAATGGATAAAGGGTTTTTCTTTTGCTATTGTTGCCCTCTTTTGAGGTCACGAAATTAAAAACGTATTATTTAATGGACTTGACTAAAGCGCTTACAGTATCTAAAATCAATGTATGGAAACGTTTCCATAGGAGATAAAACTGTGGCATCAATAACTCTTAAACACATTTACAAGCAATATCCTTTGATTAAAACGAAAAAAGCAAAAAACAAGAAGGATGACAAAGGCACTAAAGCCCAAAACGAGCAACGCTATGCCGTAAAAGATTTCAATCTAGAAATAAATGACGGCGAATTTGTTGTTTTTGTCGGACCTAGTGGCTGTGGCAAATCAACGACTTTAAGAATGATTGCTGGTTTAGAGGATATCACAGCAGGAGAACTATATATTGATGGCGATTTAGCTAACAATAAAGAACCAAAAGATCGTGATATCGCGATGGTTTTCCAATCCTATGCGTTATACCCACAAATGTCGGCATACGATAATATCGCCTTTGGCTTGAAATTAAGAAAAATTCCACAAAACGTTTTAGATAAAAACGGAAATCCCGTTTACGTTATTGATAAAAAGCAAATTTCTCAATTAAAAAAGGAAATTAGACAATTAAAGAAAGATTCGGCAAATGAAAAGAAGGTGTTAGAACTTCAAAATAAAATAGCATCCTTAAAAAACAACCCTAGCGTTATCAAAGTTCGCTATAAACATATGCCTAAAGATGAAATTGATTCACGAGTTCAAAGCGTGGCTGAAATCTTAAATATCAAAGAGCTTTTATATCGCAAACCAGCTGATATGTCTGGCGGGCAAAGACAAAGAGTGGCTTTAGGACGTTGCATGGTTAGAGAACCTAAAGTTTTCTTGCTTGATGAGCCTCTTTCCAACCTCGATGCAAAACTTAGAGCCTCCATGCGAAGCGAGATTGTTAAGCTACACAATACAATTAAGACAACATTCGTTTATGTCACACACGATCAAATCGAAGCTATGACGATGGGCGATAAAATTGTCGTTATGAAAGATGGCATTATTCAGCAAGTCGACAAACCAACTAATTTATACGATTACCCAGTGAATAAATTTGTTGCTGGATTCATCGGAACTCCTCAAATGAACTTTTTTGATGTCGAGATGAAAAGAGAAGACAACAGACTGTCACTCACCTTCAAAGATGGACAATGCATTTCCTATCCACTTGGAGAAATAAGAAACATCAAATCGTCATATCTAAACGGAAATTCCCACCATCTTTGGCTTGGTGTTCGTGGAGAACATATAAAAATCAGCGACAAAGGCTTGATGGTAAATGTCGATTTTGTCGAAGACCTTGGAAAAGAAACACAAATATTCGTTAAGGGTGGCGATAATGGAGGAGAATTCGTCATCGACTACCCAAAACGCTCAACATATAAAAACGGCGATTCGATAAATGTGGAATTTGAAGGGGAACACATACATTTATTTGATTTTGAAAGCGAAGAGTCAATCTTAGATGGAGGAGCAAAATGATTTTATCAGTCGGTGAAATCCTTTTAGATATGATCGGGGAAGAAAAAGAAGACGGAATTGTTTTCGACTCTCATGCTGGAGGTGCCCCATTAAATGTCGCAGCTCAAATAGCGAAATTAGGCGGAGATGCCTGTTTTATTGGCTCAATTGGTGAAGATATCCCTGGCAAGTACCTAAAAAAATATATAAAAACCCTTTCTTTGAAAGATTATCGTTTAGCAGAACTCAAAGGAAGAAATACGACATTAGCCTTTGTTAAATTAGAAAATGGTGAACGCGATTTTGCTTTCTACCGCGAAAACACGGCTGACTATCTTTTGCCTACGCTTGAAGATGAATTTTTAAAGGGAATAAACATAGTTCACATCGGCTCATTGATGCTTTCAAAAGAAGAAGGCTATGATTATGCGCTTTATTTAGCTTCAAAAGCCAAGAAAAACGGATGTTATGTTTCTTTTGACGTTAATTTTAGAAAAGATATTTACGCCTCAGTTGATGAAGCAATAGAAAAAAGCAAAGCCATTATGGAAATAGCTGATTTCATCAAGATGTCTGAGGATGAAATCGAAATCTTTGGCGAAGAATATTGCAAAGCCTTATCTTTAAACCATCATTTATTTGTCACAAGAGGCAAAAAAGGCTCGGCTTATTATTACAAGAGCGATGTTATTGAAGCGGAAACATACGTCGTTAATCCAATAGATACAACTGGTGCAGGCGATGCTTTTTATGGCGCCTTGCTCTCAAAGCTAGATAAAAATACGAATCCAACTTTGGACGAAATAAAAGAAATGCTAATTTTAGGCAATGCCTGTGGTGCCCTTGCAACCTTAGGCAAAGGAGCGATATCTCCTCTTGCAACCTTAGATGAAGCAAAAGCGTTTATCGCTAATGGTGGAAAAAGATGAAAACGGCATTAGGCTTAATGTTTTTAGCCGTTAGTTTATCGGCCTTGGGTGAGAAGAATAGCAATGAGCTTCCTTCAACTTTAGAAGTTGAATCTCTTAGCAACGGTTTCTCTCTTTCTTCTATTTCAAAAGAAGAAAACGAATCTTTCGTCTTTGACGCTTTCTTAAATTTCGAATCTGGCCAAGCAGGCGGCTTGGTTTTCGGAGCAAAAGAGAATGAACATTATTTCGTTTTCAACATGGATAGATATGAGAATAAAGTTAAACTGCTTTATTTTTCTTATGATGAAGGAGCCTTAAAAGCCGAAGAACTGCTTTCTGATTATTTTATCGGCAATGATAAAATGACATCTAGCGAAAAAAACATGGTTGAGCCAAAGCTTAGAACGCTTGATCAAGTAAATTTAAAAGTTGTCTTAACTTATCAAAGTGAAAAGACGTATGTGGAATTTTTTGCCGATGGCATTAAACGTTTTGGCGTAGATTCAACATATGATTTGAATTCCTTGAAAGATGGAATAGCCTATAGGGGTGGTCAACTTGGGGCCAATGTTTTTGCTGGAAAGGTTAATCTTAGTGAGATAGCAATAGGCAAAAGCGATTATTCCTATTATTCTGAATTATATAGAAACCAATATCATTTTTCACAATATGCGCATTGGAACAATGACCCAAATGGCTTAGTTTATTACAAAGGCTATTATCACATTTATTTCCAAACGCATCCATTTTCTAAATACTGGTCCGACATGTATTGGGGACACGCTCGTTCAAAAGACCTCCTCCATTGGGAAAACCTTCCAATTTGTCTTTTCCCTGATGACGGAAATATGGGGGTTGGAAATGGCGATGGATATATGTGGTCAGGAACTAGTATCGTCTATCATAAGGGAGATAGCTCTCTAATAGATGAACAAAATTGGTTTGGCGAATCCTCTGATGGCCTTATTGCCTTCCTTACTCGTGATGGCAGTGGTTCCCAAGACCAATTGATTGTTTCTAGTAATGATGGCGGAATGAGTTGGAGCAAAAGAAGCATTATCCCTCAAAGCATCATCGGAATAACTGATAGAAAAGTCGATTTCCGTGATCCGAAAGTTTTCCCTGTATCCAAGGATGGCGATAAGATAACCCGTTGGGGCATGGGCGTTACTGGAATGGCCCAAAACAAAGTTTATTTTCTTGAATCAACGGATTTGCTAAATTGGAAATATTCCTCCTCGTTTGATTTTTATAGACCTGAATGTTTCGATATATTCAATCTTTCGTGTGGGGATGAGAGTAAAGATATTATTACTTTAAGCGGCAGAGATTACTTAGTTGGAAACATTTCCTATACCAATAAAATAGTTTTTAAAGATATCGATGGAGTTGATATTTCGACACTTTCTTCCTCAGAGATAAAATCCTCGACGATGGATTATGGTCCAGATTCATACGCGACCCAATCTTTCTTTATTGATGATGAAAATTCAGAATATTACGGAAAGAGTGTTTCCATCAGCTGGTTTAGCGGTGTTCCTGGAGATGCTAGAAGCGTTGATTCGGGAAGTTTTGGCGCGGTAAGACATCCATGGAATGGTGGAGGAATGACAATCCCCGTTTCTTATTCACTTGATAAAGAAGACAATGAATATCGCCTAAAAGAAACTCCAATAACCCTCAACAATGAAAATTTAAAGAAAACGAATATCGTTTCGGAAAGTTCACTTTCTTTTGATCCAAAAACAAATGAAAATCCTTTAAAAGACGTTAACTCTCATGTGATTGAAATATCCGCTAGCATTTCTAATCCAAATAGTGAAAGCGTTTCTTTCAAGATTGATCTCGCAAGCAAGGAATATTTGGAAATTGGCTGGAATTTAAATGATGGATATTACGTTGATCGTAGCAATCTTGGCTCAGCTGGTATTTCATTCTCTAACTATAAAGTAAAATATTCTTCAAAAATTATCGGTGATAGGGAAAAGCAAACGTTCTATATCCTAAGTGATAACGGCGGTGTTGAGGTGTTTGCTAATGATTTTAAGACTCCATTTTATGTTTTAACCCTAGCTTCGCCCTACTCCACTAAAGCTGATTTTTCTTCTACTGGCGAAATAAATTTCGAACAACTTGAAGTAAACGAAATTTCATCGACATATCGTGATAACACCGTTACCGATGAAGGAATTATGTATTTATCGGAAACGAATCTTGACCTAGATTTAGGCTTGCATAAAAAAGAAACGTTGAGAGCCTATTGCTCAACAAATGAAGACGTTGATTTTGAAATCGTTGAAGGAGAAGACGTTCTTACTTTAGAAAAAGATGGTAATGAAGCGACAATTTTTGCTAAGGCTGAAGGAAAGGCAAGTATTAAAGCCTTTGCAGGAAATATCGAAAAGATTTGCGAAGTTATCGTTCATTCCTCAAGCTCTTTGAATATTCCATTCAACCAAGGAGGAATCATCGCAGGCGACTTCTATCAAGACGGAGAAACGATAGTTGCGAAAAATAAAGATGGTGATGGCTATCTTCTTTCTTCGATGAAAACTAGCTCTTTCCTCTATGGGGCTAAAATAGACTTAAGCAATGCGACTGCTGGAGCCTTGATAATTAACGCTTCAGAAGACCTTTCTCGCTATATTTGCATAAATTACGACAAGAGTCTTAAAGCATGCAAGGTTTGGTCAAATAAACGTCAATTAGCTTATTATAATATTGATGTCGCCGATCTTTCTAATGTCAATATTTCAGTACAATCTGAAGAAAATTCCCTTATTGTCTATCTTGATGGCAAAAAGATAATCGACACACAAATGGACGATGATGAAAAAGAAGAAGGATACCTTGGTTTAAACGTCTTTAAGGGCGAAGCAATCTTCTCTTCGTTATCTTTCTCAAATCTAGATTTTGAATATACAGGTGGAGATTTCAATGTTGAAGGCATATCGATTTCCTCATTAAAATCAGTTACGAATATAACCAATAAGAATAGCGATATTCCTCTTGCTTATTGTTCGCTTGAAAATGGAAAAGTAACCATAAAAGAACAATATTTTGCTACTCTTAGAGAAAAGAAAACTTATAGAATTTCCCTTAATGGATATTCCGATTCTTATGAAATAAAGGTTGATGTTAAAGAGATTCCTTTAATTGAACTTAAGAATAGAGAAATAAAAGAGGAAGAAAATCTTGTTTACTTTATCGGCTCGCGTTCTGTAAGTAAGGTTGAATTGAATGGCAAGGTTTTAGATAATACCCAATATCAAATTAAAGACTATTGTTTGACGATATACGCCAATAATTTCCAAATTGGAGACAACGTTCTTAGAGTCGACGATGAGGAAGTGACCATCAAGGTGATAGGCGAAGAAACAAAAGAAGAAAACACAATTAATCTCACCATCAAAAACGATGACAAGGAAAAAGACATGTCGAAAATCATTTATTGGATCATTACGATCCCATCAATTATCTTGATTACCGTCTTATTGATGGTTTCAAAAAAGAAGGAGGCAAAGAAATGACCTACACAATCAAAGATGTCGCTAAAGAAGCGGGAGTTGGCCTTGGAACCGCATCTAGAGTCATAAATAATTCTGGCAGCGTTTCAAAGAAATCAAGGAAAAAAGTCGAAGAAGCCATTAAGAAACTTGGCTATACGGTCAATGCCTCAGGCTTAAGGCTTCGTTCTCAAAAAACTGGCTTGATCGCTTTGCTTGTCCCAATCATCGAGCATCCATTCTTTGCAAAATTCTGTAACTATGTCGAGAAAGCCGCCGATGAAAGAGGGTATTCGATACTTCTTGTTCTTTCTCAGCAAAGAATCGAAAAAGAGAGTCAAATCCTTTCGCAGATTCGCCGTAAAGAAGTAGATGGGGCCATCCTCTTGACACACTTCAATCACGAAGAAAGCGAGACTGAAGGATTAAATATTGTCACAATCGATCGTCATTTAGGAAAGGATATCCCGGTAATTACTTCTAATAACTACGAGGCTTCAAGGGAAGGCATACATTACCTCTATGACAAGGGTTGCAGAAAAATCGCCTATTTAGGAACGAAAGCGCCAGTTTCTTCGGAAGTTAACGAACGTTATAGAGCTTACCAAGATACAGTTAAAGAGTTAGGCCTTGAAGAAATTAGCGTTAACGACACCATCCTTCATGGCCAAGAAGATCAAACGATTAACCATTTCTTTGAAAAATGCACTGATTTTGATGGGGTTTTTGTCTCGGGCTATTCCATTTCGATATCTTTGTATAACGCTTTACTAGAAAAGGGCTACAAAATCCCAGAAGATGTGCAAATGGTTACTTATGATGGAGATTTCTCTCCTAAGGAGATACCGCCTCACTTCACTTGCCTAGCCCAGCCAATCGAGGAACTTGCAAGAAAATCCGTCGAGGCCTTACTAGAAAAAATAGAAGGAAAGAAAATCAAAAACGAAATCACTAAACTACCATGTTCTTTAATAATCGGAAAAACAACTAAATAAGGAGGAATCATTATGAAATTTGGAAAATTTATCACGTTGCTTTTACCAGCATTTTTGCTTGCGTCATGCGGAGGAGGAACAACTTCCGGAGACAATTTTTCTGGTAACGATTTTGGAAACGATTCCGAAAATCAAACCATCACAAACAAAAATTTGAAAATCATGTTCCACGTTGATGCTAAATCAGCAGAAGGACAAGCTTATAAGAAAAGAATAGACGCTTTCAATACAGCTTATAAAGACAATGGCATCAAGGTTTCGGCAATCTATAAGGCAAGAACAACTGGTGCAGGAAGCTATGAAACGGAATTATCAAACATGCAATTAGAAGGAACTTTGCCAGATATTGTCACATTTGACGCTCCTAATTGCGCATCCTACGCCGCTAGTGGCCTTTTAGTAGACATTTCGAGCGCTCTTTCTGATGATGAAATAAATGATTTCCTGACAATAAATAAATACGATGGGAAAATCTATGGTTTGCCAATCCAAGAATCCAGCGCAGGCTTCTTCTATAACAAAAAGATTTTTGCCGATGCAGGAATTGATGTTTCAAAATATACGGCAGAAAACCCTTGGACATTTGATGAATTCAAAAATGTTTGCTCTTCGTTGAAGAATTCGGGAAAAGTCGTTACGGCCGTCGATATGAGGCTCGATGCAACAAGAGACGAAACGGCAACATATATGCTTTATCCATTTATTTATGCAGCAGGTGGAGATTATGTTTCAGCCGATGGCTTTACAGCAACCGGACATTTCAATTCCGAAAACACTCAAAAAGGTTTTGAATTCCTGAAATCTCTAGTAACTGAGGGTTACACTTCATATTCAATCGGTTCGACTGATTTCTTTGACGGAAAGGTTGGCATGTATCTTTCAAGTGGCTGGACTATCCCTGATCTCGATAATAAATATCCAACTACTTTCCCAAATCGTGACTCCTGGGGTCTTCTCCCTTATCCAAAAGAAGTAACGGCAGCTAGTTCGACTGGCTCTTGGTGCTTCGGAATTACAAACAATGGCGTTTCTGATAAAAGAGCCGCATCCTTACTTTTAAAATTCTTAACATCAGCAGAATCAAGCAAGGTTATAACCGATGCCACCGGCATGGTTCCAGCTAGAAAATCCGTTGAAACTTCATATGCTGATAATGATCCTGAGAAGCTTTTGATAAAACAACTTGCATTAAGCGGCAAGGAACGCCCTGCAACCGTTGGATATCCAAAATTCTCTGAATGTTTCCGCCAGGTGATTTCCGAAATGAAAAACGACGATTTGAAAACGATTCTTGATAGCAAAGCAAGAATTCTTCAAGCCGAGTTAGACAAATTAAATAAATAATTAATACTTTTTTGGGAAAGGAGGAAAAAATGAATACTTTATCAATTTCAGCAATTGTTATTTTCATCGTTTTTATCCTTATTTATCTTACTGTTGCAATCCTAGATTTAAGGAAAGCGAAGAAAAATAACATCAAATATCATCGTCAAGAATGCCTAGCGGCTTTCTTGATGATTTTGCCTGCCATAATTTTAGCTTTCTTTTTTGTCCTCTTACCGATTCTTTATTCTTTGGGCTATTCCTTTACGGACTATTATCTATTAAAACCTAATGAAATTCATTTCAATGGTTTTGATAATTTTGTTGCCATATTCAAAGAAATAGCTGAAAAAGGAATGCTCTATAACGCTATCAAAAACACCTTGATATTCGTTGTTTTGGTCGTGCCTTTGCAAATTGCCTTAGCTTTAGGCTTAGCTCTCCTTTGTTCAAAAAAGAAAAAAGGAACGGCGATTTTCAAAATTTGTTTCTTTGCCCCGATGATGGTTTCTTTAACCGTTACTTCATATTTGTGGCTTCAAATTTTATCTCCGGCAAAAACGGGTCTAATGAATTCTTTCCTTGGTTTATTTGGCATTGAAAGTCAAGAATTCCTTCAAGATCCTAACACTGCAATTCTATGGATTGTCGTCCTTAGCGCATGGCAGGGAGCTGGCTATCAAATGATCATCTTCCTTTCGGCTTTAGGGAATATCCGTTCGGATTTATATGAAGCGGCAAGTCTTGATGGGGCAAACGTTTTCCACAAGTTTTTCCATGTTACACTTCCTGGGATTCGTTCTACCTTCATCTACGTTTTGATAACAGTTTTCATAGGCGCTTGCAGAATCATGGTTCAGCCAATGCTTATGATTGGGTATCAAACCAACGGCGTTACTATTTCTTATTACATGTATCAAGAAGGCTACTACAACAGATGGGTCGGGCTTTCTTCGGCTGTTGCCTTACTAATGACCATCATCATTGGTTCAATAACCTTACTGCAAAGAAAACTAATGGCGGAGAAGAAATGATATGAAAAACGTTAATGTGATAGAAGAAAAAGAAGATTTGATAAAGGTGAAAAAGCCAACAAAAAGGATTTTCGGCAACATTATTTATTATGTTGTTTGCATCTTCCTTTCTTTTGTGTTTTTGTTCCCTTTGCTTTATATGTTTGCCGCTTCGACAAAAACAGAGGAATCTATTGCCTCTAGCGCAGGGACACTAAGAATGTTTTTGCCGGATTTTTCTTCAACGATGTTTTCAAATTATTCCATCCTTATGCAAGATTATGGCATTTGGAAATACGCTCTTAATTCCTTTCTTTATGCAGCAATTGTCATCGTTTTAAACGTTCTTGTTAATGGTTTGTGCGGATATGTATTGGCTAAATTAAGATTCCCTGGCAAAAGATTTTTGACTTTCATGGTCCTATTTTTGATCGTTGTTCCTGTGGAAACTTCCATGATTCCGCTTTATTCGATTGTTAAAGTTATGCTTGGCTTAAAAGGAGGATTATCTATTTTTGCCGTTATTC
>CAVIJE010000011.1:35934-45015 GCA_963643355.1 Sodaliphilus sp. | reverse complement strand
AGTAAAAACCGATTATTTGTCAAAGACGATTATGAAAATGTTAGCTCTAAGTATTGTTTTGGACTTGTCAAAACTTTTATTTTTTTGAATTTTACATTGACTGAGTGAATTTAAATGAATAATTGTTTTTTGTTATAAATTTACTGTGACTGTTGGAACTTTCAAAATGATTCTAAGGCGGGAGCTTGAAAGAATGCGTTTTTGAGAACGCGATCGTATGTGGCTTCGAACGTGAACGCTTTGTGACCCATTTCTTCGAAAATTAAGCACTTTTTTGTTGTCTAAAACACTATAAATAACTATAATCACATAGCACGCAAGTGAACCTCGGAGGAAATAAACATGGAAGTCAAAACATATCAACCATCAAAAATCAAGCATGCTCACAAAGCCGGTTTCCGCGCTAGAATGAAAACCGCCAACGGACGTAACGTTCTCGCTCGTCGCAGAGCCAAAGGCAGAGCTAAAATCGCTGACTAATCCCTGAAATATGGGATTTTTGCATTTTATAACAAGTGATGAAAAGAATTAATCGTATATTAAAACGTCCAGAATTTTCTGAGATTATTACGAGCACACCGGTTGTAAAATCAAAACATTACGTCATCCATTTCAGGAAGAACGACTTCGGCTATTCACGTATCGGAATTAGTGTTTCAAAAAAGAACGGACACGCTGTTACGAGAAATAAAATACGTCGCCAAATAAGGGCGATGATTGCTTCTGATTATGATTTAACTAAATCCTTTGATTTAATTATCATAGTTCGCGTTAATTACAAACCGGAAGAGTTCTTCATGGAAAAATCTGAGCTGCTCGAGAGCTTAGCGAAAATTGGAGAACAACCTTGAAAAAATCAACAAAAGCAAAAATCTTTGGGGGAATCGTAGCCGTTTTTGGCGCGGCTCTTCTTTCAGGCTGTACCGCTAATTTCTGCTCTGAGGTAGATCAAGCAAGAATTGCTTACACCTACGAACAAGGAGTTACGGTTTATTGCTCAAAAGACCAAATCCCTGAAGAATACAAAGTCGATAATGGCAACACAGACTATCCGTTGAGTTGGCAAGTCTATGAAGGCAACGACTCTCTTTGGGCATACATTCCTACCGATACTGAAGGATTGTTTACCGCAAAGAAAGCTGATTACCTCACCAACACTATATTGAAGTCTGCTACGACCAACTTAATCAAAAAGCCAACTTACGCTTATTGGAAGAAAGCTGACCAATATGTGTTAGACAATTCAATAAAACTTTATGCTGAAGATGTCTTGAAAAAAGACAATCCAAATCAATTACCATCTGCTTCAGATATCGAAGTTAAGGCTACGGCCCTAAAAAAAGAAATAACTTCTACTCAAATCAATCCTTTCAGTAACCCTGATTGCGTTGGAAATGAAAGTGGAGTTACCGCCAATACCGATTCGATTTTAAGAAATTACGGCTATTGGAAATTCGATGGAACGAAAGAAGATGGCGGCCATGAGCTTTATAAGAACTGGACGGAAATGAATGCAAGCATCGAAAAAGAGTTCGATGACGAAGGATATACAGGAAAAGCGTTAGTTCCTAATTCAGATTTCGTGACTCTTTATAAATCTGCAATCACCTCGAAATATTCATCAATCCGTACTTGCTTAACGACAAGAACACGTGCTGAAGGATATGGTTCTTATGGATCATCTGCTAACTGGTCTGTTCAAATTCATACAACAGATTGGGGAGCAGCATGGGGAAAAGGCTTATTCGAAGGCTTAATCGTCTATCCAGTCTCTTACTTGGTTGATTCAATATCATTCGGTATTGACCCAGCCTTATCTGGTGTTGGGCAAATCTTAGCTCTTATCATAACGACGGTTGTTGTTAGATTAGTTGTTATGGCCTTAACTTTCAAAGGCACTCTTGATCAACAAAAGATGCAAGCGCTGCAACCTCAATTGGCAAAGCTTCAAGCTAAATACCCAAATTCAAAAGAGAATCAAGCACAACAACAAAGATTACAACAAGAACAAATGGCCTTATATAAACGTAATAAGGTTTCTATGGCCTCAACGTTCATTGTTCTTATTGTTCAGTTCCCTGTATTCATCTCTGTTTGGGGAGCCCTACAAAGTAACGCCGTTCTTTCAACCGGTCAAATCCTTAATTTACGTTTATCGGATACCATCTCCTCTGTATTAACAAATTTCTCTGGAACTTGGTATGCAAATACAAGCGGATGGTGGACTGCTCTTGTCTTATTCATCGTAATGTCCGCTTTGCAATTCCTTTCCGTTAAACTTCCTCAATGGATAACAAAAGCACAATTGAAGAATCAACAAAAATTAACAGCCAACCCAGCGCAAGACGAAAATACACGCAGAATGAAAATGATGAGCTACATCATGTTAGCCGTCACAATCTTCATGGGCTTCGCTTTGCCTGCTGCTATGGGTGTTTATTGGGCAATTGGTGCTATCATGAGTATGGTTCAAACTTTGATTACTCAATTAATAGTCAAAAAACATATGCTCAAAAAAACTAATAATAAGAGGTAAGGATATATGAAACAATACACAGCTAAAACAATTGATGAGGCTCTTGTAGCCGCTGCTGCTGATTTAGGCCTTGAAGCGGATAAAATCATCTATACAGTCGTAGAAGAAAAGAAAGGCTTATTCCATAAATCTGCCACAATTGAAGTATCTACGATTGAAGATGCAGCCGCATACGCTCAAGAATATCTCAAAGAAGCAATTGGCGGAATGGGTATCGAAATTACCACTACCGCTAAAATTCAAGATGATATCATCCATATCACTCTCGATTCCGAAAGAAACCCTGTTTTAATCGGAAAAGGTGGAAGAACTCTTCAAGCTTTAAATGAATTAGATCGCCTTGCCGTTTCTAATAAGTTCAGAAGAAGATATAGAATTCTTCTCGATGTTGGTGGTTATAAAGAGGACAAATACTCGCATATCGCCTATATCGCAAAAAAGAACGCCAAAGAAGTTCTTAGATCCAAAATTGATGTTCAATTATCCCCAATGACCCCTGATGAGAGAAGAGTCGTTCATAACACTCTTAACAATTGGGAACACATCAAAACCGAATCAACTGGCGAAGGCAAAGATAGAGCCGTCGTCATCAAATACGTTGATTAATCTTAATTGATAATTAGCAGGCCACTTTTGAAGATGACCTGCTTTTTATTTATTTTATAAATATTGTTTGTATAATTTTAGAGGTAGGGAGGCCTTAAAATGAAAAACGCTATACTTATTTTTGCCTCGTTGAGCTTAGTTTCCGTTTGCGGCTCTCTTATTGGTGGGATGATCCAATTGCCAGGATATTGTGATCCACAATATTTAATCATTCTAGAAGTTCTTCTTGGCATTTATGTCTCGTTGGTCATTATCATCAGTTTGCTAGTTATTATTGCAACTATTCGCGATATGAAATACATCTCAATCGGAGTTCTTGCTTTATTCTTCTCCGGATTAATAACCGGCATTCTCTATCTCATTTGGAAAACTCATGCAGAAAACGAATATGACGGTTCATTTTATAAGGCCGATAAATCAAAAGCCTTAAGCGATGAAGAATTCAATGAACAAATTGACCTCCTTGATGAAATGAAATTGAGAGGTTCAATCAAAGATGAAGAATACAAAGAAAGAAAAGAAAAACTTCTCAAAAAACACAAATCCGCTTGATGCGTGTGTTAATTTTTAATAGAAAAACTACAACAAAATGAATAATAACGTAATAATAGCATTAGCCACTCCTCCATTAAAATCGGCCTTAGCGATAATTAGATTATCGGGCGAGGGAGTATTCGAACTCACCGAGCAAATATTTTCTAGAAAAATCTCTTCTGTCACAAAAAGAGAAATCTTTTTTGGCACGATGAGGGATAATGATGAAGATATTGATCAAGTATGTGTTTATGCATATAAAGGTCCAAATACCATGACTGGCGAAGATGTTGTGGAAGTTACTTGCCATGGTTCGATGGTTATTGTTAATCAAATCATCGAAGCCTACATTAAAAGAGGGGCGAGATATGCCGAAAGAGGCGAATTTACTTCCAGAGCCTTTTTCAATGGCAAGATGGATCTTATTGAAGCGGAATCCGTTAACGATATGATTAATGCTCGCTCAAAAGAAGCAAAAAACGTCTCCCTTATGTCTTTAGAAGGCAAGACATCTAAGCTTGTTGAACCTTTAAAAAAGAAGATTGCCGACCTTCTTTCTTTAATCGAAGTCAATATCGATTACCCCGAATATACGGATATCGAAGAAGCGAACAAAGAAACCATTTCTAACTCAATTGACGGGATACGTGTGTTCTTAAACGATTTAATCAAATCAGGCGAAGAGGGAAAAATAATCAAAGATGGCGTTAATGTTGCTATTGTTGGCGAACCTAATGTAGGAAAATCCTCTTTGCTTAACGCTTTGCTTGATGAAGACAAAGCCATCGTTTCACCAATCCCTGGCACGACTAGAGATGTTGTTGAAGGCGAGATTAATCTTAAAGGTGTTACCTTCCACTTGCTTGATACAGCGGGCATTAGAGAATCCGATGACCTTATTGAGTCTCAAGGTATCCTTAAAAGCGAAAAGACAATAGAAAAAGCCGATATGGTTATTTTGCTAGTTGATGCCAATAAAGGCTTTTCAGAAAACGATAAGAAGATTTCTTCATTTATCACTAACCAAATGTTCATTACCGTTTATAACAAAATGGATCTCATTTCGGAAAAAGAAGAGGGATTGACATACATTTCTGCTCAAAATAAGCAAATTCAACCTCTTTTAGATAAGATGTATGAATCCCTTGGAATCAGTGGCGAGGATTCTTTTAAAAAGCCATCACTTAACAGCGCTCGTCAATTAGGATTATTAAAACGCATAGATGAACTTCTTCTCCTTGCTAAAAAAGATTCTTTGGAAGACGCGCCAATAGATTTTGTTTCCGCATCTCTTCAAGGAGCGTATAACTTAGCTAGAGAACTCCTTGGCGAAGGCGTTACAACTGATTTGACGGATGAAATATTCTCTCGTTTTTGCGTAGGTAAATAAAATGTTAGACTCACATTGCCATTTAAATGATGAACACATATATTCCGACAGGAAAGAAATAATCGATAGAGCTCTTGCTATTGGAGTAGATACTTTTTTAGTTGTTGGCTGGGATTTGCCATCATCAAAATTAGCCATAAGCATAGCCAAAGAATTTCCTAATGTTTACGCAAGTGTTGGAATTCATCCGGAAAATCTCGACGGTATTTCGGATGAAATGCTAAAAGAAATCGAAGAGTTGGCTCAAGAGAAAAAGGTTGTTGCCATTGGCGAAATAGGACTTGATTACCATTGGTATAAAGAAAAAAGCGAGCACGACAATCAAAAGATATGGTTTATAAAGCAAATCGAGCTTGCAAATAAACTTCACTTGCCTTTATCGATTCACGCTAGAGAGGCCACGGAAGACACTTATACAATCTTAAAAGAACACACTCCTCTTTATGGTGCTGTTTTACATTGCTATTCAGGCTCAAAAGAGATGATGGATAAATTTCTCTCCTTAGGTCTTTATTTTGGGTTTGATGGGCCAATTACATATAAAAATGCAATCACACCTAAAGAATGCGTCATACATTGCCCACTTGATAAAATCCTTACCGAGACGGATTCGCCCTATCTTCCGCCTGTGCCTTTTAGAGGACAAAGAAACGAACCATCACATATAAAAGAGATTTTCAAACAAATGGCTTTGCTAAAGAATATTGATGAAGAAAGGCTTGAGAAACAGATAGAAAGTAATTTTTCAAAACTGTTTCACGTGGAACATGAATAAAATAAAATATAATGCAGTTCTTGTCGTTGAAGGCAAGATGGATAAAGATTTAATCGAATCTTTTATGGATGTGGATATCATTACAACAAACGGTTCTGAAGTTTCACGTGAAACCATTGAATACATTAGAGAAATATCAAAAAAGAGAGACGTGATAATTCTTACCGATCCTGATACTCCAGGCAAAAGGATTAGAGATATCATAAACAACGAAGTTCCTGGACTTATGAATGCTTTTGTTCCTAAAAATAAATGCATTAAGGGTCATAAGGTTGGGGTTGCTGAATCTTCTAAGGAAGTCATTCTTGAAGCGTTGAATCATTTAATTCCATCAACTCCATCCCCAACAAGTGATTTAGAAATAACCGATTTATACGATCTTGGGCTTATAGGACAGCCTTCTTCTACTGAAAAAAGACAAAAAATCGAAGAGAAATTGCATTTAGGACACACGAACGGAAAAACGTTATTAGCTAGGCTCAAAGCCTTAGGCATCAACAAAAAAGAATTAAGGGAGCTTGATATATGATTGATGAGAATGAATATTTTGAAAATGTCGCCTCGTATAAATTATTGGCCAAACATGAAGTAGGTCAAAATTTTCTTATCGATCGAAATGTTTGCAAGAACATTGTTTCTTCCTTAGAAATAAAAGAAGGCGACCGTGTATTAGAAATTGGTTCTGGGGCAGGCTCTCTTTCATATTATCTATCGCAACATAAAGAAGAAATTGATCTCATAGATATCGATGAAGGGCTCGTTACCAAACTTCAAAATGATTTTGCTGATATAGAAAATATTCACCCTCAAATTGGAAACGCTATGCGTTTTGAAATGAACGGATATACAAAAATCATTGGAAATCTTCCTTACTACATTACTTCTGGAATACTCGAAAGGATCTTATTGGACGCAAAAGACGTCAAAAGAGGCGTCTTCATGGTTCAAAAAGAAGCGTACGTTCGTTTAAATTCTTCTTTAGGAAACAAAGATTATGGTCCCCTTCCTTTGCTAATTAAGTATCGTGCAAAAATGAATAAGCTTTATTCTGTTCCTAGAACTTGTTTTTCTCCTGCCCCACATATCGATTCGTTAGTTTTCTCCTTGGATTTCTTTGAAGATAAGAATGACATGGAAAAAACGAGAAGATTATATTCGTTGATCAGCGCACTTTTCTTACATAGAAGAAAGACGATTCTTAATAATTTAACCGCTTATATCAAGGATTCGGAAAAAGCAAAAGAGGTTCTTCAAAAATCCGCTATCCTTCCAACTAAGAGACCGGAAGAGCTAACTTTAGACGATTATTTACGCCTTTTAGACAATATATAGCGATTCTTAATTGTTTTAAAAATTCTTAATGATACAATCTTAATTACGCAATTATGCTATTCACAAAACATTCAACTGCAAAAAAATCCTACGCAAAGATAAATTTATCGCTCAAATTAGTAGGAAATAGAGAAGATGGCTATCACCTTTTAGAAATGGTGAATCTTCCTTTGAGTCTTCATGACGTTATCGAAGTAAGCATTCTTGAAGATGCTAATGACACTTATATTACCGCTGATGATCCAGCCTTAAATGGCATGAAGAGCAATCTTTGCCATCAAGCTGTCGAAGAAATGAGAAACGTTTTTCATTTCAAAGAAAATTTCCTAATTCAAATTCATAAAGAAATCCCTTTTGCCGCAGGACTTGGTGGTGGATCTTCTAATGCCGCCGTTGTTATTGAAGCGGTAAATGAACTTTTAAAGCTTCACGCAACAAATGAGCAATTAGCGGAAATCGGGCTTAAAATTGGGGCTGACGTTCCTTTCTTTTTCTTAAATAAGCCAGCTAAGCTAACTGGCATTGGTGAAGTTATGGAAGAGATTAATGTCAAAGACAAATATTATTGCATCCTCATGAAACCGCAAAAAGGCATCTCCACTGCCGCTTCATATAAAATTTGCGATACTTTCGCTAAATGCAATATCAACACCGATAAAGTTATCGAGGGATTAGCTAACGGTGATGAGACATTAATTAAAGAAAACATGGGGAATGACTTAACCGCTCCTTCTTCATCTTTGCTTCCTGAAATTAACGTTGTCATAGAAAAACTAAAATCTTTTGGCTTTGATCTTGTGGGTATGTCAGGGTCTGGTTCTTGCTGCTTTGCCTTGACAAAAGATGCTAAAAAAGCAAAAATGGCTTATCATCAATTGCAAGCAAAAGAGAGCAATTATCTTATTCGTATATGCGATGTTATTCGTTAAAGGAGTATAAACATGAGTAGAAACGCAATTATCTTAGCTGCTGGTAAAGGCAGCCGCATGAAATCAAAAAGAGCTGATATTTCCAAGGTATCTTTTCCGATTTTAGGCCAACCATTAGTCAAATATGTTATCAACGCCTTAAAACCATTAGGCTTAGATAAACTCGTTGCCGTTGTTGGATTTGGTGGGGAAACCGCTAAGAAAGTCGTTGAAGGAGACTGCGAAGTCGTCTGGCAACATGAACAAAAAGGTGCTGGACACGCTGTTATGATGACATCCCCTGTTCTTGAAGGAAAAGATGGCGAAACTATCGTTTGCTGTGGAGATACCCCTCTTCTTTCTTCTGAGACATTAGAAAAAATGTTCAAATATCACGAAGAAAATCATAACGACTTAACCGTTATGACCTTCCATATCGACAATCCATTTGGCTATGGAAGAATCATCAAAGAAAACGGACGTTTCATTAGAATTGTCGAACAAAGAGATACCGATGAAGTAACCGCTAAAGTTAAAGAGGTTAACGCTGGCGTTTATATCTTCAACAACAAAGAGCTCTTTGAAGCCCTTAAGAGTTTAAAAACCGATAATGCGGCTGGTGAATATTACATCACTGATGCCATTGAAATCTTTGTTAACAAAGGATTAAAAGCGGACACATTCTTAGTTGAAGATTGGACTGAGACATTAGGAGTAAATGACCGCGCTCAACTTGCTGAGGCAGCTAAACTTCTTCAAAAACGTATCAATCACAAACATCTCATCAGCGGTGTCACAATTGAAGATCCAACAAACACTTATATCGCTCCTGGAGTAAAGATTGGTCAAGATACGATTATCAAACCTGGTTCCTATATCATGGGTGATTCAGTGATTGGCGAAGATTGCGTTATTGGGCCTAATGCCGTTATTGAAAATCAAAATATCGCCGACGGTTCTATCGTAAAATAACAACTAACAACATTTTAAACGGGTTTTA
>CAVIJE010000011.1:0-35924 GCA_963643355.1 Sodaliphilus sp. | reverse complement strand
GCCCGTTTTTTCTTTCGATAAAAATCCTTTTTCAAAAAATAATGGACTTTTAGCGAGGATTTTTGCCTTTTTGGATTTTTTAATAAAAAATAAATAGCGTTTTTAGAAATTAAAAATTTACTTTTTTACCTGTTTGCATATAATCGATTTGATTTGTGGGGAGGAAACATTGTATGAAATGTAATAAGAAATTAAAAAATCTATCCATTCTGGCTTTATTAAGTTTTGCTTGCGGATTGGCGTCATGTAACGAGAAAACTTCATCAACTCAGGAAAATGATTCGAACTCGGAGGCAGTCGTATCTTCTTCTGAAGTTGTTTCTAGCTCTAAGGAAGAGTCTTCTTCTGTAGATGGGCATTTTGATTCGTGGAGCAAGGAACAACAAGAAATAATAAAGAAATATTGTGGGTCTATTTTGCCATATCCAACAAACTATTTTTCTGGTGAAATAACAGTCAGAGAATATTACGATGAACAATACGATTATTACTACCTTGAGATTTTCGACCAAGCTAAGGGGTACTCTATTGAAGATTATTATAAGACTCTTGAAGATTTTGGCTGGTCACCAATCAAAACGTTTAACGGAAAGACATCTCAAACTGACACGTCTGGCATATCTTTTGTTGAATTAACTAAATGTTCATCCGATGAAAAGGTTGGCTATGATATGACGTATTACTATAATTCGGCCATATCAACTGATGGTGGAGAGGTTGTTTCTGGCAATTATATTCGTTGCTACAACAATCTTTCTGGGAAAAAGACGACTGACACTTCTTGGTCTGAAGATGCTTTAAAGACCATCAAAGATGTTACGACTACAACATTGCCTTACATACAACTAGGTGAAAGCAATGGCGTTTCTCAACTTGGTGATAATACGCTTGCTATATTCGACTATTATGCAAAAGATCTTTCTAGCGAGATTTATGCAACCTTTATTGATAACGGTTATTCACTAGATAGAATATCAAGCATAAACCACGATGCTTTCATTCTTAATAAGACGTTGGAAGATGGTGCGACAATTAGCGTGATGTTTTATTACTATGGCGGTAATAACATTCAAGTTTACTATACGCCTGAAGTGATTTCTTCTACTTCATGGCCAGAGAATATCATTAATGAGGTAAAAACAAAGACTGGCGTTGATGTTCCTTCTTTTGAAATAGATGATAATGGGTCTTATTTGTATTATAAGAAAAATGATTCCTACTACATCTATACCATTAATCTTAAAGATGGATTCAATTATGAAACATACGCCTTGAACACTTTAAAAGATCAAGCTATCACTTGGGAAGAAACAATTAGTTTCAACACATATTACATTAATGATGAGAATGGCGATACTTATGGATTTGGAATTGAAATTAATGCCTTAAGTCCAAAAAGCACGTTTGTTGATTCTTATCCTGATGAGGTAATTGAAACTACAATCGCAGACGTTCTAAAAGTATCGGATTTCAATTTACCTGAATTTGATGAAACTTCAATTCCATCTTCAGATAAAAAGGTTAAATATAGCGTTAGAGGTGAAGAATATTATCAAGAAAGATACGCTTATTATTATTCTTTCATCAAACAATATCCTTGGGTATATGGCTTAGATGATAATCCAAGTGATGAATATGTTTCCTCAACTGCAGACGTTCTTGCCTCTTCTGAAACGGGAATAATCGTTTCAATATTTGATAAAGAAGAACAAGCAAGAAACTCATATGAAAAAACGCTTACTAATGCTTGCTGGTATAAATACATCGATGATGACAATAATGTCGTTTATGAAGATCCAACAGGCAAAATCGCAATAACAATATCAAGCAATCCAGATCCATCGCGTGATAATTATGGCGAGACAACATTCTTTATTCATCCAGGCGCTGGTGAAATACGTGAGCCTGAATTCTATTTCCAAGATGAAAATGTTGATGTGGCAATCGGTGCTAGCAAGCAATTATTCTTAACCGTTAACATGTTGCCATATGAAGTCACTTATGAATCAAGCGATGAAACGGGCGGAATCACGGTTGATCAAAACGGTGAAGTAACCATTAAAGATAGCGTTGAAGAGGGTACAACTGCGACAATCACCGCTTCTATCAATGTTCCAGGCGAAAGTGAGCCACGTACTGCAACTTGCACGGTAACGGCTGCAAATATCATCTACTACACCCCTGAAACAGCCATTGCAAAGATTGGCGCTAAATTATCTGATCAAGGATATAGTCCTGTCATTATCCATAGAGATAGATCAGAAGATGGCGAACTCGGCTTTGACTTCGTGAGAGTTGATTTAGGCGATATGTCTGTTTCTGATGTTGAAACATTGGTTGAAGAAAATTTAATTCCAAATGGTTTTGAAGAAGGCAATGGTTGGGAAAAAGGCACGGCCGTTATCAATAACGAAAATGATTATACGGTCGAAGAAAAGGATGTTACCATGTGTACGTATTCGATATTCAACGAAGCGTGTTATATCATTCTTGAATATGACATATATATCGAAAATGGACACACGTTCTTATACGTTTCCGCATTCTAAAATTGAGGTCATCAAAAAAAGATGGCCTTTTTTAAAATGATTGATTTTGCTCATTTTGAACGAATTAATAGAAAATAAATATCATTTTTCAACAAAATGAGCAAAACAACAACATTTTAATATCTTGTGTTAAACTAGTCATACATTATGAAAGCGATTGCAGTTGATTTAGGTGCGACAAGCGGTCGAGTTATGTGCATCGACCATTCTAATGGACGTTTCTTCCTTGAGGAAGACGCGAGGTTTTTAAATAAGACCTATATTGATTCCGATGGATATTTGCATTGGGATTTTCAATATCTTTTAAACAATGTTATCGATGGCATTAAAACTGCATTAATAAAGAATCCTGACGCGGAATCTATTGCTATAGATACGTGGGGAGTTGATTACGGCCTTCTTGATAAAGATGGAAAATTAATTCATGACCCATATTGCTATAGAGACGAACATTCTTTTGCGACTCAAAAAGATGTTCTTAGCAAATTACCATTTGAGAAAATATATTCAATTTGCGGAATTCAAAATCTTCATTTCAACACCATTTATCAATTAGCGGGTGATCCAACCGGTTTTGATAATGTTGGAACTTTCTTAATGATTCCTGATTTAATCGCATATTATCTTACTGGCGAAAAACGCTTAGAAGAAACCAACGCTTCAACAACGTCTTTATATTCTAAAAAAGAAGAAAGAATATCCACCGAACTTCTTAATGTAATTGGAGTTCCTGAAAGAATATTCCCAAAATTAATAAAAGCAGGGGATACGTATGGTTATTTAAAGGAAGAATTCCTTCCTATTGGAATAAATAAAAAGATTAAAGTGATTGCTTCACCAACACATGACACCGCTTCTGCTGTATTGGGTGCTAATGGCGAAGGAGAATTCGCTTATATATCTTCAGGTACATGGTCATTGATTGGAACTGAGCTTAAAGAAGCTTTAACCAATGAAAAAGCGAGACAATACAATTTCACTAATGAAATAGGCTATGGAAATACCGTTAGATTCCTTAAAAACACCATGGGCATGTTCTTAATTAATGAAATTAGAAACGACTATGAGGCCAAAGGAAATAAGATTTCTGTAAGCGATATCGTTCCTCTAGTGAATGAAGCAAAAGATTTGAACACGCTTATAGATGTTAATGACCCTATATTTGAAACACCTGGGGATATGCTAAATAAATTAGACACGTATCTAACAAAAACGAATCAGGAAAAGCCATCTTCGCCTGGGGAAACGATGAAATTGATTTATAAATCGATGGCTGTCGCATATAAAGACATAATTTCTCACCTAGATGAAATTACGGCAAAAAAGATTAATTCGATTCTAATTGTTGGAGGAGGAAATCAAGCCGAGATATTAAATCAATATTTGGCGAATGAATGCAAAATTGAAGTTATAACTGGTGCTTCTGAAGCAACTATTCTTGGCAATGCCCTTTGCCAATTTATAGCCTTAGGGGAAATAAAAGACGTTATTACTGGAAGAAGAGATATTGCCAATTCAATATCTTCGAAAACGTATTATCCAAAAGTTTAAGAATTTTAATTTATAGATTAGGAGGAAATGAAAATGTCCATAGAAGAAAATTTCTTAAAAGCAAAAAAAGAGTATGAAGAAATCGGCGTAGATGTCGAAAAAGCAATGGAGAGAGTTAAGAATATTCCTCTTTCCGTCCATTGTTGGCAAGGCGACGACGTTCTTGGCCTTGAAGGTGGAAAAACACTTGAAGGCGGTATTCAAACAACTGGAAACTACCCAGGCAAAGCTCGTAATAAAGATGAATTGATGGCAGATATAAAGAAAGCATTTTCTTTAATGCCAGGCAAAAAGAGATTAAATTTACACGCTAACTATGCCATATTAGGCGAAGATACAGGAAAGGTTGATAGAGATCAATATACCTACAAATATTTTGAAGAATGGACGAAATTTGGCAAAGAGATTGGCTTAGCTGGCATCGATTTCAATCCAACATACTTCTCATCCCCAAAAGTTAAAGACAACCTAACTCTTTCTTCTCCAGATGAAGAAACAAGAAAATTCTGGATTGAACACGGAAAGAGATGCCTTGAAATATCAAATGAATTTGGTAAAGCGTTCAATTCCCCATGCATGATGAATATTTGGATTCCTGATGGATACAAAGATGTTCCAGCTGATAGATATTCACCACGTATGCGTTTAAAGGATTCCCTTGATCAAATTCTCTCTTCTACTGGATGGGATAAAAAATATGTTGTTCCTACAGTTGAATCAAAAGTATTTGGAATCGGAATGGAATCGTATACTGTTGGTTCAAGCGAATTCTATCAAAATTACGCTGCAACAAGAGGAATAACCTGCCTTATGGATATGGGGCATTACCATCCAACGGAAACCGTTTCCGATAAAATCCCTGCGATGCTTTGTTTCTATGATAAGATCGCCTTACACGTTTCTAGACCAGTCAGATGGGATTCAGACCATGTCGTCATCTTTGATGATGAATTAAAGGAAGTTGCTAAAGAAATCATCCGTAACAACGCTGAAGACAAAGTGATGATTGGCTTAGATTACTTTGATGCTTCAATTAATAGAATTGGCGCTTGGGTTACAGGCGAAAGAAGCATGCAAAAAGCACTTCTTTATGCCGCGCTTCTTCCAAATGATGAAATGGCAAAGCTTCAAAATGATGGCAATTTCACCAAACTCATGTATATGCAAGAGAAAGTGAAGATGCTTCCATTTGGCGATATTTGGAACGAATATCTACGTCGCCAAGGGCTTAATGATAATTATTATGATGAAGTCATCAAATACGAAAATGAAGTTTTATCTAAGAGGAAATAAGTATGAAAGACATTTTAAACGCACCATTTCTTAAAGAATTTTGTAAAACGGCCTCAAACATGTATCGTTTAGGCTGGGATGAGAGAAACGGAGGAAACATCTCTTATCTTTTAAAGGAAGAAGAAATAAAAGACTATATTGATATCAATAATGTCATTAGGACCATTCCTTTTGCAGGTGTTCACGCTTCATCTTTAGATGCAAGACCTTTAGCTGGTAAATATTTCCTTGTCACTGGTACTGGAAAATATTTCAAAAACGTCGAAGACGACCCAGAAACAAATACAGGTATCTTCCGTATTGCCAAAGACGGATCATGCGCTGAGCTTCTTTGGGGATATAAAGATGGTGGAAGATTTACAAGCGAACTCCCTGCTCATTTAATGTCACACATGACTCGTTTAAGAGTTGATCCTGAGAATAGAGTTGTCATACATTGCCATCCAACAAATATTCTTGCTATGACCTATGTTCATCCACTTGATGAAAAAGAGTTCTCCCACACTTTATGGACAATGTCCACTGAATGCATCGTCGTATTCCCTGAAGGCGTTGGCGTTCTTCCTTGGATGCTTTGCGGAACTGATGAAATTGGTGTTGCAACAGCCAAGAAAATGGAAAAAGTTCGCATTGTCTTATGGACTAACCATGGCATTTATGGCGCAGGAAAAACTCTTGATGAGACATTTGGCTTAATTGAAACAGTCGAAAAATCCGCAACAATCTATAACATCATTGGAAATAGACCAATAATCAACAACATCTCTGATGAAGATATGGCTCAATTGATTCATATCTTCAAAATTGAAGATTCTGTTAATTGGGATTATTTAAACGTCAAGAAATAAAGAATCATTCTCTCCGGACCGGCATTAATTTGCCGGTTTTTTTAATACACGCCTGCCATCTTTTATAAAGAAAAGTCACCAATGGATGGTGACTCTCTTGTTATAGGACAGGAATGATAAGGGTGAATTAAATGAGATTTGAATCTTTTAAGACTTTTTCGACATCCGTGCCTTTGACCTTCTTTAAGACTTTCTTTAGAAGGAATCTTTCGGCAACACTAAGATCCATATCTTTTAGTTGTTTGCGGTCGATTGCGTAATATGAGGCACGTAACATTTCTCTTACGTCAAATCTTGAACCCCAAACTTCTGGTACGCCACGATCGACGTTCATGAGGGTATAGACTGCTTCCATGCCAGAACGCATTGAATATTCGGTCGTAAAGATTGTATCGGCTGGAATTTCAGCGAATTGACCAATGAACGCAACGTTAACTGAACCTTCTGGAACAACGTGTGGTCTATCTTTATTTTTACGTGGTTGGAAGAATGCGTCGATATATGGCATATAGGCCGTTGTCGTATTGGAATGATTTTTTGCATATTCCTCAATCTTATCGGTTGGAACGCCAATGTGATACATCCATTCTTCGGCGATTTCTAATCCGGTGCAATCACGCATAGGCTTTTTGATGTAGTTGCCTGGACGGTTGGTATATAAGCCATAGAACCAAATTAACGTTCTATCTTCAGGCTGATCAGCGAATTGTCCTTGACGGTTGATTGTCCAAGAGCATCTCCAGAAATCCCAAGAATCTTTAACTGTGACAATGCCACCGGTGCAAACTTTATGATCGTGAGGATTTCTTTGTGTGATGTTCATGATATAAGGCAAAAGAGTGTCATCAACATCAATCGTCGCACTCATCCAATTTGTTTCGTCGATGTTTTCGCAGAATACTTCTGGATTGCCAAAGCTTCCATCATTAACTTGCTTAGCCATTTTCTTCCAAAGATTCCAAGAATCTCCCTCGCCATTTTTGATGGTGTTATAGGCAGGAGCTGTTTTTTGGTTGCCATAACGAGTTGAATCGACGCATGAGCCATTTGTAATGAAGACTAAGTCATCTTCCGTTAATTTAAATGTTTCTTTCTTGCCAGCGATTTCACATTCGATGGCGGTTGCAACCTTATGCTTGTTATCTTTAGCATCCATTACGATGTTTTTAACTTCGCAACGAGGGATGAATGTTACTCCTCTCTTTGTGAGATAGTTAAGTAATGGAAGAATCATTGATTCATATTGGTTATAACGGGTGAAACGAAGAGCCGTGAAATCTGGAAGGCCATCGATATGGTGAATATAACGTTGAATATAACGCTTCATTTCAAGGGCACTGCTCCATTCTTGGAAAGCAAACATCGTTTGCCAATATAGCCAGAAATTAGATTTCCAGAAATGATCATCGAAACATTCGCTAATCTTCTTGTCTTCAAGGTCTTCTTCTGGTGTTAAATATAATTTTAAGAGTTGTTTTTGTGCTTCCTTATCGAGGGTGAAATCTCTCCCTGTAGGAAGTTTTTTGCCGCATTTTGCTGTTGCACGGCATAAGGAATAGTTAGGGTCTTCTTTGTTTAACCAATAATATTCATCTAATACAGAGATATTTGGGTTATCTTTTGATGGAACGTCACGATAAACATCCCACATAACTTCGAAATGGTTATCCATTTCTCTTCCGCCTCTCATGATGAAGCCATTCTTTGGATCGTGATAGCCATCGCAAGCGCCACCTGCGAGAGGGTCGCGATCAAGAATTTTAACTTTCTTTGGATCGAGTTGAGCATCCCTTACCAAATAGAAGGCTGCAGTAAGTCCTGCTAAGCCACTGCCAATAATGTAGGCACTCTTTTTGTCAGCATCCGCTGGTTTTTTAGGATGGGCGAATGCTTCATAGTTTCCTGCTGAATAGTACATTTGTTTTTCCTCCTTGGTCTTTCGACGAGAAAAGAATAAAGCAAAAAGCAAGCAAAAATAATCAGTCAAAAAAGCACCTGTGTAAAAATTAATTACAAGGTTTTAATATTGACAAAAATTTTGACAAATTATGACAAATGTCAATTTCTACAAGAATATGCTTTTAGGGCGTTAGGTATAGTGCCTTTAATTAACGGGGAAAGATGGTCGATTATTTCTTTTGGATCATCTTTCATATCTTTATCAACCCAAGATATAACAATATCTACGAATGCACTTGTGTAGAATCTTTCTATGAATTCCTTATCCGTTTGAGTTACGTCATCGATCTTTAGATTTTCCGCTACTTCATCAACTACGTGTTTGAGCAAAGGAAAGGTAAGTCTACGCATATAATCTTCAAGCAAAGAAACGGAGACTCCATGATAAATGTTCATGATGAAGGATTTTTCTTTTTTGGCTAATTTGAATATGTCAAGGAAACCTGCTTCCCAGGAAGAATAATCACGGTTTTGTTTTAAGACGGATTCCACTTCGACGTAACACGTCCATTCAATTAACTCTGGAAGGTCGGCGAAGTGATAATAAAAAGTTTGACGTCTGATGCCAGTTTTCTCGCATACTTCAGAAATAGTTATTTTGTTTACTGGTTTTTCTTTTAATAATTCTTTCAATGCATTAGACAAGGCTTTTTTCGTTAATTCAGACATTTTCTTACCCTCTTAGTTGATAATTAATTTTTGCTTATTGAGAAAGAAAAATCTATTAATTTTTTGAAAATGATAACTGACAAAATAAAAACGTCGATTGTAAACGGAAATAATAAATTTACTTTATTGGTTTAAATTGCATATTTATTGCAAAAATATCTGATAAATATTGAAATGTTTATGAAAAATAGTAATCATTTATTTGCTCTAGTCTTCTTCGTTAGCAAAAGACTCGATATTTCGGTGTGAATATGAATAAACGATTATGGTTAGTTTTACGCATTTGCATTTATGCGCTTTTGGCAATTGGAGGAATTTTTGTTTCCGCCATTCGTTTTCACGCTGATTTATTTTCTAACGCATCACCGAACATCGCTGAAGACAGCGCTTTAGTTGCACCTAAAAATAGTTGGGAACTATATTACAACAAACTCCTTGTGATTGATGATATAGATCTAAGCAAAACTGAATGCGATACGATGATAGAAATGCCACATTCATGGCGTGGACTTACGACTAAAGATGGTGAAATTCTCCCGCTTTATGGATACGCATCATATAGAACAACTGTCGATTTGTTCGAAGGCGGAACGATTGTTTTTAAAAAAGAAGCGATGAACGTTTGCGTAAACGTTTATCTAAATCGCACGCTAGTTGCTAGTACTGGCAACGTCGGAAAAACGTTGACTGAAACTGGATTGCCGTTTTCTTATACTGTAAACGAACCCTTTAAAGTTGGCGATTTAAAACAAGCTGAAGTAATAATTGAGGTTGGTTACAACCTTGTTGGTGGAATTAATTTTACGCCAAAATTCGTTAGTAACTACTACACAAGCATCGAAGATGAAATTGATTCTCACCTAGCATACGTAACCATCGTTGTTTATTTTGGCCTTTTTCTTGTTGAAGCGTTTTCCGTTAAGAGAATTGGTGACTCCACGATTTATACGGTGAATATGACTGGAACGATTTTCCTCACCGCTTTGTTTTCTCCGTTAACGAATCTGGTTTTACTTAGATATGGCGTGTTTGTCCCATCCTTTATATTTGGCATATTGAATTTCATTTCTTATTGCCTTTTCTTGTTTTGCGCGTTGCAATTCTACACTTGGACATATCTAAAAAAATTAACAAAGAAAGACATATGCTTTGGCATTGCTTTGGCTGGTCTGGCTTTATTAGCTTATGCCGCCTTAACACCTTTTAGATTACAATTTATCGCTTATATTGTTTATACATTGTTTTACATTGGAATTTCAATTAAGGCCACTTATTTTTCTAAGCATAAAAACTCACTTGATATAACCGCATTCTTTACTAAATGCATCTTCTATTCGGTGGTAGGCATGGAATTTGCGATTCTTTGTGATACCGTTGATGGGTTCGACGTTCCTGTTTACTCTGTTGTAATCATTTATTTAATGATTGTATTCTTAGTTTATATTGCCGTTTATGTTGCTTTCGTAGTTCGAACCTATCGAAGAGCGATGAAAGAACTAAAAATGGAAATTCAAAACAAAGATTTGAAATTGCTTGTCTTAAAAGACCAAATTAAGCCACATTTCGTATTCAACTGCCTTAGTTCGATTAAAGCACTTTATCATGAAGATGAAGAAAAGGGCGATTATGCCGTAATGCTATTAGCTAGTCATCTTCGTTATAACGTTGATGCAACCTCTTCTAACTTAATTGAATTCAACAAAGAAATCGATAATGTCTACAACTATGTTGAATTGAAGAATCTCCGAACAAAGAATAAGTTTAATGTTATTTACAATATTGATTACCAAGATTTTAAAATACCGATTCTATCAATTGAACCGTTTGTTGAAAATGCCATCAAATATAGCAGAATAAACGAGAAAGACGATGGTTTTATTGAAATTTCCAGCAGTTGTGATGATGAAAATATCTTCATTGAAATAGAAGACAATGGTGTTGGATTTAACGTTTCTGAAGTAAACGAAAATTCACAAGGTATAAAGAACGTTAAAGAGAGATATGCGATATTGCTTAATGCAAACGTTGAAATAATAAGTGAGATAAATGCTGGAACTTGCGTAAAAATAACTATTCCAAAAGAAAGGGCCAAATTATGAAAGTAATTGCGATAGATGATGAAATATCTTCTCTTCAAGTGTTTCTAAAAGAAATTGTGGCAATCGATAACCTTGAATGTAAATTTTTTAGAGATGATCCGAAAAGCGTTTTAGATTACGTTAAAAACAATGATGTATGTGCGGCTTTTATTGATATCAATATGCCAAACATCAATGGTATTGAACTAGCAAAGAAACTCGTAGAGATTTCAAAAGATACAAAGATTGTTTTTGTTACGGGCGTAAATATTACTAAGGATGATTTGCCTATTCTATTGCAAAGAAAAGTTCTTGGTTTTATTTATAAGCCTTATTCCTTTAATGACGTTAAGTATTACGTCGATTTACTAAACGACAAATACATGTTGATGGAAATTCGCATGTTTAATAATTTTGATTGTTTTTTGGATGGCAAGGTTGTTAGGTTTTCCTCCGCTAAATCGAAAGAACTTTTCGCTTTATTGGTAACGTATAATGGCAAAACGTTGGAAATGGGAGATGCAATATCTCAAATGTGGCCAGAAACGCCAATTGAGAACGCGAAAAAACTTTACCGCGATGCCGTATGGAGATTGAGAAAGACATTAAGTGATTACAATTTTAATTGCGTTACATTTTCACGTGCCCAACTTTCTTTAAACAACGGGCGTATCAAATGCGATTATTGGGATTACCTCAAAACCGGTGTTGGCGATTACAACGGTAATTTTTGCAAAAGTTATGATTGGGCAATTGACTATTTAGCCGAACTTGATCAAATTAAAAACAATAAGTAATAAGTTTTAAAAAATAGGGTTTTTACCTAGGATTTTTGGATTTTTTAAATTTCGTTGTTCCAAAAAGGCTTTTCATATGCGTGATTTGTTTTTATTTTAAAAAAACATTGATAAATAAGCTTTTTTAGCACTTTTTTAGCGGTGGTGTATCTAGAATGTTTTAAAAGTTTTCATCTATGGAGGTAATTTTATGAGTAATGAAAACACAAAAACAATTGGTAAAAAACCAAGTGCTGGCAAGAAAGTATTGCAAGTAATCTTCAATATTTTCTGGGCCATATTTGGTGGATTGGGAATGGCTATCAACTGTTTATTTTCAGGTATTGGAACCTGCATTATGATCATTCCTATTTTCTTTGGCATTCCTGGAATTTATTTCAGAATGATGGGCTTGGCATTTGCTCCAGCCGGCAAAAAAGTCGTTCTTAATTTCAGTGCCCATCCAGTCAAAAACGTTTTCTACTGGATTATTGGTGGCGGATTATTTCAAGCTGCTGCAACTTATCTTTGGGGCGCACTCCTTTGCTGCACTGTCATCGGTATCCCTCTTGGCTTACAACAATTTAAATTCGCTAAGTATTTCCTTGCCCCATTTGGCGCAAAGATCTACAAAGATGGACAAGAAATTGGCTTAACCAAAGAAGAAATTGCCGCTAAGAAAGCCAAAGAGGAGCAAGAAGCAAGAGAAAAAATGATGGCTGCCCAACAAGAAGCTATGATTAAAGCCGCCGCTCAATCCAATAAACCAAAGCGTAGCATTGATGACCTCGCTAAGTTAAAGGCTCTTTTAGACCAAGGTATCATCACACAAGAAGAATTTGATAAATCCAAAAAAGAAATTCTTGGAATCGACTAATCAACGCTTTCACCTCTAAGATCCTCTTATGGGGATCTTTTTCTTTGACTTAATCAGCATTTTCGCTTGTTAAACAAACTATCGAGAATTCTTTTTTATTTATTGATGACAAAAATTTCTCTACTAAATCTTTGCTAGAAATGATAACGGTTTTGCAATTGTTACATGGGTGAAAACCTAAATATTCGTGTTTTAGCA
Source organism: Sodaliphilus sp. (assembly GCA_963643355.1). Taxonomy (GTDB): domain Bacteria; phylum Bacillota_I; class Bacilli_A; order RFN20; family CAG-826; genus UBA4951. The sequence goes on along the minus strand of CAVIJE010000011.1, from coordinate 23,126 downwards.
AATCTTCATCGATTGCTAGTCTTATTTCATTTTTCGTATCAAAAAGAAGAGAAAAGATATTTGTGCATCCCTTAAAACAATGTAGATCTTCACTTAAATCATCTTCAGATGCAAAAGATAGTCTTGCCGTATTGATTTGCTTAGCAAGCTGATTGGTTTTAAATTTCTTGTTTCCTATCATTGCCAATAAAACGAATATTGTTTTTTGACGATTGCACAAAAACAAATTTTTAGGGACGCATATATTGTATTTTGCCTGGATTGATTCGTACTGATCCATCGTATACATTGGCTCGTGTTCAATGATTTTGTAATTGATTCCTAGCTCATTTAATTTGGCGATTATTTCTTCTTCGTATGCATTCATATGCACTTATTTTAATTCTTTTGGCAAAAAATCCGAATATTTCTTGAACTTCTTCTTATAGAGAGTTAATGTATCACACGTGCTTAAGGCACAAGTTTGTCAAAACTTAGAGGTGCGATGAATAAAAAGTACTTCTACGAAGCAATTAATCTTGCGTTGATGTAGAAGGAAAGGGATTTATCGCCGAAGGGTTAGATGTGATTAAACATTTAATTCCTGGTCACTCCCATAAGATGGGTTTGACTGTCATCCATAGATATATGGGTGGAGCGCTAACGTTTGTTGTTTTTTAAAGATTACAATACGGCGGTAGCGAGTTTGCTGCCGCTTTTTTACCTCTTTTGACAAATCTTCGATTCTTTGTCATAGGAGGAAATAAAAATGAAGAATCTCAAATTATTCAGTGCAGTCACGCTTTTTGGCTGCATCTTCGCTTCATCATGCGGAGGAAACGCGAATGATGACGTTATTAGGGTTGGAATGGAATGCAATTATGCCCCGTTTAACTGGACATGTGGAAGCGAAAGCGAATACACGCTCCCTGTCTATAATGAAGCAGGCAAATACGCTGACGGATATGATGTCCAATTCGTTAAAAGGCTTGCTAAAGAAACAGGAAAGACCGTTCAAATTTATAAATTAGAGTGGGATTCCCTTATTCTCCAATTAAATAGCAACCAAATTGACGCGGTAATCGCCGGAATGACCGACACGGAAGAAAGAAGACAGCAAATATCTTTCTCGGAAGAATATTACAGATCAGAATTGGTTCTTATTGTTTCTAAAACAATTTCCGATACATATGAAGGAAAAGAATTAGGAAATGATGATCTTAATTCTCTTCTTGCTGGCAAAATGATCGAATCGCAAAGAGGAACGGTTACAGATGACGTAATCGAGACGTTTAAAACTAATTATGGCGCAACCCATGCGACTGCTGTTGATACTTTCTCTAAAGCCGCTCTTGATGTTCATACTGGTGGGGTTTTTGCGATGACCGCAGAACTTCCTGTCGCTCAATCAATCGTTAAAAACTATTCGGATTTAGGAATTATTCACATGAATCAAAATATCCTTGGTGTTGATTTAAGCGATTTAGGCGTATCTATTGGCATTAGAAAAGATGACACGTCATTAAAAGAAACGATTAATTCCGTATTGGCTAATTATTCAACGGAAGAAAGAAACAATGATATGAGTGCTGCAGTTGAAAGGAGCGGACAATAATGAGCTCCTTTTTGGCGGGAGATTTATCAACCGTCTTCTCTAAGCCAGAATATGTCCGATGGCTATTTTCTGGATTAGCTGGAACGATTGTTATTTCTTTTGTTGGAACTTTTGCCGGATTGTTCTTAGGAATATTCCTAGCTTTTGGAAAAAACATTGAAATAAGAAAAAACGAATCATGGTATAAAAAGATATGGAAATATCCTCTTAAATATCTTTGTGTTGCTTATTCAGTAATAATTAGAGGTACGCCAATGATGGTTCAGGCGATCATCTTCCAATACGCCTTCCTTATTTTTGGCGTTAACTGGCTTCAAATATTACATGACGTACCTGTTTTTAATGGTTCCTTTATCGCAGGCACGATCATTATTACTTTCAATACTGCCGCTTATATGGGTGAAATTGTTCAATCCGGGTTAAATGGCGTTGGAAAAGATCAAAGCGAAGGCGGAAGATCGTTAGGCCTTAGCAAATTCCAAACGTTATTCTCGATTGAATTGCCTCAAGCATTAAGAAATGCCATTCCTACAATCGGGAGTGAATGGATTGTTAATATCAAAGACTCATCGGTTCTTAACGTTATTTCCGTTACTGAGCTTTATTTAGAAGCTAAGAATATCGCCAGTAGCACCTATGACTATCTAAGCACCTATCTAGTTATTGCTCTCTTCTATTTAGCTTTAACTCTTATAGTTACTGGCATATTGAAGATTGTTACCTACAAGTTGGATGGAAAGAAATTCTCTTTCAAGTTCTTCCATTTCAAACAATATGGCATAGGGAGTAAATAATTATGAAAAAGAAATATCTTTTTGATAATGAGAATTACGAAGATCCAATTCTTCAAATTAAGCATTTATCTAAGCATTTTGAAAATACGGAGGTTCTTAAGGATATCACCCTAAATATCAATAAAGGCGAATGCGTGGCAATTATTGGCCCATCAGGCAGTGGTAAATCAACATTCCTTCGTTGCCTTAATTTATTAGATGAACCAACATCTGGCGAAATTATCTTTAAAGGAGAACCAACACTAGATAAGAATGCTGATTTAAATTCTTTAAGAAGACATATGTCGATGGTTTTCCAATCTTTTGACTTATTTAACAACATGAATGTTTTGCGTAATTGTGTTATTGGTCAAACTAAAGTGCTGAAAAGAAAAAAAGAAGATGCAGCAAGAATCGCCAAAGAAAATCTAATTAAGGTAGGAATGGGTGATCGCTTAAATTACAAAATCAGTGAAATATCAGGCGGTCAAAAACAAAGAGTTGCAATCGCAAGATCTCTTTCAATGAATCCGGATATCATTCTTTTTGATGAACCTACTTCTGCTCTAGACCCTGAGATGGTGAATGAAGTTCTTGAAGTTATGAAGAATGTTGCCAAATCTGGCATGACGATGGTCGTAGTCACGCATGAAATGTCTTTTGCAAGAAATGTCGCGGATAGAGTTGTATTCATGGCAGACGGCTTCATTCAGGATGAAGGAAATGCAAAATATATTTTCGAAGAATCTAAAAATGAAAGACTTCTAAAATTCCTCAAGAAAGCATAAAGCAAAAATCCAAAAATCGCATTTTGGTATGCAAAACCCCGTTATTTTTTGAAGATAACGGGGATTTTTCTTTGATTTTGATGTTTCTACTTCTAGGCACTTCTAGGTTTACTTCTAAACTTCTAGGTTCTACTTAACTAGTTTAACTAAATTGTGATTAGATATATAGCTAGGATATGTAGAGTTTTCATCTGAGATTAAATATTTATCGCTTACTAACTTTCCTAAAGTACGTTGAAGAAGTTAAGCCTAGCATACTAGCTATTTCTGAGGCGCTTTTTCTATTCATGTAGCAAAATAATAGTATTTTTGAGCCTTTTTCCGTGATTTTAACATCATCCACGTAAACCTCAAGCGTATTATTAGCTTCATCAAATTAAATTTACTTCTAGGCACTTCTAGGTTTACTTCTAGGCACTTCTAGGTTTACTTCTAAACTTCTAGGTTTATTTGAAAAACGTTTTTTCTGATGAAAAATATGGTTGAACCTTCAATTTAGGATGTATGACAATGTTTCACCGATATCGTCATTAACTACTTCATCAAAGAAAGAGTCTAGGGGAGTTGATTCTTTGTTTATTAGTATTTTATGGTTACCACCGAATTCATAGATGAGTCCTGCTGCAGGGTATACGTTTAGCGAAGTTCCTCCAACAATTAATAAATCTGAATACCTAAGAGCGTTCACTGAGGCATACAAAACATTCTCATCTAATGGTTCTTCGTATAAAACGACATCCGGTTTTAATATTCCTCCGCATTGGCAATGAGGAATTCCTTTTTTCTCAATTTGATCGAGTGAATACATTTTGTTACATTCAGAGCAATAATATCTTTTTGTTGAACCGTGTAGTTCATAAACTCTTTTAGACCCCGCATCTTGATGTAAGCCATCGATATTTTGCGTTAATATTTCGATATGGCCTCCTTGATTTTCATAATTTGCTAATGCTATGTGCGCTTTATTTGGCTTAGCATTTTCATAAACCATGAAGTTCCAATAAAAATCATAAAAAGTATCAGGATGTTTTATGAAAAAGGTGTGAGATAGAAGGGTTTCTGCTGGAAGACCGTATTTATTTTTGATTTTGTATAGCCCTGTTGGAGAACGAAAATCTGGAATGCCACTTAAGGTTGATACCCCTGCTCCTCCAAGAAATACTATACGTGTGTCTTTTTTGATCCAGCTTTTGATTTTATTTACTTCTTCTATATTGTTCATGTATTGAGAATAACATCAAATGAGATTTTCTTCTAATTATTTGAATATATCTTCAATTATTTAGACGATGTTGTTTATAGGGATACGATTATACTTAATTAATAAAAAACGCTAAATCCCCTATGAATCTAAGGTATTTTAGCGTTTAAGTTGTTCTTATTTGTTATCTTCCGCCAGGACCGCCTTGCCCTCCACCTGGGCCTCCTTGCCCGCCGTTTCCTCCAGGGCCTCCTTGTCCGCCTTGGGAAGAACCGCCATAAGTGCTAAGGCCTTTTGTTGCGGTAATGCTAATGCTCGAGGAACCAGATGACGACTTGTTTCCAACATATACGCCATTTGTATATGTGGCATTTGTTGTTGGATTTTCATATAAGGTATATGTCGTTCCAGAAGAAATGTTGCTAGATCCAATAATAACGTTAAGCTGAGAATAACTCTTTGGAAGAATAACGCTCCATTCATAATCATCACTAGAGACAGTAATGATTGTATTTGCTGAATAAGAAGACAAATTATAAGAAAGAACGTTAATGGAGTTAGTATTTGGCGTTTGAACCATTCCTTGCTGACCAAAAGCAATGATTGTTCCGCCAGTGTAGGTGAAACTTCCGTCAAAGTCTAAGGAAGAATTTCCTCCAGATGTAGGACCAAAGACATAGAGATTCCCTCCATCCATCGTTACATTAGAGTTGCTGTCTATTCCATCTCCTTCAGCATTAATCCAGACTGTGCTATATTCATGGAAATTCATCGATGTGGAGTAACCGTCTGTATCGCTTGTGGCGTTAATTCCATCATCTTCGGAGACAATATAGGTATAGCCATCATAGAAATTGATGTTTCCTCCTTGGATGCCTTCATAGGAATGATAAATTCTTACGATGAATGATGAAGTATTTTCATTTCTTGATTTCTCTCCAAAAGTCAACGCTTGGTCGGAGTTGATTGCTTGATCAAGCGTGTAGAAAGTATAGTCAGCAGCTAAGATATCAATTGAGGTATCGCTAGCGATGCAATCATCTGTCGTATAAAGATAATGAGTTCCGCCAGAAATCTTTATTGCTCCCTCACTCTTAACGCCCTTACATTTTTGTTCAAGGTAGTAACGAGTTGAATATCTTTCCATATCGTCACTGGCAATCTTTTTATATGACGTGCCATTTTTGATATAACGGGAATCTTCATAAAGAGTTCCGTCGGTATCGTTAGCTTTTTCATAAAGAATAAAGGTGCCTTCTGTTTCGATATGAGTCGTTGAATCGTTGATGGTGATTTCTCCTTCAGAATCAATGCCATCTCCTTTTGCTTTGCAAGCGAATAAAGAATTTGCGATTGTTACGTTTCCAATATCCGTGACATTTCCATCATCATCCGTATCAGAGCCGGTATGAATGGCATCTTTAGAAGATATTAAGGATAATTTGGCGTTTGTTGCAGTAAAGCCAAGCTTAGCTTTGATCGCATGGGAATTGCTTGAAGTTACAAGAACGTGCGTATTAGTGATAGAAACGCCTTTTGCATCTTGGATTGCTACGCCTGAATCAATATCATCGGTAGCTAAACCGTTGCCAGAGACATAGAGATATCCTTCTCCTTCAATTGCTAAAGGAACTTTCTTAACGAGAAGAGTTGCTTCAAGAGTGTTTGCTTCAGAATCGGCAAAATAGTTCTTTGTCTTTGCTGCCACATGGATTGTTACGCTAGATGCCTTTTGAATTTCTAAGGGTGAATCAGTCAAAGAAGTTAAACTCACCCCATTAAGAATTAATTTAATCTCATCGGAGGTTTTGATTACTATTCTTGCATTTGAATTGCTGCCAGAAAGAATATACGTACCCCCTGTGTTTATTGTTTTGGCTTCTCCATCTTCAAATGTAGATACGTCAATCTCTTCTCCTTCAGAGAATGTTTCTTCAGTTTGCGAAGAATAATCGTCTTCGATATTTGGATACGATTCTTCCTCAAAGGAAAATTGATTGTTTGTATATTCTCCATCGATTGAGATGCTTTGATTGTTTGTTGAGTTTGATGTTTGATCGCCGTTATTAGAATTAGAGGAATTTTCCTCTACGCTTGCACATGACGCTAAGAAGGCAAGACTTAAAGCCGTTAAGGCTAGGATGTTTTTCTTCATATAGATTTCCTCCTATATGGCTATATGTTAGGAAGCAAACCTTAATGGAGCCTTAAAGGGATTTAATATTTCATAATTGTTAAAAAATATGGGTTTTATTATCTTGAATTTGAAATTATACTTGGCGAAAATGCATAAAAAATCACGTTTTCGCCAAAAATGTTTTAATTTTAGATAATTGGTTTTCGAAATTTATTAGAATTTATCGATGTTTTCGTAATTTAGATATATTAAGCGTTTTTTAATGTTACGATGAAATTTACTTCCGTATCATTCTTAGATGACTTGGCTATGATTTCGCCATGGTGTTCATTAACGATTGCCTTAGCAATTGACAATCCTATTCCATAGCCTCCTTCTTTGCGATTCCTTGATTCGTTGAAGGTATAGAATCTTTCAAAGCAATGTGAAAGCTTTTCTTTGTTGAGGGAAGAAACGCTATTGGAAAAGATGATTGTTAACTTCTTCTTTTCATACTTTAAGGAAACGTTAATATAGCCATTCTCATTAACGTATTTGCAAGCGTTATCTAGCAATATTCCAAAAAGTTTTAGGATAAGTTCTTCGTTTCCTTTATAAATAATGTTTTGTGGTATATCACAATTTAAAGAAACATTTTTTCTCATTGCTAAAGAAAGATAACTTTCACTTGCTTCCGATAGATCTTGCGCAATATCAAAATCTTCCATCTTTGATGAACCGCCTAATTCCTCAATCTTATTTAAGGAAACCATCTCATTGATTAATCCTTTCATCCTATTGGATTGTTCGATGCTTGAATTAACCCATTGATTTTCTGGATAGTAAGTAGAAAGAACATCTAAATTTGCCATTACTATTGCTAAAGGGGTTTTTAATTCGTGGGAGGCGTTAGTTAAAAATTTCCTTTCTGATTCATATAATTTCTCATATGGCCTAACAATAGGACGTGAAAAAACAAAACTTGATAGAGAGATAATCACGAAAGCCGCGAATGAAACGCTAGTTGAGACGATTAAGGTATTCTGGTAGCTTTCAAACTCACTTCGAGCATCAATGAAGACTGCTCTGGCATCTTTTTTCAAATAATAGAGATAGCCAATCGATCCTTTTTGATTGTTTGATGTAAAAACATCATTTGCTAGCGATTCAAATTCATCTTTTGAATAGGGAAACGCCATTGTATTGGAAAATGTATATGTCCCATTATCGTTTTCCACGATGAAATAATGGGGGGTTACTTCTTTTCTATCTTCTTCGTGGCTCCCTTCTTTATTTTGAATGTTAAAAACACTTTCGCATTTATCAGCTAAACGATTTGTAGTCGTTATGTAATTGGTAAGATTCAATATGAAAACGATTATGAATAACGAAGCAAAGGTTACTCCACTAACAAGAAGAAAGAATTTTGTGCGGATTTTCTTAAACATCTTTCTTCTCCATTTTATAGCCTATTCCTCTTACTGAGGTGATTCTTACCTTTGAACCAATCGTTTCAAACTTCCTTCTTATATTTGAAAGATAAACCCAAACTGATGAAACATCGGCATAGGAATCTAGCGACCACGCTTCAGAGAGAATTTCTTCGGCGTTATAACGTTTATCTGGCTTACGGAAAAATAACTCCAAAATCTGAAATTCCTTGCTAGAAAGCCCTTCTTTTTTATCTTTGCAAGCTATCGTATATGCGGATGTGTCTAATACTAAATCCTCGTATTTTAATTCTGAATTCGTGATTTGATCTTTTCTTCTTAGGATTGCTTTAATACGTGCTAAGAGCTCTTTAGCGGAGAATGGCTTAGGGAGATAATCGTCTCCACCTAATTCAAATCCCTTTAGCCTATCATCAATATCTCCTTTTGCTGATAAGAAGATAACTGGAGTCTTGTTTCCGTTTTCTCTAATTCGTTTAAGAAAAGAATATCCATCAAGCTTTGGCATCATAACATCAAGCAAGATGCAATCAAAAACATTGTTAGATATATAAGCAAGTGCTTCCTCCCCATCAAAGGCCATCTCAACCGTATAGCAATTGCTTTCAAGAATTTCCTTTAACGCTTTAACGAAATCTTTTTCATCATCCACTAACAATAGGCGCATATTTCTACCTCTCCATTATTTTATATTGCCTAGCCTTAAACGAACATTAAATGAGTTACGAGACTTTTCTTTTTATATATTTTTATATTTTTTTACCGAGCAAGACTTATAAAGTCTTATTTTTTAAAAGAAAATTAGTGCTTGAAAAACGCCTTTTTCTTCGGAATAATAATGCCGTCCATAAAGAGAACGGTTAGAGACAAGCTCGATGATCCGTCAGCAACCTGATACTAGTCAAAGGTGCTAATGCTTGAACGATGGGTGTTAAAGAAATACGGAATATGTATTAATTGCCCCATCAACTATGGGGCTTTTCTTTTCTTGATATGGACTCTTTATAAGGAGAAAAAACATGGAAAATAAAGAAAAGAAACAAATTAAAAAAACAAAGCCAGTAACAAAGAAGGAAGAAGAACCAAAAGTCATACATTTAGGTTCACCAGCTTTCCATCCAGATGAAATTAAAGCCTGGTTTGTCGCATTATTAACATCAATGCTTAAATATCTTGAAATGAACAAGGCAATCTATAATGAAGATAACGATGCGTATATCCAAGAATGCAAAGAAAGAATTGCTGCAGTTAAGAGAGTAGTTAATGGGGAAACTTTCTCTAAGGAAGTACTCAGAGGTCTTCGTTGGACTACTCATATCGACAATTGGTGGAAATCTTCCTGTGGTATCTCTGATTCTTTACGTCCTGATTTTTTAGATGGAGAAGATAGATATTATTCCATCAGAAAAAAAGAAATTGGCATGGAAAACGAAGCAGTTTCTAAAAACTTCGATTAATGTTGTTATTGGCTAAATTGCTTTGATACCTCCTTGGCAATTTATTTAATAAGAAAAGATCGCACTCTCTATTAAGCGCGATCTTTTTCTATCTTAGATAATTTGGCATTCAATTTCTTATAGACGTGATCAACCATCCATTTCTCAGATGATAAGGAATATACCTCATCGAGTTTCACCCATCTTAATCCGGAATTCTCATCTTCCTTTATTATTAATGGATCATTCTCGTCTTCCTCTAAGAGATAGGTGATATTTAAATGAAGATGGGAAGGAGCATATTTCCCTTTCTTATAATGCCCATTGACGGTAAGAATTTCTAAGGAGAATATCTTTCCATCATTAAGAACTTTGAAATGTGAAAGACCACTTTCTTCTTTTGCTTCCTTTAAGGCAACACTTAAGCAATCAATCTCACCATCATTATGCCCGCCAAGCCAACTCCAAGATTTGAATATGTTGTGGTAGCAAAGCAAGACTTTGTCTCTTTCTTTATTAGTAATCCAACAAGATGAAGTTAGATGCAAAATCTCATTTTCCCTGCTAAAAACCCCTTCTTCTTTATTTAAGGCAGCTAAAATTATCTCTTTGTCTTTCTTTTCTTCTTCATTATCTGGAGAGAAATCCTCAATTTGTTTTATTAATTCTTCTTTTAACATATTGTTTTCCCCACTCTTACAAACAACGATTATTTTATATGCTAATGATTGAAAAAAGAACCTTTAGGTATTTTATAGTTTCGAAAACGATGCTTATTGAATTTAGCAATATTTGGGATGATAATCATACTTAGATTAATGAAATGTCATTAATTGATGTTACTAGATTCATAGATTGATGGTTAGTTACAGGGGATATTGACTTAATGTTTCTTGTAACGATCGTTTTTAAGCACAACTATGAAAAAAGGAAAATCAGCAAAACTATATAAGCGTTTGACCATTAGTGTTATCTCGCTAACTTGCATTGCCACAGGCATTGCAACTGCTGCCTTTTCTTTTTCTTGGTTTACTAACCGAAATGATGTCACGCGTGATGTCGAAGGATATACCGCTGGTGCTTATTTCGGGGGAGGAGATGGCAGCTCATCTACCCCATATATCATTTCAAAACCCATTCATCTTTATAACCTAGCTTGGCTTTACTACATTGGCTACTTCAAAGGCGAAGAGCCGTATTTTTCCATCACTTCGGTTCTTTCGATGAGTGGCTGGACTCTCCCGCCGATAGGAACGTCAACCAACCCATTCAACGGCCATCTTGAGGGGAATGGCAAGAAAATAAGCGATCTTACAATCAGCAACGATTTTTCTAGCCTCGAAGCCAAAAAGCCTTCAAGCGTTACCGAAGACGATTGGAATGGCACAAGCAAGAAATACGGCGATACGCCTAACATATTAGGCTTATTCGGCTATATAGCACAAGAATCGAGCGACAAGGGGACGCCAAGCGTGTCGAACGTCCTAATCAGCGGCGAAACGGTTGAATCTGTCACGGATACTGCGTTAGTTGGCATTGCGGCAGGATACGTGGATGGAGAGTTGCAAAAGATTTATATCGATGACTCTTCCGTTGATGTAGCAAATGGCACGGCTCCATTAGATACAACAATTGGCGATGAGAAAATCTCTAACGTTTCCGAATACACGTCTGTCGGTTATTGTACAAAAGATTATAGAACTGAATACACTCGTTACGAGACAACATTGTATGAACCGACATACATTGGAAGTGCGACTTATTCTCCTTCTGGAGGGGGAACAAGCGGGGATGACTACGGTGGAAGCATTGATGTTTATGGCTTCTACAATAGAATGAGTTCCGTTCTTAGCTCTACATCAAATCCTTTAACTGTTTCGAGTGATTATGCTATTCCGTTGAAATTTAGTTCTAGTGGAAATACCTCTCAAGGAAGCGGAACTCCTGCTGCTGTTTCATCAAGTGGGACTACCATAAGCGTTTCTTCATACTCAAAAACATTGGATGTTGATTCAAGCGTAACTAATATTGGATATTATAGCGGGGCAATTTCTGTTCAAAAGAATGCATTTTCAAATACTTCTTTTTCAACAAGCAACATTACTTCGGCCGGAAACACCGCTATCAGTTGGTATTCTAGCTGGTATGATGGCAAAGATGGATATCTATCAAGTACGGAAGCTCAAAAAATAGTAGATGCTTTAAATAGCGATTCCGGAGGTGGCTTGCTTGGGAATCATGCTATATTTTTGAATCAGGGCTCATACTTTTATGGGCAGAACGCTCAATCTTCTTCTAGTGACAAAGAATTCCCTACAAGCAATAATGCTTACTGCGTAATAAAAGATGGCGTAATTGGTAAACAAGGAAGTAATCTCTACTATAAAGGCGACATATTCATTCCGAAAAATGGCATTTGGGTTGCGCCTAGAAAAGCGGGACGTTTTCAGTTTATCGCTACAAGCAATGGGTCTTATGGTGGATACGTTCTTTTAGTAAGATTAAAAAGAAAAACGTCTTCTAACAGTACCGAAAAATATAAAAATGGATTCGAAAATTCTGGAAAATATATCATTGCTACGAAAAATGAATGGACATACAACATTACGGGATTTGTAGCAAGAAAGAGCAGCTTTTATTATTACGGCATCGACATAAGTGAACAGGATATCGAAGATGGTTATGAGTATTTCATAACCTCAGATTGCGATGCAAATGGCACAAATTTTAACGGTTACCCTTACATCATTTATCTTGATATCGGCGATAGTGGAGGAGACGGTTCAACATCTGAAACTGTAACACGCACCAAGGTTTTTGAACTCCTTGAACAAATCACCCAAGCATTCACTTATCCAACAGGCGTATATGTTGCTGATTTTGATAATGCAGTACTTGATACTACAAAAACATTATGCATCACATTAGGATCAACATATTCAGGCAAGGCAAAGATCGATATTGCTAGCGATGCAGCAAACCTAATCGTCACTGCTTCTAGCGAAAATAACACGGGGGTCGGCTATTATGATCCATCTTTCGCCACATTAACCAATAATGGGTCCACTATTTCTGACTCCGATTTTATTTCTACTGATAAAACAATTACTGAAACTAAACGTGTTACTTATTACGACTTCAATCAGTCTGATAACACCTTAAGAATGTTTAGATTCTCAAAAACCTCTAGCGATGGAGGAAAAACCTATGGCGATACAGAAACTGAAACGCAATATAAGGCGACATACGCGTCTTCCACTCTTGGGACTTTAAGCGAAACCACTGGCCAAACTGTTTATAACGATGATGGTACTTCAAGTACGGATGGAATTCCTTCTTCTTTCTCTAGTGATATTGCAACTACTGCTTCTACAAGCAAAGTTTTCAATTTGAAACTCAATAAAAGCAAAGAGGATACGTTTACTAATACATATCTCCCTTCAATAAGCCTTGATTCAACAACTTATAAAACTACGGTCAATGGCTACGCTTTTACGATTAAGAATGGTGATACAGCAATTTCATCTGATGATTACACCATTAGTGATAAGAGCGATAACTATTCATTAACGATAAATGGTGAATCGATTTGATTTAAATAGATAAATGTCGTTTAAGGGTATGTTTCTTTTGAAAACCATCAAAATACATACCCTGAAAAGGCATTTAACGAATAATAATGTAAAGATTGCAGTTTCTTCTGCTATTTCTCCTATATGGAAATTTAATGGGGGTTTCATATATGTTTTTTGGTTTTTTGATATTCAATGTTTTAGAAAATTAAGTTTGCATACCTTTCAAAAATAAATGCAATTTGGTTTCCTCAAACCATTAAAAATTCTTTCAAATTTTGAAATTTTAAGAATGAAAAATGAAAGATTAAGTAAGGTTCAAGATTTTTTTGAAAGCGCTACCATAAGATTTTCTTAAAGCCGGGTTACTTACGCCTTCTATATGTAAATAAGAAAGACTAGTAACTCAAAAATCATTTCTATTTAGGAGGAAAAACAAAATATGAAACGATTTAAGAAAGTTGCCGTAGCATTACTTAGTTCTGCATTAATGGCATCTCCACTTCTTACTTCTTGCTCAGGAGAAACAAATAACGATGCTTCTTCTTCAGAGGTCACTGTAAGAGCAAAAAGCATTGCTATCACCAAGCAACCAACAAAGCTTGATTACGAATCTGGTGACATTTTTGATCCAACAGGCATGGAAGTTACTGCCACAATGAGCGATGGCACAACGAAAGTCGTAACTGACTACACCTATTCGAAAACGCCTCTCACAACAAGCGATACAAGAGTCAAAATCGCCTATCAAGGTAAGACTGCATACGTCTCCATCAATGTAACCTTCGTTAGAAAAGCAACAAGTATTGTCATTGAAGAAAATCCAACAAAGACAACATATGTCGTTGGTGAAAAATTTGATCCAACCGGCATGAAAGTCGTTGGAATGATGAACGATAACACTAAAGAAGTTATCACCGATTATGACTACGATAAGAAAGATGCCCTAACTTTAAGCGACACTGTTGTCACAATCACCTACGGAAATCTTAAAACAACATTGGTCATCAAAGTTGAAGAAGAAAAGATGTCTTCTATCGAAATCACGAAAAAGCCTGCAAAACTCGCTTATGTTGTTGGTGAGAAATTCGATAAGACAGGTATGGAAATTTCCGGTGTCACTCAATCTGGGAAGAAGAGTGCTATCGAATTAAGCGAAGTTGCAATCGATAAAGACGGTGTTGCATTAACCGAAGAAGATAAGACTGTAAATGTCACATATAAAGATTTCGAAGCAACGTTAAAGATTGTCGTATCCGCTTCGAAATTAACTGGTATTAGAGTTGATTCAGAAAACGTTAAGACAACATATTGGGAAGGAGATAATCTCAATCCTGATGGCTTAAAGGTCTATGCTCAATATGAGGATGATTCCGAAAAAGAAATCGATTTAGCCGACCTTGAATTTGATAAGACAAAAGTTGCAAAAGGCGATACCTCAGTAACTATTTCTTATGGCGGATTTGAAAAGACAATTGCTATCGTTGTTAAAGAAAAGGTAACAACAGTCAATGTTGATGGAATTAAGACTGTACGTGTTGAAGCTGAACATCTTGATACATCAAAAGCAGCTCTTAGAGAAGATTTCATCGGAGCAGGAAGAACATTCATCGAAAACGGTGATGGCGCATCAAATGGCCAAAACATTTGTGGTTATAACCCAGGTTCAATCTTTGAAATCCCTGTTGTTTCCGATAAAGATTGTGAAATCTTAATTACATCTAGAATGTCAGATACCGAACTTAATTACAAGATTAATGACGGTCTTGAATTCAAGATGGATGACGACGTCATGACCGCAGAAGACGTTACATTTGAATTCAAAGGAGCTGGCGATTATTGGAACTGGAAAGATGTAAGAATCGGCAAAGTTTCCCTCAAAGCGGGTTCGCACCTCTTCTCAATAAAGTCTAAGACACAAAGACCAAACCTCGACTGTTTCGACTTTGCCGTATTGCAATATGGTGAAGATAAGGCCGAAAAGAAACTTACTGAATTAACGATAAAAACTCTTCCAACAAAGACCGTCTATCAAGCAGGAGAAACCTTTGATCCAACCGGCATGGTCGTTGAAGGAAAATATAACGATTTAACAACTGAAGTCATTACTGGTTACACAATTGATAAGACCGGACCTCTTACCGAAGATGTTGATAAAGTTATCATTTCTTACGGAGGATTCACTGCAGAAGTAAAGATCCAAGTCGGAAAGAAATATACGGCTAAGATCAATTCAACAGGCACACAAATCGTTGAAGCGGAAGACTTAGATTTCAGCGATTTAACGATGAGATCCGATATGCAAGCCGCTGGCTTCTCAGATTTCGTTGTTGATAATGGAAGAGCACATGGTGGTAAATCCATTGAGCGTTATGCTGCTGGATCTTCAAAGCTCACGCTTAATATTAGAGTTGGCGAAACCACATCAATGAAGTTCTCAGTGTTTGCTGCTGATAACAATAACAGAGGATTTGACGAATTAGTTACCGTCAAGCTTGATGAAAATACCGTTACATCAAATAACCCTGCATTAAGTAGCGCTGCTGACAACCCATATTACAATTGGCAAGAAGCAATCTTTGACTTCCAAGATATGGCTGCTGGAGAACATATAATCACCATTGAATTTACCGGTGGTCAACCAAACCTCGACTACTTCTCCTTCTATACCTACAAATATGGCTCTGAGTCATTAGTCAAGACTGCTCAAGAAATCAAAGTAACCACAGGACCAGCAAAGACAATATATCTTGCCGGTGACACGTTTGATTCAACAGGCATGGTCGTTACGCTTGTTTACGATAATGGCGATACCGAAGTCATTACTGATTACACATGTGATACAACAACCGCTTTAACGGCTGAAGATAAGTCCGTAACCATCACTTATGGCGAATTTACAACAACCGTTGCAATTAGAGTCAAGGCTGCATTAGATTTCCAAATCGCCGAAGTTGGAACTCATCTAGAAGAAGCTGAAGACGCTGATTGGAGTACGCTTGTTGGAGACACTGCTGGCGTTGGAACAGAAGATAACGCATTCTCTAGTGGTGGAAAATCAATCGGTCATATTGCTGGTGGATACATCGATTATATGTTTACCACTGCTGAAGAAATGACCTTATCTGTCACAACCGTTATTGCTAAATATGAAGCAGTACCAGCCTCTTCCTTAGTGAGCTTCTCCTTAGATGGAACAACCATCGCATTTGATGATGTCACATTAGGCAAAAAAGAAGATGGTACAAACGATTGGTTCAATATGAAAGATGTTGTTGCAAATTGTGGAAGCATCGCTTCTGGCAGACATATCTTCCGTATCAACCTTAATGGCGGAAACGTCGACTGCTTCAAATTCAACTTCACAAAATAAGCATTAATTAATAATTACGATTTGGGGAGGTTTAATCCTCCCCTTTAGAAAGGATTTAAAATGAAAAGAACTACTGCTATCGTTTCTCTTTCAGCGATGTGTTTAGTCGCATCGATCCTTGCCGTTGCTAATTCTGTAGCCTTTAAATTCCAAGGTCAGATTGATTTATATCTTTCCAAAAATGGAAATACGTATGATTCCCAAAAGGTTACTGAATCTTTAACGAAAGGAAAAGAACTCGCAGAAGAAATTTGCCAAAACGGCAACGTTCTTCTTAAGAATGAGAATACATTGCCTCTTGAGCCAGAAGATAACTCATTTAAAGCAAACATCTTTGGCTGGGGAGCCTCAGAAAAAGGCTTCATGTATCAAGGTGGAGGATCTTCTGAAGGAGGATATTCTGCCGATAAGATATCTCTTTATGCAGCATTTAGAGATTGTGGCTTTGAAATCAATGAAAATTTAGCCGCTAGATACAACGCTCTTTCTTATCAAAGAGAAGGTGCGCCTGATCAAAACCAACATTCGACATATTATCGTACATACGAGCCAGATGAGAGCTTCTATACGGAAGATATCATGAATGAAGCGGCGGATTTCTCTGATGTTGCAATTGTCGTTTTATCAAGACGTGCAACAGAAGGAGATGATCTTCCAAAGGTCAATTATGATGAAAACGGAAAAGAAGATACTTCAAGAAACTACCTCTCCTTATCCGCAAGAGAAGAATTGATGCTTGAGAAAGTAACTGAATATTTCTCTAACGTAATTGTTTTGGTTAATTCTTCCGCTCCAATGGAAATGGGATTCTTAAATAACCCTAAGATTGGCGCAGCCCTCTATATTGGCTATCCAGGATATTATGGCGCAATGGCCATTCCTGAAATCCTTACTGGAGAAATAAATCCAAGCGGACATTTAACCGACACAGCCGCCTATGATTTAAAAACAAGCCCGACATATGTTAATTCTGGGCCTGATGCCACAAATGTATATGGTGGAAAAGGTGGAAGATATAAAGACTACGCTGAAGGCATCTATTCCGGATACAAATGGTATGAAACAGCTGATGCTGAAGGATATTGGGATTCGGAAACAAGAGAATCCTATGGCAAAACATTAACCGGATATGAGGCTGTTGTTCAATTCCCATTCGGTTATGGCCAATCCTACACTAATTTCAAATGGACTCTTCAATCCATTACTGATTCTGAAGGAAAAGATGTCAAAGGCAATTCGGCATTAGACGTTAACGAAACTCTTAAGTTTACTGTTTGGGTTGAAAATACTGGCACCTTTGATGGAAAAGATGTTGTTCAACTATATTTCTCTGCCCCATATAAAACAGGAGAAATCGAAAAACCTGCTGTACAACTCGCCTCTTTTGCTAAAACTTCCCTTCTTGAACCAGGCCTTGGACAAGAAATAACGCTTGAAGTAAAAGTCTCTGATTTAGCAAGCTACGACACATATGATTCCAACAATAATGGATTCATGGGCTATGAACTTGATGCAGGCGATTACACCTTCTCTCTTCGTAGCGATGCGCACACCATTAAGCAATCAGACGAGAAAGATATGGCTTATACCTATAAGGTTCCTACCGGTGGCTATAAGATTGAATACGATACAACAACTGGACATAAGGTTGAAAATCGTTTCACGAATTACAAAAATTCAAAGTCCGGTGCAGAATCAACATGTTATGAACCTCAATCTCTTTATAACATGTCAGTAGATGGAAACGACTCTGATCCAGATTATAACCAAGGAATTGAATATCTAACTCGTGCTAACTTCAAAGGAACATTCCCAAAGAAAACTGCAACACGCACCATGACCGATAAGATGTTTGAAAACCTCTTTAAGGTTCATGATCCAATCAATAATGACGATGATGTAATGCCAACATTCGGCTCTACTGCTACTTCATGGAAGATTGATGACGTCAAAGGACTTGATTACGATGATCCTAAGTGGCAAGAACTCATTTCTCAATTAAGCATTGAAGAATTAGCCACGTTATGTGCAAACGGCGGATTTGGAACCATTTCTATTCCTTCTATCAACAAAGGTAAATGTACTGATTCCGATGGTGGAACAGGCTTTACAAGCGGTATTGCCACAGGTGATGCCGGACACGCCACCAAATATCCAGCCGCCAACGTTATTGCTTCAACCTGGGATTGGAAAGAAGCATATAAATGGGGACACGCAATTGGTGATGAGGGCAAAGCCTTAAATATCCAAGGTTGGTATGCTCCAGGATGTAACGTCCATCGTTCTCCATTAGGCGGAAGAAACTTCGAATACTTCTCCGAAGATCCACTTATCTGTGGCCAATTCGTTGCTTACACGGTTAAAGGCTGCACGGAAAATGGTGTTTATGCCTATATGAAACACTTTGCCGCTAACGATACCGATGAAGGCCGTAATGGACAATTCATTTGGATGAATGAGCAATCTCTCCGTGAAAACTGGGCCAAACCAGGCGAAATCGCCACAAAGGTTGGCAAAGCAAACGCTATGATGGTCTCAGTTGACCGTATTGGCGGGGTTAGAGCAACAGGTTCTTACGCTCTCCTTACTTCACTTCTTCGTGATGAATGGGGCTTTAGAGGCTCTGCAATTACCGACTATTATCAATCTGGTAACGTTAACGACCTTGATGAAGGAATTCGTGCTGGTAATGACTTAGCCTTATTGCCAAATGGTCAACCAGGCTTGATTCAAGATTATAAGAATCCAAGCGCAACAACTGTTATTGCCTTACAAAAATCTGCCCACAATATTCTCTATACCTACATTGATACAATCGATAGAACAGAAAAATAC
Source organism: Sodaliphilus sp. (assembly GCA_963643355.1). Taxonomy (GTDB): domain Bacteria; phylum Bacillota_I; class Bacilli_A; order RFN20; family CAG-826; genus UBA4951. Next base: position 3,987 of record CAVIJE010000011.1, on the reverse strand, counting down.
ACCGGTATTGATATGAACGAAACGATTGGTCAAAGAAGAGAAGATACTTCCGGAAGATGGTGGAGACCTGTCTTATATACCATTGATGGAGTAATCGGAGCTGGTTTCCTTGCTTGGGCTGGCATTTGTGTCTATTCCGCTTGGTTTAAGAAGAAAAAGGAGGCAAAGTAATATGAAAAAGCTTGCAGAAAATATTCGTTTAGGAATTCTTGAGGCTATTGCAGCAGTATTTGGCATTCTCTCTATCGCCTTTACATCTTTGCCTGCTTATTTCGAAGATGGTCGTCAAGATATGTCGATTATCAAAATGATGATGGGGGATGGAAGAACTAATTTCTCTCCTCTCATTATGTTCGGCTTCATAATGTTAATTGTTGGAGTCGTTTGTGCAATTGTCTTAGCCGTTCTTCATTTCCTCAATAAGACAAATCCTAAAATCACAACGATTCTAGCGGTTATTGGCATCCTTCTTATGCTTGCTGGGGCAATCATCCTAGCCTGTTCAATGTTCATTCTTGGACTTGATAAATTAAATTCGGAATTAGGATTTACCCAAGGCGTGTGGGGAATTAAGGCTGGAATGATTCTTGTTCCGGTTATGGCCTTACTTGCTATTGGATTCACTTATCCATCCGCTATGATTATTCCTCATCATAAGGATCTTGAAGAGAAAAAAGCATAAAAGAATAGCTCTCCATATTCTTTTAAAGGGAGGGCCTCTAGCAATGGAGGCCCTCCTATTAAATTAAATCTGCTTTTTAGCGGATTTTATTTCTTTAAATTGTAAAGGAAATTAAAATTATATATATATGATAAAAGTAGCGATTGTCGAAGATGAAAAGAATGAACAAGAAAAACTCCTTTCTTACTTCAAGGAACTAGAAAAAGAGTCGGGAGGGGGTTCTATTTATTCTCTTTCCTTTTTTCCTAATGGCGACGCTTTTTTATTTGATTTTAGATATGGCTTATACGATTTAGTTTTGATGGATGTAGATCTATCAAGCAAAGATAATGGAATTGAGGTTTCTGAGAAACTTAGGCAAATAGACACAGACGTATTGCTCGTGTTTATGACCAATCTTGCTCAATATGCCATTGAAGGATATAAGGTTAACGCGATTGATTATATCGTTAAGCCTATATCGTATTTTGATTTTAAGAGTCGTCTTTTATCGATAAGCAAAGATATTAACAATCGTCATAAAGAGAAAACTCTTCTTCAGACGGATGGCAAGAAAATTGTTGTCTTGATTTCGGACATTTATTACATAGAGACAATAAGCCACGCTTTGATATATCACACGAAAAACGGAAACTTTAAAACATACGGAACGCTTAGAAATGTTCAAAATGATTTAGCGAAAGCAAATTTCAGCATGTGCAATTCATGTTTTTTAGTGAATCTTGAATACGTTCAAAGCGTAGATGGCTTTACCGTTACCGTTAATGGTAATGAGCTTGCTATTTCTCACCCAAGAAAGAAACAATTTTTAAAGGAACTCAGTTTGTTTTTAGGAAAATGATTCAACTTTTATATCCAGTAAATAGCTTATTCTTCTACCGCTTGATGTTTATGGCTCAGCTCATTTTGTCTGAGACGATATTTTTGATTCGCATTCCAAGAAAAAAGAAGTTTGTTATCAAAGCGCCATTACTTATATTATCTTGCTTTGCTTTTGCCTTCGCCTTTCCTATTCCAACGAACAACGCCTTCTATTCGATGATGATGTTTTTCATGTTTTTCGCCTATACGTATGGCGTATCTTTGCTTTTATTCAATGCAAATTGGAAGATGGTTTTATTCTGCATGATTTGCGGATATACGACTGAGCATGTTGGATATGAAATATACACGTCCTTGTCTAATTTCATTGTTGCAGGCACTCTTCCTAATGGTGGCTTATACAATTACGATAGCTTGCAACTATTTAACGGAGCCATAGACGTGACTTTATATTTCGTTTCTTTTGCTAATGTCTTATGGCTTTTCTATATTGTTTTTGCATCTCGTATCAAGAAAGGATTGGACTTTGATAACAAAGATGGATTCAAAGTATTGCTAATGGGTTTCTTCTTTATTGTCCTTGATATTGTTATCAACAGTGCGATTTCTTATTATTCCACCATTCATTTTGAAAGAATATATCTTGGTAGCATCGCCCTAGTTAACGCACTTGCATGTCTATTAGGAATGTTATTCATCTTTGAGATGTATTATCGTTCATCTTTGAAGAAAGAATACGAAATCATGAAAGAACTTCGCAAAGAAGAAAAGAAACAATATATGGTTTCTAAAGAGACTATCGATATGATAAATATCAAATGCCATGATTTCCGTCACCAGATAAGAAAATTAGGTAGGGAAGAAAACATTAACGAGGATCGTATTAAAGACATCAATAGGCTTATTAACATCTACGATACGACCGTTAAGACATCTAATGAGACACTTAATGTTATTTTATCTGAGAAGTCGCTTACTTGCTCTAAGTGGGGCATCAACTTCTCTTGCATTGTCAATGGCGATCTTATTAGTTTCATGGACGAGGAAGACATTTATTCCTTATTTGGCAATATCGTCGATAATGCGATAGACGCGGTTAAAAACCTTTCTGAAGATAAACGTATCATTAACCTAAAAATCAAATCCGTGGGGAACATGGTATCGATTTCTGAATCAAATTACCTCAATGATAAGTTAGTAATGAAAGACGGGTTGCCTAAATCAAACAAGAATGATCCTATTCACCATGGGTACGGGATGAAATCAATTCAATCTGTCACGGAAAAATACAAAGGAACGATGGAAATATCCACCGATAACAATAAATTTACGATCACTCTTTTGTTCTTGATGAAGAACAAATAAATATCAAATAAACATGATATTGAAGATTTATTATCGTTAACTATTTTAGGGATCGCTCTGAAATTGTGATAATCTTTGCCTGATTTAATTTCTAAAGGAAGAACGGATAAATTGTCGTAATCATCAATTAGATAATCTACTTCACCAACATTGTCGCCATTATGAATTAGCTTGAATTAAAGCGGTTTTTTGGGGTTAAATTTCATAAATATAAATCCTGGAAATATATCAAAATTACACTTTTCCAACAAAATTAGGTGTCTAAAAACACACTTTTCTAACTTGCTTGTTTCTTTCTTTCAAGAACGTATAAAATTTAAGACTGCTATATTCAAAACTAGTCTATTTTGGAATAGGTTAAATTACTATGATCAGAGGTCGGTATATTTAGTTGAATTTCCTTTAGCTTTATCAACTGGATATTTCTTTTCATTCTTATCCATTTTTGCATTAACTATTTCATCTTCATCTAGCCCTAACTTATCTAATAAGTCACGAGCGTAGATTATGACGTCCGCAAGCTCTTCTTTTACGTGTTCTAGATTATATTCATCATCAGACCATTGGAAACATTCTAGAAGCTCGTTTGCCTCAATAGAGATGCTTTTGGCTAAATTTGAAGGAGAATGGAACTTGCTCCAATCTCTATCGTTAATGAATTTATGTATTCTTTCTATTGTTTCTTGTTTCATATTCAATTAATTCCTTATGAATGAATGTTAGAACAATCATTTAGATTTTTCATTAGATTTGTTAATAATGATTAGTGTTTATCGTATTTTTGCTTATCGATTGTTTAATTAAGAGCAATGGTTTTAAATGATTTTGTCAGGCGACTACTCTTGCTAAAAAAGAAGAAACGGTGCCTATGCCGTCTCTCTATCTTGTCTTAGAAATTAAGCCCATTATTTGCTGAACCAATATATTGTGTTTCTTGAAAAGGTTAAAAAGCTTTCGATATCAAATGAATCTATTTTTATTTCGATTTCTTTCATTCTTTTTGGAATGGTCGTCCAAATTGAAATTAGGTCTACTTTAGGATTAGATTCAAGCAGACTTTCTATTGTCTTTTTCGTTTCTTCGAATTCTGAATCTAGATTTTTGAGTTCATCTTCTTC
>CAVIJE010000010.1:0-45182 GCA_963643355.1 Sodaliphilus sp. | reverse complement strand
TCTACTAGGAATCGGCCGGATATCTTATGATCCCTTTTCAAGTGTCTTCGAAGCGAATTAGCTTATACACGAAAATAGATTTAAAAAAAATAAAAAAAGAACTGATATTTTTGGTATCAATCCTATCGTTTCTTAAATGGCGGAGGCGTCGAGATTCGAACTCGAGCTAGGGATGAATCCCTACTAACAGGTTAGCAACCTGCCCCCTTCGGCCTCTTGGGTACGCCTCCGTGCGTGAAATACTATACACTAAATAAAAGAAATTCGCATTAAATATTTTTCAAAAATGTTTTATTTGGAGAAATAAAGATGCGATTGAGGACATTTTAATGAAAGCGGTTTAGGAAAATAAATTGTTCTTTTATTTAGAATAAAAGATATTACAATTATGCCCGATATGAATATATTGCAAAAATTTAAAAAATTATTCGACCCAATTGACTTGTCTCACGGAAACATTTGGAAAGATATTTTAATGTTTTCTTTTCCAATTATGTTATCAACACTCTTACAGAAGATTTATTCGCTTATAGATACGATTATTTGTGGACAAACTCTTCCGGATGCTGCGGTTGCGGCTGTTACAAATACAACTACTATCGTCTTTTTGACTTTGCAGTTTTCGATAGGATGTGCATCAGGATTCTCCGTTGTTTTATCAAAGAAGATTGGCCAAAAATCAATTGAGGGAGCAAGAAAATCTATCTGGACTCAGCTTGTTCTTTCCACCATTATCACTATCATTTTATCCATTGTTGGTTGTTTGACGCTTGATTACCTTCTTGCTTGGATTGGCATTTACCCAAGCGCGACTGACGCTTATATGCAAGCGGAATATGAGGCCGCAAAAACCTATCTTCTCATCATTGTTGGAACGTCATTTTCGCAGATTTTCTATAATCTTGCCGTTACTTGCACTAGAGCCTATGGCGATTCTTTCACGCCTTTCGTCTTCTTGCTTATCTCTACGGTTTTAAATGTTGTTTTGGATTTAGTCTTTATTATCGTTTTTGATTGGGGAGTCGCTGGTGCAGCTTGGGCTACCGTTGTCGCACAAGCCTTGGCTGGTTTCCTATCCTGGTTCTACCTTTTTTACCATTATAAAGAATTGAGACTTCATAAAGAGGATTTGAAAATCACTTGGAAAGACGTTGTTGAACATTTGAAAAACGGTCTTCCATTGGCTTTCAATTTCTCGATTCTTTCGATTGGCACGATCATTATGACTGGCGCGGTTATCTCTTTCGATCGCTTACCAAATGGCAATATGAATCCGGCTTTGCCTGCTCAACTTGGCTACGGAGTCGCCTCAAAGGTCATAACGATTGCAATGGGTTTCCAAGAATCGCTAGGTTTGGCAATGATTTCCTTTATGGCACAAAATCTTGGCGCTGGAAGACATGACCGCATCAAAAAAGGCTTTCACGTCTCGCTTATATACGGGTTAATCATTACCGTTTTGATTAACGTAGTCACCTTATCATTAACGATAAATGGGGCCTATCAATATTTGTTCTTATCCGCTTCAAAGGTAACTCCCGAATCGATAAAATGGGGCAATGCATATTTATACACGGCCGTGCCAATGATGTTTATTCTTTTATTGCTGTTCATCTTTAGAAACTGTTTAGAAGGATTAGAAAAAGCTCTTTGGCCATTCTTAGCTGGTATAGCTGAACTCATTGCTAGAGTCTTAATTTGTTCTTTCTTGCCAAGCATTATAAATGGTGGGGCAATAAATTCCGAAGCAAGCGTTTGGGCTTTTGTCGGTGTGTCCGCCGGCGATCCTGGAGCGTGGATATGCGCGACATTGACTATGATTATTCCAATGTTATTGGCGATATATAAACCAAAAATTAAAGAAACAATTCCTAGTCGGCAAGAGACACGCGATTCTCTCTAACCCTAATGCGATTTCTCTTACAAGAAGAGTCTTTTATTGCTCTTTGGAGATAGGCATTTTTGGAAGCTAAAAGAGTCTTAAAGCCAAAGACAAGAGATATTTGCTTAGCTAAATCTGCAATATCCATCTCGCCTTGCTCTTTTAGAATGTCGGCCGCGCAATTAGCCACTTCTTGATAGCAAATATCGCTAAGCGTGCGTCTTGATTTGTTTTCATCATCAAGCCTATAGTTGACAAATTGAGCCTCATCAAATGTTTCTACAACATAAAATGCAGTTCCATCGTTCATAAAATGGCGAACGAATTTTCCTATCGCAGCCAAAGCAATTTGAATTTCTTTTTGTGAGGTACTTCCGACACGTTTCTTTCCTGTTGCTTCACAATAACGGCGGTTGATGAGCTCAAGGGAAATAGGTCCTTCGAAATATATTAAAGAATAAAGATAAGAAGCTAAATCTTTTGGCGAGCACTTCTCCTCGCTTAACGTGTAAGGAACGGAATTTTTCCTGATTATTTGCTTGATAAATAATGGTTTCCTTACATGAATATCGTTCTTTTCTTCTTCTTTGCTACCGTGTTGAATCTCATTGAGTCTAGCAACGATTTTTTGCACAAGTTCCTGACGATGGTCAAGATATTCATTCGAATAAACGTTAAAGATATTCCATCCTAAGCGAGAAAGAATCGAAGGTTCGTTAAGGTGTCTATCGCGACATGGCATGTTTGCAAATTGCTCGTTGTCGATAATAATGCCAAGCAAATAATCCGTTGGGCTATCTTTTAGGGCTACCCCTAAATCGATCTTAAAGGAAGATTCGCCAATATTCTCTTTTACCTCGTAACCGAGTTTTCTTAAATCGGCGGCAAGATAGGTTTCAATACCTTTTTCTTTGATATAAGAATTAACGGAATTTAAAGGTAAATAATCATAGCCCTTCTTCGCGAAAAGGAGGAAATCTTTTAGGCATTGAGCTCCGTTATTTTTTGCTCTTTCCGCTTTGATTTCTTCAGGATCCATCGAGGAGAAAACAATCATTTCTTCACGTGAACGCGATATGGCTACGTTAAGTCTTCTCTCGCCTTTTTTAAGCGATAGAGGGCCAAAATTTAGACTGAAAGTGCCGTTTTTATCAGGACCATAGGTGGTTGAGAAGAGAATTACGTCTCTTTCATCGCCTTGGACGTTTTCGAGGTTCTTAACGAAAATCTTTTCGCCTCCTGGCTCAAGATTGCTAAGTGAGTTCTTGCTCATTTCTTTTTCAAGCATATCATCAATGACGTTTTGCTGAGCTTCATTGAAGGTGATAATGCCAATTGAATGAGTGCGAAGATCTTTGTCTTTTAAGCGTCTGATAACTTCTTTTACGACTTCTTTCGCTTCAAGGCGGTTAACGCCTCTTCCTCTTTCATAGCATCCCTTTACTTGTATAAAGGAGATGGAATTTGCATCGTTTTTTGGTGAAGGGAAGGTAAGAAGGGAATTATCATAGAATTTGTTGTTTGAGAAGGAAATGAGGGCTTCATGACGGGAGCGATAATGCCACAATAGTCTCTTTCTTGGCAAGCCTAAAACGATTGCGTCATCAAGCAATGATTCAAGATCCTCGTCTAAAGAAGAGAAGGCATCTCCTTCGTTAGATCCGATTGTTGAGGTAAAGAAAGATGTTGGTGGCATTTGTTGCTCATCGCCTGCAATAATAACGCTCTTGGCTCTAGCAATTGATGGAATGGCTTCTGAGGTTGGGATTTGCGAAGCTTCATCGAAAATAACGACATCGAATTGATAATCATTAACGTCAAGGAATTGGGAAACCGATATTGGCGACATCATAAAACATGGGGTGAGGTTTTGAATGACGTCTTTGTAATTATGGAAAATCTGTCTTAAAGAAACCCCACGTCCTCCATTTTTTGATAATTTAGCAAGTTGATTATAGGTCGTTGATTCGGCAAAATGGAAGGCATCGCTTGGGTATGAAGAAGATATCTTTGCAGCCGTCATAACCGTTGATAAGGAGGCAAATTCTTTAATATCGCTAGCGTATTTATGCACGAGATTGTCCATTTCTTTTCCGGAAATTAAGCCTAATTGGTCTTCTTGGAAACGTTTGCTTATTATTGAGGAAGCAATCGATTTTTCATAGTTTCCTAAAAGATTTTCCTCTTTTAAGAGTCCTTTCTTGAATAAGGAGAAATATTCTTTGCTAAGAATTCCTTCTGCTTCATCCATCTTTAAAAGAAGGGAAGTCCATTCAGCAAGGTTTCCAATCATTCCGTTTGCGGAACGAATCTTTGAATAGATGGTGCCAAAATATGTCTTTCCATCTGGATACAAATCCAAATCGAAGGAATATTTATTAAGCAATTCCTCTTTCTTCTTATTGAAAGCAACATAATGCTCAAGATATTTATTGATTGTTTGCGAGAAAAGAGTCGCTTGGCTCATATCAAAGAGGTATGAGACGAAGTTTTCTTCTTTATTTGGCAAATAATCAAGAGACGATACTTCTTTGGAAAGAGATATTGTTTTTTCTAGTTGCCTGATCGTTTCTTCTCCATCAGGATAAGTCTCGAATTTATGCGCGTTTAAAATATATTTGATATAAGGATCAAATTTGCTTATTTCTTCGTTAAGCGTTTGCATTCTATTTAAAGAGGCAATGCAAGAGGAGAGATTTTCTTCTTTAAGCGCTTCTTTTCCTAGGGCGCTTCCCTTAAATTTCTTTTTGAATGAAGAATAAGCGAAAAGATGCTTAAGACCACCTTTTGCTGCCACTTCATCGTATTCTTTTTGAAGATTCAAAGCGTCTTTTTCGAGGAAATCCTTATTGAAATAAGTCAAAATCTTATCTCTTTCTTTAGCATTTTCTAAAAGAAGATAGAAGGCTTTGCGGATATCCTCTTCTTTTTCAAGGAAACTAGCGTCTAAGATGCAATTATGCCAAGTGTTATCCCCTTCACGCATGAGGTTAAGGATGCTGAAAATGCCTTTAGCCGTCTTTTTGCTCTGCTCTAAGGATTTGCTTGGATTAACAACGTTATGAAGATCAAGTTTTAATTGCTCTAGAGATGGCAACAATTCTTCTAATTCTTTCTTCAATTCATCACGATATTCCATTGAATAATTACGGTTTTGGAAAGGAAGGAAAGGTGAAGAATAATAAGTGTCAAACGTATATGATGTGGTGGAAATATCTTGCAAGAGAACTTTGGCTTTTTCATAATCGCCTAGCGTTAAATTTTTAAGATATTCGTGGCTAAAACGATACACGTCCCCCTTATTTTCATTTTCAAGATAAATTAAAATGGCTTGATAAGGCGAATAGATATAGTCTTTTTTCTCATGAAGGGAAGAAATCTTTGAATTCAGTTCTTTTTGTTTTTCTTCGATTCTTTGATTAACTTCATCAAAGTTCTCCGCCGGTGCGACTGGTCCACCAAGGGAGAGAAGTTTCTGATAAGTGTCTAAAACCTGGCTCTTTGGTTCTTGAATGTTGGCTAATTCTAAAACGAATTGGCCAAGATTAAGATCATCTAAACGACGTTTTACGACATCTAATGCTACTTCTTTTTCCGCAACGAAAAGAACTTTCTTTCCGTGGTAGAGGAAATTAACGATCATATTGGCGATGGTTTGGGATTTGCCTGTTCCTGGCGGCCCATCAAGAATGAAAGATTCACCTTTTTCAGCGTCATATATCGCCTTTATTTGGCTTGAATCTGCGTTTAAAGGCATAATGACATCATTATTTTTTATTTCTTTGACGTCTTTTTTCTCCTCGTCTAATTTAGAGAAATATTTCTCGCCGTTGGCAAAAGAAGAAACGATTTCGTTTTGGAGGAATCTTTCGCGATTGTATTTTAAATCCGACCACATTACGAAATGGGAAAAGGAAAATAACGAGAGGGTTGATGTTTTCTCTAAAAGCAGCCAATTTTTCATTGGAGCGATTATTTTTCTTACTTCATTGAAAATAATGCGGATATCGACTTTCCCATCCTCTCCTTTTGGGATGGAATTAAGAGAAGAGAAATCTAGTCCGAAATTAGCTTTTAAATATTCAAATAAAGTTTGATTGAAGCTAAGATCTTCAATATCGTAATCAAGCGTATAGTAAGCGCCGGTTTTCCTTCTTGGAATTCTTACTGGCAAAAGCAATAATGGAGCGTACATCGCACCCTTAAAATGCGAAGCGGATAATTCATTATCGAACCATCTAATTAAGCCGATGGAAATGAATAAAGGGTTACAACCACTTTCTTCAAGTGAGGTATTGGCTTTTCTTGATAGTTTCTTTGGGCCTTCGTTCTTGATTCCTAAATGAGAAAAGGCGAGGATTTGTTTCTTATCGTAGGCTTCTTTGATAATTGTCTTGCTTGCTACATCATCAAAATTAACAAGCCCCTTTCCTTCGAATGGATAGATACTTTCAATCTCACCTAAGTTAATCCTATCGTTATTTGAGAGGAATTTCATGAATTCTTCAGCGTCATCAACCATGATTTGAAGGGTTGATTCACGGCATTTGAAATTAAGAAGTTTGTTCGAGAGATTTAAATCGAGCAATTTATCTTCCCAATAGTCATAACGAGTTTTGTTTTTCCTTGCTTCTTCAGGGAGGTATCTTTTAGCATTTTCGTCAACTCTTGAAAAATCATTGGCATCCTTATCTTTTAAAGATGGGACGATAATAGACTTTTCGCCATTTTCATCTATTTTAGCAGATGGGATTGGCCAAAATAGTTCATTACGGCATCTAGCTATATCTAAAGCATAGCAAAAAGCCTTTGTCGTCAAAGTGTGAATTGCTATGTCTTTTGATTCCTGGAAGGATATTTTCTCGGCACTGGTTATGGATGTAGTTTCAATGACACAAATATGCTCAAAGCCCTTAGATATCGCATTGATTAGAGTTTGAGAATTATCTTCCACTGTGTTTTGGAAATTTTCTTCTTCATCAAGCCAAGCACCAACCATCGCATGTCCATTTAAAACAATAAGGATTGGTCTAAGGCCAATTGCTTCAATGACTGAGGCAAATAGTAAACTTGTATCAAGGCAAGTTCCAGCACGATTTACCAAGACGTCTTTAGGAAGCCTTACTCTTTGGAAGATCTTATCGTAAGAAGCTGGTGGGGTTATATAGCGAATATTGCATCTATTTAATGTTTCATAAACTGAGGCTAGGTCCTTAAGGACTTCATTTGGATCGTGGGTTAGGTAGCCATTGAAAGCGTCGCTTCCAAAATTTTCTAAGCGATATTTGCTTGCAAGAGAAACGATTTCTTGGACTTTATCGTCATTTGGCGTTACAAAAGATGCCAATATTTGCTCCATTCTATCCTCTGATGCGCTTGCTTCAATCGGATCAAAACGAACATTGACGCTATTGACGCCTAAGGCTTCTCCCGTTTTCGATAGAAGAGTGACCCTTATTGAGCCTGGCATGCTCTCAGTTAGAGAATAAATCTTTAAAGGATCAAGGAAAATTTCAAAACGGTTTACGAGAGTACCTCTATTTCCTTTCTCTAGGGAGGCAAGATGGATATTCGAAATATGCATGAAGTCTGGCACGACATCAAATTTAAGCGTTAAATCATATAAATCTTCATCTGAAAGATTCTTTAATAAAATCGATTTTATAAACGAAAAAGGATTAAATTCGCTTACATGGGTGGCCTCTTTTTGCAAAACGTAGGCTTGATACGTTACATAATTTATCGTTTTAACAGCTTTAATTTCTATTGATGCGGCATTTTTTTCCATAAACCTTTTTCCCTTCCGTTGCTATATTTTAGTGTAACATTTTTTGCTTATATTAACGTGATGAAAAACAAGAAAATAACTTGCATCATTTTCATTAAATTTTCTTTAGAGTAAAAAATGGCGAAGAAAGGAAAATCAAACCTTTTCCTTGCCAAGATGAAGAGACACTTCTTCTCGTTCTTTTTCTAGGGATAGGCGGTTAAAAATCATTTCTCCTTGACTAATGAACCAATAAGATGAATCAGAATAGAATTGATCGTCTTCTTTTAAAGATAAAAGGAAAGGATAAGTGACCTTAGTTGTTAATTCTTTTAATAATTCTGAATTCTTTTCGAAGTCTTCTTCATCATATAGCCAACGTGAATGAAAAATGAAATTGAGGAAATTAACGTCATCTTCTTCCCAAAGTGCGTACATTTTCTTATCTACCCATTCCGATAGAAGATTGACTGTGTTTTGAAAATGTCTCTTAAAAGAAGAGCTCTCTTTATTAAGGAGAGCTTCTTCATTTAGATAAGAGATTTCAAGAATGATGTCGATTTTGAAATCTTCGTTTGCCATATATTAATATGCGCGGGCGAAATAAGCGACAATCTTAGCTTTTTCACCACTGATAGGATCTTTTAATTCTGTATCATCAGGAAGTTTTGTGGCGATGCAACGCGCTGTTGCACCATTTGTTTTAGCTTTGATGATATCTTCAGTTTCTGGTCTTCCATCATAAGCGAGTTTAACGAATCCGCCTTGCTTATCAAGGATGGAGGTTAACTCTTCGAGGCTTGATGCGCTAGCGATATGGGCATTAAGGTTTTCAAGGGCTTTGTTATACATTCTTTCGTGAATGTCTTTAAGAATTGCAGGCATTTTGGAAGCTAGTTCGTCAATCTTGACGTTTTCTTTCTTGCCATCGACTCTTGTTGTTAGGATGGCAATGCCATTTTCTAAATCACGTGGTCCGATTTCAATACGAAGAGGGACGCCCTTCATCTCATATTGGGCAAATTTCCAACCAGGTGTACGATTTTCATCATCATCAAGTTTGACTCTGATGCCTTGGGCTTTGATTTCATCATAAAGTTTTCTGCATGCTTCGAGAACGCCTGGAGTTTGCATTCTAACTGGAACGATAACTGCTTGAATTGGGGCGACATATGGAGGTAAAACCAAGCCATTATCATCACCATGTACCATTATTATCGCGCCAAGAAGTCTAGTGGAAACACCCCAAGAAGATTGATATGGGGTTTCAAGGGCGTTCTTTCTTCCAAGGAAGGAAACCTCGGCTGCTTTGGCAAACCCTTGTCCTAGATAGTGCGATGTTCCACTTTGAAGTGCTTTCCCATCATGCATCAAAGCTTCGATTGTATAGGTTGCTTTTGCACCAGCGAATCTTTCATGCTCGGTTTTTTCGCCGACTAAGAAAGGAATTGCAAGCAAATCTTTTCCAAGTTCGTTGTAGACATTGAGAATTGCTAAAGTGTTTTTGATTGCTTCTTCTTCGGTTTCAAAGATGCAGTGTCCTTCTTGCCAAAGGAATTCTGATCCACGAAGGAATGGACGAGTTGTCTTTTCCCAACGGACTACTGAGCACCATTGGTTATAGCAAAGAGGCAAATCACGGTAAGAAGTAAGTCTCTTTTTGAAAAGTTCAGAGAAAATAACTTCGGAAGTTGGGCGAATAACAAGAGGATCAGCTAAAGGTTGTCCTCCGCCGATTGTCGCAACCAAGCATTCTGGGGCAAAGCCTTCAACGTGTTCTTTTTCTTTTGCAAACAAAGATTGAGGTATGACCATAGGAAGATAGACATTATCCGCGCCGTTTTCTTTAAAACGTTTGTTTAGATAACTTTGAATTTCTTCCCACATCGCGTAAGAATAAGGCAAATATTCGATAAAGCCTTTGACGGCATAATATTCCATCAAATCAGCTTTACGGCATACATCGGTATACCACTTAGCAAAATCAACGTCTCTTGACGTTATTGAATCATTCTTTTTTTCCATAATTATTTTCTTAAGCCTTTCATATCATTTAAACGTATCTCGTTTTTTTCCGTTAATGGGAGGAAACCATTTTGGTAAGGGCCAAATTGACTTGATGATACATAATCGATCCCTGAACCAACTACTAATTCTATCGCATTCCAATCAGGAAGGTTAATGCCAACGATGATTTTAGAATATTTTAGAAGTTTTTCAACAAGAGCATGAAGCTGGGAACGGATTGTCATATCCATGCGTTTAGAGTCAACGTCATCGTTTTTGAAATCAACAAAGAAGATATCGACGGTGTTAAGGATAGTTGCGTCAATGTTGATTGATTGTCCTTGAACGATGAGTCCTACCTTAAACCCTTCATCGCGTATGTTTTTTATCAAGGCAAGGAAGTTTTCCTCTCCCGATTGCTTAACGGAAGCAAACGCTTCAGTTTCGCGAATTAAGAAGGTGATATTAGCCTCTTTTGCGCCCTTTAAGTTTGAATATATTGCCGGTATCGTTTGAAGTTCTCTTACCATAACCGGAAGGAAGAGTCTTTGGGAACGTAATGGTCTTTCAGCGATAAAGCGGGAAACGTTAGTCTTAGCAATGTAATTGAATAAATTGTTATGATCCTTGGCTCTGATCGCGTAATTTTTGAGTTCTTCTATTGTTGAGAAGGAAGTTCTTTCTTCATCAGGCTTAGGGCAGGCGATATAGCCAATTACCGTATGTCTTGCCACGCCATATATTGGTTGATAAAGATTTGTGATTTTCTTTTCTTGAATGATTTTTTCAACTTCAGAACGGTATTTCGTGACATCAAGGCTTATGCCTGAATCAACTCCTTTATGATATACGTATATGGAGGAGGAAGTATCATAGGCACTAACTGCACTCCTAGTGGAGCAATCAATAATCGATTCAGTATCGCCAAAAGTGTCTTTGTTAGCAACTACTCCAGCCTTGATAACATAAGGGAAATCTTCCGCCTTCCCTTTGCCAATTAAGGCGTTTGTAACACCATTAACGGCTTTAAGGCCATAAATAATGGCTTCATCGTTGTCGCTTATATCGTAATTGCAAACGAGCAATTCATAGTCTGAAAGTTTTAATAAGGAAACATTTCCGGTGATAAATCTATCAAGAGCGATACGGAACCTAGCGGATATTTGCTTAGGGATATTCGTATCATACCCTCCAACTCTCTTTCTTCTTATGTTGAAACAGAAAGTCGTTCCTCTAGCTGTTCCATTATTCTTAAGTTTTCCGGCAAAATCATTTTCAGAGATAATCGGGTTCAATTGAAGATTATGTCTCTTTTTCGCGGTATTTTGGAGGATGCAATTCTCTAGATGAAGCATGCCATGCGAGGGGTCAGACTTAGATATTCTCAATAAAGATGGGATTGTCTTTCTCTTTCCGCCTTTTTTCGTTTCGTCATCTAAATAAATGCTAGTTTGAAGGAATTCGGATGTTTGTTTCCCTTCAAAGGTGTTAGTAACCCATTTTTTGATTTTTTCTTGGTCGTCTTTAGCAAAGAAAGTGTAGAACTTATCGATTGTTATTTTCTTTTTCTTGCTGATATTGGAAAGATCGAAATAAGTAACTTCTCCCAAGAGGGAATTAAGGCGATAAACCCTAGTTCCCATCGATGTAGCGTTTATTTTATTGGTGAATTTGCTATCGTAAATGCTAATAACTAAGAAACTTATGGCTATTGTTAAAATTGAGGCAATAACGATTCCTAGGACACCCCAGGTGACGATAGTTGACCAATCTAAAGATCTGAAAAATTCAACGATCTTATCAAATAAATCCATGAGTGATTCAAATATTATCATAAGAAAAAAACTACGGCAATATTTTTGCCATAGTTATTTTATCACTTTAGGACATATTGTATAAATACAAAGTCTTTTAGCTAAGCTAGTAAAATCAAAGATTGGTTCACGATATTGTAAATATTTATGCCAATAATGATGAAAATCGTAATTATGTACATCAGGGAAATTGCTTTTGCCGGCAACTTCTTATTTAAATAAGTGCCAAGCAAAGAGCCGATAACGGAAATTGGCACTAAAACAAGTAAGAAAATCCACCAAGACTGATCGTTTCCACTTAATGAAGAAACGTTAAATAATGAAATCAAACTTCCATCGCATAAAGAATAGCCTATCTTTGCAATTTGGGAAAAAATAATCACGATTAAAGAATTAACGGATGATTCTTTAATTGGCATTGCGAAAAATAGAGCAAGGACGTGTTCGAATTGGATTTAAGAATTCCAAAAAGCAATTGGCCGATTATTCCTCCTGCTGCAGCACCAATCCCCAATAAAATAGATGTTTTGTAATTAGGAATTTTTTCTTTGGATACAACTCTTTTAGTAATCGAGGTTAAAGCAACGAAAAGAACACAAAACGAAGATATGGTATTAGAAATTGAGGAATTCTCAAAATAAGAGAATGCATCAAGTGCAGGACGGATTATAACTCCCCCGCCAATCCCAGCTAAAGCACCTATTGTTGCTGCAAACAGAATGATGATAGAAAACAAAAAGTAATAAATCATAGATTTATTTTAGTTGTTTCATCTCACATTTCAATGTATATTTATTTTATCTTTAAAAAGTCTTTCATTTGTAAGTTTTTAGAGTTTCAACCAAAATCTTAAAGGAGATAATCATGAAAATTAATGCCCGTGAATCTGAAATAGTTCAGCTTGTTGATCAAGAGCAAAGAATATTGGTTAAAGATTTAGCCAAAAGAATGAATGTTTCGGAAGTTACGATACGTAAGGATCTTGATAAGCTTGAGAATTGCGGAATCATCATCAGGCGTCATGGCTATGCCTTAAAAAAGAATACGGCTGATATTACGAATAGACTTTCGATTAATTATGAAACGAAATGTCGAATCGCTAAAAAGGCTTGTTCTCTAATCGATGATAATGAAACGGTCATAATCGGCTCTGGCTCCACTTGCGCTCTTCTTGCTGAAGAAATAGCAAAAACAAAACCAGGCGTCACGATCATCACTAATTCAATTTATATCGTTGACCACGTCTCTAAATTAGGAAATAACAAAATCATTTTACTTGGCGGGGAATACCAAAAAGACGCTCAGGTAATGATTGGTCCATTGGTCAGAAGCTGCGTAAAGCAATATTTCGTCAATAAGATTTTCCTTGGCACGGATGGTTTCATGAAAAATGTTGGTTTTATGGGCTCTAACACGCTTAGAACCGAAGCGATAACGACAATGGCCGAATCTGCGTCAAACATCATCATCCTTACCGATTCATCGAAATTTAATAAAAAAGGTTTGCTAGTGCAATTCCGCGAGGCGCAAATCCATCTAATCATCACTGATAAAGGAATAAGCGATGATTTGAAGGGTTTCTTCGTTAATCATGGAATAAAGCTAATCACCGTAATGTAAGGAATATTAAAACTTCAAAAAAAGCATCTCAACTGAATGAGATGCTTATTTTTTAGTTTTGAAGTTAGACTAGCCTTTGATTGCTCTTGCTGCTTCGACAACATAGGAGAAGTCAACTGCATCTGCAACTGTCTTCTTAACCTTTTCGGCATTAGCGCCCTTTAAAGCAGATGTTCTGATATTTTCTGCATAGGTATAGCCTTTGCCTGTCTTTTCACCGCAAAGTTCAATTTGCTTATCGGCACCAAGCCAAACGGCGATGTCTGTGACGATGTCTTTTGCAAGAGTTGCTTGAGCTGTGATAGCTTCGGTGGCTTTTGCAGCTGTTTCTGGATCTTTTTCTCTCTTATCCATGCCTTTAACAAGGCCTTTCATGAAATTCTTGAAGGTGCTTTCATGATTCTTAAGGAAGTTCGTGTTAACTGCCCAAGTTGATGGAGTGTAAGATTCAGACATATGGGTTGATGTTTTTGCAACCGTTTTAAATTTTGTCGAATCTTTTTCAAGGGTCGAGGCAACTGGAGCAAATGCTACGCAGAAATCAGCAGCGCCGTCTTGTTGCATTGTCGTTGGAAGGTTGGCTGTGGTTGCGTTAAGGATCTTAACTTGGTTAGCTTCGTTAGCGTAGCTAGCTTCGTCTAAATCAGTAGGAAGTTTCTTAGCACCATCCGTATACCACATCTTTTCGCCTTCAGCGAGTTCGCTATTAAGTTTGTTGACTAATGAAGCCCAGAATGTTCCTGGGGTGGTGGTAAGATCAAGAGCAACAGTGGAGCCCTTAAGAGCTGCGACTAAATCAGCATGGGATGAATTTAATGTTAAATCTTTTCCTTTTCCTGTTGTGGTTGCAATGAGACGGTCATCATCGGTAAGGTTATCAAGAGCAACGAGTTTCATCGTGGAATTTTCGGTGAAATAGTTCCAGGCGACGCCATTTCCTAAGAATACGACATCTAATGTGCCAGCAAGAACTGAGGTTGCGAGGTTTGGACCAGTGGCGATTGAATAATCGGCTTTGATTCCAAATTCTTCAAAATAGCCTTCGTTAACGGCGGTCATGCCTGCCGCTGCACCGAAGTTTCCTTGGAAACCAACTTTAACGGTTTCAAGATTCTTGTTCTCACCGCATGAGACAAGTCCGCCTAAGGCAAGAAGAGTGCTTCCTGCTAAGGCAAGTAGTTTTTGTTTTGTCATTTTTTTCTCCTTTTTTAGATATTATTTTTAAAACGAATCTCTTCGTTTAATGACCTAATGTAATCCACTTTCGACGTACATCTTATAAACGACGTCCCAGATGTGGTTTCTGTATTCCTGGAATTTTGGATCAAGTTTCGTTCCTTGATTTCTTGGATAAGGAAGATCGATATCGATGATTTCCTTAACCTTTCCTGGACGAGCTGACATGATGATGACTCTAGTTGCAAGAAGAACCGCTTCATCAACATCGTGAGTGATAAAGAAACAGGTTTTCTTTTCGCTTTCCCAAGTTTTGAGAAGGTCTTCTTGAAGTTGGGATCTTGTTTGAGCATCAAGAGCACCAAATGGTTCATCAAGAAGAAGAACTTCACTTGAAAGAGCGTATCCTCTTGCGATGGCGACACGTTGTTTCATACCGCCAGAGAGTTGCTTTGGATAATGTTTCTCAAAGCCATTTAAGCGAACCATATTTATATATCTATTCGTAATGGCTTCCCTTTCGGCTTTAGTGTAACGAACCGCTTTCATTTTTGGAACGACTTCGCCGTTTTCATTTTCCTCAAAGACTTGTTCGATTTCGCCAGTCTCTTTGTTTTTTGCGGTAACTGGAACTTCATGTTTAATGAATTTTGTACCATACATGATGTTCTTTTTGACGGTGAGCCAAGGGAAGAGAGCATATTGTTGGAAGATAACTCCTCTATCTGGGCCAGGGCCAAGAATTGGACGCCCGTGGATTGTCGCTTCGCCAGAGGTTGGCTGTTCAAGTCCTGCGATGATGTTTAGCAATGTTGTTTTACCGCATCCTGATGGACCGACAACGCAGATGAATTCGTTTTTCTTGATTTCGAGATTAACGTCATTAAGAGCAACAACGTCATTGCCGTTTTCTACTGGGTAGATTTTATTGATATGATCAATTTTGATAACTGTGTCTGACATTTTTTATGCTCCTATTATTTCCACTTCGTAAGTTTCTTTTCAATATAGAGAAGAAGCTTGTCGAAGACGATTCCGAAGACGCCAAGAATGACAATGCCGGAAATCGCATAATCGAATTGAAGGTTTTGAGCTTGGTTTTGAACAAGGGCACCTAAACCGTATTGGGTGCCGGTAAGTTCGGCTGCAACGACTGTTGTTAGGGCTGCGCCAACACCTAAACGCATAGCGGTTAAGATGAATGGGAAGGCACTTGGAACAATGACATCTAAGAAGAGATCTCTATCTTTTGCACCGAACGTGTAAGCTGCTTTAACTAAGGTCAAATCGATATTTTTAACACCTTGGTAGATGGTAACTGTCATAGTTAAGAAACAGGCTAAGAAGATGATGAAGTATTTAGCTGGTTCACCAACGCCCATAGCTGCTACAACAAGTGGAACATAGGCTATTGGTGGAATACATCTAAGGAATTGGATGAACGGGTCAATGAAGGAACGGACTGGTTTATACCAAGCCATCAAGAAACTGATTGGAATGGCACAAACAAGAGCGATTGCATAACCGACTATTACACGTGAGAAGGTGAATCCCATGTGAATGAATAATAGTGGCGGATCCCCTCTTACTAAAGATGTCGTTGCCATAGAGCCGATAGCTTGGCAAACATTTAATGGGGAAGAAAGGAAACTTGTCGTATTGTTTAGGTTACAAACAACGGCATATATTTGCCAAAGGATGATGGCGAAGAGAACGCCGCCTAAGCCAACGAGAGCGGATTTCCAGAATGCCCAAGGAGAGAAATCTTTCATCTTCTTTGGACCGGAAGTGGCCACATCATTGACAGGTCGAGAGAGGTTTTCTACAACAATTGCATCAACCTCTGCCTGTTTTTTCGCCTTTCTTTCTTCAATAAATTTTATTTTCATGGGTTTTTCCTCTATTTAGCGGCAACTTCTTCCGAAATGCCGATTCTCGCATCTTTGTGTTCTTGCAAGAGAGATGCCGGGAAGGAGATATCCTTATCTCCAAAGCTTGCTCTCTTAATGACGGATTTATGCCAATCCCTGAAGCAATATAGACGGATCTTTTTGGAATTTAGAATTTCTTTCATACCAATCGTTATCGCATATTGAGGCATGAAATAGTATGCTCCTTGATATTCGTCCATTGAATTGACAACCCTTGTTGCTTCGGTGATTTTAACTACACGTGTGCGGCTGTTTTTGAATTCTTCTTCGGAAGTAAGAACTGGTGGCTCATTGAAGGCGATATGCCCGGTGATGCCAATTCCTCCAAAGCAGATATCAACTCCGCCATGGTCTTCTATCACTTTATCAATCAGATCGATTGTTTCAAAGGAAGGGAATATTCTTTGCTCTTCTTTCATTATAAGCTCTGGATCTATTTTGTTATAGCAGAGTTCATACATCGTTTTACGGAAAGAGAGTTTATGATTTGGACTGATAAGGGTGTTCCTATCAATCATGTATTCGTCCATGTTGATGAAAGTTACATCTTTGAGGGATATTCTTTCTTCATTGACGATCTTAGCGAAATATTTGTATTGGCCAATTGGTCCTAAAGGAACGATGAAGAGGGTTCTTTTTCCTTTGGCGTTATTCTCTTTAATGGTGTTTACCATCAATTTGGCCATTTCAAGGAAGGTCGTTTCTTTATCTTTATAGATATCGATTGGTATTTTTCCTTTTGTTAGGCCTTCATCGTGGATTTCAAGAATTGAGGTGTCGTTCATATTTCTTTTGTGTCCTCCATGCATAAATGAACAGATGGGCGTTTGAATGTCATTGGAAGAACGAGAATATTAGGATGTTCTCCAACGTATTTCTTTGCGTCTAGGAGTGCTTCTTCAACGCTGTTTCTTGTTTTCATTCCCATTTCTCTTGCTGTTCCAGGGGCTTTTGCACCAACTATATAGACGGCCTTGCAATCTCTTTCAGCGATATGAGCGCAAGAGATCATCGAGAAAGCGTGAAATGGGTGGAAGGCATATTCATAGCGATATTTGCGAATATATTCCTCATTGTCCATTTGCTTATAATAGCTTTCGATATCTGGAAGGGTGTTTCCATGAGTTTGGAAATAGTCATATACTTCCTTCATTGCAGGGAATTCCTCCGCTCCAAAGTCTCCGTCGCATTGAGCAAGAGCGATGATAACAGGATTGTCGGACATCACGCGTTTTAAACGGACAACTTGAGCTGAGATAGCTTGCTCGACAAGAATTGGATTTCTTCCTTGGCGGGAACCGTATTGGAAGTCATTTGGTAAGCCAAAGACAATAACGTCATATTTCTTTTTGGCCCATTTGACATAGGTTCTCTGATCAGCTATCTTCCATGATTCTCTTTGGACATCATGAGCATCACCGGCAAATACTTTGATTTGATGAGAGAAGGAATCAAGGACTGCATCAACGCAGAAGAATTTCTTTCCCATTTCATTTTCCATATGTTCGCCTATTGCATCGAATTTTTGACGCATGAGGGAATGAGAGGAAACTGGCACGAAGTCATTTCTATGCATGACAGACGGGCAATGGTGGGATGAGATACATTCCCAATTGGAAATGCCAGTCGCGCAATGCTTATAACCGCCAGAATATCCACCATATGGATTTCCTTGGCTGTGTCCAATAAGGAAACACACATCGGAATCATATACATATTTATTTAGAACTACTTTTGCTCCGAATTTTGGCTCGTTTCCTAAATCAACAAGATGATCCCAATCTTCGGAATCATGGTTGATGATTTGTCCTTTTGGATAGAAACGATCAAATATTGCATCACCTAAGATTTTGCGGATTTCCTCAGGCTTGTTCTTTCTATGCAAGCCATTTGAGCAAATAAGCATGATATCTTCTTCATTTGCTCCCGCTTTAAGGCATTCATCGATAATTAGAGGAATCGCGGTTTTACGGTGACTGTCGTCTTGGAAACCACCTTTAACCTTATCAGGGAAGACAATGGTTATTTTGCTTCCTTTGTGTACTTGTTCGGAGATAGGTTTCAATCCCATTGGATGAAGGATTGCATCAAGAGTCGCGGCTTTTACGTCTTTTAATCCTTCTGGATCTTTAACCGTAACGCCGATTTCGAATATATCAGCTTCATCTGGGACATTTACTTCAACTTGTCCATCGCCGTATTCTAATTTAACTTTTTTCATTTGAGTCCTCCTTCATATTTTTTAACTATCGCTTCGAAATCATCTAAGAAGAATCCGAAGTCTTTTCCAAATCTTGTTAAGGCGATTAGGCCTCCATCAAGTTCCGGGATTGATGCGATCATCTCAGCATTTTCAAGTTTCAATCCCCCACCATAGACAATTGGGCAATTAACCACTTCTTTGATATGCTTTGCAATATCTTGGATATAAGCCCTATCTGGTGGAACCTTTCCTGGGCCAATTGCCCAAACAGGCTCATAAGCGATTGTCACTTTGCTAAGATCGCAATCTTTTAATCCGATTAAGAGTTGTTCTTTTAAGACTTCGTATTTACGATCTTGTTCTTCTGCTTTTTCACCAATGCAATAAAGAACATCTAATCCAGCCTCAATCGCTCTTTTTATTTCTTCGTTGAGGATCTCATTCACGTGTTTTTCAGCGTGTCCTAAAGAAAGGAGCTTATTTAGATACATTCTTTCTTCACAATGGCCAATAAGAGTTGCTTCAACACCAATGCTTCTCATGGCATTTGCGGTTCTTAGAGTCGTGAAAGCCCCAAAATTCTTTCCTTCCTTAGTATCTTCAAAATGGACGCCTTGGCAGCCAATCTTGACTTTATCCTTATTATATATAGCTGGGAGAAGATTGGATTCTTGGAAGAAAATTGTGATTGGAAGAGAGAGCTTCATCTTCTCTATTCCTTTTACTATATTGCTTGCATATTCTTCCTTTGGACCAATTTTATTGATACCGCCAAATTCTGGAAGAACGTCAAATCTTTTAAGATTTAGATATATACGCTTCATTTATGAAAGCCCTTTCTTTTCCAAAATATTACCTTATTTAAAGAATTAAACAATGTGTTTGGTTCAAAAAAGTTGAAATAATTTAATTTTTCTTTCGTTCGAAATAGTCTATATTTTCTTTTATTTTTTTATTCATAATACAAAAAACTTTCGTTCGAAATGTTTTGCTTACTTTTTTTATCCTTTTTATTAATTTAAATAGAATTTTTGCTCTTTTCTAGCATAATAGGATTAATTAGAACAAAAGGAGGCTATTTTATGCCATATATTCCTACGAAAAACATTCTTGCGGTTGCTAAAGAGAATCATTTTGCTCATGGAGCGTTTAACGTTAACGCCTTATGCCAAGCTAAGGCCATTATTGAAGTATGCGAAGAAATGCATACTGCGGCTATAATTCAAGTCGCAGAACCTGGACTTGCTTATATTGGCGGAAATGCCGATTTCCTTCACGGTACCTTAGAAGAAAAGAAGAAAGGTGCTAAACGCATTGCAAAATATGTTCAAGCTTTAGCAAAAGAATCTTCAATCCCAGTTTCTTTGCATCTAGATCACGGAAGAAGCTATGAATCATGCAAGGCTTGTGTTGATGCGGGTTTTAATTCCGTCATGTTTGATGGATCGGCTCTTTCTTATGAAGAAAACGTCAAAACTACTGCTAAAGTCGTAAAGTACGCCCATAAGCATGGTGTTTCAGTTGAAGCTGAATTAGGCGTTTTAGCTGGTGTTGAAGATCATGTCTTTGCCACTTCTAGCACTTACACCAACCCATTAACCGCTATAGATTTCATCAAGAAAACAGGAATTGATTTATTAGCTATTTCTTATGGAACAAAGCATGGCGCAGTTAAAGGAGATAACGTAAAGCTTCGTAAGGAAATTGTTATTGCCACAATGGAAAATATGATGCATGAAGGCCTTGATTGCGCAATTGTATCCCATGGATCAAGCTTGGTTCCTCAATATATCGTCAATGAAATCAATGCCCTTGGTGGAAATGTTCATGGACACGGAATCCCGCTTGAGCAACTTCATGAAGTCATTCCTGCTGGCATTACAAAGATTAATATGGACACGGATATACGCTTAGCCACGACAAGAAATATCCTCGAATATTTCACTAAACATCCAGAAAAGAGAGAAGGTAGCAAGATTTACTCTCTCTTAGTAGAAAAACCTGAATCATTCGAATATCGTTATTACTTAAAAGAATACATCGAAGAATTGGAAACAAATCGCGGATTCAACGACGAATTAAAAGTTATTGTTCCTTTGATGGAAAAAGCGGTTAGGGAAATCGTTGCAACAGCTAATGCGTATTTTGGCTGCATCGGTGATGCTGATTTAATCAAATAGTCGAAAAAATAAGGCTTCATCATTCGAAAGACGAAGCCTTTTTATTATGTCATAAATTCAAAAATCCCTAGCAAAACCCCATTATTTATCTTTCTAAGCGAGATAAGGATGCAATAAATTATTTCTTATCAATAAAAGAAACGAAGGTTTTATTTTCATTAACTAAAGGCCTAAGCCAATTTGCATATTCTTCAGATATGTCATTCCCATTAACTATATATTCTAGAGGGAATGTTGATTCTTTTAGCATTACTTCTTCTATTGGTATTAAAATCGGTTCAACTTTATAAGGGTTAGTTGAAATTCTCTTTAGCCCAGCCATAACGCCGTTTTTCTTTGCTAAGACTGCTTTTGCGGCAGTCTCTCCCATTAGGATGGCTTCTTCTAAATCTACTTTTGAGGCTAGCTCAGAAGAGCAACGGGCAATAAGGCCTGGTTTTTCAGAACGTGCTTTGATACCTAGTTTCTTGATAATGAGCGTTGCTAAATGAGCGGAAACATCGCCAAAATATGTAGCTCTATCAGTTTTGAAGATCGGTTCGACAATGGAATTGCCATTCTTATCTTTCAAACCTTCAGAACAGCAAACGATAACTCCTTTTCCTTTTTCCCATTCTTTTTTTACGTCTTCGAGGAATTTTTCTTCATCAAAAGGAATTTCAGGAAGATAAATTAAATGCGGTGCGTCTCCAACTTTGTCTCTTGCTAAAACGCTAGCCGCCGTTAACCATCCGGCATTTCTTCCCATTATTTCAATAACGGAAACGTGAATTGGAAGACCTTTGACATCTTGAGCGGCATCTCTAACTGTTTGTATGACGTAATTTGCTGCGGAAGCAAAACCTGGTGCATGATCGGTAACACCTAAATCATTATCGATCGTTTTAGGAATGCCCGCACAATAAACGTCTACTCCTCTTGCTTTAGCGTGTTTATAGATATTTCCAATGGTATCCATTGAACCATTTCCGCCAGTAAAGAGAAGGTAACCGATATTATGTTTGATAATAATATCAACTAGATGTTCGTATTCTTTTTCATATAGAGGAAAGCGGGATGAGCCAATGGCACTGCCTGGAGTAAGTTTGAGATTCTCCAACGTTTCATCATCAACATTTGTCAAATCAATGAAATCTTCGTTATAAAAGCCTTTGCTACCAAGTCTAGCAGCAAGGATTTTTCCTTTGAATCCATTTCTTTTTATTTCTTTTATGGCACCATATAAAGACGCATTGATTACAGCTGTTGGAGCTCCACCATGGGAGATAAGAATGTTTTTAGTGTTTTCTTCCATTTATATATACCTCTTTTATTTCATCATTTTCATCTAAAAGAATGAAATCGGCATCTTTGTTTTTCTCAATTGAGCCGACCCGTGTATCAATTCCAAGCATTTTTGAAGCGTTATATGAAGTTATCTTGTTTGCTTCTAAATCGGATAATGAGCAGAACTTTTTAATGTTTCTAAAGGCTCTATCCATCGTTAAAGTTGAACCAGCTCTAACGCCAGTTGAGGTTATTTTGCAATCATGGTCTTTAACTGTTATTGGTGTCTCTCCAATAAAATAATTTCCATCTGGCAAACCTGCGGCCATAAGGGAATCGGTTATTCCGATAACTTTGTCGTTTCCTTTGATTTTCCTGATGAATTCAACCATCTCTGGAACAACGTGAATACCATCAAGAATTACTTCGTTATACATATCATCTATATATAGAGCGGCTGAAAGAATCGAAGGGAAATGTTGGTGGAGGCCTTTCATCGCGTTCATCGTGTGAGTGATTGATCTAGCACCTGCTTTGTAAGCCATATAAGTGTCGTCAAACGAGGCGTCAGAATGCCCGCAAGAAACACGAATTCCTTTAGAAACCATATATTCAATGGTCTCTTTGCTGCCTTCTAATTCAGGGGCAATTGTCATGTATTTAAATAATCCGTGGGACTTTTGCAGGAATTTTTCGGCTTTTTCAACGCTTGGTAGTTGAAGGCACTCTTCTAATTGAGCCCCTTTATAAACCTTAGAAAGAAACGGTCCTTCTAGGTGAATTCCTTTGATCATTGGATTTATTTTGGATGCTTCATATATCAATTCCATTTGGTGATATATAACTTCATCTCTTTCCGTAAGAAGAGTTGGAAGTAAAGATGTCGTTCCTTTTGACGCGTAGAAATCTAGCAAAGAAAGAATTTCATCAACATTTTTAACCGTTGAAAAATCCAATCCGTTGGCCCCATGTGTATGAATATCAACGAATCCGGGAATCATTTTGTATTTTGGCGTTGAAACGTTTGAAGGAAGAAAATCCTTAAATTTGCCATCTTCTATCACTACATCTAAAGCCTGATATCCACTAGGTAATAGGACATTAACGCCTTTTATTATTTCTGACATGCTTATACCTGCCTTTTTGCACTTGAATTGTAGCATATATTTTCTATTCTTACTTTTCAAAAGAAAATAAAAGTTCGCTTTTCTTCCATTGGTAAAAACTATTTCTTTCATTCGTAAGTGTTTGTTTGACATGTAGCATTTATTTTCTTGTTAGAAGCAAGCGAAAGCGATATTATTTATAACGCTACGGAGAAGTACCCAAGTGGCCGAAGGGGGCAGTCTCGAAAACTGCTAGTAGGTGCAAGCCTAGCAAGGGTTCAAATCCCTTCTTCTCCGCCAGTCTAATCTAATACGAACTTTCTTGCCTTGGCAAGCAGGATTCGTTGTTATATAACAATTGCTGAAAGGTCGTTAGAAGCCGAAAAATCAGCGAAAAACGCATGTCGATGGTTCTTCTCCTAATAATTCTGTTCTAATCATTTTTTCAATTCGTCAAGACAATAATCACGTATTTTTTCACCGATAGCTTTGTCAATCGAATAATATCTAATTTAGTAATGTGAGCCCAGCATTTCTCCGGTGTCAAACGAGATATAACAAGACATCCAATCGCTTAATAAGGCAAAATAGTAATTTCGCTGGGCGGTGCAGCTTATTTCAATCGAATTAACGTCATCAACCGTTCTTTTGCTTGCTTGTTCTTTATACGTTTCATAATCCATTTCGAAAGGGAGGTTGTCTCTAATCAAGGGAATTATAGAATTGGCGGCATCGATTTTCCTGTAGCTCAAGTTTTCAAATTCAAGACGAATTTCATAGGAAAATTCATCGTGATTAAAGAAATTATCAGCCTTAGTCATTTCAGACACTTGCGAGTTTATATAATCATCTCGATAACATCCAGAAAGTAAGACGACACAGGAAGAAACAAGTACTGTTGTTAGCGTTTTTTCTTATTTAGCATAATGAAAATATATAATCGCAGAATTTATCGGCGATAGCCTTTCTAATTTTCGCTTCAGGATTGACGCCATCTTTCCTCATGATTGCAAATTTAGTTTTACTCACGGCATCACCAAAAAAATCATGCGATTCGGCATATCCGTTTTCTAGCAATGATAATCTGACTATATCATAAACTTCTTTCTTAAACATCGAATTAAACATCCTCTTTAATTGTTACTTATGCCACCATCCTTATAGTAGGCTTAATTTAGTTTTCAACTTATTTTTATATTACATCAATATGACTCGCGGTCATCAAAATAACGTGGGTTGTCAAAGCAAATAAAAACAAATTATTTTGTATTTTTATATATAGATATTTGGCTTATTGGGAATGGCCATTCTTATAAGTCCGTTTTCAATAGTTTGGTTAAAATAAACATTTCTTAATATTTCTTTAGATTCGATGCCTAATTTATCCATGACAAAGTTTCTAATCTCTTCTACTATATGTACAAAACTCTTTTTAAACAATTTTTGTATTGCAAGCTTTTATATTGTTATTCAGTTTAATTTAGATTTTCTATTTCAAAAAAACGCATACAATTTAAAAATCCATTGAGGTTTCACAATGAATTTTTGATTTTTAATGCATGAAGAATGTCTTCGAAAACTATTGTCAATATTTTTGATATATAATTATGTGTAATTAACGGAGGCTAAGTAAAAAATGAACGAAACAATAAAAACATTATTAAGCAGATGCTCTTGCAAAAGTTATAGTAACAACCAAGTTTCTGAAGATTTAATTAATCAAGTCGTTGAAGCTGGATTGTATGCGCCAAATGCGATGGGAATGCAAAATACCGCTTGCCTAGTCGTTACTAATAAGGATATAAGAGATATCCTTGAAAATGAAAATGGCAAGGTCATGGGGAAGGAAGGCCTTCATCCATTCTATAATGCGCCAGTTGTAATCGTTGTAATAGCTAAGGGAAAAAATGGCGTATATGATGGATCTTGCACGATGGATAATATGTTAAATGCCGCCTATTCCTTAGGATTAGGATCTTGTTGGATTCATAGAGCAAAGGAAGTTTGCGCTTCAGAATTCGGAAGGAAATTCCTTCAAGATAATGGCTTTGATCCTGATGAATGGTATGGCGTTGGGAATTTAATTCTTGGGTATCCAGCAGGCGAATATAAGCCAAAAGCATCAAGAAATCCTAATCGCGTAATTCGCATTAAATAAGCAAAAAAGAAAACCGGCCTTTGTCATAAGAACTTGGCCGGTTTATTTATTTAATTGGTCGCATGTAGAATCTTCCTTCTACTTGAGTAAGAGGAATTACTTCAATAAAGGCGTTAGGGTCTTCTTTCTTGATGAGTTTAACCGCTTCATTAAGCTCATAAGATGAAATAACTATATCGAATATATATTTGTCTTTATCGGTGTAGACGCCTTTTCCTTTAATCATTGTTGCAGCATGCGGCAAGTGGGAGATAATGAAGGTTCCCATATCTTCTTGATCGGTTACGATTTCAAGTTTGACTTTCTTATTACGCGTATGAATCTTATCCACGACTAACCCTGCGACAAATAAATAGACGGTTGAAAAAACAGCGCGGGCAACGTGTTCACCAACTACCCCAGCGACTGCCCAGCCATCTTGGCAGCAAGAAAGAATGGTAAATAAAGTTAGGGTGCAAGCGTTCATTACGACTGAATACTTCCCAACGCTTGTTCTTTTCTTTAAAGCGATGAAATAAGCGATGACATCGATTCCACCAGTTGAAAGATCTCCCTTAAAAGCGATTGCCGCGGATAGGCCTGTCGTAACCCCACCAAAAATAACACGGGCAAGTAAACCGCCATTTTCATTAACATATTTACCGATATCGTATATAAACTGTGCATTTTGCGGGCTTAATAATTCAGTGAACAATGATGTTTCAATAACATTAATCAAAGTTAAAAGAGTATATCTTTTTCCTATTCCAAAGAAAGAAAGGATGATAACCGGTACGTTAATCACAAAATAAAGGATAGAGAAAAGTAAATGTTCTTGTGACGATGTGAATCTTAACCCACAAATCTCTAGGAAAAGTGTGAAGGTTTGAGAAATACCAGAAACTCCGCCTGCGACGAACTTATTCGTTTCATAAACCCCGTCTTTAAGCGTTTGCAAAGAAACGAAGCAGTTAAAACCAAAAGCAAAAACAAAAGCTGAGACAGTCGAAATTATCAAAGCCCATAAAAAATCTATCCCGTGTTTAAGAGGCAAATGATCATAAAGCCAGCTATTCGTTTTTTCTTTTGTCGATTCAATAAAATTTTTAATGTGTTTCATATATAACCATTCAAGATTATAAAGATTAAAGTTCTTTAAACAAGAAAAATCATTCATTGATAGGAAAAGTTAACTCCTAACAAATCTTTTTCGAAAGAAAACAAGATTGTTTTATTGCTTACTGTAAACAGTAATGATAATATTTAAACACTGTTTGCATTAAACAGGCTGTTTTTTGTCGGAGGTATTACATGATATTACTTAAAGCAATAGGAGCATTCTTTGTCAAAATCTGGCATTGGATCAAAGAAACCGCTTGGGTCCAGCCATTACTTATCGTTGGCGCAATCTTCGCTATCATCTTCTCTATTCCTTATATTACTAAGTGGGCTCAATCCTTCTCTGGTGAGGGAAGCGGACAATTCTTCAAAAACTACGATGTTTCCATCAACAATGAAGAATTCGTTCCTAACAAAGTCGTAACAGATGGCGATAAGCTAGCTCAAAGCTTATATAAATATGATGAGATGGCTTATGCTGATGCAGAAAGCAAGGCCACCACTACATCAGACTACAAAGAAATAACTGATGCTTATGGCGAAAAGTTCTTCCTTGTTTTCTATAAGAAAGACAATTCATCTTCCGATAATATCGAATCTGGTTTACGTTATCTCAAAGAAAACTGGAACAACGCTAGCTATAACCTTTATGCCAATGATGAAACATTTAAGTTATGGGCTATCGATACAACATATACTTCCGATAACGATTCCGATTACACCACAACCGGTGATTCAAATGCCTTCAATCGTTTCTTATACACAAACGCTTCACTCTTCCAAAGTGCAGGACCACAACTCTATACCGCTCCATATCGCACAAGAGCAAACGTTTCTGAAACATCATATGATCAATTCGCTTTGAACAATACAAGCAGCTCTACTTCTAATGCTCTTAGCGATTTCCCTCTTCCAACTGTTTGCTTAGTTGATTTCTCCGCTAAAGCCCTTAGCCAAGGACGTGGCGGCTTATCCGAAGTTCTCTTCTCAGTCACCGGTGATTCCGAATTAAACCGTGCTCAATTGCTCTTAAATATGTGGAATCACACTGATGCTTATAGCACCACAAATCTCTTCACAAAACAAAACTAATCATCAAAAGAAAAACTAGTTCGCTTGAACTAGTTTTTTTCTTTATTTAAATCTTTATATGAGCCCTATTTCTTTTCGTAATAGTCAATTACGACAGGTGGCACTAGCCTAGAAATATCTACTCCATTGTTTCTTAATTCATTTACAGCTGAGGAAGAAATGAATCCTTCATTTGCCCTAGCCATAAAGAAGATCATATCAATATCGGGATTTGCATATTCGTTTGCAGCCGCCAATTGGAATTCATATTCGAAATCTGTAACAGCCCTTAATCCTCTTATAATATGTTTAGCACCTTTCTTCATGCAGTAATTAACAACTAGTCCTGGGTCATAATCCACTTCAACGTTTGGAATGTCCTTAGTGGCTTCTTTCATCATCTCTAATCTTTCTTCAACTTTGAACGTGGATGATTTATTTGGATTAACGGCTAAAAGAAGAATTACCTTATCAAAAATCTCCGCAGATCTTTTAAGAATGCTTATATGTCCGTTAGTGATTGGATCAAAAGAGCCAGGATATACAGCGATTTTCATGATTTTTTCCTCCAAAGTATCTTTATTTTATTACGTCCGTATTTATAGTTTCTTACTTCTTCGAATGGGGTTTCATCGATATTTATTTCATTTTCGTATTCTAAAACAATGACTGCATCATCGTTTAGAAGAGAAGATGAAAGCAAAAGAGACACTCCTTCTTGATAAAAATCCACATCTTTATAAGGGGGGTCCATAAAAACCACGTCGATTTTAGCGGGGATTTTGCTAATTGCATCTTTGAAATCCGCATTGATGACTTCACCATTATCAATTTTCAAAGATAAGAGGTTTTTGCGGATGATTTTTGCTGCTTCAGGGGATTTATCAACGAAATAAGCCTTCTTTGCTCCCCAGGAAATCGCTTCAATTCCTAAAGCTCCGCTTCCAGCGAATAAATCTAGGACATTTGCCGAGGGAATTTTATACCTTAAAGCGTTAGCCAAAGCTTCCCTAACGATATTCTTCGTTGGAACAGTTACCACTTCTGGTACTTCAATTAATCTTGAACGATATTTTCCACCAGCGATCTTTAACATTATTTAGCCTCACTTGATAGAGTTTTGGAACGATATCTTCCAAAAACGATATCATCTATTTGCATATATAAATCGCGAACGATGACATATGCTTCGTTATATTCTTTAACAAGAGGATAGGAATCAAGAGCAAGTTTCGCTTCATAAAGAGCTTTTTGTTTGATTTTTGCTTCTTCTGAAGATGGGGAAAGATAAGAAAGAGAAGATTCGTAATCTCTTTCTAAATCGTCTTTTCTTTTAACGAGTTCAATTAAAGTGGAATCCTCATATAGTTTTTCTTCTAAGGAATTCAAACGTTTCACTCTTGGATCTTCCTTTAAGGCATCCCCTAAAGCAGCAATTGATTTAAGAATCTCTTCTTCCATACACTAACATTTTAACTTTTCTAGCAAATCTATGCTACAATTCATGCATTATGAATTTAAAAATTGTTAAAGATACCAATCCAAGAATCCACCAACCATCTAAAGTGGTCCCTATGCCTTTATCTGCTGAAGATAGAGAGACTATCGATAAGATGTTTGATTACCTTAAAGAAACGCAAGATCCAGCCTTTAGAGAAAAACATCCAGAAGTTAGAGAAGGCGTTGGACTTGCCGCTCCGCAAATCGGCGTTTATAAAACGATGCTTGTTATCTACTATCAAGGCGAAAATGAGGGCGAATATGTCCAATATAAGCTTATCAACCCTAAAATAGTCGCTAATTCAGTTAAGAAATGTTATCTCGAATCAGGCGAAGGATGCCTTTCAGTTGATGGAAACCATCCTGGATATGCCTATCGCGATTTTAAAGTTACAGTCAAGGCTTTTGACGCGATAAAAAACGAAGATATCACCATTGTTGCTAGAGGTTTTGACGCAATCGTCCTTCAACATGAAATTGATCATCTTTCAGGTGTCTTTTTCTATGATCGAATCGATAAAAAAGAACCGTTTAAAAAAGTGCTTGGTGCCGTTGCTATCTAAAAGTTTTTCCTTTACAATATTTTTAACATGAAAAAGAAAAATTTATTATTATTAGCAAATGTATTTATTTTAGTTTCTTGCAACTCGCCAAAACCTAACGTGACTATCGATGATTATCGAAGTACTCTTTATTTTAAAGATGATTCTTTTAATATAATGCAATTGACCGATATTCATTGGACTTATACGACAAATCTCAATAAATCTATGGCTTATATGCAGGATTTATTCGATGATGCAAAGAAGGAAAAAGGCCATATTGATTTGGTCATGGTAACGGGTGATGTTTTCCTTAACGCCAACAAATATATCGTTGAAACCCTCTTCGATTTCCTTTCTTCTTGGGAGGTACCTATCGCCGTTAATTATGGCAATCACGATAAGCAAGGCGAATGGAACACTGCTTGGATGAACAGCAAGATTTCAACGTCAAAGAATTTTATTTCCAAAATCGTTGATGACGATCTTCAAGGAAACACGAACTATTTCATTGATATCAAAGACGGAGACAAAAATCTTTGGCAAGTCTATGTGTTAGATTCTAATTCCTATATGCCAAAGAACGTCATTAGATATCAATATGATTATATTCACGAAAATCAAACGGATTGGATGAAGAAAGTTGCTGAATCATCTAAAGTTGATGGAGAATATCTTCCTTCTTTAGGATTTATTCATATTCCTACCCTTGAATGGGGTGATGCCGTAAAGGATGAAAGCTCGCACCTACTTGGCGAAATGCATGAAAGCAATTCTTCAGCGAAGGTTGATTCACCTTTCTTTAATACGGCAAAAGAAATCAATATGAAAGGATATTTCTTCGGTCACGATCACTCTAACGACTTAGTCGCTAAGAAAGATGATCTCGTTATGGGATATGGGGTCAAATCAAATATCGAGCTTTATTATTATAAAGACGAGGTTGGATTCACGAGAACTGGCTATGCCACCTATTCTTTGAAAAAGGATAAAAGTTGGAATATTCAGCACGTTTTGATGGATTATAACGACCATACAAATATCAAAAGAAGCATAATCTGGGAGTCGAAATAAGATGGAAAAGAAATTACGCATATCCCTCAAAATCACTGAGGTTATTCTCTATGTATTCGCCTCAATCCTCTTCTTCAAAGGCTTCGCGTTTTTTGCTGCCGATATTGATGGTTTTCCTAACCAATGGTGGGTTATTTGCATTGAAATCGCTTATTTCTTGCCTATTTATTGGCTATTTGTTTTGCATTTATCACTTTATCAAAACGATCAAAGCAAATTCAAAAAGATGCTTAGAGTCAATGGCATCGTCTTTGCTTCTATTGCTTTAGTTGGCATTATCTATACGAGCGTTCTTCTTGGAGTTGGCGTCTTTTTCTGGGGAAATAGAAATTTCTCGCTTATCTTCCCTGGCGAACTTTATATCATTTATGGCTTAACTGGCCTATTTGGCGCTTATATGATCAAAGCGAGTTTCCAAAACGAATTCAAACTTGGCGAGCATAAATATATCGGTTCGCCTAAGCTTAAGGGTTTAGCAAGCGTTCTCAGGCCTTTCTATACCTTATTAAGCATGTATTTCTTCGGTGGATTTATCGTTTCTTTGTTAGGAGGTAATTTTAACGCCTCTTCCGCTCCATATTTCATTATTTATGTGATTATGGTCTTTAACGCTTTAGTTCTTCTTTATTACGAATTTATCGTTCATAACGAAGGAGAAATATCCTGGAATCCATCAAAAAGGCAAAACATCGTTATTGCAAGTATTTATCTAACGCTTGTGATTATCTTCTATGGTACGGCATATTCTCTTTTAATCTATAATCCATCATACGTTATCGAGAATTTTCAAATGCTTCTACCGCTTGATTTCATGGGTTCGTTAACTTTATTCCTCTATCTCATAACCTTGCCAGGCCTTGGTTATTCGATATATTTCTTCATCAGAGCGTTAAAACAAAACTAATGTTATTTTAGATAACAGGGTTTTAGAAAACGCTTTCATAAATTTACCTTTGGTAAAGAGAAAACCATATGGTATATTTTTGAAGACGAAAAACATAATATTACGTTTGTCGTGTTTTAAGATTGTAAGGAGACTTTATGATTGGTTTTCAAAATGGTATTAATGTATTTGCCCTTGGGGGTCTTTGCGAAGTTGGTAAGAACACATATTGCATCGAATCAGAAAAATCGTTGATTCTTCTTGATGCTGGCGTGCGTTTCCCTGAAGCGACTCTTCCTGGTGTTGATTATGTCATTCCAGATTACACATATTTGAAAAATAACCGCAGCAAGATCAAGGCCCTTTTCATAACTCACGGGCATGAAGACCACATTGGCGGTATTCCTTTCCTTGTTCGTTCTGTTCATATACCAGTCATTTATGCGCCAAAGCTTGCTGCTGCATTAATTCGCCATAAATTAGAAGAAAACCGCATCAAAGACGCGATTAAAATCGTTGAATATGATTCTGACTCGGTTATTAAAGTTGGTGATGATTTTGTTGTCTCCTTCTTTAGAGTCACCCACTCTATTCCTGATTCATACGGCATTTGTGTTGATACAAAAGAGGGAAGAATTGTTGATACAGGCGACTTTAAAATCGATTTAACACCTGTCGGACCAACATTTGAAATCTCTAAGATCGCTAAAATTGGCACGGAAGGCGTTGATCTTCTCTTAGCTGATTCAACTAATGCTGAAATTGAAGGATACACCCCATCAGAAACAAACGTTCGTAATGGCGTTGAAGAAATATTCGATAAGGCTCCTGCCCGTATTATCGTTTCCACCTTCTCTTCTAACATCAACCGTATTCAGCAAGTCGTCGAAGTTGCCGTTGAGCATAAGAGAAAAATTTGTATTTTAGGTCGTTCAATGGAGACGGTTGTCGGCATTGCAAGACAATATGGCTATATCAAAATTCCTGATGCCTCATTAATCAAAGATGATCAAATCAAGAATTTCAAAGCCAATGAGATTTGCATTCTTTGCACTGGTTCACAAGGTGAAAGAATGGCCGCGTTATCACGTATTGCTAAGGGCGAACACAAAAACGTTCATATTATCCCTGGCGATACCATCATTTTCTCCTCGAATCCTATTCCAGGTAATGGTGCTTTGATTGATAATCTCGTTAATATGCTCGTTAAGCAAGGCGCTGACGTTAAGCAAAATGGCTTAGCCTTCTCCTTGCATTCATCAGGTCACCCATCCAAACAAGAATTGCGTTTAATGTTAAGACTTACGAAACCTGCATATTTTATGCCAGCCCATGGTGAGTATCGTATGTTAAGACTTCATGGGGAACTTGCTCAAACAATCGGCATCCCTAAGGAAAATATCTTTATTTGTTCTAATGGCGATATGCTTCAGCTTAAAAACCACGTCGTTAAGAAAACGGGCATGCACGTTCCAGCCGATGACATCTATATTGATGGACGTGATCTTGACGGGCTTTCATCCGCTGTCATTAACGATCGTGATCAACTAAAGAATAATGGTATTGTTTGTGTTCTTTTAACGATTGATTACAAACATAACAAGCTCATCGTTCCTCCAACTGTCTATTCAAGAGGATTCAATGTTTCTGAAGATACCCACGTTATTAGACATGCACAAATCCACGCAAACGAAGTCGTTCAACAAGTTATGACTCATAAAGCAAGCTATGCTGAAATAAAATCTTCCATCAAGGAAGCGTTATCTCACTACATCTACCGTCGTACGGCTAGAACGCCAATGATCGTTCCAATCATCATGAATTCGGTTGATTAATATGCTTATTCTTGCGTCTTCTTCGCCAAGAAGAAAAGAGCTTCTTAGCAAAATAACCACTTCTTTTATTGTTTTCTCACCAAATATCGATGAAGGATTGATCCAGCCATATCTTTCTTCCTACGGCATTTCTTATGATGAAAGCCGCATTAAAGCATATATGGTTCGTTCCTTTTATCCTAATGATGAGATTTTAGCCGCGGATACGACTGTCATTTGCGATGGCGAAAGTCTTGGCAAGCCTAAAGATAGGGACGATGCAATAAGGATGCTTGAAAATGAATCGGGAAAAAAACTTGTCGTTTTGACCTCTTACACCTATTTATCCGCTAAAGCAGAAATTTCTAGAACGGTTAAGTCTTACGTTTATTTCAAAAAGTTAAGCCGTAAGCAAATTGAAGAATACGTTGATAAATTCAACCCATTAGATAAAGCAGGATCATTTGGGATTCAAGATGATTTTCCTCTAATTGACCATATAGAGGGAAGTTACGACAATATAAAAGGTCTTCCAACGGAAGATTTATTGAAATTCGTCTTTAGGAATTAGCTTCTTCGGAAGCTTTTTTCTTTTTGTTTACGAAGAAATATAAGCCAATCATCGCGGAAGCTGCTAAAAGGAATAGAATTGCCCCGACAATATAATCCCAATTCTGAATCTTGATGATTTCTGAAGGGCAAACTGCTCCAGGTTCGCACCATACGCCAGCATATTTATCATATCCCGCATACATTGGAAAGATTGATGAATTGATATACATTGAAACAAGAGAACCTAGAATAAGCCCTAAAATGCCCCAGAATGTGCTATGGCGATGTTTATCAAGCAAACTCTTCATGGCCTTTGAGCCAACAAAAGCACCAGCTAAAATACCAATGGCAAATAAAACAATCAAAATTAAGCCTAAAGCAATGACATTACCATTTTTATGCCAGATAGAATCAGTGCCTGTATACATATTCAATATTGGGTAATAAACACCAAGTACCATTAAAGACATTGAGCCAGAAACACCCGGGACAATGCAAGCAAAAGCACCGATAAATCCTGCGATAATGATAAGAATATAAGCATACCAATAAATTGAATTAGAAGAGTCCATGAAGGAAATTTGCCATTTGGTTAAGGCCGTAACGATTCCAAGGCCTGCTGCAACAATTAAGCAAATAAGGAATGAAAGAACGCGGCTTATTTTCTCTTTAGCCGTATTTCCTCTCTTTAACTCATTGAAGGTAAAAGGCAAGGAGCCAAAGATCAAACCTGCGAATAATGAAGTCGTTGAAAATGGTGCGGCTGAATATCCTTTTTGAATGCCAATGAAAGCGGCAATTGCTCCACATGCCGCGCCAAAGATAATTGGCAAGAGATATAAGACGTTTATCTTGAAATTCTTTCTTAAGGTTGAGATAGCCCCGATTAACTTATCGTATATTCCTTCGACAACGGCAATTGTTCCAGCCGATAAGCCTGCCACCGCAGCGGAAACGCCTAAAGTTATCCCTCTAAGGAAATCAAAAACCAATTCCTTAAAAGAGCGTTTTTCTTCATTTTCCATTACACGTCCCCCTTCTTTTATTCACCGAACATTTGTTTATAGATCTTTTTCGCGTCATTTTTAAAGACGATTGTAATCTTATCGGATTTAAGGACAAAGCCAATGGCTCCTTGCGATTTAAGGAGTTGCTTATCTATTAAATCATAGTCTTTTAAAACCAAAACAATTCGCGATCCGTTTAAGGAATGAGCGATGATGTTGTCTCTTCCGCCAATAGCTTCGAGGTTTCTTTCAACTGATACGGCACTCTTCTTTTCTTTGTTTCCTTTATGCCTAATGCTCATTAGAAGAATCAAAATTCCACCAAGCAAAACAACGGCGATGACAATCATCCACCAAAGATTCTTTATCAAGAAATCATTTTCGAGAAAAAACTCACAATTATTCATACATGAGTTATAATAACATAAGAGGTAGCAAAATGAGTAATACAATTGAAATAGAAGCCAAAGCTCTAGTTACAAAAGCCGATTATGAAAAATTAGCTTTGAAATACATGAAATATGGCGTTTACACCCAAACAAATCACTACATCGATTCTAAAGACAACATCTTACAAAGAGAAAAATTATCACTTCGTGTCAGAGAAAAAGACAATCATTTCGAAATGACCCTTAAAGTCCCACTCTCTCAAGGATTGCTTGAAAAGAACTGTGTCTGGACAAAAGAAGATTTCATCAACTTCCGCGATAAGGCAATCTTCCCTGATGGTGATGTCAAAAAGATGTTAAACATGCTTGATATCCATACCAATACGTTAAAAATCAGAACATCCTTAGTCACTGACCGCATTGACGTTCCTTATGAAGATGGAAAATTATCAATCGATAAGAACATGTATCTTGGAATTGAAGATTACGAGGTTGAGCTTGAACATAACAATGAGCTTGACGCGGAAAAATATCTCCAACAATTCTTAGAGAAAAATCACATTCAATTCACACTTAACAAAAAGAGCAAAACAGCCCGTGCTATGGAAGCTCTTAAAGAATCAGAAACAAAATAAATGCCAAGGCTACAATTTGTAGCCTTTTTCTTTTCTTCCTATTTTCATTATAATTTTGCTATGGCAAACATGTTTTCCCATTCACTTGCAGCACTTAAGTTCATCAAAAATGAACTCAATTCCATCAAAAAAGTCATCAACATCATTGTTCAGATAGTCTTTTTTCTTTATTGCCTTTACCTCATCTTCTCCAATTTCGATTCTTTAGCCTATATCATCATCTATTCACTCATACTTATTTTCACCATTCTCACCTTTATCATCGAACCGTTTTATAAAACCGATATTTACGAGAGCAAAGCGATTAAGCGCTTAAAAAGAAAAGAAAGAAAAATAATCGTTCTTTTATTGAAGTCTTTGAAATATCTTTGCAAAATGGCCGCGATCATTGTCGCGATCATTGAAATATCTTTGCAAGGAGCGACTGATTTATCAATTATTTCTACTATCGTTTCGGGAATAATATTGATTTTACAGATAATCTTCGATTCGATTGCAATGTTAGCAACGCGTTACGCGAATATGTTGCAGCTAGCCGTCGAAGAAGACATCCGCACATCAAAGACAATCCAATTCGTTCTTAAATTCAACCATAAGGATTACCTTAACGAGCTTAATGAAGACCGTAAATCCTACACCGAGGACGAGCTTGATCTTCTTCATAAACTTGAAACTCTTGAAAAAGACGAAGAAGAAAAAAGAAGAAAGAAACTTCAAGACGCCCCGATTGATAGAGATTTGATGGATAAATATTCTTCCTTCAAAGAAAAAGCGCGCTCTTTAATAGCTAACAAAAAAGACTTCAAATCCCTTCTAAAACAAACTGAAAAATTCAAATTCAATGAGAAGAATCCCGATTATAAACAAATACCAAATCTTCTTGATTTCCTTCGCTCATATAAGAAAAAACATTACCCATATATCAAAGAAGAGCAGGCTTCAGTAGTCGCAGGCACTCTTTTATATCTTGAAGACAAAGAAAAAGATGACGACATGAGGAAAGATCAAATCATCATCAATAAATGCATCAAAGAAATAGATACTGAATATAAGCTTTTCCTCTCATCTAAAGAAGAAAAGAAGAAACATCACTTCTTTAGACGAAAAGAATCTTAGTCTTTGCTTTCTGGTGCTCCAGCGCAATCGGTGTTTTTCGGACACTCTTTGCAAAACATATAAGCCATTCTTCTAGCACGAGGAACAAACATATCGATATCTTCTTCGTTATAGCCTACTTGCAAACGCTTATCATCAACGATAATCGGTCTTTTTAAGACTGATGGATTCTTTTTGATAAAAGAAACGAGTTCCGAAATCTTCATTGAATCAAAATCGATATTATTCTCAAGGACGATTTTTGAACGTTTGGAAATGATTTCATCGGTCCCATCAATCGATTTGCAAATCATGTCTTTGATATCATCCTCCGTTAAAGAAGTAAAAATATCTTTTGCAACATAAGGAATCTTTTGTTCGTCAAACCATTTTTTGACTTTTCGGCACGATGAGCAGCTTGGGGAATAATAAATTTTTATCATGTGTTTATTCTACAATCAAATTAGAGGAATTTCATATAAAATGCATCCAAGGAACTAACTCCTTAGATTTTTTTAAAGTAAAAAACACTTACATGTATTACAATAACCCAATGGAAACGCTAAAAAAGTCATCAATTGCCATAGTTGGAGGAGGAATATCCGGATTAACTGCTGGAATATACGCTCTTGATAATGGTTTTGACGTGGCGATTTATGAGAAACATTCAATCCCTGGTGGAGAATGCACCGGGTGGTATAGAAAAGGCACTTACATCGAAGGATGTGCCCATTGGATCGTTGGCACAAATCCTAAAAGCGATCTTTTTCCTTTATGGAAACACGTTGGAGCATTTGATGAATCATCAACGATTTACGAGACTGAATATCTAACAAAGTTTTATCTCTCTAATGGCGAATTATTCACTTTTTATGCTGACTTAGCGAAATTAAAAGAAGAAATGTTACATCATTTCCCTTCAGATAAACGAATGATCAACAACTTCATCCGTAATGTGAAATTCTATCAATCCGTAGTTATTCCAACAAAGAAGCCAATGGAATACATGAACATCGTTGAACTTATGGCTTTTGGCTTAAGAATGTTACCAATGGCTTTGCCTTTTGCTTATTACAAACACGTTTCAATGAAAGAATATTGCTCCCATTTCAAAAATAAAGAGTTAGGGGATATTCTTTTACGTTTCTTGCCGGAAAATTATAACGTGCACTCCTTCTTTTATATCTCCCAAGCAATCTCTTTAGAAGATGCCGGAATGGTTGAGGGAGGATCTTTAGCTATGATCAACCGTATTAAGAATACGTATCTAGCTAAAGGAGGAAAGCTATTCCTGAATAAGCCCGTTTCAAAGATTAACGTTACAAACAATATTGCGAGAGGCCTTACTCTAGAAGATGGAGAGATAATCAATTCAGATTACGTTATTTCTTCATGCGATGCCTATCATCTTTTAAACAATCTCCTTGATGGAAAATATAAAGACTCCTTCTTTGAGAGTCGTTTTGCTAACGAAACAGATAATCCTCTTGTATCTTCCGTTCAAATATCTTTTAGGACTAAGAAAGACATTTCCTCTTTTCCGAAGATGGTTGATTATTTGATTGATGAAATTCCTTTTCTTGCTTCAAAGCTAAATCATTTCTGTATACGAAACTTCTCTTTCGATCGTTTGCTAAATAAGAATGGCTATACGACATTTACTATTCTTATACCCACAAATTCAAAAGATTATGAATATCTAAAGAATCTAAGCAAAGAAGACTACATTCAAAAGAAAGAGGAAATTGGTGCTTATTTCAAAAAGGAATCAGCAAAAGCTTTTTCTTTGAATGAGGAAGATATTGAATTATTGGATGTTACTTCTCCATTAACTTATGAGAGATACTGCAATGCCTATAAGGGATCTTATATGTCTTTCCTTACGACGAAGAATTCCAAAGGTTTGATGAGGAAAGGCGAATTTGGC
Organism: Sodaliphilus sp.; assembly: GCA_963643355.1. Lineage (GTDB taxonomy): Bacteria > Bacillota_I > Bacilli_A > RFN20 > CAG-826 > UBA4951. Next base: position 6,485 of record CAVIJE010000010.1, on the reverse strand, counting down.
ATTAAGAATTTAGCTCTTGCCGGGCAATGGGTGATGCCACCAGGAGGATTGCCAATTGCTCTATTTTCTGGCAAACATGCCGCAATAAGAATTTGCAAGATGGATAAAAGAAAATTCAAAAATCTTGAAAATAGCGATATTCCATCGTTGAAAATTCTTAAGACAACGAAAATTTAAAAGCCCTTAGAAATTAAATCCAAGGGCTTTTTAATAGGGATTTTTAGATTTTAATGGGTTTTTGTGGAGCCAAAACCGCCATTTCTTATCCCAGAAGCGTTATCATCATCAGTAGGAAGATATTTGATGAATATGCCTTGAGCAATTCTTTCTTGGCTTTCAATAACAACATCATGATCGGTGAAATTGAATAAGGAAATCATGATATGACCATCATTGTTTTCATTACCGTAATAATCCGCGTCAATGACGGCGACGGAATTAGTTAAGCGCAACCCTTTTTTAATCGCTAAGGAAGAACGAGGGAAAACCAAAAGAACTTCGTCATCTTCCATTTTTGCTTTTAAACCAGTCTTAAAGAAATGTGTTTCACCAGGTTTAAGAGTATATCCCTCTAAGCAACGGAAATCATACCCAGCACTCTTTTTCGTTGCTCTTGTTGGCATGATTATATTTTCGTTTTCAAATCCTTTTGCTATTTCAAATTTACGCATATGTCTACCTTCTTTTCTCTATCAACGAAAAAAATTATAACAAATATCAGTCTTTTGTTATAGAAGAATAGCCATCTTTGATATTGAGATAATAGACATCATCTAATTTCTTTGAAAGTTCAAGCCCAGGATTAAATGAATACACCTCAAGTTTGATTCTTTCTTTAGATTCTTCAACTGTATAGTTTTTCATCTTCGAAATGAACATATTGGGGATCGCCTAAGACTAGGCCATTGGTTTTATATCGCAAGGTATGTTCCTTTATTAAACCGACGTAAGAATCGAAATATTGTTCGTTTTTCCCGCACGAAAAAAGAACGAAAGCAAGTGCAATTAAAGATGTTTTAGCGATTTTTTTCATGTTCATCCTCCCCTAAGCGATTTAAATATCATGAATCTAAAAAGAGTTTGTTTTTTCTCTTTTTCATCTTTTGTATGAACATTATATAACAAGGAAACATCAACAACTAGTTTCATCCAGTCTAAATGATGCATTTCAGATGATGTTCTTTTCATTGATTGTTTAACAAAATAAAGATTTTCTTTAGCAAAAAGACTAGAATGTAAACATGCCTATTATTGAAAATGAATTTTTAAAAGTTGAAGCAAGTCTTCAAGGTGGAGAGCTTCTCCACGTTATTAGCAAACTCGATAATCAAGAGTTGTTATACCAAGCAAACGAGGAATGGAAACATCATGATGTAATTCTTTTCCCTTTTATTGGTCCTGATTCTTCCTATGTTATTGATGGAAAAGATTTAGGATGTCCAACCCAACATGGCTTTATTAGAACTTCTACATTCGAATTAAGGGAATTAAGTTCAACTAAAATGGTGATGGAATTCTCTGATAATGAGGAAACATTCAAATCATATCCATTTCATTTTACTATCCGTGCGACTTATTCCTTAGATGGAAATAGTTTAAAAAGGGAATATGATGTTATTAACAAAAATGATGTTGAATTGCCTTTCCAATTAGGCGATCATGCTGGATATATCGTTAAGTTTGGTGAAGCAGTTCTTCATTTCGGAAAAGGGAACATCTATTACTATCCAAGAAGGAACATGGCTTTCCTTCCTCAGCCAATTTCTTTCCTTGAAAATAAGGACTATCTTCTAAGCAAAAAAGATTTTGCTAAATACGATACAATTCTTATTGAAAAACCTAATGAAGATTTAGTTTTAGATACTGGCGTTGGTTATTCGATAACATATCATTTCCCCTCTCCTTTTATTGCCATTTGGTCTCCGGCAAAAGAATCTTCTTTCCTTTGCGTTGAGCCTTGGTGGGGGATGGCTATATATGAAGGAAGAGAAAAAGAGATGAGAAATTGGAAAGATATAAATTCTGCGTCAAAGTCCCTTCATTTTGAAGAATCGGTCTCTTTTGTCAAAAAATAATGGGGAAAAGAAAATTAATTGCCATCGATCTTGATGGAACTCTTTTAGATTCATCTTTAAATGTCTCTCCTTTTAGCATTTCAATCATTAAAAAGTTAAAAGAGCAGGGACATGTAGTAGTTTTAGCCTCTGGAAGACCGTATCGCTCAATAAAAGATATTTATTATTCTTTGGAATTGGATTCTCCCCTTATCGCATATAATGGCGCGTTAGTATTTAATCCTAAAGATTCTTCTTTCCCTAAATTAGAAAGAAAGTTTTCTTCATCTTCTTTAAGGAAAATATATGGTGATAATAAAGATATTCTCCTAAGTGGGATGGTAGAAGATGAGAAAACGATTTATCTCCAAAACGAAGACCTTTATCTAAACAATTATTTTCCTTATCTAGATGAAAAGCATCTTATCGGTGAATTAGAAGAAATTATCCTAACAGATTGCTATACAGCTCTTTTTAATTGTTTGGATATAGATGTAGATAGATTAAAGAAATCCGTAAATGAGGAAGGTCTCCTCTTCCGTCATTGGAATGGCAACACATATTCTGAGGCAGCCTTAAAAGATGTAAATAAAGGAACTGCATTAGAATATATTCTTAAAGAATTAAGTATTTCTCCTGAAGATTGCATTGCTTTTGGAGATTCTGATAATGATTATGAAATGTTATCTATTGCTAGGGATGCATTTGTTTTATCCAATAGCAAATCCGCCATCTTAAAAGATTCATTCAAGATAACAGAAAAAGGCAACGACGAAGATGGCGTTGCCCTTACTTTAAGAAAGATATTTTCTTTATTTTAAGTGAAGTTGTTCCTTTAAGGAGGACATCATGTTTTTCATTGTTTCTTTGATGCCATCTCCTTCTTTTTGGAAGACTTCAACATAGAATTTGCACTTAGGTTCTGTGCCTGATGGACGGATAGCAATCCAGGAAGAATCGGCAAATGTCCAGCGAATGACGTTGGATTTTTCTAGCTCGATTGCTGTTTCTTTTCCTGTTAGAAGATCTTTAGCGATTGATGTTTGGTAATCTTCGATCTTAACAATCTTCTTTCCTGCGACCTCACTTAATGGATGAAGGTGAACTCCTTCCATAAGAGCCTCCATTTCATGAGCTCCTTTTTCTCCTTCAAAATAGACGGAAAGAGTTTCCGATGAATGATAGCCATATTTCTTTTCGAGGTTATCATATGCAACATCTAGAGGGATGCCCAAACGATGATAATGTAAGGCCATTTCACAATATAGGAGAATAGCTTGGATTCCGTCTTTATCACGAACGAATGGTTCGATTAAGCAACCATAGCTTTCTTCATAGCCAAATTCGAAATGTGGTCCTTTGCCAAGTTTTTCATAATAGCCAATGCGGTTACCAATATATTTGAAGCCAGTGAGGAAGGATTCTACTCCAACGCCATAGCTCTTAGCGATCTTTCTTGCTAAATCAGAAGAAACGATGGTGTCATAAATAACGCCATTGGATGATAACGTTCCTTTTTTCTTTCTTTCGGAGAGAAGGTAGTCAAGAAGTAAGGCAGCTGATTGGTTACCAGTGAATCTTTCCCATTCGTCTTTGCTAGAAAGATAGGCAAGACCGCAACGATCACCATCTGGATCAGTCATAACGGTAAGGTTCGCCCCTTCTTCTTTTGCTAATTTAATTGATTCAATGAAAGCTTCGGCAGTTTCTGGGTTAGGGGAAAGAGTTCCGCCAAATGCTGGATCATGATTGCATTGCTTTTCAACGGGAATGACATTGTATCCGCAGTCTTTAAAGACGCGCATGGCGTTCTCGTATGATGTTCCATGTTGAGGGGAATAGATGATTTTGAAATCATCCTTACGCATATTTGGTTCCATTTGGCATTTTTCAACCAAAGCGCAATATGTGTCATCAACCTCAGCTGGAAGAATCTTTGTTTCGCCTTTCTTTGCGGCTTTTGGCGCTTCAGCTTCAAGTTCATTTGGAAGAGAATCTAAGATTTTTAGCATCTCATCGACTTGGTCAGGAATTAATTGGCATCCGGTATCGTCATAGATCTTATAGCCGTTATATTCCTTAGGGTTATGAGAGGCAGTAATCATAATGCCAGCACCAGCCTTCATATATCTAACGGCATATGATAATTCAGGAGTTGGGCGTAAAGAATCGAAAAGATAGGCGTTTATTCCTTCTTCGTTTAAGATATTGGCTGCTTCAATGGCAAAATCTCTTGAGAAGAAACGATTATCATGAGAAATAACGACTCCTCTAGTTTCGATATCTTTGCAAACTTTCTTTAAATATAAGCCAAAGGCGATAGTAACGCGGCGAATGACGTATTTGTTGATACGATTTGTTCCTAAGCCGATTTTGGCTCTCATTCCGCCTGTGCCAAATTCAGCATCGCTTTTTTCATCTTCCTTCATCTTAGCAAGTTCTTCTTTTTCTTCTTTGCTAAGTTTGTCGGATTCAATCCAACGGTTGTAATTTTTTGTAACTGTGTTATCCATTTTACTTCCTTTCAAAACAGTTAATCTATTTAGTTGCTTTAAGCATATCTAACAAAGCTTGTTGGTCTTTATCTAGGGATATCTTAAATGTCTTATTGCTAAGATATTCTAAGACTCCTTCAACCTTCTTAAAAGATAAAGAATAGGCAATTAAGAATTGATAGTTGAGTTTATATCGCATCTTGAATATGCGGTTCATCTCGAAATCACCATATTTGCCATCGCCAAGGATTGGGTGATCAATATAAGATAGATGAACTCTTATTTGATGTGTTCTTCCGGTTAGTAATTCAAGTTCAAGAAGAGAAGAGTTCTCGTATTTTTCTAATACTTTGTATCTAGTTTTCGCTTCTTTGCCTTCTTTAGATACTTTCACTAATCCCATATTTGGGTCTTTTAGTAATGGTGCGTCGATTAATCCTTCATCTTTTGAAGGGATGCCTGCCACTAAGGCGAGGTATCTTTTATCGATGTTGTCTCTTTCCTTAAAAAGGCGTGTTAATTCCTTTAATGCTTCATCGGTTTTGCCAAAAACGATGATACCAGCTGTATTTCTATCTAATCTATGGGCTGGAGATGGGGTAAAGGAAGAATCTTTAGGATTATATTCTCCTTTTCCATATAAATAGGAAAGGACGTCGTTTGCTAAGGTAACTCTCTTTTCTTTTTCATCTCCCATTACCAATAATCCGGCTGGTTTATTGACAATAAGGATGTTTTCATCTTCATAGACGATTGGGTGATTAAAAGGTTTTGCAACTACTTCTTTTGGCTTGGCAAAATCTTCTAATTGAGATTCGGTAACGTATATTCTTACGATGTCTCCTTCATGGACGATGGCATCTTTTTTTACCCAATGTCCATTTACTTTGATGTCTTTTTTGCGAAACGCTTTATAAATATAGCCTAGTGGCGCTTCAGAAAGATAATGACGAACGAATTTCTCAATTCTTTGTCCATCATTAGCCTTAGTAATCGTAATTTCTTTCATGTTTTAATTATACTCTAAATCATCGGTGAAATGCTTTAACGAGATTGCTTTTCTTCAAGAAACTTTTTCTTTATATGACAATATTCAATCTCTTAAATATTTTTGTTGCGAATTATCTTTAAAAACAATATAATCTCTCTTGCCTTAATTGGCAAAACGGAGGAATACCCAAGTGGTCGAAGGGGCGGGCTTGGAAAGCTCGTAGGCGGGTAACACTGCGCTAGGGTTCGAATCCCTATTCCTCCGCCATTTAAGAATCGTAGGTTTGATGCAATTCGCGTCAAACTTTTTTTCTTTGCGGATAGGGGGTATTTTCCTTTCTGTCAATTGCATGAGGCCTAGATTAGGTGACTTCAGTCGCCTATTCTGGGCCTTTTTTTATCTTCTTCTAATCAATAATTTAGCAAAAGGTCGGAAGGAAGGGTTTTAGTGAAAACGAATGGATAAAAGGCATATAACCACATCTAAATTTCAATATATCAAAAATTATATAATTCTTTAACGTAAAAATTTTGCGTCTTGTTAATTTCTTTAGACGCTTGTTCTCCATTCGTTAAATACGCCCTCTACTACAACGCTTTAGATTTTGAGGCTGATTTCGGCTCATCGGATTGATACCGATCAAGGGCCGTCCACACGGATGGTTCTTTTATCATTTTCTGGCACAGGTTTAGTTAACCAAACACGTTAAATTCCTGCTATTGGCAAAACATATACACCTTCCCCAAGTGAATAAAGGGTATCGGTATTACATATGATGGCCTTCTCCCCTATTTGATATTGCGTTTTTTCCAGTTGTTTGAAACCTTTAACGGCTGAAAGATTGAACGTCATACCACTCTTACATTCGACTCGATGAAGTTTTCCATCATGAAGAATCACCAAATCAATTTCATTTTGATTATTATCCCTATAATAGTAGAAATG
>CAVIJE010000009.1:0-50534 GCA_963643355.1 Sodaliphilus sp. | reverse complement strand
CAATAGAAGTCAAAGATGACAAGAAAAACAAATGATTGCTAATTTAACTTGATATTGTAGATTTTTAGAGCATTTAAAAATAGTAAATGCTCTTTTTGTTCATTATTTAGCAAAGGTGAATCATTAAGATAATCATCATACATCTCATTGGCTAAGGTATCTTTCCCGTCAATTGGGTTATCTGTTCCAAAACAGATTCTATCGATACCAACTTGTTTGATGACTCTTTTAGCGTCTTTCATTTTGACCCATGCCGTATCGCAAAAAATATTGGGGTTCTTTTTCATTATATCGATAGCGTAATCTTTATCGTCGGTGCAAAGTTCTAAGTGAGCGGCGATAAATTTAATGTTCGGATATTTTTTAGCGACTTTCCCCAATTCCTTGATGGAAGAATATTTATCTGCTGCCGTATGAACTAAAAGGGGCATATTTAAAGAGGAAATATAATCCAAATACGGAATGAGCCTCTTATCTCCAATTTTCATTTGCGATTCCCAAGGATGAAATTTAAATCCATGAATATAAGAAAGATTATCTTCAATCAGCTTTTTGAATTTATCATCTAATTTCTCTTTATTTGGGTTGATCCAAACAAGAACTCCTATTTTAGAGGGATGTTTCTTTGCAAAATTAAGGCATTCTCTCAAACCTTGAATTTGGGAGATTTTCCTAACTGGATAACGATCATCTAAAGAAGGAAACTCCGAACAATCGCAATGACTGATCAAAGAATAGCCAATACCGTATTTCTTCATGGATAAAAGAATGTTATTACGGCATTTGGTAGTGGTTGGCCATGACGCTAAATGAGCGTGGGTATCAATTATCATTTCGAAACGACCTTTCTTAATTCGCTTAATAAGTCTTGGATTTCATTTTCGTCTAAACCGTCATTTGCAGAGTTAAGATAAACATAATCGGCATATTTACGTCCTTTTTCGACGTATTTCTTATGCATTGGCTTGACTGTGGCTAAATATTGTTCGATTACTGAACGAGGCGTTCTTCCTCTTTCTTCTGAATCGCGAATGATTCTTCTAGCTAAACGAATATCCGCTTCAGCATCAACGTAGATACAATAGTCAAAATATTGCTTTGGATCAGGAATTGTATAAATCAAAACTCCATCAACAAAAACGATTTTTGATGGTTTAATTGATATATGTTCGCCCTCTTTTCTTAAATGAAGAGCAAAATCATAGACTGGAATTTTAATTTCTTTACCACGTTTTATATCTTGCAAATGTTCAACGAATAATTCTTCGTCTAGAATTGCTGGATCATCAAAATTAAGAGCGTTTCTCTCTTCTAAGGTTTTTTCCGGATAAGAGCGATAATAAGAATCATAAGAGAAGAAAGAGGCTTCCGGGAATTCTTTGAATAGGCGTTTAACGAGAGTGGTCTTACCACTTCCTGATCCTCCGCCAACTGCGATCATGGTGATTTTGCTTTCTTTGTTTTCCATAAATTAATCTTCTTTCTTCTTGTTTAATGGTTAATTTCGAGTAAAATATTTAAGCATTTTGGGGCGTAGCCAAGTGGTAAGGCATCGGACTCTGAATCCGAGATACACTGGTCCGATCCCAGTCGCCCCAGCCAAAATGACATTTTGCCAGTAAATCTGGCTTTTTTTACGCTTTGACGATGGCTTTGACGATTTCTATCATCAAATTGAAGTCTCTAACGGAGAGATATTCAAAACGTCCATGATGATTATAAGAACCAGTGCCTAAATTTGGCGTTGGACATCCTAAGAAAGAGAATGTCGCTCCATCGGTTCCTCCACGAACTGGAAGAGAAACCGGTTCAATTCCTAATTCCTTAAAGACTTTCTTGGCATGTTCTACGGCGCGAGGATCCTTATCAAGTATCTCTTTCATATTGCGATAATCATCTTCAATGACAAGTTCGATTTTCGCGTCTGGATATTTCTTGGAGAGGAAATCTTTCGCATCGATAAATTCTTGCTTTTGCTTCTCAAGAAGTTTTCTGCTGTGATTTCTTATTATGTAATGAGTTGTTGCTTCAACCGCATTTCCTTCAAAGGAAAGAATGTGGTTAAATCCATCAAATCCATCGGTGTATTCGGGTTTTTCATTAGCATTTAACAAAGAATCGAACTCTTCGGCGAGGCGAATGGCGTTAATCATTTTGCCTTTTGCTTCCCCTGGGTGAATTCCAACGCCTGTTACTTTGATATCGGCATGTGAGGCATTAAAATTATCGATATCTATATGGTTTGGAAAATCACCGTCAATGGTATATGCAAATTCGGCACCAAACTTTTTAGCATCAAAATGTTCTGGGCCACGGCCAATCTCCTCATCTGGCGTAAATAAGATAGATATAGGATGATGTTTGATTTCAGGGTGCTTAACATAGTAGGCAAGAACGGACATGATGATGGCTATTCCAGCTTTATCATCTCCGCCGAGTAGTGTATCGCCGGATGTTGTGACAATAGTGTCACCAACATGGTTCAATAATTCATGGAAGTTATTTGGCGATAAGACACATTCATCATTTAATTTGATGTCTTTGCCATCGTAATTTTCGTGAATTTGCGGTTTTACGTCTTTACCAGAGGCCTCCAAAGCCGTATCCATATGAGAATTAAGGCCAATTGATGGCAGACCTTTTTCACCTTTTAAATAGGCGTAAACGCGGCCAAATTCATCTAACTCATTGGGAATACCAAGCTCATCTAATTCCTTCATGAGCTGCCTTGCTAAATCTAATTCCTTTAGGGCACTTGGAGTGGTGCTTGATTCATCATCTGATTGGGTATCAATCTTAACGTACCTTAGGAATCTTTCTAAATTTTCGTCTATTTGCATATAAATACCTCTTTTTTCTCGAAATATTGTAAACTTAAATTAGTTAAGTAACAATCAATCTTATTGAAAATAAATCATATTTGGATGACAATAAGTGAGTTATCACTAACTAAGAAAGGACTAAAAGAAATGGAAAAGACAATAATTGGATCTCTTAGCGAAGAAAAGAGAGACAAAATAATGGAAAGATACGAAGGAGACAAAACAAATAACATCGTAAGACATGCTTTATCTAGAAACCCGATAAGTGATGTTGTTTTTGAATCTTCCTCGTGTAAAGATGTCAATGCTTATTACTCAATTGATGTAAAGACATTGCCGGCTTGCAATCAAAAACAATCTGGTCGTTGCTGGATTTTCGCCGGATTGAATGTCTTAAGAGAAATAGTGGCTAAAGAATGCGATTTGACTTCGTTTGAATTGTCTCAAAACTATATTTCGCTATTTGATAAAATCGAAAAAGCAAATTTTGCGCTTGAGTGCATCCTAAAACTCGGAGATAGAGATCCAGATGATCGTGAATTCTCGTATATTTTGAAAAATCTCATTTCCGATGGAGGACAATGGGATATGTTTGTGAACCTCGTGAAGAAATATGGGGTTATGCCAAAAGATGTTTTCCCGGAAAATTATCAGTCTGAAGGAACAAGGCAATCGGACTTCATCGTGAACTCATATATAAGAAGTTTTGCATCAAAGGCTCACGTCTTGCTTAAAGAAGGAAAAGAAACTGAAGCAAGAGAGTTGAAAGAAGAAACAATGGAAAAAATCTACGTTTTCTTTTTGAATTGTTTCGGCGTTCCACCAAAAACATTCGATTTTGAATATACAAACAAAGATGGATATCACTTAGAAAGAGGATTAACACCAAAAAGCTTCTTTGACAAATACATCGGAGAAAAAATCGATGAATATCAATCTTTAATTAATTCTCCTACATCCGATAAACCATTTTTACGTAACTATACAATCGATTATTTAGGGAATGTAATTGAAGGAAAACCAATCAATCACCTCAATCTTCCTATGGAAAGAATAAAAGAGATAATAATCAAACAATTATCGGATAACGAAGTAGTGTGGTTTGGAAGCGACGTTTCCTTTTATAGAGATCCAAACACTCCCGCTTGGGATGATAGATCCTTCGATTATTTAAGTACGTTTGGCTTTGATGTTAAATTCAGTAAGAGTGATATGTTAGATTTCAAGGCGTCGGCGATGAATCACGCGATGGTCATCACAGGTGTTAATTTGATTGATGACAAACCAACAAAATGGAAAATTGAAAATAGTTGGGGAAGAGATAGTGGAAAAGACGGATATTTCGTGATGAGTTCTTCTTTCTTTGATAATTTCGCATATCAAGCAGTTGTATTAAAAAAATACTTAACCGAAGAAGAACTTAAAGCGGCCGAAAGCGAACCGATTCATCTCCACCCATGGGATCCAATGGGAACATTGGCTGATTAACGATCTTTGATTGACAAAATATTACATTGCTAAAAATGTCATCTCAACCAAGATGACATTTTTATTTAAATTGACCGAATAAGATAATAACAATTTGAAGAGGTATGCCAATAAGCAATATATAAAAGATATTTTGATCGAAGTAGAAGAAGAAATGCAAAGAGACGGCTAATAAAATTCCCCATACGCCAATTGAAAGCAAAATCCATAAAGCGGTATTTTTTCCAAAAAATCGGAAGTCTAAAATGCCATCGACAAAACCAATTGCCGGGACCATGTATGCAAAAGCTATCCATGAAGCAGGTGTAGAAGAGGTCATAATGGAGTTGATCAAAACGGCAACGGCGACAAAAAATATAAAAGCTGCAACGAGAGCAAGAATGATTATCTTGTTTGTTTTGTTTTTATCATCATCCGGATTAGAAGATAGACCTTTGCAACCGTCTTTTCTAACCAAATCATCTAAGGTTACGTTATAAAATGAGGCAAGTACCATCATTTTATCAATAGAAGGTATGGCTTTGCCTTGCTCCCATTTAGAAATCAACTTATCGGAATAACCCATCTTTTCCGCTAACTCTTGTTGAGTCAAATGCCTACTCTTTCTTAATCCAACAAGATTTTCGGCGACAATTTTCTCTAATTCTTCCATATATATGTAGTGTATTTCTTAAAAAAGGGATATGCAAACGGATTTTAAAGAAAATAATTTTCAAACCTTGAAAAAAGGTAATAAAAAACATCGATAAATACAAAATATTGTATGAATTAAAATATCAATTTTCGCTAAAAAACTAATTTTAAAAACACTCTATTTGCTTTTTTGACTTATGTAGAAGGTTTTAAAATCACCATTAAAAAGTGCCGATAAATACGAGAAAATACTTCTCTACTAATCGTAGAATGGCCTTCTACAAATAAAAAAACGCCAAATAGCGTTACTTGAAAATTGTTACATTTAAAATGTATGAGCCAGGGAGCGCTTCATGGATTTAGAAAACAACAAAGAAGAAAACAAAATAGTAAGTCATAAGGCTGATGAACTTCCGTTCGAACCGTTGAATGGTGAACCTTCTGACGCTGATTCTAAGAAAAGCAGAAGAAAATCCATTATTTTCTGGAGCGTCGGTGGAGTTCTTTCAATCGCTGTTGGAATTGGCCTTGGATGTGTACTCGGCACTGTATTTAACGGCGGAGAAACTGGCAATTACGATAATATCGATGCTAATAAATATGCGGTTGATTACGATGCATTAATACAAAAGTATGAAAATGCATCAACTGATGATTATGGAACGATATTTACCCCATGCGAAATGGCTAATGTTGCTTTAAAGAGATTTTATGATAACGATGAATGGATCGCTCAAGGGTACGGAAGTGGCTTAGCTTCGGTTATGATGGTTGATGTTGATCAACAAATACGCTCAACCTTCATAAAAAAAGGTAATGATTACTTCGAAGAATCCCTTTCTAAGTCATCGGTCGTTAAAGCGGCTTGGAGAATGTACGAAACCTACGAAGGTGAAAATTCAAGTGTTTTGCAATATGAAGGAACGGTTGACAAAGACGTTTATGACTCTTCTTTCTCGGAGGACAAGAAAACAACTCGAACACGTGAAGAATATAAGGAACATGCCGGGAGATATCTTGATGGAATTCCTTCAATATACATCATTTCTGATCAATGCTTAGCAAAAGAAGATCAAACGATAACCTCAGGCAAAAAAACGGAATATAAAAAGACTTCTTCGGGATATACGATCGAACTTGAACTCGATCCTTCCATAACCGTAAAAAATTACGTTCTTCAAATGATGGCAACCGCTGATTTGGCTGGGCCACCTAAGTTCCGCTTTGTTCACCTAACCTTCAAAACGGATTTGAATCTAAATTTAATATCTTCGACTAATTACGAGAAATATTATGCGAAAACTGGTGCAGGAGCCGGTTCAAATGTAATTGGAAATGTCACGACTTACTATCAAACAAACGGAGACATATCAATTCCTAAACTTAACGAGCAAACACAATACGATAAAAGTAAAGAATAAGTAAAAGAGGCACAAAAAAATGAAGAAAACAGACAAATTATCAAAATTCTTTGAGAAAAGAAGCGTACGTTCCGCTTTAATATTCACCCTTCTTGCGGGAATTTCTGGAACAGTAACTTATTTCGCATTCCCAAATTTCATCCAAGGAGACGCTGGGAAAAATGATATTATCAACAATGATTCTATTGATGATAGCGATACCGAAAGCTCAATCGACAAATTCGCTTCAAAATTAATCGAAACAAAAGGGATCGAAGGCTCACTTGACCTATCCGTTTCATTCCCAGACAAAGATGGAGATGATTCAACAATGAATACGGTCACTCTCTCCGATGCGACGATTAAGTTTGCCATGCCAAGCAAAAAGAATATCGGTTTAGATTTGCAAGGCACTGTTAACTATAATAACTGGAACACAAGCAACTTAGAAAAAGCCACGACGCACATTAACTATGTTGACGGAAATGCTTACGTTGATTTTTGGGGTGGAAAAATCGCATATCTTGATACCGAATATAAATCATTGATTGGCGAATTAATCTCGATCTTTAGCGATTCCGTTATAAAAGTTCCTGATAGTGTTTATGATTTACTTGATAAAATCCTTGATAATGGAGCATCTTCGGATTCTTCCTCTGATTCTTCTTCGGATTCATCAAGTTCCTTAGCCGACACTAAGATGAATTGGACCCTTGTCAATGACGGAGACAACTCGAAAGAATATAAGTTAGAAATCGAATTAAGCGGAACGACAATCGCTCTTAATCTATTTAGTGATGGAGACTATAATCTTACAAGATTAGTCGCTAACGAACTTAAGTTTGGCGATATCACCATAAATGCTGATTTAAACACTTCAATTAGCGAAGATACAATTAGTTCCATTCGTTCTTCAATACCAGCAGACACAAACAATTACACGTCTCTTTTAGGTTTAAAAGGCATTATCCGTAAAGTAGGAAACGCAGTTGCAAAAGAGAGATTTGGCTTAGACATGTCATTGAATTTGACCCATTCAGAGACCGATTTCAGCGAAAATATGTCTTTAGGATTAAATGGTAATTTTGATTTTGGAACAAACAATTATCTTGCCGCTTTAGATTTAGCCAATGGGGCTGATAATAGTTACTCGCAAAAACTTAACGTCGCTTATTTGAATGAAAATAATGAGCAAAATGCTTATTTGAATTATAACGACGTCACAAAAGTTTCCACTAATTTGGTCACTCTTGAAGCATTGCTTGGCAAGATGAAAAAAGATGGAAATAGCCAAGACATGTCTTATTTAGCGAAGATATTTGACTTTGTTTTCGATTCCGAAATCGTTAAAGCCGTTCAAAAAGGACGCTACGAATTGATCGCGGATGAAGTAGAAAAAATAGATATTTCTTCAAACAAAATAGTTTTAAAAGTCAAACTAGACAAACTTGGCTTTGGAGAGAATTCCTTAGTTACAATCACCTTTGATGGAAATAACGGCGCGCCTATTTCGGAAATTGTCCTTTCTGGAATTAAAGCAAAGAATTTTGCTCTTGAGGGCACCATCGATATTAATTCTTATTCAACGATTAGCTTTGATAATAATGGCTACTATAAAATGGAACATTTGCCAGATATGTTCGATCAAGTTAGCAATTTGGTCGATTCAAAACAAGCTACTATTAAACTTGAAGGATCAGTTCTTGATGAAAACAATATGGGCTTAACCTTTACTGGTGGAAGCAGCTTTGATGCAAATCTTAAGAGTGGAACCGGTTCAATCGTCTTATCCCAAATCAACAAGAATTACACAAAGAATCATCTCTTTGCCCTCGATGTTGATGAGAATCAAGCTTTCTTTAACTACAATGATAATGATAAAAAAGCAGAATACGCTGGTTTAAACGGCTCCATTTCTATTTCTAATATCAATGATTTAGTCGGTTTGATCAAATCACTTACTGGCGATGAATCATTTAAAAATCGTTTCGGCGGTTTATTCTCTTCAATGCAAAGCACTGCCACAACAGGATTAATCAATGATGTCATCAATGGAAAATATGCCGGTCTTCTCTCGGCAAAAATTCTTAATTCTTGCTCTATTTCCTCTTCGGAAGCAAACATTGTTATTAATGGTGAAATCTTTGGCTTAGAAAGCGATATTAACGTTATCATTGCTTTTGCCGATACTCAAAAGGTTGTAACAAATGAAAATGGTGAAGCAACAAACGAAACTGTAAGAAACATCAAGAGTGTTTCATTAAAAGATTTCGCAATAGGCGATGTTAAAATCAACGCAAAGATAACATTAGAGAAATATGACAATACTCTATCAACACTTGATAAAACGCTTAAATATACCGATTTCTCTAGCGTTACGACGTTAGCCGAATACTTCTTAAATACCGCAAACGAATTGAATACATACCACTTAACAAGCTCAGCTTCGGTTACCTTATGGACTGCCAATGTAATTGATATTGATGTTGATTTATATATTTCCATCCAAGAAGGAGGAACAAAGGTTTATGGAACATTAAGCAACATTCCTTTAATCCCTGCAATCAACAACGACACTTGGTTATTCGGCAACCACGGCGATGAATCTTATTACCGCACAGTTGAATTCTATTATGACGAAACAAACATCTATGTCCATGGTGTTAATCCATTTGGAACCTTCGAAGCGGAAGATGAAAATGGCGAGACAAAAACCTATGACTTTACGGAAATCCAAGATTATAAATACGAAACTGAATATTTCAAAAAGACCGATAACATCATTCATTTCTTACTCAAAGACGTTATCAATATGCAAGATCGTCTCTTAGCAAAGGTCAATACAAACGGAATCTCCTTGCCAGAAAGCAAATCCGCTTTAGCAACAGAAAAACTCTTTAAAGATTTCGCCTTTGATAACGAAAATAAGATTTGGGATCTCTCTTTGGATTTAGGAGGGTTACTCGGCAATGATTTCTTAAAAGATCTTGACGTTACGATCACTGGTACAAACGATAAATACATAAGCGACTTAAGCCTTTCTTTAACGATATTTGCCGGAGTAAAAATTGAAGTCAACGCCGATGTTTCTTTAGAAAACATTGGCCAAGATGATTTCCCAACAAGCAAATTCGATACCTATATTTCTAATCATGAATCTGATGCTTTAACAGCAAAATAAGCGACCCATATATATGTTATTTAATAAAATGCCTTCTAAAATTATTATCAAGAAAGTTGTTCTAGCCTTCGCTAGTGCATCTTTCCTTACGGGCATTTTAGGAAATAACAAGGTTGTTGATGCTAATTCAACAGGAAAGAAAGAAGAAAATTCTCAATCGCAAAACTTGCCTCAGGGAAACACTGACAAAGAGAGATTCTTTGCATCTTTAAAGTCTACCGAAGGAGTTGAAGGAAAACTCGATTTTACATTTAATTTGAAAGATAAAGGGTCTTCCTATAGTGTGATCAAGACGAATGAAGCTTCTCTTAGACTTGCTAGACCATCAACAAAAGTGAATGCACTCGATCTTTCGCTCAATCTTGATTACAATGGCGTAAGCAAGTCTGCCCATTTGAATTATGTAGATGAAGTGGCGCATTTTGATTTATTTGGACTCAAATATAAATATTCCGATTCCACATATAAGAGCATGGTTTCGAAGATTATAACAATCTTTGGGGAAAATGCCCTAAAGGTTCCAGATTCCTTTTATGATGCATTCGACTCTTTTCTAAGTAAAGATTCATCTTCATTCGATTCTTTAAATTATGAAGAAGAAAGCGTTTCGTCTGGTTATGCTTACAAAATTAATCTCGGAAATGATGAATTTATTCATTTAGAAGAAGACTCTGAATATAACTTAAGCAAGGTTTATTCTGATAAAGTGACTGTTGGAGATTCTTTTTTCTCTTTTATATTCGAAACGAATGTAAACAATGATGAATTGACCAAGATTAAAGCTCTTGTTCCAGCCGATTCATCTTCTTATAAAGAAGTATATGATTCTATGGATTTGGTCAGGAAGATTCATACTTTAACCACTTCCGAAAATTTTGGAATTTCAATAGATGGAACCCTTCATCATGAAATCGCTGAGACAAACAAACATTCCTCTTCAAGCGAAGACATAATTCTTAAGGGGGAGATTTTTGCAGATATAAAATCTTCTGAATTTAGCGGCAGCATTTCAGCTAAGCCAAGCGATAGCTCCTCAACTAGCGTAAATCAAGTATCTTTCTCTTCGTTAAAGGAAGAAGAACAAAAAACTTACATCAATTATAACGATGTAATGAAAGTCGCAGTCCGTGATGAAGTGCTAAATGAACTTATCGCAAGGATAAAAGCCGATTTTGGCGATGAGGCAAACTTAGTTGATAAATTATTGAATTTACTCGATGAATCCTTTGTTTCTAACATTAAAAATGGTCGTTACGAAAACGTTGTAGAGTCTTTAAAGTCCCTTAGTAACGATAATAATGTGGTTAAGGTATCACTAAACTTGGAGACTTTTGGCTTTTCTTCTGACTCTGAGGTGAATATCGAATTAAGCACGATAGAAAATGCAAGCTTAGCTAAGATAACGCTAAATAACGTCGGATTGAATGGGTTCTTCTTAAATAATACTACGATAACTCTAACTGATTATCAAAAATCCAACATGGATGTAACCGATTATTATTTCCTTGAAAAGATTCCTGATATTTATTCTCAACTCTACGACATTTATTCTTCGCCTAAATTCCATTTGGCAATTGAGGGAGAATATGTCGATTCTAATGGCGTTGGCTTATCAAAAATTGAAGGAGAAGCCAATCTTACCGGACATACTGGAGAAGGAACTTTATACGAGTTTGACGGGGGTTATTTGGATATTCTTTTAGGCCAACAAGTTGGAATTTATGACGATAATGACAATTTTAGCAAACTTGGCAATTACAAAAAACATCATATATCTTTAGATTTAGATAAACTCGAAACGGCTTATTTCCATTACTATGACGAAGATTTATATGCAAAAGATTCTTCGCAAGCCGGAACATATGGAAAAATGTCAATTGGACCATTTGAAGACATAATCACGATCGCGAAGAAAATATACAATTCCGACGATCCGCGTTTTAATAAATTTTTCAAAATCGTCAATGGGGTTGCCGCATCAAACGTTATCGACGCTTTGAAGAGTGGCCAATATTCGCCTTTGCTTGCTAGTAATCTTCTTATTTCCTCGACTTTCACTGGCGATTATTCGAAAATTGTACTTTCCGGAAAAGCTTTTGGCTTTAATGATGAAAATAATAATAACGATTTTTCCTTAACCCTTAAATATGAAGCAAATAACGTTAAGACCCTTGAAATATCAAACGTTGTTTTCAATGAAAAAACATTAAATATAAAAATAACCCTAAGCGAATACGATGAAAATAAATCAACAATAGTCGATCATGAGAAAACGACAACGGATTTTACTAGTATGTCTACGCTCATTTCTGATTTATATAACACCGCTAATTTAAAAACGTACCATTTAACGAGTTCAAATATCGGCGTTTATCTTAAGGCAATTGGTATCTTCACTATCGATCTGGTTTTAGATATCGATGTTAGAATTTTCGTTGATGGATTGGTTGTAAAAGTTTACGGAAGCATAAATGTTCCTGTCAGCATCCTTTATTCTGAAACATACAATAGCGGAGGTTTATTCTCCACGTACTATAGTTATAGAAACTGCATCCTTTACTATGACAATATCGATCCAAATACAAATGAGGCATATACCGATAATAGTGGCTTCGTTTACTTAACTTATAACTTAGCTAAGAATAAGACCGAATATTCCGGCTCAAAGAAAACCGGCGCATATAAATATCACACTTCTTATCTTGAAGATACAACACATCTCATTAAATTCCTTTTTAGGGATCTTATGGATATTAAAACATCCTACTATTCATCAATAGAGAGTGCGATAACCAAAAAGGACACGACAGGAAAAGCAATGGACTTAGAAAGAGTCATTACATCATATAGTTTTGATGAGTCATCGAGAAAATGGAATATGGCCATTGCTATGGATGCCTTAATGAAAGGTGATGATACCTTACAAAATTTCACAATGTCTCTCCAATCATCATATTCAAGCGTGGTGTCTGGATATGTACTTAGCCAAGCTGATATTTCCGTCAATTTAAATGTTACGGCTCTCTCTGGCTCAAAAATATCCGGAACAATTTATAACACCGATTTAAATAACGATGACAATTGGTCGAGCGTCTCTAGCGCTTACCAAACATATATTGATGCCCATAGAGGTGATTCTGCAAGTGCATCATAATGAAACTTTTTATTGAATTTATTTAAAAATAAATTTTAAATATTAGAGGAGGTAAAAGATTATGAAAAATGGAAAAATGATAATGCTCCCTTTATTAAGTGCGACTTTCCTTTTGGCTTCCTGCAATAATGGAAATCAAGATAAAAATTCGTCAAGTTCCGACAAATCTGAGAATACCTCAAACGTTGATTCATCAGAAGAAAATAAATCAAGTGATTCTTCCTCAATTTCTATCGAGGAAGATGCTGATACAGATCTTGCCATTTTAAAGAAGGCTGTTTCTAATACCCTTTCTCAAAACGGTTTTAAAGCGGTGACTTCACCAATAAAAGCTACCGTTGCCGGAAAGAAATATGAATCTAGCGCAGCTGATGATAATGCAGTAAAGAAAACTGACTGGGATGCAATAATCAATGTCGATTCTTTGACTTATGCATCAACATATGTCGATGATGGTCTTTCATTAGACGAGATAAACCAAGCCCTCAAATTAGAAGGAATGCATATTGGCTACGATAAATTCGGAATTGCCCCTTTAGTCAATCCTCTCAAAGGTGAATCTAGCGAGGCAGCTAATAAGAGAATGAACAAGATTATAGATTCTCTCTCATTCTCTGAAAATTTATATTATGCTGGCACCGAATATAAAGATCGACTTTATTACGATGATTATGATAAAAACGGCGATGAATCTGACGTGACTATTGCTTTGATTGGCATGCAAAAGCCAATTCTTGAAGCATTGGATTCCGCTGGATATTCCGTTTATAACAACGATAACAAAGAAGAAGGGGCTAAGTATTCAATCAATCCAACCGGATATATTCAATTGTCAATTGATGAAGAAAAAGAAGAAGACGCAAAAAAGAGCCTTCCTCAATATGAAACTGGTGACGTTTTCCTCAATTACTTAGAAACTATCGATGTTGATTTCAGTGATAATATTATTTCAACTAAGAGTGGAGATGTTTATACTCTAAATCTAGTTTTCTCTAGCAAAGAAGTAATGGATGCCATCAATAAAATGATCGACTCTCTCGATGATGATTGGAAATTCACCTTGCCAGTAGAAGAAGATAGTCCTTTCGCGGATATTGTTGTCACTAAAGAGACTCTTAAAGCGATTTCCGAGAAGATTTCCGATAGTCTTGAAGTCAAGAAGTTCGATTATTCAATCAACTATAACGAAAACAAGATAATCTCATCAAAACTCGATTTCGATTTAACGATTGATGATTCAGTTTATGAATCTTATCTTAAAGATGATGAAGCAAGCGGCGATGAAACAACAACAATTGGCGTTTCTTCATTGAATTTCTCGAGCAGCGTTTCTTTCTCAACTTACGAAAAAACGGCTCAAGATAGTGATGAAACGACATTCAAAGACAATCTTTGGAATTTTGCTGAACTTCCATCTAAGGCTGATTTGGCTGACACTAACAAATATCCTGAGCAACCTCTTCCTGAAAAGAAGGCGAACGCTTAATATTAATGGAGCAATTTAAGGCGGAAATATCCGCCTTTTTCTATATTTGAGCAAAAGAAAAACACCCTCGATATGAGGGTGCATTTTTCTCGAAGATTATAACTTTCTGTTGTAGTATTCGATGATTTGAGCTTCGTTGATTTCTTTTGGAAGTTCGTTTCTTTCTGGAAGACGAGCGAATGTTCCTTGGAATTTTTCAGCATCAACGGTGACATATGCAGGGATTGCTGGTTTTCCTTCGACGGAAGCCTTAACAACTGCAAGTGGGGATTCCTCTTTGAATCCAATGACATCACCAACGTTGCAAAGATAAGAAGCGATATCAACTTTCTTGCCGTTAACTGTAACGTGTCCGTGGTTGACTAATTGACGAGCGGCGGCTCTTGTACGGGCAAATCCCATACGATAGACGAGGTTGTCTAAACGGGATTCGAGAATACGGAAGAAGGCAGTGCCAGTGACGGTTGTCTTATCGGCTTTTGCCATGACGAACATACGGCGGAATTGTCTTTCATTCATTCCGTATAATTCTTTGAGTTTTTGCTTTTCGACTAACTGAGCACCATATTCAGATGGTTTTCTCTTACGATCTTGACCGTGTTGTCCAGGGCCATAAGTTCTCTTTTTGAGTTCATCGCCGGTTTCGAGAACGCTAAAACCAAGACGACGGGATTTTTTCCATTTTGATCCAGTGTATTTTGACATATATTTATGTCTCCTTTCTTTGCGTTAACAAAGTATAGAGGGCTTTTCCTATTTCTCGGGTGTTATCTTATTTCGGTACCGTTAGCTCGGTCTTACTTAATTAATTAGATAACGTCAGACAGAAACATAGAAGCCTGCTAGCCTTTACGCATCGGTTATTTTAAATAATGAATGTTTTCTAGTCAAGCAAAATAAAAATAAATATATGTACGCACACACGAAAATAAAAATTTATTTTTATTCGCGCTTGCATATGCATGCGTGATAAGATATTAAACACAGGTTAGATAATTTAAGAGGAGGTACATATGGAAGAAATCATCATGATAGCCATTATTGCGGGGGCCTCTGTTTTAGCGCTTATCGGAATTTCCATTCTTTTATATAAAACAATCATTAGTCGCAGTGTTTTAAAGAAACAAGTCAAAGAAGTAAGCGCGACATTTGAGTCCGAACACGCGATTCTTTTTGGCGAAATCAAAAATTACGTCGATCGCTTAAAAGCCATCTCGGATATGAACATAACTTATATAGATACATATAAGCAATGGCAAATGCGATTTAATGACGTAAGGGACAGCTGCGATTCTAATGCCCAAAGCAACGTTAATTGCCTAGATGATGCCTTACAAAAGAAACGCTGGGCCGAAATAAAAGAATATATGCCAACGGCTAAAAAGCAGATGGCTACATACAAAAATGATGTTGAGAAACTAAGAGAAGATCTGAAAAACATCTTTAAAATCGAAGTGGAAGTAAGCGATCTTTCATTGAATAAAAAAGAAGATTACCGCCGAATAAAAGCAAAATTCTATTCAAAGCAAAGCGATTTAACCTCTGTTAGCGAATCGATGACCTCGCTTTTTAAAATAATTGATTCGGAACTTGAAGAAGCTGAAGGACTAATTGAAAATGCCCATTATCAAGAGGCAAAAGACATTTATGTCAGCAAGGTGGACACACTTGTTAAACAAATTGATATCTTGCTAGATGTTTTGCCTACGACATGCACCGAACTTACATCCGTTTTGCCAGATAAGATCCTTTCCTTAAAAGAACGTTACGTGACGATGATTAAACAAGGATATCCATTAAATCACATCCTTTCGGCAAATGGCATCGACTTAATGGAAAAGAGTGTTAAAGAGATGCTCATGAATGTAAAAAATCTCAATAACAACGGCATCGGAAAATCAATTGATGATTTGCATAAATGCATTGAAATATATAACGAAAAGTTTGATCAAGAAATTGCCGCTAAAAAAGAATTCGACAGCAAGAATGAACAGATTAACAAAGAAGAAAACATCGTTCATCAAAAATACGTTAATTTGACAAACAATATCCCTCAAATAAAAGGGTTTTATCTGCTTGGAAGTGATGATAACGCCAAATTGGCTGAAATTGGAAAGTCAGTTGGCGATGTTTCTTCCGCTAAAACGTTGCTTGATAATTACGTTCATTCATCCTCCCGTCAACTTTATACCGTTTTAGTCACTAAAATGAATGATTTAGATCGTTTAGTTAAAAAAGCTAAAGAACAAATCGAATATTTCGAAAATTACCTTCAATCATTAAAAAGCGATGCCGAGCAAGCGGGAGCCTTAATTAAGGAACAGTTTACGAAAGCAAAAGAATATGAAAGCCAACTTCATTTATTAAATGTTGAAGCCTTAACTAAACAATATTCCCCTCGTTTTGCTTCGATTTACTCCTTGATCGACACGATTTATGACGAATTATGCAAACGCCCAATAAATGTTGTAAAAGTTAATGAAGTAGTCGCTAATCTCAAAAATGAGTCCGTATCTTTATATAATGAGCTTTTAGTCACGAAAGATAACCTCAATAACGCTGAAAATGCAATCGTGCGCGCTAATCGCTATAGAAGCGATGACGCCGCAAACGATCAACTGATTGCTCAAGCGGAAAATATGTTTGAAAACTGCTTGTACAAGGAAGCATACAATACTTCCAAAGACATAAAAGGAACTAATGTAATTCAACAATGATATATTTCGACAATGCTGCAACAACTAAGCCAGACAAAGATGTTTTGTCATGCTTTTTAAAAGAAAACGAGGATTGTTTTGGCAATCCTTCTTCCAGACACGCTTATGGGAGAGAATCAAACAAAAGACTCGAAAACGCACGTTCCTCTATCTTAAAAGACCTTGATATTGAAACGAGCCATCGTGTTATTTTCACTTCAGGAGCTTCCGAAAGCAACAATCTCGCGATTAAAGGGGTGAGCAAAAAATATTTTGGACGCGGAAAAAGAATAATAACGACTAAAATAGAACATCCAAGCGTTTTAGAAACATTTAAATCTCTTGAAAATGAAGGGTTTGATGTTATTTACCTTCCGGTTAATGAAGGTGGAGTGGTTAGTCTATCTGCGTTAGAAGAAGCGATAAACAAAGAAACGATCCTTGTTTCCATAATGGCAACAAATAATGAAACGGGATCTAATAACGACATTGAAGGTTTAGCTTCTATCGTTCATAGATTCCCTAAGGCATTTTTCCATGTCGATGTTACTCAGGCGCTAGGAAAAAGAGAACTACCATGGAAAGATATTGATTTATTTTCTTTCTCTGGACATAAAATTCATGGCTTAAAAGGGACAGGTGCGCTAGTTTTAAAAAAGAATATATCTCTTCTTCGCCAAATTGATGGAGGAGATCAAGAATATTTCTTCCGCGCTGGGACCGATAATACTTCAGGCGACATCTCTCTTGCTCTTGCTCTCCATAAAGCCATCTCTAACCTTTCCTCTAACATCAAGAAAGTCGCGGAAATATCAAATTTCTTAAGAGAAGAATTTTCTAAAAATGGCGAAATAATAATAAATTCACCAAAAGATTCCTCACCTTTCATTCTCAATATATCATTAAAGAAAAAGAAGGCTTCAGTTATTAGTGAAGCTCTCTCTCATGAAGGAATATATATATCAAGCGTTTCGGCATGCAATAGCAAAGGAGAACCCATATCTTATGTTTTAGAGGCTATGGGTGCCGATAAGGGAAGAGCAATGAATTCGCTTCGTCTCTCCTTCTCTAATGAGAATACCTTAGAAGAAGCGGCCTCTTTCTTAAAAACATTTAATGAAATAATTGAAAGGACAATAGATAGATGATTTACGATCACATAATGATTCACTATGGCGAACTTAGCACCAAAGGCGAAAACAAAAGGGCCTTCGTCAAAGAATTAAACAAAAATATCAGACACGCGCTTAAAAAATATGAAGGGCTAACATATCATTGCGACCATGACCATACCTATATCAAGCTCAATGGCGAAAAACCAGAGAAGATAATTGAGGTTTTGCAAGAAGTGGCGGGAATTCAAAGAATCTCTCTCGTCTATAAATGCGAAAAAGACTTTGAAAAAATCAAAGATGCGGCACTTACCCTTATAAGAGAAGAAAAAGGAAACACATTCAAAGTGATTGCAAAAAGAATCGATAAAACATTCCCAATGCATTCACAAGATATGGCTCGTTCTTTAGGGGGACACGTTCTTCGCAATACTAATTTAAGTGTCGACGTTCATTCACCTGATATTTCTCTTCATGTAGAGATAAGAAACGATTTTGCTTATTTATATTGCCATTCTTATCGCGGAGCAGGAGGATACCCTCTTGGAATGAACGGAAAGGTTATGATGATGTTATCAGGAGGAATTGATTCACCTGTTGCAGCTTATCTTCTTCTTAGAAGGGGCATAAGAATCGAATGCATACATTTTGCAGCCCCTCCTTATACATCCGATGCCGTACTTGATAAATTAAAGGACATTCTTTCTAAACTAAATGTCTATCAGGCCGATATCAGACTAAACGTCGTTCCATTCACAAAGCTTCAATTAGAGATATACAAAAATGTCGATGAACCATATTGCATTACGATTATGCGAAGAATGATGTTTAGAATTGCTGATAAATTAGCGAAATCCCATCATTGCTTAGGAATTGCTTCTGGAGAGTCTGTTGGACAAGTTGCTTCGCAAACGTTAGATAGCATGATTGCCATCAATGATGTAACAAATTTCCCGATTATTCGTCCACTTGCTGTCACAGATAAACTTGATTGCATTTCTATCGCTCAAAAAATTGGCACATATGATATTTCAGTAAGGCCTTTTGAAGATTGCTGCACAATTTTCAAGCCTAAGAAACCTAAGACAAAACCAAAAATATCTGAATGTGAATATTTCGAAAAGAAATTTGATTTTGAACCGCTTATCGACGAATGTGTGAAAAACGTCTCTGTGATAATCGTCAAAGATGGAGAAGTTACTACCTACGAGCACGACGACTTGCAAACCGAAAGAAAATAAGAAAAAAACGCGTTCAATGAAGTGAACGCGTTTTTGTTTTGTTAAATCTTATTTTTCTAATGCTTTTTTAGCGATATCGCAAAGGTTTGCAAATCCTGCTGTATCGTTGATAGCCATTTCGCTAAGCATTTTTCTGTTAAGACCACCATTGGTCTTGGAGATAACGCCAGCCTTTGTTAAGCCATCGATAAATCTAGAATAAGAAATTCCGTTGATGCGGCATCCGGCATTGATACGTTTGATCCAAAGCTTGCGGAAGCTGGATTTACGATCACGACGGGAAGCATAAGCATAATTATAGCCACGGAGAACTTGTTCTTTGGCTGTCTTAAAGAGAAGATGCTTGGAACCGAAATATCCTTCAGCCTTCTTTAAGATTTTCTTACGACGTGCGCGGGTTGCGACACTACCTTTAACTCTTGCCATATTCTAATATTCTCCTTTTACTATTTGGAAACCCATTCGTTTACCGTTCTCTCATCTTTCTTGTGGAGATAATAAGCGGTTGCGAGGTGTTTTCTTTGTTTTCTTGTTTTGCGTGGAGCTAAGTGGCCCATTCCTGAGTGATGAACCTTAACTTTTCCTGTACCAGTGAATTTGACACGCTTGGCCATGGTACGGCTTGTTTTCATTTTTGGCATGACTGTTTCTCCTTATTTTTTCTTGATAGGCGCGAGGATTTCTTTATACCATTTGCCTTCCCAATATGGGGCTTTATCAACGTTTGCTACATCTTTGCAGACTTCGTTGAATTTGTTCATGACTTCCTCACCGATTTCGGTGTGAGTCATTTGCCTTCCACGGAAGACAACGCAAACTTCAACGCGATCACCCTTTTCAAAGAATTCGTGTGCTTTGCGGGCTTTTGTTTCCAAATCGTGTTGACCAATCTGAGGTGTAAGCTGGATTTGCTTCAACTCTTGGATTTTTTGATTCTTTTTCTTCAGCTTTTCTTGCTTTTGCTTTTCGAAACGAACTTTTCCATAGTTGCAGATGCGGCATACAGGTGGAACCGCAGTAGGGGCTACGCAATAGAGATCAAGCTGATATGAAGCAGCAAGGGAATTGGCTTCTCTTGAAGACATCACGCCCATTTGTTCTCCATCAGGGCCGATAACGCGAACTTGCGGATAACGCACGTTCTCATTGATTGGATCGTGTCTTTTTTCTGGACGACGATTGTTATTGTTGTTGTAAGGTATAATTTAATCCTCCTACGAGTAACAAAATAGCGTGGCAATTTCCACGCACCTTCACTAAATGATGTATCATTTGTAGCGATGTTGGCCGATTTCCTTAGGAAGTCCGGCGAGTTCGTGGGAACTGCTTTCTACTTTATTAACGTGAAATATTATCTACGTTTTTTAAAAGTTTGCAAGTCTAAAATGCAAATATTTTCATAAAAGGGCGAAAAAACATTATAAATAGACTAAAAATGGCATTCAAAAAAAGTGGAAAAAGCTTTCTATCATTTTAAGTAAATTTGCTTTTTCTTCAAAAAATAGGCATAATATTATTAATGAGGTGAAAAACGTGACTTCAAGATATGCTATTTACGATACTTTAATTGACGATGTTACGATGATTTCTAATGGGAACGCCCTAATTGGAATGATTTTCAATGCAGCCGATCCTTTAGATTCGGTCAATGAAGAAGATGTCCTTCTTTATGATTCTATTTGTGAGCTTAATCAATATTTTTTCGGTCAAAGGAAAAAACTCGATATAAAGCTTTACTATCAAGGATCGCCATTTGAAATTAAGGTTTACGATTATGTTCGAACAATTCCTTATGGGGAAACAAGAACGTATGAAGAAGTTGCAGAAGCTATTGGCGAGCCAAATTCAACTAAGGCTGTCATTAATGCCTTAAGTCACAATCCAATACCAGTTTTCATTCCTGATCATCGCGTCATTGGGAATGATGGAAATCTTGTTTCTTATTGCTCTTCGCTTGAACTAAAGAAATATTTCTTAGATTTAGAGAAGAAATACAGTGGCAAATAATTAAAATAAAAAAACAAAAATCCCAGAATTTATCTGGGATTTTCTTTACCTAAGCTTCAATTAATAACGAGCTTTGTCTTTGATGGATTTCAAAATTATATTCTTGAATTCTTCGAAGGTGACTGTCGTTTGCTTTTCATTTCCGAATACACGATAGGTAACTGTTCCGTCTTTGACTTCGTTATCACCAACAACGAGAGTAAATGGGATTTTGTTAACTTGTGAATTACGTAAACGATAGCCTAACTTATCTTCCGAATCATCGGTTTTGACGCGAACGCCAAGATCGAATAATTCTTTTTCGAGTTTGTGGGCATATTCGCCATGATGTTCAACGGAAACCGGAAGGATGTTGGCTTGAACTGGTGCGAGCCATGTTGGGAATGCTCCGCCATAATTTTCGATAATGATGCCAAGGAACCTTTCGACGGAACCAAAGACAACACGGTGAAGCATGACTGGCTCTTTCTTTACGCCATCCTTATCGACATAGGTGCAGCCAAAGCGATGAGGAAGATTAACGTCGAGTTGGATCGTTCCGCATTGCCATGTACGGCCCATAGAATCTTTAAGCTTGAAGTCAAGTTTTGGTCCATAGAAGGCACCATCGCCAGGGTTTATCGTATACTCGTGTCCAGAATCGATACAGGCTTGGGCAAGAGCTTTTTCTGATTTGTCCCAGAATTCAGGAGAACCAATATAGGAATCAGGTCTTGTTGAAAGAACGATACGATATGTAAGACCGAAGACATCGTAAACTTCATCAAAGAGCTTCATTATATTCTTAACTTCGTCTTCGATTTGATCTGGTCTAACGAAGATATGCGCATCGTCTTGTGTGAAAGCACGAACACGGAATAAACCATTTAAAGCGCCGGAAGCTTCGTGACGATGGACGTGTCCAAGTTCACCGTAACGTAGTGGAAGATCGCGATAAGAGTGGATGCTTGATTGATAAGAAAGGATAGAACCAGGACAATTCATTGGCTTGATGGCAAAATCTTTCTCATCGATCTTTGTGGTATACATGTTCTCTTTATAGTGATCCCAGTGACCAGAAGTTTCCCATAATTCACGAGAAAGCATCGTTGGTGTTTCGATTTCGTCATAACCGTATTTGCGGTGAATTTGACGCCAATAATCTAATAAAGCGTTTTTGACAATCATTCCTTTTGGTAAGAAGAACGGGAATCCTGGACCATAATCAGAGATGAAGAATAAGCCAAGATCTTTGCCTAATTTACGATGATCGTTAGCCTTTCTTCTTTCAAGAACGTCAAGATGTTCTTTTAATTCTTCTTCGCTCCACCAAGAAGTTCCGTAAATTCTTGTTAATTGTTTGTTTTTAGAGTCGCCTCTCCAATATGCTCCAGCGACAGAAAGAATCTTGAAGTGTTTGATTAAACCAGTGCTTGGAAGGTGTGGTCCGCGGCAGAAGTCGGTGAACTCGCCTTGCGTGTAACAAGAAAGTTTTTCATTTTCATGTTCAGCGATTAATTCTAATTTATATGGGTTGTCTTTAAAAACTTCACGTGCTTCCTCGGCATTTAATTCTTTGCGAATAAATGGCGAATTTTCTTTTGCGCATTTTTTCATTTCCGCTTCAATAGCGGCAAAATCAGCTTCCGTTATAGTCTTATCGCCGAAGTCAACATCGTAGTAGTATCCTTCATCGATTGCTGGCCCAAAGCCAAATTTGCAAGAAGGATACAAACGTTTTAAGGCTTGAGCCATTAAATGCGAGGTTGAATGGTTAAGGATCTCAAAAGCCTCTGGTGTTCCAATCTTAACGAAAGAAACTTTATCACCATCTTTCAAAACGCTTCTCATATCGAGTAGAGAGCCGTTGACATTCATGGCAATATCTTCTTTTTTGCCATCTTGGTCAACGATTTTTACTAAGTCGAATCCCGTGGCGTTCTCGTTTAATTCGACTTCCTTTTCTTCATAAAACACTTTCATATGTGTTTTTTCCTTTCCGGGCGTAAAAATAAAAACGCCCTATCAGAAGGACGCTTCCGCGTGGTACCACCTTGTTTCATTTACAAAAAGTAAATGCACTTTCCCACTGTAACATAGTTGGGTTTCGCTTGACTCATCGCCAAGAGCTCAGGAGTGGTACTTCATATATCTATAGATATTTAAGCGTGTCTCCGTCAACGCACTTAAATTCTAGAATAATTATTTTTGTTTGCAAGTAAAAAAATAAAAAAACGGCTTAATTTTCTAAAAACCAAGCCGTTATATTTTTGAATTAGTCTAAATTAGAAATTGAAGGAGTGGTTACGATACGCATGAAATTCGTTTTTCCTGCGCCTGTTGGCGTACCGCCAGCAATAATGATTTGACTTCCTTCTTTGACACCCAAATCACGAGCAATTTTAAGGGCAATAGCCTCCATTTCCTCGATGAAATCTGGCATTGTGGTTGGAATAAGATGAGCATAAACTCCCCAAAGCCAGCCACTTTCCAAAGCCACTTTGCGTGAATTTGTAATTGAAATAATTGGGCAGCATGGACGTGCTTTCGAAATACGCTTTGTTGAAGAACCAGTTTGAGTGAAATTGAAGATCAATTGAGCGTTGATTAATAAGGCTGTATTAGCGATTGAGTTTGCAATAGCGTCATTAACCGTGTGATCGGAACAATCGTATGCTTCTTTAGCGAGGTTTTCATATGGTAATTCGCTTTCCATAGCCTTAGCAATGCTTGCTTGCATGCTGACGGCTTCAATTGGGTATTGTCCAGAAGCGGATTCGCCAGAAAGCATGACGCAATCGCATGATTCGTCAATGGCAGTGGCAACGTCGGAAACTTCAGCGCGCGTTGGTCTTGGGTGGGTTGTCATTGAATCAAGCATTTGAGTGGCGGTAATAACTGGTTTTCCGGCTTTGCGGCATTCCTTAATTATTCTTCTTTGAGCGAGTGGGACTTGCTCTGGTGGGATTTCGTCTCCTAAATCACCTCTAGCAACCATGACGCCATCGGCTTCTTTGACGATAGCTTCAATCTTTCTAACGCCTTCAGGGTTTTCAATTTTAGCGAAAATAGGAATGTTAGGATTGCCATATTTTGCTAAAACCTTACGCATGTCTTGAATGTCTTCAGGACGGCGAACGAATGAAGCAAAAATTGCATCGACATCATTTTCCACACCGAATTTCAAATCGGATTCATCTTGCTCGGAAATGAATGGGATTGATAAATCATCGTCAGGAATGTTCATGCCTTTTTGATCGGCGATCCAGTGGTTATTTTGTGCTTCGACAATGATTTCGTGAGTTTTAGCGTCTTTATCAATGACTTTTAAAAGGAGGTTTCCGTCATCGACAAGGATTGTGTGGCCAAGCGCAACATCATCATAAAGCCCAGCATAAGAACAGGTGAATCTTTCGGCTGTGCCTAAGATTTTTTCGGCTGTGATGCGAAGTATTTGTCCTTTTTTAACGATGACTTTTCCTCCATCCATCATGCCAGTTCTGATTTCTGGTCCTTTTGTGTCAAGAGCGACAGGAATATAGATGCCATATTTCTTTTCGAAAGAACGAGCGATTTTTAATTTTTTGAGCTGTTCTTCGTGAGAACCGTGTGAGAAATTCGTTCTAACGACGTTCATCCCTGCTTTATAAAGATTGTACATCATCTCTTCGCTATCAGAGGCTGGTCCGATAGTGCAGATGATTTTTGTTTTCTTCATATTGAACATAAATAGTAATAATCTCCTTATTTGTTTGTCTTTTTGATTAATTGCATCATTGAGGTATTTTCGACTTTCTTCATGCTCAAAGCCTCGTAAATGTCATAATCTTTTAAATCCATGCCCCTAATTCCTACGCATCTGCCACCTTTTCCTTGAACTAATAGGTCAATGGCATAGGAACCCATTCTGCAAGCAAGGATTCTATCCTTAGCAGAAGGCGCTCCGCCTCTTTGAATATATCCGAGGACTGTAGCTCTAGTGGTGAAGCCCGTATTCGCTTCAACCTCCTTTGCAAAAGCGTGAATGTCCGGATAAATCTTCTCGGAAATGATAACGATTGCGCGTTTGTTAGAATCTTTTTCTCTCATTTCCCTTAAAGCGGTGAAAACTTCTTTGTCACTAATGTGGGAATCTGGGGTAATGATGATTTCAGCACCCTCGGCAATGCCAGCATATAATGCCAAATCTCCGCATCTGTTGCCCATTACCTCAATTAAAGAACATCTAGAATGAGATTCTGTCGTATCACGAATTTTATCAACCGAATCGATAATTGTGTTTAAGGCGGTGTCAAAGCCGATTGTATAGTCGGTAGAAGCGATATCGTTATCAATCGTTCCAGGAAGACCGATGCAGTTGATACCGTGCTTTGTTAAATCTAAAGCACCCCTATAGGAACCATCCCCGCCGATAACAACAAGAGCTTCAATTCCCTCTTCTTTAAGAATGCTAACGGCTTGAAGAAGAACTTTTTCCTCTTTGAACTCGGGCAATCTAGCTGTTTTTAAGATCGTTCCGCCGCGATTAACGATATCGGATACAGAAGAGCGATCCATCTTTATAAATTCGCGATTGATCAAGCCTCGATATCCATTGGTAATGCCATACATCTCAATACCATATGAAAGACCAGTTCTAACGGCTGCTCTTATTGCAGCGTTCATTCCTGGCGAATCACCGCCAGATGTAAGAATTCCAATTTTTTTAATCATTTTTTTGCCAACCTTTGACTTTTACATTATAAAACTTTTCTTAACAATAAAAGAATAAAAAATATGAAATTTTTATTTTTCTCTAACATAAAGTTAGAAATGAAAAAATGTTGATAAATTCTTTTTCGCTGTGGATAAGATAATGAAAAGTGACAATATACGGCATTTTCGGAATGAAATTTGATTGTGGAAAAGTGGGAAAAAACAAGAGTTCATCGAAGGAATATATGCAAAAAGAAAAATAAGATGATAGAATAAAGAAGTTATGTTTGAAATTAATGCTATTGATACATATAAAGTTCTAAAAGAAAGCACTTATTCCTTAGATGATGATGCATATCTAATCGATTTGTATTCACCGATTATCGGACTACGCGCCGTCTCTATTTATTTGGCCTTAAGGAGCCAAGCTAGCGAAGGGGAAAAAGAATTCTCTTCTTTTTGCTCTCTTTATCAAGTAACACAAGGCGAATTCAGCAACGCTTTAGAATCTCTTGAAGCTTTCGGACTAATAAAAACATATCTTTTAAAGAAAACAGGAAATAACGCTTTTACCTTCGCCTTATATTCGCCGCGTTCACCAATGGAATTCTTTTCTAATATCCTTTTTATTGGAACGTTAAAAAAGTTCGTTGATGAAAAATATATTGCTTATTTAGAGAAAAAATATCAATTTGACCCTCTTCCGGAAGGGCTTTTGGATGTTTCTGAAAAATTCCAAGATCACTTTAATTTTGATTTGAATGGTGAAACGTTCAATTCTCTTCCTAAATCTTTATCCGGTAAAAGAAGCGCCGTTATACCGTTATATTTTGATAAAAAGAAATTCATCAATAAGATGAGAGAAGAAATACCTTCCTTTAAAGATCTTTCGCTTAGCAAGGATGAGTTTGTTAAGATTGCTAGATTTGCCACATTGTATAATTACGATGAAGAAACGATGGCTTCTTTCCTTTCTTCTAGCTATGACGTTTACAATCCTAATAAAAAATATGGTGAGTGCGTCGATTTCCGTGCCCTTGAAAGGGTTTGCCTCGATAATGATTCAAGAGAATATACACATAAACGGATCAGCCCAATGAATTCTGAAGTTCATGGTGATAGTCCAATAGCCCAAACAATTAGAGCGATGGATAGACTTTCTAGCGTTGATTTCTTATCAAAACTTCAAAATGGTGGAAAACCTGCATCGAGCGATTTGAAACTTATAGACACCTTATCGGTCGATATGGGATTGCCTGATAACGTAATAAACGCTTTAATTTTCTATATTTTAAAGATGAACAATAACGTTTTGAATAACGCTTATGCTGAAAAATTGGCTGGATCTTTAGCTAGAATGGGCTGCCAAACCGCTCTAGACGCCTTTAACTATCTTCAAAATACGTCCAGCGGAATGAAGAAAGGCAAAAAGACAAATAAGACTAGAACGAATGACGCCAAAGAAAAACAAGAGAACGAAGACGAAAAAGAAAACGTTCAAATTGAATCACGCAAAAAAGAAACAGCCGATGATGATCACGATGATTACGATGATTTCTTGAATAGTTTATAAGGGGGGCTTATGGAAAAAATCAGCAATGTAAAAACGGAATATAGCAAAGACCAAAAAAGAGTAGATTCACTTTTGCAAGAAATCCTTTCCGACAAAGAATTGATCGATCTCATTCATAAATTGGGCATCAAAGATGAAGAAATACCTTCATATTTGCCTTTGTTGGCGATGTACCAAGATAACAAAAAGGAAATTGAAGAAGATCCAAATGCGTTTCAAATGGTTCTAGAAATCTCCGATTCAGGAAAATTAACTTCCCATTATGAAGAGACTCCAAAGCAAAAAGAGGCGAGACACCTAGCAGAAAATTACTATATTCGCGATTTTCCGGATGAGTGGTTGAATTCTTCTTTGCAAAGTTTTAGAACCAGCAGAGAAAAAGAATTAAGAAAACAAATAGGGTCCTCATTAAAAGATAATTTCAAGAACTGGTTTTATGTTTATGGCGATTTAGGAACTGGAAAAAGCTATGCTTTGGCTGCTTTTTGTAATGATTTAGCAAGAAAGGGCAAAAAAGTTTGTTTTATGAACGCGACTAAACGTTTTGATGAACTTAAAGGCTTAGCGATAAAAAACAAAGAAGATTTCCTTAAAATGATGAAAACTCTCTACAATTTGGATTATCTCGTAATCGATGATTTTGGAAACGAATACAAATCTGATTACGTTCGTGACCAAATTATTATGCCGATTCTAGCCGAAAGAACGAAAAATCATAAAGCAACATTATTCGCTTCCGATTTTTCAATCGATGAAATAGAGGAACTTTATTCTCAAAAATACGGAACCAAAATTCTCGCAAAGAAATTAGTCAATTTAATTAGAAGCAATCTAAGGAATGAATCTGCTGAATATAAATTAGAAAAAGGCTTTGAAAATCTTTTAGAACGCTAATTAGAGGAATTTGTAAGATTGAAGTTTTTCCTTTAGTTCTTCTAAAGTGCCAGTAGTTTCAATATAAATTGTTGAGGATTTTTTCAATTTTGCAAGAGGAAAAGAAGAATTAAGTTCTAGAGACTTTTCAACATTAACTCCACGTTCCTTTAACCTTTCTTTTCTTATTTCAAGTGGGGCGGTAACCCCAATTATAAAATCGCATTCGTTTTCAAGAGGAGAGCCAAGAAGAAGCGGCATATCAATCAAAATATTTTTATCTTTATTTTTTGCCATTTCTTCCTTAGTTCTCTTGAAGACATAAGGGTGGATAATTGAATTTAAGGCATTCATTTCATCTTTGCTAGACGAAATTAATTCTAAAAGAAACTTCCTATCGATTTTGTCATTTTTGAAAGCTTTCGGGAATTTTTCTAGAAGTTTTTTCTTAACCCCTTTATCTTCATAAGATTCGTGGGCTAATTTATCGGCGTCAAAGACGATATAGCCTTTGTTTTTCAAGTAAGAAGTAACGGTGGATTTTCCTGCTGCAATAGGCCCAGTAATTCCAATTACGATACCATGTCCCGGCTCTTTTTGACAATGAGGGCAGTAAAAAGTCGATCTTCCACCCATGAAAATTCTACGAATTGGCGTGCCGCAATTTGGGCAAGGCTCATTTTCTTTTCCGTAAACTTTTAGATTGTTTTGCATCTTTCCTGAAACGCCTTCTTGAGGATGATAGGAACGAATAGTTGAACCGCCTTCTTTAATGGCCTCATTTAAGATTTTTTGAGTAATGCTAAGAATAGTTTTCGCCTCGTCAAAGTTTATATCAGAAGCCAATCTTCTCGGATTTATCTTTGCTTCAAAGAGAATTTCTGACGCATATATATTTCCGATTCCAACGATTAATTTTTGATCAAGCAACTCTTCCTTGATTGGTGTCCTCTTATGTTCTATTAACTTTTTGTAGAACTCGTTTTTATCATAAGAAAAAGGCTCGCCGCCTAAAGAAATTAGAGAAGGTGACCTAAGATAATCGTTTTCGTGCCAAAGCTCGATTGTGCCAAATTTTCTGACATCGTTATAAACTAATGACGTGCCATCGGTAAAGTCATAAATCAATAAGTCGTGTTTTTTTATTTCAGAGGTCGTCTTAACCAAAAAATACTTTCCCTCCATTCTTAAGTGAGAAACTATGATTTTATTGTTTGTTAAATGAAAGATGAGATATTTTGCACGTCTTGATACGCTTAAAAATGTTTCGCCAATTAATGAAGGAATAAATTCTTTTGCACCAGTAAGAATGTTTTTTTCGCGAAACAAGCGGATATTTTTGATGGTTTTGTTCGCTAAAGAAGTATTTAGATAACGAACAATAGTTTCAACTTCAGGAAGTTCTGGCATATTAATCTTTGGCCTCGTACCAAGTTTTTCCAATTCCAGCCTCAACAGTCAATTTAACTGGCAATTCGACGGCGTTAGTCATGATTGAAGATATTTCATTTTTAACATATTCGAGTTCATCTTTTGGAACAGCAAAAATCAATTCATCGTGAATTTGCAAAACCATTTTCGTTTTTAGCTTGCTGCCTTTAAGGAAATCATCGACTTTTACCATGGCTATTTTGATTAAATCGGCGGCCGAACCTTGAACTGGCGCATTCAAGGCGGCTCTTCTAGCCGCTTCACGCTTAACGAAATTAGGGTCATTTATTTCACGAAGATATCTTCTTCGCCCAAACATGGTTGAGACATATCCTTTAGTTTCGGCATCATGAATTATTTGATCAAGATATTGTTTAACTTCCGGATATGAAGCGTAGAAGTTGCTAATAACGTTCTTCGCTTCTTCGAAAGATGAATTTATTTGCTGAGAAAGGCCGAAAACCGTCGTTCCGTAAATAATCGCAAAATTAATGGCTTTTGATTGCCTTCTTAATTGAGAAGAAACTTCATTTGTATGGAAAATCTTTTTCGCCGTCTCTGTATGAACGTCGTGATCGTTATTGAAAACATCGATATATGCTTGACAATTAGATAAGGCAGCTAGGATACGTAACTCGATTTGATGGTAGTCTAGAGATAGAAGATATATGTCTGGATCATCATAATAGAAAGCTTGACGAATTTTCCTTGCTTCATCATCTCTTGCAGAAATATTTTGAAGGTTTGGTGATGAGGAAGATAAACGCCCAGTACTTGTTTGAGCCTGATTGAAATATGAATGAATTTTGCCATCCTCTTTAATATATGGCATGAAACCGTCAATATATGTGCTTAGTTGCTTAGCATATTTGCGGTAATTAAGAATTGAAGTAATGATTGGATGATATTTTTGAAGATCGCTTAAAACCTCAATAGAGGTTGAGCCTTTCTTCAAATCTGGTAAACCCATTTCTTTATAGAGGATGTCAGCTACTTGTTTTGAAGAATTGATATTAAATTCCTTTCCAGCATAAGAATAAACTTCATTTTGATAGAATTTCTTCTTCTCTTCGAAAATTTCTTTGAATTCTTCTAATTTTTCTTTATGCAGAGGGAAACCTTCGATTTCCATCTTTGACAAGATTTTCATCAAAGGCATCTCGATTTCCGTATAAAGTTTGTAGGAATCAACGCTTTTAAGATTCTTTGTGATTTTCTCGTCTAACTCTAAAGAGAAATAAGCCATTTTCATGATGGTTGTGGAAGAGGAAGAGGCAAAAAGTGAGACTTTTTCATCAGAACTTATATCAAGCCCGAAATAGGAAAAGACAATTTCTGGATTATCATTTAATGATGAATCCAAAAGATAAGCGGCTAAGAGAATATCATTTTCGATGCCTTCTATTGCAATACCTAGGATATTCAAAGCGTAAATGGTAGCCTTGCCATCATAGACATTTTTCTTTATTTCTGGGTTTTTGATGATTTCGATTAATTCTTTATCTTTCTTGAAATCGTTGATATTCTCATAATAAGCGCAGCCTTCCGTTGCAATAGCGATGCCTTGAAGAGGACTTTCGTGATAAGAGGAATAATCTATATCAAGTGCTAAACCAATCTTTTTTCCGAGGTTAATTCCTTTAATGGAATTGATTTCTTTATATTCAATTTCACGTTTTTCTTTTGAAGAAATCTTTAAAGATTGCGGAAGTCTAGCAAGAAGCTGCTTTAATTCATATTTGTTAGCGAACGATGATACTTCATCGAATGAATATCCTTTGTATTGAAGGTCTTCTAAGGTGAAAGGGAGTTTTACGTCGGTTAGGATAGTCGCTAATTCGTAACATAATCTTCCTTGTTTTTCGAATTGAACGATGTTTTGCCACACCTTCCCCTTTTGAGATGGAGCGACCTCAAAAATCTTTTCCAAACTGCCATATTCATTTATCAGTTTAACGGCCGTTTTGTCTCCAACTCCAGGAATTCCCGGCAGATTATCGGAAGAATCGCCTCTAAGCCCCTTATAATCGATGATTTGAAGAGGGTCAAAGCCAAATTTTTCTTTCATGTTGGATAAAGTCACTAAATCCGTGTTTGAAAGACCTACTTTAAGTAATGAGACTGATATATGTTCGTCGATGAGTTGCAAATAATCTTTATCGGACGTATAAACTGTAACTTCATAACCAGCTTTAGAGCCCATCTTAGCGACTGTTCCACAAATATCATCGGCTTCAATCCCGTGTTCTTCGTAGCAAATAACCCCTAAAGCGCGGCATAATTCCCTAGAAATCGGAAATTGAGCTTTCAATTCTTCCGGGCAAGGTTTGCGGTTTGCTTTGTATTCCTCATATTCTTCTTTTCTAAAAGTGTGGGAATCCGCGTCAAAACCAATGAATATTGACTCATCTCCTTTGAAGGAGGAAATGATTTTGCTTAGCATATTGGCGAAAGCGAAAATGGCGTTTGTTGGAATGCCACTTTTTGTCGACATTATTGGTCCTTCGCCATACGAAGTCGCATAAAACGCTCTAAATAACAACGAATTTCCGTCAATAACTAATAGTTTTTTCATTTTTCTCCTCCTAATAAAGCTGCTTTTTCAATGATATAAGATCCTTCTTTTTTGTTATCGCGACGCCCTTGAATGAGTAAAGCCGCGTCTTTTTTCAAGAAATGATAAATCGTCTCGAAAACACGTGGAAAAACAACAAATTCCTTCTCACTTGCATCGTCATATAAAACAATGAAAGCCATCTTATTTCCACTTTTTGTCCTTATGCTTCTAATGGATTTAATTATTCCTGCGCTAATTAATGATGCGTCCGTTTCGTCTAAAGAACTTAGCGGTTTAGCTTTATAACGTTCTAACTCTTTTTGATATATAGCAAGAGGAGAAGAAGATAACATAATTCCTGTCGCCTCATACTCTCTTTGAAGATTTATTGCTAAATCATCGATGTTTTCTTCAATGAGCGGCTTAGGTATTCCTAGATCGACTAGGAATTGTTGCCCGTTCGTACCAAATAGAAGCTCAGCATATTCAATTGCTGAATAGGCACTCGCTCTAAGAGACTCTCTTGATGGGTATAATGAATCAAAACAGCCAGAATCGATTAATTTTATAAGCATTTGAAGATTAAGACCGTATTTTTTACATCTTGCGGCAAAATCAAAAATATCGATATATAGCCCATTTTCATTTCTTTCATCAATGATTGAACAAAGGAATTTGCTTTGCAATCCTTTAATCAAAGAAAGAGGAAGACGTAATGTTTTTCCATCTATCACAAAATCCATCGACGATTTATTTATATCGGCGACGGAAAGAGTGATTCCAATTGACTTTAACTCGGATATCGTATTGGCAAACTTTGAATCTTCTGGCGAAAGATAATCGAGAACGGCAGAATAAAATTCTTTTGGATAATACGCTTTCAAATACGCCATCTGGCAGGCAATAACAGCGTAAGAATAAGAATGTGATTTGTTAAAGCCGTAATTGGCGAAACGTAAGATCAAAGCGTAAACTTTTTCAGCGATTTCTCTACTTTTGCCATTTTTAAGGCAACCATCGATAAAGGATGATTTTAATGCTTCAAGTTTATCGACGTTCTTTTTGGAAATCGCTCTTCTGAATAAATCGGCTTGACCATATGAAAAACCAGCCATTTCACGCACTATTTGCATGATTTGCTCCTGATAGACGATGATTCCGTAAGTTTCTTTGAGAATGCTTTCTAACTCTGGCGCGTCATATGTAATTTTCTCTAAACCTTCTTTCCTCCTGGCGTAAAGAGGAATGAAATCCATAGGACCAGGTCTAAAAAGGGCTAAGAGAGCAGCCACATCGTCAAATGTTTCAGGCTTAACTTGCTTAATGGCCTTTTTCATACCATTACTTTCAAGTTGGAAGATACCCATCTCCTTGCCTTCTCGGATTACTTTAATTGCATTTGGGTCATCGTATGGCAAATCCTTGTAAGTTAATTTTTTCCCCTCGTATTTTTCAATTAAGGCGAGACATGTATCAATAATCGTTAAATTTCTAAGTCCTAAAAGGTCCATTTTTAAGAAACCTTGTTCTTCCAAATAATCTTTTTCGAGACAGGCGACATAACCGTTTTCAGGAGATGAAGTGGTTGGCAAAACAATATTTAAAGGCTTGTCATTGATGACAATTCCTGCTGCATGTAACCCCGCTTGACGTGGCAATCCCTCGATTTTTGAAGCAAGGGATACAAGAGAAAGAAAATATTTGTCTGAATCGACGATTTTCTTAAATTCAGGCGATTTCACATAATTGAAACGGAGGGATTCCTTATCGTATAAAATGCTTTTTGTTAGCAAAGAAACCTCCTTTTTCTCATCATAATTATAGACTCTTCCGACATCGCGAATAGCTTGCTTAGCTCCGATGGTTTGCGTTGTTAAAACGTGACCTATACGGTTTTCTCCCCATCTTTTTTGCAAATATAAGACAATATCTTCACGCCTGATATCAGCAAAATCGGTATCTATATCAGGCATAGATTGTCTTTCCGGATTAAGAAAACGCTCAAAAATAAGATTGTATTTAATTGGATCTAATTCGACGATGTTTAAGCAATAAGAAACTAAAGATCCTGCGCCGGAGCCTCTTCCTGGACCAACGGAAATTCCGTTGTTTTTTGCATAATTGATATAATCCCAAACAAGCAAGAAATAATCATCATAGCCCATTGAAGAAATGACATCTAATTCATAATTTAGGCGAGACATGTATTCATTTGTGTGATTCGGAACCTTCTTTTCCAATCCTTCAAGTGCTAATTTTCTTAGATAATCTTTGCTAGATAATCCAAGATCATTTGGGAAATGAAGAAGCCCTCCGCGTTTTTTTATTAATTCGAAATCTTTGCATTCATTGAAGATTTCTTCGGTTGCTTTGATTTCATCTTCATTATAAAAAGAGATGATTTCTTCATTTTTTAAAAAATGCTCATCGCCTTTTTTCTCTTTGAAAGGCAAGTTGGCATTTCTTTGGATGGCTAAAAGAATTTCAAGAGCAATTGCATCATCTTCTTTTTCGTATTTTAACGAAGGAAAAGCAACCGTTTTATAAGTGTATGTTTTAGCAAAAACGCGTAATTTGTTGACGTATTCTTTGTTTTCCTTTAAATAAGGCAGCCCAATATAAACTTCCTTATAGCCTTTAGTTTTATTAGCTAAATCAAAAGCAAAAGTTTTTGATTCATCGTCATTTAAATTTCCAAAAAAAGAAGGATTTGGCGAATAAACTAAGATTAAGCCGTTAGGATTTTTCTTTATATCATCAATAGTTAGTTTATTCTCGGATATTAAAGGGCAAAGCGGCAATAAATTTAGATAACCCTCTTCATTTTTGACAAATAGCGTGAAAGTCTCGTCGTTTAAAACTATATCCATGCCAAATATTGGCGAAACGCCAGCTTGTTTTGCCGCATGATAAAAAGGCGCATACCCCGAAAGTGTTCCATTATCCGTTAAAGCTATTGCCGAATAACCATATTTTTTGGCTAATTTTGGCAAAGAAGACACTTCAAGAGCACTTTGAAGATAGGAGAAGCCGCTATATACATGCAAAGGGATGAAACTCATAAAACAATTATACAATATTCTCTTCTCCTATGGAGAAAGGTCTTTAGAAAATGTAAAATAGAGTTATGAAAATTGTAGCATTTAACGTTAATGGCATTAGGGCCATATTAAAAAAAGGCTTCGAGGAAACTTTTTCTTCTCTTGACGCCGATATTTTCTTTATTGAAGAAAGCAAATATACTGATGAAGGGAAAGGGGTGTTCCCTTTTGAAAAAGATGGATATGAACTATATCATCGTGAAAGCCAATTAAGGAAGGGTTATTCTGGAGTTGCAGCATTCACTAAGATTCATCCATTAAGCGTTCATTATGGGCTAAAAGACAATAAATATGATGAAGAAGGGCGTGTTATAACCCTTGAATTTGAAGATTTTTATTTCGTCGGTGCCTATGTGCCTAATTCAGGAGAAGAATTAAAAAGGCTATCTTTCAGAATGGAATACGAAGAAGACCTTCTAAATTATTTGAAAGAACTAGATCAAAAGAAACCAGTTAT
This sequence comes from Sodaliphilus sp., assembly GCA_963643355.1. Classification (GTDB taxonomy): domain Bacteria; phylum Bacillota_I; class Bacilli_A; order RFN20; family CAG-826; genus UBA4951. Next base: position 14,648 of record CAVIJE010000009.1, on the reverse strand, counting down.
ATATACAGGGGATTTAAATGTAGCTCATAAAGAGATTGATCTTAAAAACCCTTCGACGAATCACCATAATGCTGGGTTTACCGATGAAGAAAGAGAGAAATTCTCGCACCTATTAGAAAACGGATTTGTTGATACTTTCAGGAAACTATACCCAGAAACCGTAACTTATTCTTGGTGGAGCTATCGTTTCCACGCTAGAGAAAAGAACGCTGGTTGGAGAATTGACTATTTTATTGTTTCCGAACGTTTGATGGATAAGGTAATAGATAGCAAAATCCATACGGAAATAATGGGTTCCGATCATTGCCCAATTGAATTAGACATAAAATTATAAAAGAAAAGCAAGGAGATTAACCTTGCTTTTTCTTTGACTTATTTTTGATTATCGTTATAATCGTTATTTTCTTCGTTTTTTGATATATGGGTCTCTTCTTTTATTGTAGAAACGTCATTTTCTTTGACGTCATTTTCATCATCTTCAAGTAGAAGAGGAATTGGCTTGAAATAGTGATAGACGGCTTCAAAGGCATAGACAAGAGCGAAGTAAAGTAGCGGTATCGAGATTCCAAAACGGAAAACGTTAGTATCAACCTTATCTATATTGTTAACTAAAATCCATATGTCTAAAGGAATTAAGCAGCATGGAACAGGCAAAGCAAGACACTTATCAACTAAAGAATTATGTGAGCGATGTTTTTTCGAAGCCAACGTCCAAATAAAATCGGCGATTGGCCACAATCCGCCTATCAATGTTACATACGTAAAAGCGTATTTTTTCCAATCGGAAACTTGAATGACTTGTAAAATCAACAATAATCCGATAACTAAGAAAATGATCGAAAACAAAGCTAATTCTCCCGAATAAATCAAGACTGCTTTCTTTTGCTCTTTTGTGTATGTTGGTTTATTCATATTAAAATTCCCTTTCTAACATTGTTTGTTTTTGTGTTTTTTGCATAAGAATGTGTAAGATCCATCGCCATTTCTTATGATTCTCGATGGTTCCTCAGTATGCCATTGATTTTTTGAAGGGCAATAAGGACATTTCCAACGTTTTGGGACATCGACTTCGCTTTCTTCATCATAAGACAAGGTTTCTTGAATTCCATATTCGCCATTTGGGTTAGAATAAGTCCCTTCTGGTGCCGTATCATCTTCATTTTCTTCTGAAAAACATGGATTTTGATCGGCATGAGAAGCAAAAATCGCTCCTTTATATTTAACCGGACGAACAATGCCATCATTTGGGTGCTTTATTTCTGGAATATCTTGTTCGAAATCATCCTCATAATCTAGGTCTTCGGAAGCGGAATAGCCTGTTTCAGGAACAATATTAACAAAAGAAACGGCTTTGCTTTTTACTCCTTTAACTTCAGGAACTATGGCTTTTCTTTCTTCTTTTACTGGTGAAACGACAATTGCTAAAGAAACGTATTCAGCACTTGGTTTATGGAGAATATCATCGCTTCTATAAGTGTGATTTTTATGATGAGATTTAATCAATTCGAAATCGTCATCTTCAACGGTGTATGTTGCAACGATAATCCAATCGCTATCTTGATCTTTAAGACCTTTTTTACGAATCTTCTTATCAATAGAAGTTAGCATTTCGTCGCCATTTTTTGCATAAACAAACAATTCATCCCATCCAAAATGAATCCCAATTTTCTTTTTAATTGCCTTATTTTGTGAGGCAATAAGTTTTTTCTCTTCAAGTTCATCGATGGTTTTAAAGGAAGCTGTCTTGACTTTAACCTTTTTAGTGTCTTTATTTTTTGGAACAAAGGTTTTGACTTGCTTGTTTTTAGGATTAATCGGTGAAGAAGGAGTTTTTTCAGTGACTTTACGCTCTTCTTCCACTTTAAGAACGTTTTCCTTAACGCTTATTTCTTCTTTTTCGAGTTTCTTCTTTTCTTCTTGAATAACTTCGACGAGCTTTTTGATTTTTACGCCATTTAAGGATATTTCTTGACGATCGGCGGATGGTATTTTGTCTAACAATCTTTTAAACCAATCGGTAAATGTTGGATATGATTCAAGGCTTTTGGCTAAATCGTCGTTGTTGGTAAGGGGGATGGAATCATCTAATAAAGATAAAACAGGAGAAGACACGTCGTTATTGAATGCTGTCTCATCCATCGAAGAATGCCATCCTTCTTTATAGGCGTTCAAATCGCAAAGGATGAACTTTCCATCGCCAATGTAATATCTAAGAATAATAAATGGAGCGATTTCTTCATCGAAATAACCTGTTTTTGGATTATTTCTTCTTGCTAGATAGGAATGAAAAAGGATATTTTGCGAACTCTCTAAAACCTTGCTTAAAGGCGTTGTTTCGTCATGGTATTCTTTTATTGCGTTTATATAAGTGTTTGTTAATTCAAAAGTGTTTGCCATAAATCTAATTGATTATAACATATATGTTTATAGTTTTTAGATAAAATGAAAAAGCGCCCTTCTTTAGAAGAACGCCTTAAGATGTTAATCTATGAATAAATCGTCCAATGATTTTACGAAAGCGTCGAGATCATCGAGAGATTTGATTTTGCAACCGCTAGCCTGAGCGTGGCCTCCGCCTTCCCATTTTTGTGCAATGCCAGAAATATCTTTTGCTTTGCTACGAATGGAAATTCTCCAACAATAATCTTTAGGATTTGGATCCTCGGTAATAGAACACCAAGCATTGATTCCTTCGATATTGGAGAAGAGGTTGACGTTGTTTTTACCTAGTTCGGAGGTGATGTTGAGTTCTTTTTGAATTGCATCAGGCAAAAGGTAGTATGCAACGCCGTGTGGGGAAACACTGAAATGATTGAGAACGTAAGCGGTCACTTTAAGATCGCTGATTTTTTTCTCATACATTTTTAAATAGATATCATTGATTGATATGCCCGTTTCAATTAAAGCTGAGGCACAAGCAAATGTATGAGCATTTGTCGAAGAATATTGGAATCTTCCAGAATCTCCGACAATACCGATATATAAATATGACGCAGCCTCTTTAGAAATAGTCGTTCCTTTAAATTTTAAGAGAATATCAGTCATTATTTCAGCCGCTGCAGCTGATTCAGTATCTAAAATAGGATGCTTTGAAATCTCCACTTTGCATGGATGATGATCGACTTTAAGAATGCATTTAGCCTTTGTGTAACGTGGATCGGCAATTCTTTCATGATCTCCGACATCGCAAATAATGGCTAAAAACGGTTCATCAAAATAAGAATCGTTAAGTCTTTCGGTTTCTGGAAATAATTTGCCAGTGAAAGTGACGTGGTTATCCCCAACGAAATGGACGTCTTTGCTAGGGAAATTGTCTTTGATGAATGTATATAAGCCCATTTGGGTTCCCATTGCATCAAAGTCCGGTTTAATATGACGGAAAATGACAATTCTGTCATATTTTTTAATCATTCGATAGAAATAGGAGTAGTTGGCTTTTAAATCTAAGCCGTAGTTTTCGATTTCTTTGGCTAATTTGGCCATATTATAAAGTTCCTTCGTAAGCGGCGAAGCAATCTCTTGCGATCATTACTTCCTCGTCTGTTGGGATGACAACGACTCTGACCTTGCTATCAGGCGTAGAGAATTCGCCTTCTTTTCCGACTAATTCATCATTCTTTGCCCAATCGCATTTAATACCAAGAGCTTCGGAAACGTTGTCGATGATATATTTACGGCAAATTGGGTTGTTTTCGGTGATTCCAGCTGAGAAAACAAGCATATCAGCTCCGCCAAGACGAACATAATAGGAACCGACAAAATCAGCAACTCTTCTTGCCCAAAGTTTCAAGGCGTTGATGCATTTTTCATCACCTTTTTCAGCAGCGGCAAGGATGTCGCGGGTATCGTTAGAAAGGCCACTGACACCCAAGAAACCTGATTTTTTGTTGAGGATATCGTAAATTTCTTGGTTTGTTTTACCAGTGCATTCAGCTAAATAATAGTAAACAGATGGATCAATATCTCCGCATCTTGTGCCCATCATGACTCCGCCAAGAGGCGTAAGACCCATGGATGTAGCAACGCACTTTCCATCTTTTATGGCACAAATAGAAGCGCCACTGCCTAAATGCAAAGTGATAATGCGTTTGCTTGCGTCGCCATTGAAATAATCTTTGATTGCTTTGTTTGCGAGATAATTGTGTGAAGTGCCATGTGCACCATATCTACGGCAATCATATTTTTCCGTATATTCATATGGAATAGGATATAAATAATCTTCTGGAGCCATCGTTTGATGGAAAGCTGTATCGAAAACAGCGATTGTTACTGCGTTAGGAAGAACTTTCTTAAAAGCATGGAAGCCAATAAGATGAGCAGGAGCATGAAGAGGATCAAGAGGAACAAGCTTAGTGATCTTTTCCTCGGTATCTTCATCAAAATAAGCGGATTTGGAGAAATATTTGCCACCTTGGACAACACGGTGACCAATAGCTTTGATTTCATCGAAATCTTTGACGATTTCATATTTTTTCAAAGCATTTAAAATAAGTTCAACACCGACGTTATGATCCATAATAGGAAGATATTCATCGTGTTTTTCGCCAAGATATTTTAGACGGAAATGGGCATCTTCGTGTCCGATTCTCTCGACTAATCCTTCGCAAATAACCTTTTCTTCTGGCATCTCAAAAAATTTGTACTTGATGGAAGAAGAACCAGCATTAACAGCCATACATTTAATCATAGTAATTTTTACCTCTTTTTCACATCTATCATTTTATTCCATCTCACTTAAATCTAAAAGCAAAAGAATAAAATCTCACTTTGAATTGCTAGATATCACTTTAAAATAGTATAATCTTTTCCGTAGAGGAAAATATTATGGCATATGGAATTTTATACGATTTCTTGATGGGCCAAAGCATTGAAGCATATAACTACTTCGGCGCTCATTTCATCGAGAAAGAAATTGACGGGAAGAAAGTTTCCGGGGTAGTTTTTAGACTTTACGCTCCACTTGCTGAAGACGTTTCGGTAATCGGTGATTGGAATGGCTGGGATGTTGGTGCAAATAAAATGGATAGAGTCGATTATTCTGGCGTTTTTGAGACTTTTGTCCCTGGTTTAGTTAATTACGCGTCTTATAAGTATCATTTTAAAAATGCTAAGGGGGAATACGTTGATAAGGCTGACCCATACGCGTTTTTCTCTGAACTTAGACCGAATACATGCTCAAGATTATTCGATATTGAAAATTTTGCTTGGCATGACGATAAATATTTAAACAATAGAAGTAGATGCTTTGATGAAGCCGTTTCGATTTATGAGATGCATCTTGGCTCTTGGAAGGGGCAAATTAATGGCAGATACCCTTCATATGAAGAAACGGCCGATTACCTTATTCCTTATTTAAAGGAAAATGGCTTTACTCACGTTGAAATAATGCCTATTTGCCAATATCCCTTTGATGGATCTTGGGGCTATCAAGCAACAGGATTTTTCTCGGTTGATTCGCGATATGGAAATCCATTCCAACTCATGTCGTTCGTTGATAGACTCCATCAAGCTGGTTTTGGCGTAATTCTAGATTTTGCCCCGGTTCATTTTGCGACAGACTCCTTCGCTTTAAGAGAATTTGATGGCTCTTGTCTATACGAATATGCCGATGGCAAGCATACTTTCTCTCCTTGGGGATCATGCTATTTTGACCTAGGGAAAGATCCGGTTCGTTCTTTCTTGATGTCGGCGATGAATTATTATTTGGATTATTTCCATTTTGACGGGATTCGCGTTGACGCCGTTTCCAACATTGTTTATTGGGAAGGAAATAAGTCCCTTGGCGAAAATTATGGCGCGACCGAATTTATCAAGCGTTTAAACGGAAAGATTCACCTTGCCCATCCATCAGCTATGATGATTGCTGAAGATTCTACGGATTTTACTGGCGTCACTAAGCCTCTAGAATACGGCGGACTTGGATTCGATTATAAATGGGATCTTGGCTGGATGAACGATACACTTAAATATTACAAGTTAGATCCGATATATAAGAAATATGAGCATAACGACATCACTTTCTCGATGGCTTATTTCTTCTCTGAAAACTTTATGTTGCCTTTGTCTCATGATGAAGTGGTTCATATGAAAGGCACTTTGATCAATAAGATGTTTGGCGATTATGACACAAAGTTCGCTCTATTACGCAATTTGTATACATATCAATTCGCTCATCCTGGCAAAAAACTTAATTTTATGGGGAATGAATTAGCATCATTTGATGAATGGAATGAAACTAAATCGTTGCCATGGAATTTGTTAAGCTATCCAAAACATGACTCCATTAAACGCTTGGTAAGAGACCTAAATCTCATTTACCAATCTGAAGATGCTATGCACGTTGAAGAATATAATCCCGCTCATTTTGAATGGATGATGGTTGATAATCATGATCAAAGCGTCTTTGCTTTCGAAAGAAGATATGGCGATTCCTCCTTACTTTTTGTCTTTAATATGACTCCGAATTTCTATGAAACGTATGATGTTGGAGTGGGCGAAGAAGGAGACTGGGAAGAAATCTTTAATTCAGATAAAGATGTTTATGGCGGAAATAACCAGTATAATGGTTTAGCGCTTCACGCTTATGAAGGTGCGCCAGAAAATCGTCCATACCACATCTCCGTTAAACTTGCCTCTTATGGAGCGATGATCTTTAAGAGAAAAGTCGAAACGAAGGAAACGAAAAAGAAAGTGGTTACCAAAAAGACGACTAAATCAAAGAAAACAGCAAAAAAGTAATTAGAAAGGCTAAAAATATGATTTTTGATAATAAAGAAGAATTCAAGAAAGAATTCGAAAAACGATTAACCGAGCTTTATGGCCGCTCAGTCGAAGACTCGCATATAACCGAGCGTTATGAAATCTTAGGCGAAATGGTTCGAGATTATGCCGGAATCGGCTGGAGAGATTGCCGTGAAGACATGGTTAAAAACGGCGGAAAACAATGTATTTATTTCTCCATGGAGTTCTTGATTGGAAGATTGCTTCTTAATAACATGCAAAACCTTGGCGTTTATAAGGTTGCAAAAGAAGGACTTGCCGATTACGGAATCGATATAAACGAGCTTGAAGATCAAGAACCGGATGCAGGTCTTGGAAATGGCGGTTTAGGAAGATTGGCTGCATGTTTCCTCGATTCTGCGGCATCTTTAGGATATCCGATGCATGGCAATACCATTAGATACGAATATGGTTTCTTCAAACAAAAATTCGTTAACGGAAAGCAAACTGAACTTCCTGATGAATGGTTATCAAATGGCTTCGTTTTTGAAGTAAAGAAACCAAAACACGCTGTTGAAGTAGAATTCGGCGGAAATGCTGAAACCTATTTAAAAGCCAATGGCGAATACGCTCTTAGAACCGTTAATGCCACCCACGTTCGCGCTATGCCATATGACGTTTCGGTTGTCGGATATCGCAATGGTGTTTCCAACACCCTTCGTCTTTGGTCGGCGGAGCCAAGCGAGCAAAACCTCCCAAAAGACGTCTCGTTCAATGATTATTTACAGACATTAAAAGAACTTTCGTTTGGTTTATATCCAGATGATTCAACCGAACACGGAAGAATGCTTCGTCTTCGCCAACAATATTTCCTTGTCTCTGCCGGATTACAATCCGTAATGCGTGCAGAATATAGAAAATATGGCACTTTGGACACATTAAAAGACCATTATGTGTTCCAACTTAACGACACTCACCCAATTCTTTGCATCCCTGAACTTATGCGAATCATGATGGATATTTATGGCTATGGATGGGATGAGGCTTGGGAACAAGTTAGACAAAGTGTTGCCTACACCAACCACACCGTCATGCCTGAAGCTTTAGAAAAATGGCCTGTTCAATACGTTCAAAAGCTCTTGCCAAGAGTCTATATGATCATCGAAGAAATCAATCGTCGTTTTAATGCTTACATGATCGAAAAACATGTTGAACCAGGGAAAGCATATCAAATGCAAATCATCAAAGATGGTCAAATCCATATGACAAATATGGCTATTTATGCCGGTTTCTCCGTTAATGGCGTCGCAAAAATCCATACTTCGATCTTAGAAAATTACACATTCAAGAATTTCTATGAACTCTTCCCTGAGAAATTCTCTAATAAGACAAATGGCGTTACACACCGTCGCTGGTTGGTTTACGCAAATGAAAAACTTGCAGATTTGATTACTTCGAAAATCGGCGATGAATGGATAATGCATCCAGAAAAACTTGAAGCTTTCAAAGCCTTTGATAACGATAAGAAAGTTCAAGAAGAAGTCATGAAGATCAAATATGACAATAAGGCTAAATTTGCTGACTTCGTCTTAAGAACTTATGGCATTGAAATTTCGCCAAATGCCATAATTGACGTTCAAATCAAACGTTTGCACGCATATAAGAGACAATTGCTTAACCTCTTCCATATTATGTCCTTATATCTAGAGATGAAGAAAAATCCATCCGAATTCAAGATGACGCCACATGTTTATGTATTCGGTGCAAAAGCAGCCCCAAGCTATGAATATGCAAAATGCATAATCGAATTGATCCTTGCCGTTCAAGAAGTTATCAATAATGATGAACAAGCTTCAAAATTCATGAAAATCGTTTTCGTGGAAAATTATGGCGTTACATTAGCTGAACATATCATACCAGCTGCCGATTTATCCGAGCAAATCTCAACTGCTGGCAAAGAAGCCTCAGGTACATCAAATATGAAGTTGATGATGAATGGTGCCCTTACGATCGGTACTTTAGATGGCGCCAATATCGAAATCGCCAAACAAGCCGGTGAAGAAAACGAAATCATCTTTGGCTTAACGGCAGAAGAAGTTGAATACAAAAACGAGCATGGCGGATATAACCCATGGGACGTTTATAATAACAATCATGTTGTTAAAGAAGTTATGGATTCTCTCTTCTTTGGCCCTTGGGCTCTTAAAGCAAACGGCCGTTTCCAAATGATTTTCGATGAAGTCATGAATAGAGGCGATCAATATTATATCCTTGCTGATTTCCAATCTTATTGCGACGCTTGCAAACGTGCCGAAGAATTCTATCTTGATAAGTCAAGATGGGCTAAGGCGGCAATCGATAATATAGCAACTTCTGGTGTATTCTCTTCTGATCGTACTATTGAAGAATATAACCGCGATATCTGGCATTTAAGAAAATACAATATTAAAAAATAGGTATTAAAAATATCAGTTAATATCGGCTAAAATAAAAATATGTTACTTCCAAACCCATTAATTAGGTAAAGAAGTAACATTTTTTATTATATTTATTGCGATTAAAGGTTAGATATTTACATTCTTATCTTCAATTTGTTTTTTGAATGTATCGATTTGTTCCCCCATCGACATATCTTTAAATTGATTCATGTATAAATTATAGTAATAGCCTTTTTTCTCCATCAATTCCTTATGCGAACCATCTTCAATGATATTGCCATGATCCATGACGAGAATCCTATCGGAGTTTACAATCGTTGAAAGCCTATGGGCAATAGTTATCGATGTTCTGCCTTTCAATAAAGGAAGGATCTTATTTTGAATTCTTTCTTCCGTTTCGGTATCAATAGAAGAGGTTGCCTCATCAAGAATAAGGACGGAAGGATTTCTAACTAATGCCCTTGCAAAAGAAATGAGCTGTTTTTGTCCTTGGGATAGAGAAGAGCCTCCATCTTCTAGGAAAGTATCATATCCATTCTTTTCTTTTTCGATAAAAGAGTCGATTCCAACGAGTTTTGCTGCGTCTTTAACCTCATCTATGGTAGCATTTAGCTTACCGTAGGAAATATTTTGATAATACGTCGCAGAAAAAACGAAAGGAGCCTGTTGGACATAGCCGATATTTGAGCGAAGATAGCCAACAGAAAATTCTTTATAATCCACTCCATCTAGAAGGATTTTGCCTTTTGTTGGCTCATAGAATCGACAAATGAGATTGGCTAAGGTTGTTTTCCCTGAGCCCGTCTCACCAACAATGGCCACCGAAGTTCCTGCTTTGATTTTAAGATTTAATGGATGGATGACCTCAACCCCATTTCCATAGTCAAATGTAACATCTTTGAATTCAATATCGCCGTTTATTTTGCCGTAAGTTTCAGGCTTTGGATTTAAAACAGTTCCATATTTTTCAATAACTTCCTTTGAGTCCTCGATATCAACTTTAGCGTTGAGAAGTTGCTCGACCTTTTCTGCGGATGCTTGATTTTCCATAAAAGAGGAGAAGGTTTCGGCAATCCCTTCAAGCGGGGAATAAATCGATTGAACAAACTGAACAAAAAGAACGACAGTGGCAACAACTACGGCAAGCTCCATCGCACTTGCATTTGCTATATCTTGATAACCGACAATAACGACAACCGTAATCATAATCGAGGATATGAGCTCTAGAAGTGGTCTAAAGAAAGCATTGGTTCTTCCGGCAATAAAACGTTTTTTCTTCAAATCATCGATGATTTCGTTAGATTCCTTAGAGACGCCATCTTCAATGCCTAACGTTTTAACGGTTTTTGCACCGTTGATAATTTCCGCAAGCCAGCCAACATATGAAGAATAAGCGTTTCTTGCAATACGATGGCGTTTGAGAATCAAATGTTCAAATATCGGAACGATAATGGCGACGATAGGTAAAGAAATAATGACGATTGCCGCATATTTAACGTTTTGAGAAAACATCGTTATTATCGTGAAGATAAGTTCCGAGACAGACCAAAGAATGGAGGTTAGGGACCATGACAAGACATCTCCTATAGCTGATGTATCGTTATTCATCCTAGCGATAAGCCATCCGGAATTCGTTTTATCAAAATACGAGAAAGAAAGTTCCTGAACATGATCAAAAAGATTTTTTCTTAGGGTAATCATAATTACCATGCTTAGATAATTAGTGAAATAGAAGTTAGCAAATATCGCCAAAGAACGTAATATAACGAAAATTGCTTGCATTATAAGGAAAGAGAGGAAATCAATGTCTATTTCCCATAATCCTTTTATAAAAATAACATGAAATGGTAAATCCCAAATAGAAGTGGTGCTAGTTAAAATCGAAGTTGAGCCAGCAACCGTGATTGCTGAAGCGTTCATCGCTGGAACGAAAGCAGAGTCGTAAAACGTCGTAAAAAGAAGGGAAACGATAACGACAACGAGCAAATCAACACGTTTTAACGCATATTTAAAAATTCTTAGCCAAATTCCAAAATTCAGCTTCTCAGGTAATGATTCTTCTTTATTCGCCATAAGAAACCCCCATTTTTTCTTGTATTGTCGCTAAACGATGATACAAACCATTGTTTTTCATCAATTCTTCATGATTGCCGATTTCTTCGATCTCTCCATCATCTAAAACGATGATTTTATCGGCCGTTTTTGCCGAAGCAATCCTGTGAGTGATAATGAAAGTTGTAGAAGAGGCGACGTTTTCTTTTAATCTTGTCCTTATCTCTAAGTCCGTTTTTGTATCAACCGCGCTTAAAGAATCGTCAAAGATAAGAACTGGAGCGTTGGTAATAAGGGTTCTAGCAATAGCAACCCTTTGTTTTTGCCCGCCAGATAAAGTCACGCCTTTTTCTCCGACTGTCGTGTTATAGCCGTCTTTAAATGAGTCAATCGTTTTCTCCACTCCGGCGTTTCTTGAAGCAAATCTAATTTCCTTATTTGTCGCTTCAGGTCTAGCGATTTTGATATTTTCCTCAATTGAGCGCGAGAAGAGGAAGGGATCTTGCAAAACTGGAACGACCTTTTTTCTTAAATGTTCTTTTTGAATGTCTTTTAATTCGACTCCGTCTACTTTTATTGATCCAGAATCGTAATCATATAACCTTGTTAAAAGGAAAACTAAAGTAGATTTGCCAGATCCCGTTTTTCCCATAATGGCGACAGTTTCTCCCTCTTTTACGGAAAAAGAAACGTTTCTGATCATATCGTGATCACCATCAGGATAAGAGAAAGAAACGTTATCGAAGATAATATTTCCCTTAATTTCTGGTTTAAGCCCAGACTCTAAATCTTCAAGTGGCTTTTTCAATAATCCACTAATTCGATCAGATGAGGCAAAAACCTGTCCGATATTAGCTAATGTTTGGGCGGCTTCTCTTACTGGCCAAACCATCATGTTTACATATAGAAGTGCAACAACTAGGGTTCCGGCATTGATTTCACCTATATATATAAGATATATACCCCATAAAAGAGCTAAGACTTTTGAAGCGAAAATAAAGATATCGCTCGAAGAAAAATAGAAAGAGTTGAATTTTTTCCAGGAAAGAAACTTCTTTTTGTAGTCATTCAAGGACTTATCGAATTCGGATATTTCGTATGTCTCGTTATTGAATGCCTTAACAATCCTGACCGAAGCTAGATTCTCAGAGATTTTATCGGTTAAAATCGCTTCCGAATCATCCGCGGCACGATAAAGTTTTCTAACGTGCCCAGTCAAAGCGATAGAATAAATGAAAAGCAGAGGGAATAAAGAGACGGAAACTAAGGTCATTTTCCAAGATATTGACATAAGAATTGAGAAACAGAAGATGACCATCCATAAAGCCCACGTAATGTTATTAATGCCCATGGCCATAAATTCGCGATAGACCTTTAAATCACGTGTTGCGGTTTGTAAAAGATCGCCTTCTTTGCTTTTTTTGTATTCTTCATAAGGCAATCTGCCAATGTGTGCAAAGGTTGTTTTTTGGGCAAAAGCATTGAATGAAGAAGAGAAATATGCTCTAGTCCACATTCTCAAAAACATCGTTAAAGCGTATATTGCGGCAAGGGAAATCATTGCGGTAGGAAGAATAAAAGCACCATTATCATATAGATATTGATTTCCTTTTCCGCCAGTCAAAACGTTAATAACAAATTTTTCTAATGCGGCGGCTTCATTCAGCCTTTCGACTCCTTCAATCGTATCGACAAGCACTTTGATTAAGAATGTTTGAAGAACGGACAAGAAACCAACAAGAAGTTGCATAAACATCGTGAAATAAAAAATGAGGCGGTTGCCTTTTAGCAATTTATGCGTAAGCTTAACGAAATCTCTCATAAAACCTCCATTTTTTTGCGAACAATTAGCACTATACTATATTAAAAGAAAATTTAAAGCATTAATTGCTATATTTGACAAAATGTGAGGTATTTTCTAGAAAAAAGATATTAAATGAAGCAATATTATCTATGCAATGAGTTGATTTCTGAAGATGATTTAAGAGGATATTTGCAAATACAAACCCTGTAGCAATAGCAGAAAAAATCGTATAAGCTAACAATAGAGGTAGTGTTAAGGCGAATATTTCAAAAGGATGTAGAGGCAAATGATAATTTTCATTAATTAAAGGAAGAAAATGTCTGATTAACGAGTATGAAAAAATAAGTAATGGATAGAGGAGAAAGGGGGTTGAAAATAGTAATGTCATCCATTTTTCTTAAAAATACCATACTGATTGAAGACTAATATAAATCGCACGAAAAAATATAATAGAGAGACGAATAAGCCAAAGCCGAAGAAAAGAAAGATACTATCAAGTATTTCAAGCGAAGTGTTGAAAACTAAAGAAAATGGCAATGAAGCGGAAGGAGTAAAAGCCATTAGCAACAATGAATATTTGGATAATTGGTATTGCGCTTTTTTATCAGCAATTGCTTCAACTTTCCTTTCATCAACAAAATGATTGTAAAAGTAGCTTTTTTGTCTATTTTTCCAACGGTATCAGTCAATTTGCCCACAATAGAACTCCCAATTTAATAACCCATGAATCTTCCAACCAAATGCAAATCCCCTTTCTAAGAAGCCCATGACAAACATCGTTGTCAAAACGAAAATCACGGCAACTCCAACGGAGCCAATGGCAAAAGCTAGGATTGCCCCTAATACCGGGATAGCATGAAAAGCGCTGCAAATCGTTGCCCATATCGTAGAAAATATAGTTGATATAGTCTCGCATGTCATATTGCTTTTCCTTTTTTGCTTATATTAACTAAAATATCTTTATTTCAATTATTATTTTCTATTTTTGAAAAAACGTTGATATATTTCGCTTTTTTTAATTGAGACAGCTATAAATAACAGTTTGTTAAAAAATAAACGTTTTTAACGTCAGATCGATTTACTAATTAGTTATTAAGTGCGATAATAATTATGCAAGTTAGTCGGGGGATTCACATATGGAAAAATATTCTAATCATTGGTGGAACAAAGGAATTGGCTATATGATTTATCCAATCTCCTTTCAGGATTCGAATCATGATGGATTGGGTGATTTAAACGGCATTATTTCTAGGCTAGATTATTTAAGAGATTTAGGAATCAACATTCTCTATATTTGCCCAATTTTTTCCTCACCGTTCAAGGATGGTGGATATGACGTGAGCAATTATTACGAGATTGATTCCAAATTCGGAACGATTGATGATTTAAAAAATCTTATTAATGAATGTCATTCACGCGATATTAAATTGATATTAGACTTGCCTTTTAACCACACGTCAAATGAACATGCTTGGTTTAAAAAAGCAAGAGAAGATCCAACTTCTAAGGAAAGAGACTATTACTATATATTAGAAGGAAAAGAAGAAAATGGAAGAATCCTCCCACCAAATAACTGGGGTTCTTTCTTTGGCGGAAGTGCTTGGGAAAGAATTGACGAATCTAAGTATTTCTAC
>CAVIJE010000008.1:28622-52625 GCA_963643355.1 Sodaliphilus sp. | reverse complement strand
TTATCTTATTGGGAATCTCCTATGATAGTAAGACCCTTAAACACGATTCGAAGATTGAATATTTGTCTATTTAACTTCAAAATTCAAAAATTCCCTATCAAAACCCTATTGTTTTGATTTTTTAAAACTTTTCATTGATATGTTGTTGTTAAAACAATCTTGAAAGTTTTGCTTTTGCATGTATATACTAAAGTATATCGATTAAATGGTTTTGTAATGAATATCGCAATCGTTGAAGATGAAATTGAGTGGCAAAAGACCCTAAATTCTTATTTAGGTACTTTTTTCGAACAAAAAAAGATGACATTTCAAGTTAAGTTTTTTCATGATGGAGATGAATTTTTATCTTCTTACAATAGAGGTGATTTTGATCTTATCTTCATGGACATTGAGTTTGGCAAAGACAAAGTCAATGGAATGGAAACGAGCAGGAAATTAAGGGAAATAGATGATGAAGCGGTCCTTATTTTCGTTACTAATCTAGCTCAATTTGCAATTGAAGGATATTCGGTTGACGCTCTCGATTTCATCGTTAAACCTTTAATGTACGATCCTTTTAGAATGAAAATGGAAAGAGCGTTTAAAATCATTACTTCTAGAACGCGAGAGAAAAATGTTCTTATTCCCGTTGAAAATGCGTCAAAGAAAATATTGGCAAAAGATGTTTTATACGTGGAAATAAGCAATCATGATCTTTTCTACCACACAAAAGAACGTGAATATAAGGTTAGGTCCTCTTTGAAAGCAGCCATGGAATTGCTAGATAATCTTCCTTTTGCTCAGTGCAATAGCTGTTATCTGGTTAATTTAGAATATGTTGAGAGAATCGAAAAGGATTTTGTCGTTCTTAGCAATGGCGAAAGCTTGAAAATGCCAAGGACTAGGAGAAAGGAATTTCTTGCATCTTTAGGCAATTTCTTGTCCGGAACGAGGAAATAGGATGTTTTTTGGCACCATTAATTTTATTAACCTCCAATTGGTTTTGGAAACGTGCTTGGCTTCTTTTCTTATTGCCTATCCGGTTTTTAAGCGTAAAAGCTATTTCGTTCTTAAACTTATTGTCTCTATTATCTTATTTTGCGCTTTAGGGTATTTCTTCCCTTCTTATTACAACGAAGAACATTGGGGGATCAATATCATTTATTGGACTTTTATGTACGTTTCGTTACTGCTTTTTGCTATTCCAGGGTTACTTGTTTGCTTCAAAATGAATTTCCGAAATGCTTTGCTAGTCGCTTTGACCTCATATCTTTTGCATCATATCAACAATATATTGGCTTCCACGATTACAAGCTCGATTGAGCTTTACACTTCGATTGCCACTAACCCCTTTTTAGATAAGCTTATGACTTACACGATAGATGGGGTCATTCTTATACTAACTTATGCGATTTTCTATTATTTTTATCTAGAACAAAGAAAAGAAAATCTCAAATTTGTCTACAATAGCAATCAATTGGTTTTCTTTGGTCTTATCGTTGTCATATTTGCCATAGTCATTTCAAGTGTTTTAAGAATCGCTTATTATCACAATGATACAAAAGTCATCTATCTTGTTGGCTTGATATCGAATTTTTCTAGCTGTTTGGTCTCAATGGTTTTCTTCTTTGTTTTCTTAAGAAGAAACAAACTTCAGGAAGAATTGCAAATCGAAAAACAAATTCTTGAGCAAAGCAAAAGACAATACGAAATTTCTCGTGAGAATATTGAGTCTTTGAACATTAAATTCCACGATTTGAAATATCGTGTCAATCTTTTGACGTCCAATGGAAACGTCACTAAAGAAGATCTCAAGGACATTTACGACGATATTGGCATATACGATTCAGTCGTAAAAACAGGGAATAAGGCTTTAGACACCGCCTTAACTAAAAATGCTCTTAGATGTGAGAATAGTCACATTAAATTCACTTCGATTGCTGACGGAAAAGCTCTTTCTTTTATGTCAGACGTTGATATTTACGTTCTTTTCAATAACGCTATATCTAACGCAATTGAGGCAACGGCTAAATTAGAAGAAGAAGGAAAACGTCATATCTCATTAATATTGAAAAGAAAAGGAAACATTCTTTTTGTTGAATTGGAGAATTTCTTTGACCCAAATAATCTCCAAATGAAAAACGGAAGAATTCAAACTTCAAAGGAAGACAAGGATTATCACGGATACGGCTTAAAATCGATGAAAAACATCGTAAAAAAGTATGGTGGCATCATGAAAATATCGACGGAAGACGATATTTTTAAACTCACAATGACCTTTACAATCGATAATTCAAATAACGACTAATACCTGTTAAAAGGCGTCAAAAGCCTATGAAAGGGCTTTCTTTTTGCTTATATTCAATCCAGCAGCTCTTAAAAAATGAGTTACACTTGTCCATTTGTTTAAAGGGCAAGGGACAAAAAAGGAGAGAAAATATGTCCAAAAAGAAAAGAATGAAAAATTCTAAGTTTTTAGCCATATGGGTTCCTTTCTTGGCATTATCTGGAGCGGCAGTCATTACAATTGAATGCCTCCTTCCTAAGTTTGCCACGATTTTAGACACCTATGCTGGAAACTACTGGTCAGTCCTTGGCAAAGGCGAAATTGTCAAGACCCCAGCAAAAGGAAGCGAGAATTGGAATTCCAATTACTACACGGCTTCTTTTAGCAAATCTACCGAGAAGAACTCTGGTAGCGCCGACGCAAAAGCCAATGGCGAAAAAGTCGTTGAGAAAATCTGCGACGAAGGTATGGTCTTGCTTAAGAACAAGGATAATGCCTTACCAATTTCTAAGACAACAAAGATTGCTTTACTTGGAAGAGGCGCTGTTGACCCAGTTTATGGCGGAAGCGGTTCAGGAAACGTCGACACTTCCTCATGTGCAAATCCAAAGAGTGCTTTAGAAAAAGCCGGATTCACGGTTGATGAGAATGTTTATAACTTCTTTGCTAAAGAAAAAGACAATTATGCAAGACAAAACATTGTCATGGATAGCTATTCTGGTTCTACATTCTTCATTGGTGAAATTCAACCTTCAACATATAATTTCACGGTTGATAATAGCGAAGCGGCCGTTGTATTCATTTCCCGTTGTGGTGGTGAAGGCCTTGATCTTTCAAGAGATTTAAAAGCTGATTCGAATACCGAGGCTAGCAAGAAAATCCTTGATGCAGGCGACACTATCGCTACAAACGCCAAAGCAGAAGTCAATAATTACGCCGATGGACAACATGAACTTGAACTTTCTAAAGAAGAAAAAGACATGATTGCCTTTGCTAAGGCTAATTATTCAAAGGTTGTTATCGTTTTAAATAATTCCACGACAATGGAAGTTGGCGACCTTAAAGATGATAACGACATCGATGGCATCATTTGGGCTGGTTCCCCAGGTTCAACCGGATTTAACGCTTTAGGAAAGATTCTTTCTGGTGAAGTAAACCCAAGCGGAAGAACTCCTGATTTATATTCTAGAGATTTCACCGCCGATCCTACATTCCTTAACTTTGCAACTAATGGCGTTAATGAATATACAGGTGTCGGAGACATCTCTAAAGGTGTTGATGGCACAACCGCAGCCCACTTTGTCGAATACGAAGAAGGCATCTATGTCGGATATAGATATTATGAAACACGCTATGGTGCTTCTGAAGCAGCATACGAAAAACAAGTCGCTTATCCATTTGGCTACGGCTTAAGCTATACGACATTTAGCAAAGATATCAAATCTAGCACAGTAACCGATGATGAAGTCAAACTCGTTGTCGAAGTTAAAAATACTGGTAGCGTAGCGGGTAAAGAAGTAGTTGAAGCATACTATACCGCGCCATATACCGAAGGTGGAATCGAAAAAACCTCCACTGTCTTAGGGGATTTTGCAAAAACATCTCTTCTTGAACCTGGAAAGAGCGAAGAAGTAACTCTTACCATCAAGAAAGAAGATATGGCTTCTTACGATTATAACGATAAGAACAACAACAATTTCAAAGGCTATGAACTTGAAAAAGGCACATATTACGTCGAAATCAAGGAAAACAGCCACACAGTTTCCACGAATGCTTCTGGAGAAAAACTCTCTGTTAGCTTTGAAGTGAAAGACACAATCACATATAAGCAAAGAAGTTCTGACAAGACCGAAGTCACCAATCAATTCGATGATATCTCTGCAATGTTCAAAGATACAAAGACTGACGGATATGCTCTTGCAATGTCAAGAAAAGACTTCGATGGAACCTATCCAACCACTCCAACAGCCAAAGATGCTGAAGCTGATAAGATCACAATCAATGGCAAGAGTGTCGCCGATTCTTTAAAACCATATGAAGTCACAAACGACTCCAATGATGTCATGCCAACAATGGGCGAAGACAATGGCCTTAAATTAATTGACGTCAGAGGTCTTGATTATGATGATGAAGCATATGACAAACTTCTTAACCAATTAACCGAAGATGACTACAACAACGCAGGCAAGTATCTTGTTAATGGTGCTTATAACACCCCAGCTATGGAAAGTGTTGATAAACCATCAACAGAAGACCACGATGGTCCTCAAGGCTTCTCCGCGCTTGGTAGCAAATACGGCAATGTCACCGCTTATATGTCTGAACCTCTTCTCGCCGCTACCTTCAATAAAGATTTAGGCAAAGAGATGGGAACAGCCATTGGCGAAGAATCACTTTCAATGAACCCTGGTTTCTCTGGATGGTATGGCCCAGCCATGAATACCCACCGTTCACCATTTGCCGGACGTAATTTCGAATATTATTCCGAAGATGGCGTCTTGGCTGGTAAGATTGCTGCAAATGTCGTTTCTGGCGCTGCAGATAAAGGCTTATATGCTTATATCAAGCACTTCGCATTAAACGATCAAGAAACATGGAGAACAGCAGCTCTTTGCACTTGGGCAACTGAGCAAACCATCCGTGAAATCTATCTCAAACCATTCGAAATCGTTGTAAAAGAAGCAAAAACAGAAATCGAATACATCGCTGATTCAAACGGCAATCACGCCAAAAAGACGATGAATGCTTGCACAGCCGTTATGTCTTCCTTCAATAGAATTGGAACAACATGGGCTGGCGGAAGCAAGGCTCTTATGACAAACGTTCTTAGAGATGAATGGGGATTCAGAGGATTCGGACTTTCTGACTTCAACCTCTATGACTACATGGTACCAGATCAAGGTATGAGAGCTGGAACCGATATGCAACTTACCTGGCTTGGATTTAAGGCTGATTTCTCTGACAAGACTAGTGCAACATCAAGAATCGCACTTAGAAACGCCTTCCACAATGTCTTCTATACGATTGCTAACTCCAACGCTATGCAAGGCATCGCCCCTGGCACAATCATCACCTATAAGACATCCGGATGGAGAATCATGTTCTACATCGTCGATGGAGTCTTAGGAACCTTCTTTGTCGCAGGTACAGCTTGGGTCTTAGTCAGAACACTCGTTCTTTCTAAGAAAAAAGAAACTCCTGAAGAAGAATAAATAGATTCTATTAGTGAATTAGACCTACAAGATTAATTTCTAGTAGGTCTTTTTTCTTTTTAAAAATAGGCCGGTTTTAATATGTATTTTTGGATTTTTGACGGTTTTTTGCTTTTATGATTGGCGCTTTATTGGCACTAGGTTTGCTATAGTTTGTTAAATAACATTTAAGGGAGATAAAAATGAAAAAGAATTTCAAAAAATGTTTGATAGGTTTGGCCCTTATTTCTTCTAGTGGCCTTTCTTCATGCAGTTTCTTTAATCCGAGTAGTTCGAATGATAGTGGAGAAAGTGCTGAATCGCTAAAATATACGATTAGTTTTTATATTGATGGCGAACTCGTAAAAGAATTTAAGACGGCAGGGAATGAAGATATTCCTCTTCCTGATACTTTAGCGGTTAAAGATCACACATATTTTATTGGCTGGTTTTCTGATGGCGAGGAAATTAAAGTTGACACTTTTAGACATAAAGCCTTAACGAAAGATATTAAAGTTGAAGCCGTTTATAAGAATTATATTCATGTGAAATACGAAATGAATGGCGGAGAATATCGAAGAAGCGATGCTGACGGAAATATTACTACTGGGGCATTAGAAGATGAATATCTTAAGGAAGGCGAAGCGCTTTATCACGCTTCATCAATCATCTTTAAGGATAATTACACCTTTGCTGGATGGCATTTAAGGGAAGATCTAACCGATCAAGCCATCACTTTGCCTTATTGCCCAAAAGAAGACGTAACTTTATACGCTGATTGGGCGCCTGAACACGTTACACTTAGCAATGGCATCTCTTTGTTTTATAACTATGATCCTTATGGCTATGGATCAGGCGGATATATCATCGATGGATATACAGGAACTGGGACCGATTTACTTATACCTGGATATTATAAAGGTATAGCAATCGTATCTATGTTAGGCTCAATTTTTCAAAACAAAGGCCTTACCTCAGTAACATTCAATGAGGGGCTTGAAGAGATTAGCGATTACGCTTTTTCTGATAACAACTTAACCAAAATAGTCATACCTAATAGCGTTAAAAAAATTGGCGAAGGTGCTTTTAAATGGAACCAAAACTTAAGCGATATAACATTTGGAAAAGGAATTAAAAGAATTGGCGGTAACGCTTTTAGCAATACCGCTTGGTATATCTCTCAACCAACCGGGGCTCTTTATATTGGCGATGTTTTCTATACCTACAAAGGTGTTATTTCAGGAGGAATCACAGTTAAAGAAGGAACGGTTTCGATAACTCAATCATCTTTCTATAACCAACAAGATATGACATCTATCTCTCTTCCAAATAGCCTTGAACATATTGGCAATGCGGCTTTCTATAGTTGTAGCGGAATTACAAATGTCACTCTTCCTAACGGATTACTTGAAATGGATAGTTACGCTTTCTCAAATACCAGTATCAAAGAAGTGATAGTTCCTACAACTCTTAAAATACTTGAATGGGATGTATTCGGAAATTGTGACTCCTTAAAATCTGTTACAATCGGTGATGGCACAATACAAGTTAAACCTGCATTCAGATACTCTTCATTAGAAGAAATAACCCTTCCTGAAAGCGTTACTGCCTACGATAACGCATTCCAAGATGCAAATAATTTAAAGAAGGCAACCATTCTTGATAGCAACCCAGAATATCCAATGTATTTTCTTCCTGATTCATTAACGACAATATATGTCAAAAAGAGTTGTTTGGCGAAATTCAAAGAATTGAATCCTTCTTACTCCGATAGATTCCTTGCTATCGAAGAATGATAAACCTCTTTTAAAAATATGACTGGATGGGTATTAACCTATCCAGTTTTATTTTCGTTTAACTGGTTTCTTAATAAGGTTAGAATGCCTCTATTAATGTAATGTCAATATTATTATGTGCCAGATAATAGAAATTTAAGGGGTTTTTAATAGGGATTTTTGAATTTTGTTCTTTATTTGCAATAAAAAAAGACCCATGTCATAAACATGAGTCTCTAGGCTAATTGGATATTAGATAATGTCAGCGTTATATGCAGTGATTTCTAATATTAATGTGTTAGGATCATCATTTAATGTATAAACGAAATACATCATTGTAACTTTTTCCATCTCATCATCTTGATAATAGAAATTTACATCCATGGACATTCCTGAGCCAACTTCTTCGCCGTTTTCGTATCTCCAACGATTAGACCATGTGATATCATCGCCTGTATCAACATCCATGCCATAGTTGATAACGAATCCTTCAGGTATGAGTTTTGTTTCGGCTAAATTTCTAAGTCCTTCAGCAGTAACGCTTGTGTCGGTAGAAGTATCAAAGGTTAATTTGATAGATGAGCTATCATCATCGCTTGCTATCGTTGGTTCTTCGTATCCTTCGGCTACAAGTAAGTCAGCGACTGCTTTAATAGCGGAATCTTTATCGTAATCAAGAACTTCGATGGCGGTAACGGTGCAAGAAGTGCTGATTGTTTCACCCTCGCTTGTTGTAACGCTTGCAGTGATAGTGGCAGTTTCGCCATCGGTTGCATTTTCAGAAACACTTACAAAGCCTTTGCTATTGACGGTAATGTTTTCTGATCCAGTTGAAGAATAAGTGATTTCATATGGAAGCATGTCTTTGTTGACTTGAAGCTTTTGTGATTTTCCAATGCCAATTTCATAGGATTCGGAAGCGAATTCTAATGTTGGGGTATGGGTTTCTCCAGAGCCTTTTTTGATGGTTACGGTTGTTACGCCCATATCGTAATCTTCATACCATGTTCCATCGATGCTAATAGAGATTTTTCCATCTTTATCTTCAAATGTTTCTCCATTCCATCCATATTCGCTATGGTAGGCAAGAGAATCCAAGAGAGCTTCGTAAGCGTTATAAGAGGCAAATTCAGTGTTATCTTTGATTTTGATTGTTACACCAGCATCGGCTTGAGCTAATTCTCTAGCTAGATTTTCAATATCTTCTTCGGTGTAATCTTCAGGAAGATCATCATACCAATCAGGGAAAGTGGTTATATCTTCAAGATAATATTCATATTGAGAAGCGACATAATCTTCGCCTAAAACCTCATATTTAATTTTATCGGAAGTGTAATCAGTAATATTGTCTAAAGCAGGAAGAGTATATCCTTCAACACCAAAGAGATTCGTGATGGCATTAGAGATTTCTTCACTTGGCCAGGAAGTGGTGAAGGAAGAGGTTGGAGTGGTAAGCTCAACGCTTACTTGGATGCCAATCGTTGAATAGTTCGCATCGTATATGTCATCGCATGTAACGGCTAAATTCTCATCCCAGTTGATGTATGGATCTCCCCAATTATATTGAATTAAGCCAGCTTCATTAAGGTCGGTTTCGTATGACCACGAATCGACGGTTGTCGTTTCGCCTTGAATATAAAGAACTCCATTCTTTTTGAAGACGTAATAATGTCCACCTTCATCAATTGCAAATTCAGGGATTGTGACGCCGGTTTGGTTTTTGATTTCTTCTAATTCCTCAGTTGGCCAGCTTGTGTATGTCGTAACGCTTGGCGTATAAACGAAATTGAAGGTGTTTCCGTTCATATAGTAAAGATATGCGTCAATTGTTGCTCCATCAGAAAGGGTCTTACTTAAGATATATTCGTCATTGATAGAGCTATTTATCGTATCTATTTTGAAACCTTCAGCAACAAGGGCTTTAACGTATGTGGCAGTAAGGTCTTCCGTATATACGTCGATTATTGATAAGACATCGGTGCTACGGGCATAGACTCTATTTGAAGAACCAAGATTGATAAATGGTAGTTCGATGGTTAGAGTTTCAACCATCGCCTCTTTTTCGTCCTCATCCCAAGCGGTTGCACTTGAGGCAACTCCAGTTAAATCGTTATAGCATTGGATGATGTTACAAGCCGTAACGGTATTGCCATCGGAATCAGTTGAAGCGTCACGGTGATAATAAACCATATCATAACCGGTTTCTTTATCCTCTGAAGCAGATGTTAATTCAACGAATTTAATACCAGAGCTATCGGTTTGAACGGCCTTGCCATTATATCCTTTGATAACATTCCAACCATTATCGGCAAGATCTAGATAATAATCTTGAATGGTGAAGGAAGCAGCTTCGTTATAAATAACTAAGAATTTGTTTCCGTAGCTATCTTCCATTTCTTCGAATGTGATATTTCCTGTCGCATTGCTTTGAAGTTTTGGGAGAATACCGCCGCAATATTCATTCATCAAAGCAATTTCTTCCTCACTCCACTCTTCTTCGACACTTGATGATGAAGAAGATGACGAGGATGATTCTTCACTTGAAGAAACAACATCAGAAATTGATGATTCAATTGATGAAGGATCCTCGCTTTTCACTTCGCCGCATGCACCTAGGGCTAAGGCAGCTAAGGTCAAGACTAAGGCTTTTTTCATTTTTTTCATAATTTACTCCTATCTATAATTTATAAGTCGCTAAAAATGGCTTATTGTGAAAGTTTTAATTTAAAGGAAATTAATGTCAATTAATATTTTCTCTATTTACCGATTATTTTTTTCAATGTTTAACTAGTTTTAAGAAAAGATGAATTATTAAGCTAAAATCGATATTTTCTTTGACTAAAATTTAAAAATGCTTAGAAGATGCAAAGAAGAATCATTCATTTAGAAAAAAAGATATAAAAAGGCGTTTCGTTAATATAAAATTGATAGAACTCGAGAGGAGAACATAGATTATGTTAGAAGTACGAAACCTTAAAAGAATTTATAAGGTTAAAAATAGTGACCCCGTATATGCGTTAAACGATGTTTCGATTAAGTTTCCTGAAACTGGATTGGTTTTTATCTTAGGAAAATCAGGATCAGGCAAATCCACCTTGCTTAATGTCATTGGCGGGCTTGATGTTGCAGATGAAGGAGAAATCATAATTGATGGCAGATCAAGCAAAGAATTTACGATGGGTGAATTCGATTCTTATCGAAACACTTATTTAGGATTCATATTCCAAGAATATAACATCCTTAGCGATTTCACGGTTAAGGAGAATATTGCTTTGGCCTTACAACTCCAACACAAAAAAGCTACCGATGAGATAATCAAAAACATTCTTGAGGAAGTTGATCTTAGCGGTTTTGAAAAAAGAAAACCTAATGAATTATCAGGCGGTCAAAAACAAAGAGTGGCCATTGCTAGAGCCTTAGTCAAGGAACCAAAGATTATTTTTGCGGATGAACCAACAGGTGCACTTGATAGCAACACTGGCAAAGCCGTATTTGAAACGTTAAAAAACCTTTCGAAAAATAAATTGGTTGTTGTCGTTTCTCATGACCGCGAATTTGCTGAGCATTTTGGCGATCGCGTAATAGAACTTAAAGATGGAAAAATCATTTCCGACTTAGAAAAGAAACCATTAGAAAACGTTAATGTAGGTGAGGGAGTTGCTATCCTTGGTGAAAACGTCATCCGTCTTAATAAAGGGCATAAATTAACCAAAGAAGATTTAACCTATATCAATGATGCGATAGAAAAAGCTGACGATGATGTCTATATTGTCGCGGATAAAATGGTCAACAAAGCAGTTTGCCAAGCGGCAAAAATCGATGAAAACGGCGAAAGAAACGCTTTTTCTAAGACGAATGAAGACGATATCAAATCAAATAACGAAGAATTTAAGACGATTAAAAGTAAATTCTCCCTTTGGCAAGCCTTTAGAATGGGGGCTAGGTCAATAAAGGTAAAGCCATTTAGGCTTGTTATGACCGTTCTTCTTTCAACTATATCTTTCTCTTTGTTTGGCGCAAGTCTTACGATGTCTCTTTTCAATGAGCAAGCAGCCTTAAAATCAACGATTGAAAGAAATAAAATCAATTCGTTCTATTCCTATATCAAAGAAGGGGGAACTTCGAGTGGATTTTCTTCTTCTAGAATTGCAGAAATCGAAAAAACGGGTGCAAAAGTCTATCAAAATCATACTAACGTCACCTCAGCCTCCCTTGGATGTGGCCAAGCTGACGCTGATCAATTCCATCTTACTAGATGGCCTTCTTGCACCTATATTAGCGATTCCTTTTTGAATGATTTTGGCTTCACCCTTACTTATGGGAAGATGCCAGCAAACAAAGATGAATGCGCAATATCTCTATATTCTTATTATTCCTACAAAGATTTAGGAATATACACAAGCGAGGATTCATCTGATTTCGTTAAGGGGGAAGAAGTTACTCCTGAAATCGTTTTAGGAAGAAAATTAAGCGTTAAATTCAACGATGAGACAGAAACAAGAACATATAAAATCACTGGCATAGTCGATACTCTCTTATCTGAAACTCTTACCGATTACCGCACAAAGACTAACGTCAAATTCGATGATCCTAATTATCAAGCCGTAATCAGTCTTAAGGATTCATCTTCAATCCATTCTCAGTTATTTATCCAAAAAGACGATGAATCAGATGGAACAATAAATGTAGTATCAAGCTTTGGAAAAGGGAAAAATTACCTTTATTACTATCCTGAAACTAACGCATATTATTTCGATAGCAATAAGAAGGAGTTAGGCGATTATGAAACTATTATTCCTTTAGCAAATCTTTATTATGAGATGAAAACTAATGAAGAGAAACAAGAAGAATATTCCAAATCGAATTTCGTTGAAAAATATTCCTCCGCATTAGCCGAATATAAAGAAGATGTTAATTCTTATATCGAAAGCAATTATCAAACTCTTTATAAGAAATATATCAATAGTAGCGATAGCGAAGTAACAGAAGAAGAAAAGAAAAAAGAAGTTCGTTCCTTCTTATTTACTTCCTCTGAAGGAAGAAAAACCGAAGAATATCTTTCTTTCAAAAAAGATTCTGATGTTAAGATTGTTGCCTCTTTAAAAGAAGTAAACGAATATCCATCTATTTCTTATTCTGATACTTTAGCAGTTGGTGAAGATTATAAGAACCCAGATAAGACTGTTACTTTTAAGGTTGTTGGATTTGATATGGATGTTGCCATTGATACATTATCGAATACATTAAAGATCTCAAAGAATACTGCCCAAAGCCTCGTTGATGGATTAAAAGAAAATGGCAAATATGAATATAACTACAATTCAACTGCCTTTATTTCCATTAAGAATGCCAATATCGATTCTTTCCTCTCTTCCTATCTTAGCAAGAAAAATATTTTCACTTATAGCGAAGAAGAGGAGATTGCCCATGGCTCATGGATGCTAAATTTAAATAACGCGACTCTTTTAGCGGTTGAACAGATTTCTTTGATTGTCGTCGTCTTAACCCACGCCTTTATTTATATTGGCATAGCCTTAGCAATATTTAGCATGTTGCTTTTCTATAATTTCATCTCTGTTTCCATCAATAATAAGAAACGTGAAATTGGTATCTTACGTGCAGTTGGGGCAAAGCGTAGCGATGTCTTTAAAATCTTCTATTCTGAAGCATTCATTATCGCTTTTACAAACTTCCTCCTATCAACGATCGCCGTATTTGTTATCTCAAATATCGTTAATGCAGAACTACTAAAGATTGCCGCCTTTGACTTTACTTTAATGAATCCTAATTTCTTAGTCGTACTAGCCTTATTCGGAATATCGATAGGGGCAAGTATTATCTCTGCCTTATTACCAGTCATAAGATTAGCAAGCAAGAAGCCAATTGACGCGATAAAGAATAGATAAAATATCCAAAAATCTAAAAAACCACGTTAAAACCCTTATGAAATTTTATTTATAAGAGAAAAAACGTGGTTTTTTATATTCACATTTATAATTAAGTTAGCAAAAACTAACAAATGTGAATTAAATAATGGTACAATTCTAGATGTCATATGATTTATCTATATATTAGGGAAAACTAACGTACAAATAATCGTTACTTTGCTAAATATATGGGGATGGAGGCTATTTATGTTATTCGAAACAAAAGGAAATAAAGAAAATCCTGCTATTCTTTTCTTTCATGCGATGGGGGTGACAGGTAAAAGCAGCGAAAGAGTAGCGGAATATCTTAGCAATAATTATTTTTGCATAATGCCAACATCAACTGTTTATTGTCATGGCCAAAATTACATTTCAAAAGAAGATGAGGTGAGGCAAGTCGAATCATTTTTAAGAGAAAAAGAAATCAAGGAAATCGAACTTCTTGTCGCATCATCTATTGGGGCAGATTTAGCTTTGGCTTTCCTATCCAAAGAACATATCTCAGTAAAACATGTTTTCATTGATGGAGGGCAGTTTGCGCAAATTGGTAAATTCACTAGAAAAATAATGACTCCATTCTTATACTTTGCCATTAGGAGCCTCTATAAAAAGAACGGTGAAAATCTAGGGAAGATAATGTGGTGCGATGATAAGGAGATAAGGCCATATTTTGTGGAGGCAGGAAAAGAACTCACGTATAAAAATATGTCTCGTCAACTTTCCGATAGTTTAGAAAATAAGCCATTTCCTCCGTTAAACGAAGATCTTCAAAAACATATGTTCCTAGAATTCGGCGATAAAGAAGACCATTTCAAGTATCGCGATAACGTTATGAAAGCTTATAAGTATGCAAACTATCCCGTATTTGAAGGATATAATCACATGCAATACCAAATTAGAGATCCTGAAGGATTTGCTAAGATGCTTGCCTATATCATCGAAAATGATACAATGCCAAATCTAGCATTCTTAAGAAAGTAAATAGAGTTAAATTCTCAGAAAAACAATCTAAAAGAAACCAAGACATCATAATGACATTCATTTTATGTGCAACAAATGTTTCTGGATTATAGAAATCAATTAGATTTTATCGATACATTTTTGCTATTAATAAAAATCTAGACTTATTGTCAAAAAATCTTGTTTATGCATAAGTGTTGCTATAAAATTCTAAATGTTATTTTTCATTATTTAAAATTTAAGGAAAGAAGGAATAAAAATGAAAAG
The DNA here is from genome assembly GCA_963643355.1 of Sodaliphilus sp. Lineage (GTDB taxonomy): Bacteria > Bacillota_I > Bacilli_A > RFN20 > CAG-826 > UBA4951. Next base: position 38,239 of record CAVIJE010000008.1, on the reverse strand, counting down.
AAAATTATTGCTAGGCACATTAGCCGCACTTGGTGGCCTCACTGTTGTTGGCAGTGGTTTTGCTTCCTGGTATTTTGCTGAGAAAACAGGCCTTACCGAATCTGGTTCTGTTAATCATCACGTTACCGATTTAAATGAAGGCGTTGGCACTTTAACCGATTTAAACGAAAATCAAAATCTCTATCTTATCTTAGACCAAGATGGATATGCCAATAAAGATGTTGAAGAACGTGGTATTTCTTTAACAGAAGTTAGCGGCACTGTCAGCGATACAAATTTAGGAACAGTCGTTGATTTTGTTGGTGCAAATTATAAGATTGGAGCAGCTGATAGAACCACTTTGGTTAATGCTGGTATAACAAAAGGCACTTTCAAGGCAGAATTTACCCTTACTACAGCAGCTGCTACATATATTCAATTTAGATCAATCACTGAAGGCTATATTGGACAAAAATACCCCACAACTAAAGGTGGAACATTTACCGTTACTGATAGCAAGATGACATACACTCGTGAGATTGACTTATCTGCTGATGCTGATGCGGATTATTCTAATGATTTTAAATTTGACACCAAAACATTCGCTGATGATGCAACCGCAAACCCAGGCGAAAACGTCATGTTCAAATATGTCGATGGCAAGAAACCTACAACTACTGAAACATACAATGAAATGAAAACCGCCTTAGGATCTGCTGCTATCTTGACCTTAAGCTATTCATTCACACTTACTTTGCCAAACGCTTAATTTGACTTTTAAACATTTAAGAGACCTAGAATGTCAGGATCAAATAAATTAATTGAAATAGCCTTTTATGTCTCTTTGTTTGTTATTATCGGTTTAGCTATAACTTTCTCCATTCTCTTTACCTTATATGCTCTCTATAAAAAGAAACATATAAGGTTTGGGCATGAAGATGATAAATTATTAGGCATTTTAAAGAAGAAATATCGAAAAGAATTAAAAGAAAACGAAGATATTTCTTCTTATAATGCTGAAATAAGAGAAAAAGCTGGTAAAGGATATCAACTTCATTCAACCGTTGGGAATGTCACCACTTATGTGTATGATGACAAAGAACACGAAGAACTAGAAAAAAATAAATTAGTAACTCTGATAAGGAAAGACGAAGAGAAATCTAAAAAACGTGGAAGAATCACGAAGATTTTTTCTATTTTTCTTTATGCAATCGTTTTTGCATTCATTGGTTTCATAGCTTTTTATAAGCTAAACAATGAAACCTTCTATTTCGGTAACACCACATATATGGTTATCCAAACCGCTTCAATGGAGACGGTTAACTCTAAGAACGATTACATAACGAAGAATAATCTAACCAATCAAATTACCCAATTTAGCATGATTGGCTTAGAAAAAGTAGAAGACAAAGACGTCAAACTTTATGACGTTCTTGCTTTTAAGAACGCCAATAACGAAACAATCGTCCATCGTGTTGTTAATATCAACATCAACAATAACACATATTATTTCACCTTTAGAGGAGACGCTAACTCTGGGACTGATATTTCCGAAACCGGCATCGCTAGCGATAAAATCATCGGAAGATATAATGGTTTCCAAAACTATGGCTTAGGAGTGGCAACAACATATTTCAAAAGCAGTGCTGGCATAGTTGCTATCGCTAGCGCTTTCGCCTTCCTTTGTACCTTCGATTATTCCGAAAACATGATTGATAAAGAATACAAGAAGAGATTCCTTTATATTGCCAATGAATATGACAAGGAAGAGGAGTAACTATGGATTATAAGAAAGTTGCGATTATTTCTTTATCTGTAGTGGCTTCTTTAACGCTTGCCGGGGCTGGCTTTGCTAGCTGGGTTTTTAATGTCGATACAGTTCAAGCGAATAATTCCGCTTCGATATATGTTGTATCCGATGTCACAAAAGGTGATATTTCAATAATCAAATCTCCAACAAGCGTGGTTTTCTCTAGTGGCTATAAGGGCAACGAAGATCTTGCTGATGGAATTGAATTCCTTAGAACTGAGGGAGCCTACAACGTCGAAGATGATGAAGTAATTCTTAGATACAAACTGGAAGACCCTAATGATTCAATAGAAGGAAATAAATTCAGATTGTTCATTTCTTTTTCTAATGGAGACAACGATATTGATGATTATATTTGCTTGAATAGCTTTTATTCATCCGCAGGGGCTGATGGATATGATTTTAGCAAGGAATTAGTCACATATTCGACGAGTAGTGATGAATATCCAAACGGATATTTTGAATATTCCATAAATCTTAATAAGGCAATCCAGTATACTGGAATGAACGCTAAGCCACTTAATGAAAATGGCTATACAAGCATTGCCTCAGCCTTAACCGACGCATCAATAACCGTTAAATTTGTCGTTATTTAAAGAAAGGAGATAAAGCATGGCCAAAGCATTAAGAAGAATTGCATTTCTTGGCGCGATTACTCTAATGAGTGTCACGTCTTTTGGCATGTCTTATTTCTATTTCGAAAACCAAAGAAGCCAAGAAACAACGATGAAAAACAATTTTACCGTTGATGATATAAAAGAAAATTACATTAACGATAAAAAATCAACCGAATACACGATTTATTTCTTTCCTTCTGCAGGATATATGCATCTAGAAAGTGAATATCTTGAAGGGAAGACAACGATCAAGCCTGAAGAGCAATTTGGTTACAAAGAGGTTCAATATACCGAAACCGGTAACATTCTTTTAGATGATAATGGCAATACCATATATAAATTAAGCTCTGAAACAGGACAATACAATACAAGTGCTGGCGTCACTTATGATGGCGCATATAGAAAATACAATGGCGATCAGTTCCCTTGTGACTATTTTGAAGCGGATGGGGCACAGGATAAAAAAGCCTATGGATCAGGAACGGCTTATGGTGAAACGCAAAATATAACTGTAGCCGATTCATCGGGAAATAAACGCACATGGGGTATCCCAAACGAGGATTTCACTCTTTTTAGCGATGCTTCAAATAGAATCGAGGATTATAACGCTCATAACCAATATTCTTTAGATAGACTTGGATGCTGGGATGATTCTTATTACTATGGCTATACCGTAAAAGATAATTCTGACGATAACGCACCTGCCGGATTAATCAAGGGAAATTCGCCAAGTATCGATCTTTTAGATAATACGAATACAGGAAGATACTTACCAATTAAGGTAACGGTCAAAGATACTCTAAGTACGGCAATCATGGAAAAGGCCATTCCAAATGTTTTTACTTCGATGGGCAACTACGAAGACAAACATAATTATTCTTTTGTTGAATGGACTTATGTTGCAAACCCAGATGATAGCAGCAATCGCTCTTATCCTTATAGCACTGTTACAAACAAAACCGATGGATCTTATCCAATCGGCGAAGCGTTTAGGCCTGTTCCAACCGAAAGATATTTTGATATGTTCTCCGATTTATCGAAATATGCGGACGAAAATAACGTAATTAGATTGTTCCCTCTATTTAGCAACGGCAAGAAATATAACGTTAAAACAATTGAAACTGGTGGTGGAGCTGCTCAAAAGCTTGAAATATCATATACCGATGGAAGCAATAGCCAATATAAATATCCTTTCTTTACAACTGATGTTTATAACGACGGGGAAGGTTATTTCACATATAACGGAACAACTTCGGTGTTGAAAAGCCAATATATTAGATTGTTCAAATACAATAACATCAAGATAACGAATTCATCTAACATCGATCAATTATCGTTTAGTGCGCTCAATATGGGCGGAGGCCCAACAATTGGCACATGGCAAGATAGTTGGCGTTCGATGTATTCGATTTCTAATATCGGAACAACCTTAATTGATAATTATGGTGAAGGGCTATATACGTTCTATATATTTGTTGCTAACTATTCCTATCAGCAAAATAACGGCAGTTGGAGTGGTTATACAGAAGACGGCAGTGGTTGGGATTACGATAATTTCTATGAATATATCGTTTCTCAGGCAACAGAAGGAAAATTTTCCTCCACAGAAGGAAAGAACCTAATAAAGATAGGTGACGTTTCTCCTTCGATGGGCTCATATAAATGTTCTCCAACGGTAGTTGCTTTTGAAAAGATTGATGAGCCAAAGATAATCTCTGATTTCCCATCAACGGATTTAAATAAAGACAAGATCAATAATTATATTGCTAGCAAATACGATATGGCCGATGGTTTTTCTAGAAACACTGGCGCATTATATGAAGGAGAAAGTTCAACTGATGGAGGGTATTCCATCAAAGGAGATGATCTTTCCTCCTCTAGCCCATATACCTACGTCATTAGAAATGCTGATTTCACCTCCGACACATCTCCATATTTCATTGTTGGTTTCAATGATACTTATTTATCCTCACATAAGTTTACTGATACAAATCAATACGACTATTTGATAGAAGATCCTTCTGATACAAGCAACATTCAGCCTGAAGAAGTCTTCACTCAAGGCTATGAATACGTTGAGGCAGTTGATGTTACAGGAACAGATGGCGTCACCTATCAATTATTCAAATTTAAAGATGGTTGCATTGGCGTCTATGACATCATCATCAAATTCAATTCCACAAATAGCCAATATGATATCTATATGTATCGTCATAGCAATCTATTCTGCTACGTGTTCGATCAAGATTTAGGGGAATATCAACACGGAAGTTATGTGCAACATGAACTTGATAGTTCGTATAAAGTTGGAGATGCCCAATTGCTATTTGAAAGAAAATATTTCATCGGTCAATCTTTAGCAGGAAGCGACACATCAACATCAGTTAATAAAGATGTAACCTTAGATGAATGTCTTAGAACAAAGATTGCCACATATAGCGATACTGATTTATCTCATTACAAAATTATTGATAGGGTGACAAAAACTGTTGTTGCAGAATACATTGAAACAACCGATGATAGTGGAAATTCAACTTATGTTCTCAAATGCAACAAAAAGATATTCAAAAACTATATCTTCTATCTAGCGAATACGGCAGCATAATCTTGCTGCCTTTTCCTTTCTTGCATATAAAGAAGTTAATAAAAGCGTTTTCTTCTTTAATTTATTTATTTACCGGTTATATACTTATAACCCGGTCGAGGTTGGATTATGGAAAAGAAAAAGAAATTCAGTTACTTCACATACCTGAAACCTTATAAAAAAGATGTTATTCTAGCAATAAGCACAATTATTATCGAATGTGGATTAGAAATATCTTTGCCGTTTTTGATGAATATCCTCCTTAAAAATGGCATGAATACCGATTTATCGGGTGATACTGCAACATATACGCTCAATCTTTCATATACCCTCATGATTGGAGGAGTGATGATTATTTTTGCTATTCTTTCCTTCTTTTTAGGAATGATTACGGCTAAAAGCACGGCTAGAGCGGGCCGTGGACTAGGTTACGAATTAAGAAAACAAGAATATAAAAAGATCCAGGAATTTACTTTCTCCGATCTTGATGATTTCCGTATCAATTCTTTAATTACAAGAATGACTAACGATGTTCAGATAATCTCTGATTCATTTTGTCAGATGTTACGTCCAATTCTTAGAGCGCCTTTGCAACTAGTTTTTGCGACCGTTTTTGCAATTATCATGTCAAAAGAATTAAGCGTTGTATTCGCTGTTGCAGTTCCTTTGCTTGGCATTGCTCTTTTTACGATTGTTTTCTTTGCAAGGCCTAAGTTTTATCAACTTCAAGGAGCCCTAGATAACATCAACCGCACCACGCAAGAGACTCTTGTTGCCGAAAAACTAATAAGAGCCAACTCTAAGATGGATTATGAAGAAGAGAAATTCAGAAATGTTAACAACGATTCTAAGAAAATAGGAAGAAAAGCTTTAGGATTAACCGCTTTGAATATGGGATTCATGCAATTGATGACCTATTCTTGCATCATCGCCGTTCTCTTTATTGGTGGGCAAACGGCTATCCTTAACGCCCAAGATGCCGACGCCGTTAATAACGTTGCAACCTTCCTTAGCTACGTTAATCAGATGATGGCCTCATTAAATATGCTTAGCAACGTCTTTATGATTTTCACTCGTAGCGAAGCTAGCAAGAAAAGAGTTCAAGAAGTATTCGATACGACAAGCAATATCATCGACAAAAAAGATTCTCCATTAAGAATTGGAAAAGGTGAGATTGCGTTTAATCATGTTTATTTCAAATACAAAGATAGCAGCGAGGAATATGTCATCAAAGATAACACCTTCCAAATAAAAGACGGGGAATTCGTAGGGATTTTAGGCCAAACAGGCTCCTCAAAATCCACTTTGATTTACTTAATTGAAAGATTCTATGACGTTTCTGAAGGAGAAATATTAATTGATGGCCATAACATCAAGGATTATCCAATTGATGAAGTAAGGAATAATATTGCCATCTCTTTTCAAAACCCAACATTATTCACTGGGACAATAAAAGACAATCTTCGCTGGGGAAAGAAAGATGCGACGGATGAAGAAATAATCGAGGCGTGCAAGATTGCTTGCTGCCATGATTTCATAATGAATAAGTTACCAAATGGCTACGATACGGAATTAGGCCAAACAGGTAGCAACGTCTCTGGAGGGCAAAGACAACGCCTTTGCATTGCTAGAGCCTTGATTAGAAAACCTAAGATTCTCATTCTTGATGACTCTTTTTCAGCCTTAGATCGAATCACTGAAGGAGAACTTAAGGAAAATCTTCGTAAGAAACTTCCAAATATGACGAAAATCATCATTTCTCAAAAGGTCTCCTCAATTAAGGACGCGGATAAAATCATCGTCTTAAATGAAGGAAAGATCAATTCGATTGGCGATAATGATACATTGCTAGAAAAAGATGAGATTTATAAGGATATCTATCGTATCCAGATGGAGGGCAAATAAGATGGAAAGAAAAAATAAGCCAAACGATTTGCCTAAGACTTTATTTAGGCTATTTAGCTATCTCAAAGAGATGTGGTTTTTTGTCGCCCTTGCCTTAATCATGGCTCTTTTCTCGGGGTTATGCGAAATCCTTGTTTCTAGAATGGCTGGAAATGTCACCGATGGAATTATCAACAATATTCATGAAACCCCGGAAGTAAGAATGCAACTTTTGCTAGATTCCTTAATGCCAATCGTCATTCTTTGCGCTATTGCCGTCATCTCCACTTTTATTTATAACCAAATAATGGTCGTAGTAACTCAAAGAGTCCTTTTCCGTATTAGAAATGAATTGATGAAGAAAACGCAAACCTTGCCTATGTCTTATTTTGATAAGCATACGCATGGTGAATTAATGTCGTATTTCACAAACGATGTCGATTCTATCGTTAATGCCCTTAATGATTCTTTTACCAACATTTTATTCTCAGCGATAAAGATTATCGCGACAATCACCATTCTTTTCCTTATCAACGTCTATTTAACACTCATTGTTCTTGCATTCATTATCATCATGCTTGCTTTTATGTATTTCAACACTAAGGCAAGCAAGAAATATTTCCGTAAACAGCAAAGTTCTTTAAGCGCGGTTAATTCTGTTGTTGAAGAAGATGTCTCAGGAGTTAAAGTCATTAAGGCTTTCTCCCATGAAGAAGAATCCTTTAACAAATTCTCTAAGGCGAATAACACATGGAGACAATCTTCAGAAAAAGCCTTCTTCCATACTCAAGTTAACATTCCTTTCTTCGTTTCTTTAAGCTATCTCAACTTCTCAATTTCTTCAGTTCTTGGCGTTTTGGCTTTATGCACGGGTTGGGCTGGTCCAATTACTTTTGGCCAATTGCAAACCTATTTGGTTTTAACAAGAAACGCTTGTCAGCCATTTAATTTCTTCACCCAGCATTTAAATAATTTCATGGTTGCAGCCGCTGGAGCAGAAAGAATCTTCTCTTTCCTTGATGAAAAAGATGAAGTCAACGAAGGCAAAGCCTGTTTGGAGAAAATCAGCAACGAAGAGAATTTCCAAGACCGTTATTGCTGGAAGATTCCTCTTGCAAACGGGGAATTTGAAAGAAGACCATTAAAGGGTGAAATAAGATTTGAGGATGTTCATTTCTCATATTCAAAGGGGAAAGAAGTCTTAAAAGGCATCTCTTTTGAGTCTCATCCTGGGAAGAAATCGGCTTTTGTTGGATCAACTGGAGCAGGGAAAACGACAATCATCTCCTTACTTGCTAGATTCTATCCTATCGATAGCGGAGCGATTTATTATGACGGCATCAATATTAATGATATCGAACTCACTTCCTTAAGAAGAGCTATTTCCATGGTCACCCAGGACACCCACCTATTTACTGGCAGTATTGAATCGAATATTAAATACGTAAGACTTCATTCAACCCACGAAGAAGTTGTTGATGCGGCCAAGATGTCTTGCGCGGATAGCTTTATTAAAAGACTTCCAAATGGCTACGAAACAATGCTATATGATGATGGAGGAAATCTCTCAGCTGGTCAAAGGCAACTTTTAGGCTTAGCAAGGGCATCATTAAATAGACCTCCAGTGATGATTCTTGATGAAGCGACATCAAATATCGATACGCGTAGCGAAATGCTTATTCAAAAAGGGCTAGATGCCCTAGAGAAAGACCGCACGGTCATGATTATCGCCCACCGTCTTTCAACTATTCGCGATGCGGATGAAATCATGGTTCTAGACCATGGGAAAATCATCGAAAGAGGAACACAAGATGAGCTTTTAGCCCTTAAAGGCGCATATTACGATTTATATACTGGCAAAGTTGAATTATCCTAAGGCTATTAGGGAATGGGAATAAATCCATTCCTTGATAGCTTTTTCTTTAGAAAAATAGCATTTATTATTGAACTTAATAATTGTAAAAATATAGAATATCTGAGTGTTCAATTTCTAAATTGAAAAACATAGATTTTATGAAAGACAATGTTTCGAAGATCCTTGCTTCTTTTAACGAGCGACTTAAAAATTGCAGAGACATTTCAGTAGAAGATGTCATCTCTTTTTTAGACTCTATCGCAAAGGAACTCGATCTTTTAGAGATATATGTTTGTGAAAATACCGGGGCAAAGAATCATTATTCTTATCCTTATGTTTCGCATGGTCCTCGTTTTAACACGATGCGTTATAACATCATTGTCATGCAAGATTCGGATATTGACAATTTCAATAATGTTTTCAAGGGCGAGGGAATATGCGTTTTCGATAATAAAGTTTCTTCTAAAAGGAATGCGACTGCTCCAGGAAACCTTGCTTATGGGTATCTTGAAGATGGTAAATGCGTTGGCTTCGTTTCTTTCCAAAGAAAAGAAGGGGAAGAAGATAAGCCTTGGAGCGATGAAGAAAAAGAAGTTATCACCCAACTTGGCAATATCTTAAAGCCTCTTGTTCTTGAAAGAGAATCCAATGACCGTTTCGCCTATCAAAAGAATCTTGAAAACATGTCTGTTGGAATCTTTTGGTATTACCCAAATCTTAAAGTAATCATTATTCCGGAAAACACGATGGAAAAGTTCTCGATTGAGAATTTCGTCTATCGCGAGGCGCCAGAATCTTTCATTAAGGACATTTCCGATGATAAATTCGTTAATGAAGTCCTTAAGGTTTTTGCTTCATCTAACAATAAAGATACTTGCTCCTCCATTA
>CAVIJE010000008.1:5320-28612 GCA_963643355.1 Sodaliphilus sp. | reverse complement strand
CTTCTTAAACGTTACGATAAATTTAGAGAAACAATTTCCGATAATAACTATGCGGAATGTTACGTAAATCTTATTTCAAGGAAACTTACAGTTTTTAAAGCGGACAATATTTTCCGCGAATGTTCCTCTAAGGCAAAAGATTATGATGATTTCATTTATCTATTAAGCGAGAAGTTTGTCTCCTCTGAAAGTAAAGATTCTTTCTTGAAGACTTTGAATTCAACTACTTTGATGAGCCTTTTAGGAAAAGATAGGCGCTCAATATCTTGAGTCAGCAATTTCATTATCGATGGATCTTTAAAACGTTATGAGACGGTTGTCGTTATGAATAGCACCTCAATTTATGATTACACGAAAGACGTGATGATTTTCGTTAGGGACATAACGTATACCGAATCTTTGAATTATGACCGCTTAACGGGTTTATTAACAATGCCTCACCTGATAACGAAAATGAAAGAAATCAAGGAAAGAGGAGAAGAACCTTCTTCCTATAGCCTTTCTTATTTTGATTTCGTTCAATTCAAGTTCTTTAATTTGGAATATGGCAATTCAGCAGGCGATGACGCGTTAAAGAAATTTGCAAATATCCTCCGTGAAACCTATTCGGATGCCTATATTTCACGTTTAGCAGACGATCATTTTATCGTCCTTAATAAAGGGAATAGCGAAGAGGCGATGATTAAGGCAAATAAGGTTATCGAAGCGAATTCTTTAGAACACAATTCCCTTCTCCAGGCTAAGGGTGGCATCTATCATCTTGAAAGTTTTGCTGAACCATCAATATATATCGACTATGCTCAATTAGCATGTCAAAGCATTAAGCGTAATCCAAGAGTTGATTGTCGCGTATACGATTCAGAATTAAGAGCTGCAAGCGAAAAGAGGAAATATGTTATCGAACATATTGATGAAGCACTTGAAAAAGGCTGGGTCCAACTATATTATCAGCCAGTTATAAATTCTAAAGATTTTTCTCTTGCTGCTATGGAAGCACTTAGCCGTTGGGTAGATCCAAATATCGGATTCCTCTCGCCAAAGGATTTTATTTCAACCTTAGAGGAGAATGGCCTTATATACAAACTTGATACTTACGTCATCGATCAAATTTGCAAAAAACTCCGTTACGAAATAGATAACAATCATAAAGTCGTTCCAATATCTTTCAACCTTTCAAGAAATGATTTCCTTTCGACTAGACCTTTCGAAGAAGTGGAAAAAGCCATCAAGAAATACATTCTCCCACGTAACTTAATTTGCATTGAAATAACAGAATCCGTCACGATGGAAGACGCTTCCCTCATTCATAAATCCGTTGATAATTTCCAATCTAGGGGATATGAAGTTTGGATGGATGATTTTGGCTCTGGCTATTCTTCCTTAAATGTTTTAAAAGATTTCTCTTTTGATGAAATCAAGATTGATATGGCTTTCTTAAGACCATTAAGCGATAAATCGAAGATTATCGTTTCTGAGATTATTACTATGGCAAAGAAACTTGGCATTAGAACCCTAACTGAAGGAGTAGAGAGTAAGGAACATGTTGATTTCCTCTCTTCTGTTGGATGCGAAAGATTGCAAGGCTATTATTTCTCTAAGCCTTTGCCATATGATGAATTGATGCAAAATCTTCAAAAACAAAACATCAAAATCTAAAAATCGACCGTCAAAGTGCGGTCGATTATTTATTTATTGTATCTTTGAACTTATCAAAGAAGGTGTCATCTTCCTTAAATTCGCGATGCTCTGATTTTGCTTTATCTATGGCTTTCCCTTCAAGATTGTAGGCAATGATTTTCTTATTTAGTTTTTCTCCATCTTCCTTATATTCATCTAAATAGGAATGATAGATGCCATCTTCTTTATAGCCAAGGACTTTATCAAGGACGACATTTCCTCCTGCTTTGAAGATGTTCTTTTCAACCATTGGTGAGTAGGTATTCATCAATTGCTGAATAAGAATCTTTGTCTTTTGCCTTTGCGATCCCCCAGAGCCATTATCACAAACGGAGCAATTTTCTGTAAAACGGCAAGCACATTGAATGAAAGTTAGCTTGTTGTATTTCTTCCAATCAAGGATGCTTTGCTCTCTTATTAGATATAGTGGTCTTATTATTTCCATTCCTTCATAGTGATCGGAATGAAGCTTTGGCAACATCGTTTGGAAGGAACCGGAATTTAACATATTCATAAGGGTGGTTTCAATAACGTCATCATAATGATGCCCTAAGGCTATTTTGTTGCAACCTAGGCTTTTAGCAATGCGGTAAAGTGCCCCTCTTCTCATCTTCGCGCATAAATAACATGGAGATTCGGAGGTGGAATTAGCAATATCAAAGATATCCGTTTCAACAATCCTTGCTGGGATTTCTAATGTTTGAAGATTGTTTTTGATGATTTGAAGATTTAATTCGTTATATCCAGGGTTCATAACAAGGAATTCAACGTCAAAAGGCACGGAAGAATATTTCTTTAGGTGTTTGAATAAAAGGCCCATGAGCATTGAGTCTTTGCCTCCAGAGATACAAACGCAGACCTTATCGCCTGGCAAAACGAGCTTGTATTCGCCAAGGGCGGCGATAAACTTACGCCAAATCTCGTATTTGAATTCTGTATCAAGCGAGCGTTCGATTTGCTCTGCTTTGCTAAATGTTCTTTCTTTCTTACTTCCCATATTTATCTCTTATTGCCTCTAATAAAATATCGATTTCTTCCTTAGTGTTATTTTCCGATAAGGAAATCCTAAAACTGCTTAACGCTCTTTGCTTATCATGATAGATTGAATTAATAACTTTTGAAGGAGTTTGAGGAAGGGAGCACGCACTTTTTTGCGAGATGCAGATCTCTTTGCTAGAAAGATAGGCGACAACCTCACTCCCCTTAACGCCTTTTAATGAAAAGTTATTGATATACGGATTGCCTTCAAATGAGTTAAGCACCATTCCATTTATCTTTAACATTTCTTCCCTTAAATAGGAAGATAGGCCTGACACATATAGGAAATTATCTTTTTCTTTTGCTAGGGATAATTCTAACGCTTTAACAAATGATGCAAACAATCCTAATGGAAATGAACCAGAACGGTATGGGCTTTCAGCTTTCCCGCCATGTAGAAGAGGGGTGAGAATTATTTCTTTCTTTTTAAGAAGAATTCCAGTACCAGAAATCCCTCCAAATTTATGTCCGCCAAAGGAAATCATGTCAATTCCATTAAGATCAAGAGGAATCTTACCTATAGCTTGGGTTGCATCAAGCAATAATTTAGAAGATGAGTCATTTAATGTTTCTTGAATCGTTCGATAATCTTGAATTGTTCCAACCTCGCTTTCGATTAAAGACAAAGTTAGAAGAAGGCAATCATCATTTAATGATTTCTTTAATTCAACTAACGATAGTTTTCCATCATTATTCGTTGGAAGAAGGATGACTTTTGCACCCTTATCCTTAAGATAAGCAAGAATGGCATTAGTTGATGAATGCTCGAATTCCGATGAAAGGAAGGTGTTCCCAAAGCCTGAATATGACTCATATATTCCTTTTATTGCAAGATTGTTTGATTCAGTCGCCCCGGAGGTGAATATCAAATCGTATTCATTTTTATTTAGATTCAACAATTCAAAGACTCTTTCTTCCAAAGAGAGATATTTTTGATGAGCCAAAGAACCTGCAATATGTACCGAATTAGAATTACCGGCATATTCTTTCTCTGTTTCGACGAGTTCAGTTAACGCATCTAGAGAAGCGGGTTTATTTGCAGCATTGTCAAAATAAATCATAACGGCAAGATTTTAGCATAAAAAAGAGGGCCATAAGTAAACTTATGACCCAAAGAAGAAGATGTAAGAGCTTATTTAAGTAAACCCATCACGCCAGATGAAGCGGAAATTAATCCACCAACTCCACCAAGAACGCCAGTGAGTATTGCTCCAATTCCTAAGGAATAGGTGTAGCCAAGAGAAGCGTCTCCGGCAGATTTAAATGAGCAAAGAGGGATGCTGCAGAAAGCCATGATTCCGCCAGCTAAGATAGCAAGTCCGCCAACTGTTACGATTAATTTGCCTAATTTTCCCTTCATGAAGCTGCCAGCTATAACGAATAAGGCACCAACTGCTAAAAGGATGAAGAGAATAAGAATGCCAGTTTTAAGGGCGATTGTGGCTTTGCCATCTTGATTTCCATCGGCAAAAGTAAGCCAAGCAGGGGTCTCATCGCCAGCTTTAGCGCCAAAGGCTGCAACAAAGCCAGTTAAGCTTCCAATTTCTTTTTCCTTGCCAAGAACCTTTCCAGTTAAGGTAACGAAATTCATGAAGCCCATAAAGATCGCTGCGATTCCGAATAAGCCTCCGACTAAGCCTAGAAAAGTAGAGAGCTTAGAACTCTTTTTAGATTTTTTCATATGTGTAAGTTCCTCCAAAAATCTTAACTAAATTTTAGCATTAGAATAAATATCTGTTAATCAAATAATGAAAGAAATTTATCATATGTTTCATCCTTTGATGTAACGAATACGACTTTTAGGTTTCTAGAAGAAGTTCTTAGATAACTTTTCACCAATCTAATTAAATGCTCGGTTTCCCTTAAATCTCTTTCGAATAAAGGGAAGATGATTGTTTTATATTTGTTTTCTTTTGCCTTTTTTAGTGTTTCAAGGATACAGTTTGAGAAGTTTTTGATGTCATCCTCACTTTCTAGTTCATCTTTGAAATAGATATGATAAATCTCTTTGTATGGGAGGAGATATCCTTTAGTTCCAATGCATTCAAAGGGCTCAAGATCTCTCCCTTGCTTAGCTTTATATTTCAAGATATCTCTTCTTATTTCTAATCCGCCATGAAAAATAATGTCGTCGTTGAAATTCTTTTTCATTAATTCTTGCGGGGCGTAAAAATCTTGTAACTTAGGATTTATAAGCAAATCCCCTTTAATGCTTAATGGATCATGCTTAATGAAAGTTATGTTGTCTTTAAATGAGAGTTTCTTCGTTTCTAAATATTCAATCCTTGAATTCATCTTTTTGATAAAATCATTTTCTAACTTATAGAAATCTTCATCTAAATCATCAGACAAGGTGATTTTCATCAAAAGACGGATGGTTTCTTCTTTGTTTAGAAACAAATCCTTGTAGTCTTTGCTAAAACCGTTATATTTTGCAAGATAATCAATTAGTTCATTCTCATTCATGACTTTATTATTCTTTCATTTAATCCTTTTAGCAACTAATAATTATATCTAAAAAGAAATTTAAGGGGGTTTTATGGCGGATATTTTGATTTTTGAATTTTCTAAGCAAAAATAAACATAGAAATTTTAGATTTAGTTTCGTTAACGAAGTGTCTTGTTAACATTTCTCTTAGAGACTAGAATCTTATTGTTATGGTGAGTTTAGAAATTGTTATATTGTTATTATCTATGGCTATCTCTGGATGCAGCGCGTATTTCCTTTGCTTAGCCACTAATTGGACCTTCTTTTGGACGGCTTTTATCTTTTTGCCGATTAGTTATCTTCTTCTTTTTGCCTTATGGGTTCTTTTCCTTATTCTTTGGGGATTTTGCATCAATAAGAAGAAGGAAGTTAAGAAATTCTCAAGATTTTATTATCATATCATTCGCGTGACCGATACGATGGGGTTACATCTTTGCAAGATTTCCTGGAAGATGAACGGTTTTGAGAAGATGCCTAAGAACCATGATTTTGTCATCGTTTCAAACCATGTCTCTAATTTCGATCAAATGATTATCATTGCCGCGTTAAAGAAAATAAATCAGCCAATGGCCTGGGTCACAAAGCCTGAAAATATGGATTTCCCAATCGCTGGGCCTTTTATTCACGCTTCTGGATATATCCCGATTGATAGAGAAAATCCAATAAACGGGGTCAAAGCCATCAAAAAAGGCGTTGAATATTTGAAAACCCACCAATGTGCGGTTGGAATTTGTCCTGAGGGCACAAGAAATAAAACCGATGCCCCATTGCTTGAATTCCACCCCGGTTCTTTTAAAATGGCAGTTTGGGCAAATGTTCCGATTGTTGTCGTATGTCTTAGAGGAACAAAGGAAATCAAAAAGAGAGCGCCTTGGAGAAGAAGCCGTTGCGAATTAGATTTAGTCGATGTTATCACTCCTGAAGAATATCAAGGCAAAACTACAGCAGAAATATCTTCTAGAGCAAGAGAAGCAATATTAAAGGATCTTGAAAGGAAATAAGCATATGAATTATCTCTTTTATAATGAAAAGGCTTTTGCAGGCAAATTAAAGGAAAATGTGCCAGCGATAAAAGAAGAATTGAGCAAGACTTTTTCGCCTGACATCAAAGAGGTGTCTCTTAATGAATGCGACATTCTCGCGTTCTTAAAAACATTGACCAACAAAGACTCCATCATTCTTATTGGAGGAGATGGCACGCTTAACCATCAGATCAATATTTTGCCAGTCGATGAAGAAATGCCTTGCTCTATTTACCTTTATCCCTTTGGAACGGGCAACGATTTCTTAAATGACGTCAAAGATAAACAAGATAGCAAGACTAAGCTCGTTAAACTAAACGATTATCTTAAAAACCTTCCATATGTCGAAGTTAAGGGAAAAACATATCGTTTTATTAATGGGATTGGCTATGGAATTGATGGAGAGTGTTGCAAAAAAGCCGAAGAACTCAAAAAACAAGGCAAAAAAGACCTCAATTATGGAAAGATAACCATCGGTCTTTTGTTTAAGGGATACGTTCCGCCTATTGCTAAAGTAAAGGTTGATGGAAAAGAAGAATTAATCTTCAAGAAGACTTACATCTCCGCGGCTATGAATGGCAAATACTATGGCGGGGGAATGATGGTCGCGCCCTCCCAAGAAAGAGGATCAAATCTCCTTACTTCGGTTGTAATGCATGGAAAAGGCAAATTAGGAACGTTAATGATGTTCCCTAGCATCTTCAAAGGAAAACATGTCTTAAAAAAGAAAAACGTTTCCGTAATTCAAGGAAAGGTGATTGAGGTATCCTTCTCTAAGCCAACAGCCTTACAAATAGATGGTGAAGTCATTCCTGATGTTTCTTCCTATAAGGCATATATAAAATAAATCTAAGACACGTGAAATATTCGTGTCTTTTTGAATTATAATGATTTATATTGAGCGGAAGGAGATAAGAATATGTCAGAAACAAAATATATTCCATATGAAAAAAGAGTAGGAGAAGAATCAATTGTTTATTTCACAAGAGACCTCTCCTCTGAAGGATTAAAGAAGGCTTATTCAAAAATTAAGGGAGTTTTAGAGGGGAAAATTGCAATTAAACTTCATACTGGCGAACCTCACGGACCAAATATTCTTCCTCGCGAATGGGTAAAAGAATTAATTGAAAAAGAATTGCCAACTGCCACGATAGTTGAAACTAATACCTATTATCAAGGGCCAAGATACGAGACAAAAGATCATCGTAAAACCCTTGAAACAAATGGCTGGACTTTCTGTCCTGTCGATATAATGGATGAAGAAGGAACGACGAAACTTCCAGTCAAAGGTGGAAATCATTTTACTTATATGTCCGTTGGCTCCCATGAGACAAACTACGATTCGTTATTGGTTTTAACACATTTCAAAGGCCATACGATGGGAGGATTTGGCGGATCAAATAAGAATATTGGCATCGGTTGCGCGGATGGAAGAATCGGTAAAGGCATGATCCACACAAGAAGCGGTTCGGATAATATGTGGTCAATTTCCGAAGAAGAACTGATGGAAAAAATCACCGAATCTTCAAAAGCCACGGTGGATTATTTCGGAAAACATATCGCTTATATCAATGTTCTAAGAAATATGTCGGTTGATTGCGATTGCGCAGGCGTTGAAGCCGCACCGGTTGTCACGCCAAACGTTGGCATTCTTGCTTCCTTGGATATTTGCGCGATTGATACAGCATCGGTTGATATTGTTTATGCCATGAAAGAAGAAGAACATCATGATCTTGTTGAAAGAATTGAAACAAGAAAAGGTCTTCGCCAACTTACGTATATGAATGAAATGGGCATGGGCAATATGAAATACGTTCTTATCGATCTTGACAATGATGAGAAACGAATTGTTGCTAAAGACTGTGTTACCAACTTGCAACCATTCGGAAAATAATAGTTTACTTCCTATAACCAAACAAGGTCGTCTTCATTGACGACCTTTTTATTACGGAAAATCTTCCACAAAAAGCATAAAAAGAAACATAAAAAATAATTCAAGATTTTTCATTAATTTTTACAATTGCTTTCAACAAAAATGATAATAATGCCTTTTTCATAAAAAATTTCAAGCATTATTTTCTTGATTTTAGGTTGTTTTAATTTTCAGAAAAAAAGTTTGTAAAAATGAAAAAAAATAATTGACATTAAATCATATCAATTGAAAATAGTGCCACAAGTTCTCAAAAAAGAAGAACTTAGGAGGAAAAAATATGAAAACAAAGAAAGGATTACTTCCTCTAAGCACGTTAGCAATCGTTGGAATTCTAGCGCTTAGTGGATGTAGTGGAAACACAGGTACAAAGACTTATACCTACCATGACGCAACAAGCGGCTCCCCAGAAAAATGGGCGCCAGCCACATGGAAAACAAATGAGGATACCCTTGTTAGTGGTTACACTGAAATGGGCTTAGTCAATTACATCTTAAATGATGCTAAGAATGGCTATGAAGTTATCCCAGAGATGGCTGCTGAAATCCCAACGGATATCACTAGCACCCTAACTGCTGAAGAGGCGGAAAAATATGACATGAACGTCGATGAGGATGGAAAACCTTATACGACTGGTCAAAAATGGGATGTCAAGCTTAATGAAGCTGCAGTATTCGCTGATGGAACAGTCATTAACGCCGATACATACATCAACTCATTAAAGGATTTGCTTGATCCTGAGATGCAAAACTACCGTGCAGGTGATTATGCAAACGGATCAACTGCTATTGCTGGTGGTCTTCACTATCTTCAATCTGGGCAAACAATGCTTGAATCTTATGTAGATGGAGAAGGCGTTGCTCATGCTGGAGAAGCCACAAGAGAAGGATGGTATTTAAATATCTATGACACAGTAGATTTCCTTGGCTATTCAATTGCAACTCTTGCTGATTACTTAACGGATGATGATGGCAATTACATTGCTGTTGCAGCCGCAATCATGGATGACCAAGCCACTTGGGGCACCTCAGCAAGCCCAAAAGACGTTCGTATCGATAATAACGAAGAACTTAAGAATAAAGTCTTTGCCTTCTATCAAGTTGCAATCACCTTATTTGGTATGCCTTCTTCGATAATTACGAATGACTTCGTTGAGGGTGACGTTGGTGACACATTCTCATTATCTACTTTATGCAAACGTTATTACACATACGAAGAATATGATTTCGAAAACGTTGGCATCAAAAAGGTTGGGGATTATGAATTCTGGATGTATTTCAAATCACCTGTCTCCGCCTTTAACGCCAATCAATTCTTCTCTGGCAACTGGATTGTCAAACAAGAACTTTGGGATTCGTTAAGAAAACCTGTTGCTGATTCTGGATTATATTCTACAACTTATGGTACTTCATTAGATACTTATGTCTCTTATGGACCATACAAACTCGTTACCTTCCAAACAGATAAGGAATTCGATTTCGACCGTAACGAAAAATGGTATGGCTATTCCGATGGAAAGCACGAAGGCAAGTATCAAGTCGATCGTATTGAAGTCCAATATGTCGATTCTGTCGATACGATGTTAAGCCTCTTCCGCACTGGTAAGACTGACGGTTATGCCTTAAGATCAAGCGATCTCACTAACTTCTTCGGTTCTTCTAGCCGCTTACTCTACACCCCTCAATCTTATACAACAAAGATGAGTGTCAATAGTGACTTCTCCTCTTTGAAAGCTCTTCAAGATTCAGATACAAGCGGAAACCACACTATTCTTTCTAACGTTAAATTCCGTCAAGCTCTCTCATTAGGACTTGATAGAAAGACTCTTTGCCAAACGCAAACTGCTGGTTGGAGAGGATTCGACGTACCACTTAACTTCATGTATGTCTCTGATCCTGATACCGGTGTTGCATATCGTGAAACAGAACAAGGTAAGAAAGTTGTTACCGACAACTTCGGCTCTGATTCTGATGGTGAACCAAACTACTTCGGATATGATGTCACTGAAGCAAGAAAGCTCATTGACGAAGCCGTTAAAGAAGAAGCAGCCTCAACAAAAGAAGGCCACTACGAAGTCGGACAAAATGTCCACTTTGTCTGGGAAACCTACAACGAAGGTTGGAATGAGATGGTCAACTGGGTTGTTGATGCTTATAAGAATCTCGTTAAGGGAACCTTACTCGAAGGCAAACTTAACATTGAAGTTAAGATTGCCGGCGGAGATTATGCTGACCACCTTAGAGCAGGAACATGCGACTTTGGTATCTCTACATGGGGCGGTGCTCAATTCGATCCATTTGGCGTTCTTGAATGCTACACTGTTTCCGGAAACATGTATGAAACATATAACATCTACAACGATTATCTTGAAATCAACCTCAAGACTGGTGAATGGTCTGCAACAAAAGGTGCTCTTGGAACATCCGATGACGTTGTCGGAATGACCCTTGGTGGCGATGGTTCCGGTACAAAATCAGGCAACTGGACATACGAACTTAACTCTGGTAAGTATTCCGCTGCCTTAGCCGATTCGAACACACGTCTTAACATCCTTGCTGCTTGCGAATCTTACATTGTTGGCACTTATAACTTCGTTACTTGGGGTGCACGTCAATCTGTCTCTATTGATAGCTATCGTGTCCAAGAAGCCACAGATGAGTATGTCACAATCGTTGGCTTTGGCGGAATCCGTGATTTGAAACTCACAAAATCTGATGATGAGTGGGAAACATGGGTTAATGCAAACCTTGGCAGCGACGGTTTCATCGACTACAACAAATAAGAGATAATTTGCTCTTTAATTAAAAAAAGAGAGAGGATGGAATTCCCATCCTCTTTCTTGGTTTATAAAATATCCTGATTGGCAGGATAAAATGTTTAATCCTTAAGAGATAAGCAAGCCAATAGAAGGAGGATAATAATGCTACGATACGTCCTTAAAAGAATTGGGCTGATGATATTGACCTTCGTTATTATTATGACGATGTGTTTCTTTCTCATCCGTCTATTGCCTGTCACCTCATGTAAGTCAAATGATCAGACATGCATATCAATTAACGCCTGGCGTGAAGCACTTGGCTATAATAAACCAATCATCGTGCAATATGTGCTTTATATAAAACACATTTTCCAAGGTGATTTTGGTATTGGCTTCACAATTTATGGTGGAAAAGAGGTTACTTCCGTCCTTATGGAAAAACTTCCAAGCACTATATATTTAAACATTTGGTCTTCGGTGATTGCCATTCCTATTGGTTTGACTCTCGGCGTCATTGCCGCTTTAAAAAAGAACAAATGGCAAGATCAACTTATTTCAATTCTTGTCATGCTCTTTATTTCTGTTCCTAGTTATGTATATTGTTTCATAATTCAATACATATTCTGTGCGAAATTAAAATGGTATCCGCTTGTTGTTAATAGCGGTTACGATTATTGGAGCCCTGCATTCTTCCATTCCTATTTCCCAGCTATGCTTTGCCTTATTATTGGTACGGTTGCTGGTCTTACGCGTTATACGCGTGCGGAATTGACGGAAGTTTTAACAAGCGAATTTATGTTGCTTGCAAGAGCTAAAGGCTTAACAAGAGGCCAGGCGACTTGGAGACACGCTTTAAGGAATGCGATGGTTCCTATCTTCCCAATGATTTTAGGCGAGTTCATTTCTTGTTTAAGCGGTTCTCTTATCATTGAAAACTTCTTTGCCGTTCCTGGTGTTGGTGCGCTCTATCTTTCATCAATCAATAACCAAGACTATAACTTCTTCATGTTCTTAAGTATGTTCTATGTCGGAATTGGCTTAGCTGCCGCTTTAATTGTCGACCTCTCTTATGGTTGGGTCGATCCACGTATCAGAATGGGGGCTAAATAATTATGGAAAACAAAGTTACAGATCCACGTTTCACCTTCGTCCAAGAAGATAAGAAATTATCTGATACGAAGATGGAAACAAAACGCATTGGCTTCTTTGCTGACGCTATGTATCGCTTCAGCCGTAACAAGGCTTCGATTGTTGCTGCATCAGTCCTCTTGGTTATGGTTCTTTTCTCAATAATAACCCCTTTCTGCACTGGTTTCACAGCAACGGAAAGCGATTCTTATTACACCAACTGTCTTCCTAAGGCGTTTGATGATGCAGGAGGATTCTGGGATGGCACAGAAACTAGATCTTTAGGCGAAGCGGAATATTATCTATATTCTGAGGCTGGACGCGTTAGAGAAGTGTATAAGTCATATGAGACTGGCGACGATTTCTCGGGTTTTGCCACCAAATATGATGTTAGATACGACACGTATGTTATTGGCGCGGTAAATGATACTTTCACTAAAGATGAACTTGATATCTATATTGCTCATGATGCAAACTGCGAAGAAAGTGAGAAAATTCTTTTACCATTGATTAGCACCGCTTGGGCAACAACCCTAAATCAAGATCTTTCGACAGTTGAAAACGCCATTCGTAATAACGCCAACTATGACTATTATTTCTATGCTCGAAATAAGAAACCTATTCTCGATGAGAACGGAAATCTTCAAAGAGCTTGGAAAACGGATAGCGATGGCAATTACGTCTATTACGAAGCGACAGGCTTGTCTGGCTCGGTATATAACGTTCGTATTAATTACGATAATAAATATCTATTTGAGCACGGAAAATATGCTAAATTCGTTTTAGGAAGCGATGCTCAAGGGCGTGATATTCTCACCCGTCTTAGTGTTGGTGGAAGGTTCTCTCTTCTTTTTGCCGTAGGCGTATCCGCGATTAATCTCGTAATCGGCTTGATTTACGGTTCGATCGAAGGCTTTTATGGAGGAAAAGTGGACCTTATTATGGAACGTATCGCAGAAATTCTTTCAGAAGTTCCATTCATGGTCGTTATTGCTCTTTTAAAGAACTACAATGGTGTATATTTCTCGATATCTATCGTTGGCATGCTCTTTATTTCCTTCATTTTAACGGGATGGCTTGGAACGGCCTCGACTGTTCGTATGCAATTCTACCGTTACAAGAAACAAGAATACGTTCTTGCTTCAAGAACCTTAGGAGCGTCGGATGCGAGACTTATCTTTAAACACATCCTCCCTAATTCTATTGGTACGATAGTTACCTCATCTGTCTTGATGATTCCTGGCGTCATCTTCTCGGAATCTTCATTAAGTTATCTTGGCATCATCAACTTTGACGCCGTTGGAAGCACCTCAATTGGTACAATGCTCTCCCAAGGACAAGCAACTTATACAAGTTACCCAAATAACATTCTTTGGCCAGCTATCTTCATTTCCCTTTTGATGATTTGCTTCAATATGTTCGGAAACGGACTTCGTGACGCCTTTAACCCACAATTGAGAGGATCCGACAATGTCTAATAACAACGAAAATAAAGTATTATCCGTCAGAAACCTCCGCGTGAGTTTCTGGACAAATAACGGAACAGTTAAAGCTGTCCGTGGTGTATCTTTCGATTTATACCGTGGAAGAACCCTAGCAATCGTTGGTGAGTCTGGCTCAGGCAAGAGCCAAACTTCCCGTGCGATTATGGGTATTTTGGCAGGCAATAAAATCATCGAAGAAGGAGAAATCCTTTATGATGGACGCGATATCTTACGTTTAAAGGAAGAAGAACTTTGCAAGATTCGTGGATCAAGGATTGCCATGATCTTCCAAGACCCTATGTCTTCTCTTAATCCTATTATGAAATGTGGCAAGCAAATTACTGAGGCCATGATGCTTAAAAAGAAGGCAACAATCTCGGAAAATAAGAAACGCGCCACTAAAATTGAACACGCTTTATTAAAGGCTGACCAAAGCAAAAAAGAAGTGCTTGAGAAAATAAAAAAAGGCGAAGAAATAGATGCGTCTTCGTTAATTGATGCTGCTACTAAGACCGTTAGCATCAATGAAGAAAACATCAAAAAAGCAGCTATCGAAGCAAAAGAATTATTACTTTCGCTTTTGAATAATCCCGCTTTCTCTTCTAATAACCTCGATCTTCTTAAAAAGGAACTTCTTCCATTGAAGAAAAAGGTTTCCTTAGTTGAAAACCACCTTGACGAGAAGAAAGATGATTTTGTCTTTACCTTCTTAGTTACTCTTGAATATTACATCAAAGAATATAACCTTGCCGTTAAACGTGAAAATGCCGCAGCTAAAAAAGCAGCTAAAGACGCTAAAAAAGGCAAAAAAGAAGACACTGTCAAGGAAAGAGCGTTTGCTTCCGAAATTGACGTTTCAAAAGAAGCAGTTGTTGCTAGATGCAAGGCTTATGTCGAATCATTTATTGCTCATCTTGAAAATGATTACATCAACAAAGAGCAAAACATTGAAGACAAAGCTAACAAATTAGTTGATTTATATGTTTCTTCTTGCAAGAATGCTTTAATAAAAATAAACAAAAAGGAACTCAAACAAAAAGCCATTGAACTTTTAGGTGAAGTTGGCATTAAGGATCCTGAAAAGAGAATTAACCAATACCCATTTGAGTTCTCTGGCGGTATGAGACAACGTATCGTCATTGCTATCGCTCTTTCTTCTGACCCTGAAGTTCTCATTTGCGATGAGCCTACAACCGCACTTGATGTCACAATTCAAGCTCAAATCTTGGATATGATTAACAAACTCAAGGAAAGAAGACACCTTTCTGTCATCTTTATTACTCACAACCTTGGCGTTGTTGCTAATATGGCTGATGATATTGCGATTATGTATGCTGGAAAGATTGTTGAGCAAGGAACGGCGGACGAAATCTTCTATCATCCTGCTCATCCATATACATGGGCTCTTCTCTCTTCAATGCCTGATTTAGAGACAAAAGAAAGATTAGATTCCATTCCTGGCACCCCACCAAATATGATTCTTCCACCAAAAGGCGACGCTTTTGCGGCAAGAAACAAATATGCGATGGCCATTGATTTTGAAGAACAGCCGCCATTCTTTGAAATTACTCCAACCCACAAAGCAGCAACCTGGCTACTAGATGAAAGAGCGCCTCATGTCGAGATGCCAAAATCTGTTAGCGCACGTATTGCTCGTTTTGAAAAATTAAACAAAGAAGCAGAAGAAAAGGAGGCAAAGGAAAATGGAAAATAATGAATCCAAAATAACAGATATCGTCAAAGTCGATGAAAACGAGAATCTTGTTCCTAACGCCTCAAAAACTGAGGTAAAAGAAGATGCGCCTGTTATTCTTTCTGTTCGCCATCTAAAACAATATTTCAAATTTGGACATGGTGAATTTAAATATAACAAGGCTGTTCATGACGTCTCATTTGATATTCATCAAGGCGAAGTCTTAGGTTTAGTTGGCGAATCAGGCTGTGGCAAGACCACGACTGGAAGAAGCATCATCAAACTTTATGACATCACCTCTGGCTCCGTTTATTTCGAAGGAACGAGAATTTCCGCCGGAACTAGATGGAACGAAAAAGAAATCAAATGGAAAAGTATTCGTTATAAAGAACAAATAAAGAAACTTCAAGCCGAAAAGAAAGACGCATTACAAGGCGTCACGCTCCATGATGATATCGATTTAGCAAAGGAGAAAGAGAATATTTCTAAAGAATATGATTCCAAAATTTCCGCTTTAAAAGCTGAATTAGCGAAAATCATCAAGGAACAAAGAAAAGAGATTCGTCGTGCTCATTACGACAATCGTCATTGCAATGCTCCATTTGCTAAAAAAGCTGTTGAAAAAGCCAAGCAAGAACATCTTGCTAGAATGGAAGAATTAAAGTCTTCAAAAGCAAAAGCAGGGGCTTTTTGCAGGGAATATTTGAAATATGGTGAAAGTCTTGTGATTGGAAGACACACGAAAATCACATCAAAAATGCAAATGATTTTCCAAGATCCAATTGCCTCTCTTGACCCAAGAATGACGGTTAGAGACATTATTGCTGAAGGTCTTCGCATCCAAGGCGTTCACGACAAAAAGATTATTGATGAAAAGGTTTCTAATGCACTTATCCGCGTTGGTCTTCAACCGGAAATGGCTGAACGTTATCCTCATGAATTCTCAGGGGGACAAAGGCAGCGTATTGGCATTGCTAGAGCACTTATCATGGAACCGGATCTTCTTATTTGCGATGAACCGGTTAGCGCGCTTGATGTTTCTATTCAAGCTCAAGTCATCAACCTTCTTAATGACCTTAAGAACGAATTGAACCTCTCTATTCTCTTTGTTGCACATGATCTCTCTGTCGTAAAATATTTCTGCGATAGAATTGCTGTTATGTATTTCGGTAACATTGTCGAGATTGCTTCCAGCGATGCTTTATTCGCTCATCCTCTCCATCCATATACCAAATCATTGCTTAGCGCTATCCCTCTTCCTGATCCTCATTATGAGAAGAGAAGAAAGAGAATTACCTATAATCCTCAAAAAGATCACTCTTATGGCGAAGAAAAGCCTATCTTAAGAGAGGTTGAACCAGGACACATGGTGCTTTGCGACGAAAAGGAATTCGCCGCCTATCAAGAAATCGTTAAAGGAAAATAACCAATGAAGAAAATTGACGACCTCACACAAGAAGAAATTGAAGAAAAGAAGATGAAGGAGCCTCTTACCTTTAAGGGGGTTCTTCTTCGCTCCCTTATTTCTTTTGGCTTTGCCATTCTTCTTTTTGTAGTCGTCCTTCTTATTGAATTAAATGGCTTAAAGCTTTCTTGGGACGTCTACAAATTTAGGATTCTTTGCGATTCCTTCTTTATTGCTGGCGTTTTTCCAGTCCTATTTTGGCTTCTTTTATGGGTTGCAGCTAAAGGTGCCTTCGATATGATTGTATACTCAATGGGAAAAATGCTTTCATTCATGTTTAGAATTCATCCTGAAAAGAGCAACCTTCCTCCAACGTATGCTGATTATGTCGAGCAAAAAAGAGCTAAGGCAAAGCCATTCCATTACGAATTACTTGTTGTTGGAGGCTTTTTCCTTCTTCTTGGCATGATATTCTTAATTCTTAACATGTGTTTTGAAGGATAACGTAATTAAAATCATAAAAAAATACGGCCGATTGGCCGTATTTTGTTTACGTTCTGATCAAAGAAGATTGTTCTTTTCTAGATAATGCTTAGCATAAGAGCAGGATGCAGTTACTTTGTAGCCTTTTTCTTTTGCTATCTCTAGGACTTTTTCGACGAGTCTTTTTGCAATTCCTTGTCCTTGAAGAGAATGAGAGACAATCGTGTGCGTGATTTCGATAACGCCATCATTTACGAGAGGGAAATCGATTTCGGCAAGGATTTCTTCTTTTTCATCAACAAGAAGATATTTATCTTCAAATATCCTTTCTTCCATTAGTTATGCTCCGTGATTCTAATTGTTGCTTCAGTGTCGCTAAGGGAGGTTACTTCAACCTTATAGTTAAGTTTGTTTCCGTTGTTGAAATGGTTGCTGTTAGCGAAATATTTGGTATATTTGCTAGAAACTTTGCTGTCAATAAGGGAGAATTCATCTCCTTTATGGAATAAGTCATCATCACTTGAATAAGTGGAAGTGGTAAATGAAGTGCCTTTAGCCGAGATTAAGGATAAGGCGTCATAGCCTTTTCCATAGCAAACATCGGTGTCTCTATCTTCACCATTTGCACAAGCGATGACTGGATAGTAATTGCTGCCGTTGATGTTTCCTTTTGTTACATCGGAATCATTGAAGTAAGAATAGCTATATTGATCATTTTTAACTGTAACCTTAGCTAAACGATTATCGACATGCCACATCCTAACGCCTGCCTTATCGTATCCGGTTTCACCCATGCTATCTCTTCCTGGATAGGCGTTTTTGGAATCAAGCTCATTTAAGCCAGTTGGAGTGAATAATTCGATAAGCACATATTCATCAAAGGCCGTGCCATTCCAACCATTAGGATCAGCGATAAGGATGCAATCTCCACTTGATTCAAAAGAAGAAATGGTTACTTCGGCTGAGCCATGAACGTAGTGAGGAGTTACCCAGTTATATTGAAGCTTGTTGAAAGCGTCATGGTCTAAAACGTTATAGGCCATCATGATTTTGCCACCCGTGACTTCTTTTGTTGGATTTTCATCGGAATTGTAATAGTCGTCCGCACCAAGCATATGGCCGAATTCATGGATAAGTGTATGGGCATCAATGCCAGAGTGGTTATTTCTAGTTCCCGTTCCGTCATAAAAGAAATTCAAAGAAGCCCAAAAATAAGAACATCCAACAGGGGAAGAGGTATTTCCGTCAGGGAAACTGCCATCATAATTGTAGTTAGAATCGTAAACATCCCAGAATCTATATGCCCAATATGTTGAGGTGTAATCGTAGCTAGGAGTGAATTCTTCGGCATAAATCATAATTACCGAATCAATATATCCATCGCCATCAGTATCAAATTTTTTCGTTGAATCGTTGCCATGTGCGCTCTTATAGGCTGCAATCGATTTCTTTAAAGCAACTGCAGCAGGCTTTCCTTGATTGGAATCGCTGCTCTTTTTACCATAGGAATTATAGAAACTACGGGCAGTAACACCCATTGAAACAGGGTCGGAATAGGTAAATTCTAATTTTAATTTGCCATATGATGATTTCTCATAGAATGATCCAAGAGACTCCCAATAGGAGGTATCTTTAGCTTCTCCTCCGCAAAGAGTTTTGATTTCTTCTAATTCGGTGTTAGTAAATGTTTTATCGGTAAATGTTACAGGAACAACTAAAACTGGTTGGGTTCCAACCGAAGGAGTATTAATATCGATATCGGTTAATCCAACATTTTTATTGGCGACATAATTATAATCGACGTTATCATCCGAATAATTCGTATTCCATTCGCCATCGCTTTTAGATGAAGAAGATGATTGGCTTGATGAAGAAGATGCAGCATCTGATGAGGCTTCTTTGGAAGCATCGCTTGAAGAATTTGCCGTACTTTCCGAAGATGAATCGTTGCTTATTTGACTTGAATTCTCTTCCTTGGCTGAAGATGAATCTTTTTTGCTGCCAATACACGATGATAGCATCGCCACGCTAGTAAGACTTAGAACTAATAATAGATGTTTTTTCATTTCTTTGAATTCCCTTATTTTCACGTGTGTTATTTTATTAAAAATAAAGGAAGAGAAAAACAAAAATGATAAAAATAGATTTTTAATTCTTGGATTAACGTTATACTAGGTAACAAATAGGCAAGGTAAGAACAAAATTATTGATATTTTTAATGAATTAAAATTTCTTCTTTTTAATGATAAAAATACCGCTTTTTGCTAGAATTTTACTCGAAGGAGAGATTTATGATAAATTTCAATTCGGAAACAAATGTTTTTCATCTATTCAATAAAGATATGTCCTATATCATCCACCTTAATGGATTTGGACGTTTAGAAACTTTATATTTTGGTGAGCGTTTAAATGATACGACTGACATCATTAAGAGCAGGGTTGTTTATCCAGATAACACGTATCTAGATAAGAAGATGTCAATTATGACGCCAACTCCAGCTTATTTTTACCCTGAGACCTTACAAGAAATATCATCTCACGGCCAAGCTGATAAACGTGACGCTCCAATAATCATCCAGCATGAAAACGGTTCATATCTTACTGATTTTGAATATGTTAAGCATAAAATTTATCGCGGCATTAAGCCTTTAGATTCTCTCCCTTCGCTTGATGCGCCATTACTCCGTGAAGAAAACGTCTATAACAAAGATAATGTTGATACGCTTGAAATCGTTCTTAAAGATATAACATCGAACGTTTATCTAACGGAATATATATCTATATATCGCGATAAAAACATCGTTGCAAAATCCTTTAGAATTGAAAATAAAGGAAAGAAAATAAAACTTTTACGTGCTTTCTCCCTTCAACTTGATCTTCCTTCCTCAGATTATTATCTCCACCATTTCTATGGAGCATGGGCAAGGGAAAGAAAAGAAGAAATAAGCAAGATTCACGATGGAATTCAGGAAATTTCTTCAAATAGAGGCAAATCCTCCCATCAAGAAAATCCTTTCTTTTTCATCTCAAAAGAAAAAGATAATTATGAAGCGGGAGAAACTATAGGTTTTAACATTCTCTATTCAGGAAACTGGAAAGCAAGAATGGAGAAGACGATGTATGGAACTTTGCATATCGTCTATGGCATCAATGATGAAGATTTCAAATTCGTATTAGGGAGAAATGAATCTTTCATCACCCCTCAAGCGGTTATTTCTTATTCGAAAGACGGAATTGATAAGATGTCTCAATCTTTCCATTCTTTAGTTAAAGAGAATATTCAAACAGATAAGAGAGAAGAAAAACGTCCATTAATCTTCAATTCATGGGAGGGATGTTTCTTTAATTTCAATACGGATTCGCTTATCGCTTATGCGAATGAAGCTAAGAAAATCGGGATTGACCTATTCGTTTTAGACGATGGATGGTTTGGCGAAAGAGAAAACGACTCATCATCATTAGGCGATTGGCAAGTGAACGAGAATAAGGTTGATCTTCATAAATTCACAAATTATTTGACTTCTATTGGTCTTGATTTTGGCATTTGGTTTGAGCCAGAGATGATTTCTTCGAATTCTAAATTATTCATGGCTCACCCAGAATATGTTCTAGGATATGATGAAAATAAAGATTGGATGACCCTAGAAAGACATCAATTGATTCTTGATTTCACAAATGATGAAGTGGTTGATTATATTTTCGGTGAAATTTCAAAAATCCTCGACGAATACCCCGTGAAATATGTTAAATGGGATCATAATCGTAATATGGCTGAACATTATTCTAGCTATCTAGGATATGAAAAACAGGGCGAAGTTTATCACCGTATGACCTTAGGCTATTACAAACTTTTGTCTAAATTGCGTCTTAAATATCCAAACGTTTTCTTTGAAGGATGCTCGGCTGGCGGGGCAAGATTTGATTTAGGAACCCTTTATTATGTTCCGCAAATCTGGACTTCCGATGAGACCGATGGTGCTTCAAGAGCGGAAATTCAATATTACACATCTTTAGGATATCCTCTCTCTTGCATATCTTGCCACGTTTCCGCATCACCTCAAACTTCCTATAAAACGAAAGTAGATGTTGCTTTATTTGGCACTTATGGATATGAAATGAATCCAACTCTCCTAAATGAAGAAGATCTGCATATTCTTAATAAAGGAACGGAGATTTACCATAAATTCCATAATGAAATCATTATGAATGGAACCTTATATCATCTTTCTAATCCCGCTAATGAAGATCAGATGTCTTTAATTTCCGTATCTAAAGACAAGAGCAAGGCTATGGCTATTTTCTTTGAAAGAAGCAACCATACCTGGCATCTTGATTATTGGAAATTGAAAGGACTCGACCCTAAAAAGAGATACATGGTCATTCTTGATGGAGAAGAAAAAGGAACATATTCTGGCGAATATCTTATGAAAGCAGGATATTTCTTAATGGATTTCTTCAAAAGACAAAACAAAACGCATTTGCTTTTGTTAAAAGAAACAAATTATTGATTAATTGGAAGATGTTGATTCATCTTCCTTTTTCTTAAAGATTTTATCTTCTAGGCGTGGATAGAAAATAACAATTGGAACAAAGGCTATAACGGCGATTGAGGAAACAATGATTCCCACGGTTAAACCTTTGTCGTTATAAACGATTTTGATTACATGGGTGCCCTCTTTTTCATCTTTTAGGGATATGGCAGTGAATATATCAAAACGCGTCATCGTTTCTTTTTTCTTGCCATCTAGATACACCGAGAAGTTTTTATCATATGGCAAAGTGAAAAGGAATTCTTTGTTATTTCCTTTAAGGGTGAATTCTCCTTCAAAGCTAACTTTCGAAAGGCTATGAGTTTGTTTAAGATTATTAGCCCCGCCCTCTTTTATGGATGTTAGATATTCTCTTAAAACGGCTAAGTCTTCAAAATATACTTCAGGGTTTAAGACGACACTCATATCTTTTTCGTTATTAACGATTTCTAGGGTGTGGGTTGAACCTACTTTGGCGTTAAAGGAATGAATTCCGGCATGCCAATAATTTCTGATTGTTATTGGATATCCATCAAGATAATAATAGAAACCGCTAGTTTCTGATTGTTCATGAATGTATAAAGTATTGTTTGCCGCTTCAGAAGGAATTGTGAATGTATAAGTGATTCTTGCGCCTTTTTCTAAGAGGAAGGTCGTTCTTCCAAATTCATCGGTTGAATTTAATATGGCTTTATCGTTTTTTGTTTTGATTGATGTGTCGATTTTATGGAATATTTCTTTCTTATTCCCCGTTTCATCAAGAATTGATCCGTCCATCTTTTTGAACATTTCGTTTTGATACTCAAAATGATCATACCAATATGTGTTTTGATATCCTTCTTTTTTAGTGCCTTGCGAAACATATGTTGAAGAAGATGAATCAACGCAAAAACCTAATGGAAGAGCATATTGATTCTCATAATAGGTGTAGGTCACATCATTTGCTTCTTTGCTGATATCCATCTTCTTAAAGAGATTTAGCGATGAATCATTGTAAATAAAGTTAGGTTTGTCTCTATTTGTACGTCCGTTATCGATTAGATATTTGATTCCGACAAATGAATTTATAGCCTCAGTTGATCCAGCGTCATATGCTTCCCAAAAACCATTATTATGGAAACCGATTCTTTTCATGTATCTAGCGATATCTTGTTTTTCGGTAGAAGAGAAATGACTTAAGCCATTATAGGAAAAGAAAAGAGGGTTGTTGTTTATTTGATTGCCTGAGCCATTACGGTTAAAAGTACTTTCCACTCGATATAAGGATGAATCGTTTTCTTTAACAGCATTAAAAACAGGTGATAATTGATCGTCGCTAAGATATGTTCCGTATGGCTGATAGGTATTATCATCAACGTTTGCTTTAATAACGTTATAGCCTCCACGGTAAGAAGAAATTAGAGTTAGGGTTAGAATGGTTGCTTCAACAACAAGCGATATATGCTTAGGAACTTTGATTTTTTTGACGTTTGCTAAAAGAATGAAAAGAAGATAAAGAAGAATAATGGCAAGGGAAATAATAAAGATGGTTAAGGATATAGTTGATAGAGAATAGAGGATTGGTTCAGCATCTTTCTCTAATCCATTTTTGATGACTAGAGTAATTAATGGAAGAATTATTGCCGAACTTATTGCAGGTATTCCCATCCCCCAAATA
>CAVIJE010000008.1:0-5310 GCA_963643355.1 Sodaliphilus sp. | reverse complement strand
CTTCTAGATTGGCCATTTCCTTTAAGGAGATGTAACAAAGATAGAAACCGATGATAAAGGAATATCTTCCAGGGAACCACGTTGGCTCTCTTCCACCATGGAAAAGGGCATTTAAAACGCTAGATATAGAAACGATGAAATATACCAAAATAAGGGACCCGTCTATTGCTTTTTCACGCCAGGAATATTTTTTATTGGCAAAATAAATCTGGGCAAAAAGAAGTGTTACGACGGAAACAAACATTGTCATATAGCCAGTATTTCTTGATATTGCACTGTCCGTAATGTAGTTATTTTCCAATAATCCTTCGATGAAGATAGTCCATGAGAAGAATTTGCTATTAGGAAGTTTCAAACTGGCTTTCGTTCCATCAAAATGTAAGAAAGCGCAAATCCAAGAACACGAAGCGAGTAACCCACCTAATAGAGAAAATACGACAAACCTCATTAAATATTTTATTCTTGTTTTGCTATCCCATTTATTAAAGAAGACTTTCAATAAGAAAAGGATAACTAAATAGAGGCAAATCATCGCGCCAATATACCAACTTGTAAGCAAGGCATAACCTAAAGAAAGGGGATATAGCCAGCATTTATTTGTTTTTTCTAACATTTCAAAACCTAATGTTACTAATGGAAGAATCATCAATCCATCAAGAAACATGAAGTTAAACATATAGACAAAAGCGTAGCTAATTAAGCCATAAGCAATAGAAAAAGCAAGAAATCCAAGTCTTTTTTTCTTTGAAACATATCTAGCAAGAAGATACATATTTCCTGCCGCAAAAGACATTTTAATTATCGAAGTGTAAAAGAAGAAAGCCGGTATATCCGCGGAAGATATGAAAACAACAAATAAATTAAAGGGTGAAGCTAGATAATACGTAAATAGAGATTGAAAATCGCCACCAAAGACTTTGGAAAGGGAATACACAAGATTCTCTCCGTTTTTCAAAGCGTTTTGATACGTTCGCATATAAGTGACATACTGGTCTCTTTGATCAGACATCATCGTTGTAAGCCCACCTTCATCGAATGGGTAAAAGCCAAGGCCTTTGAATATCAAAATATAAATAAGGAAAGTAATGAAAAAAGTAGCGCTAAATATTAAAAAATCCAATAAAGGGTAAAACCATTTTTTGTCTTTTAACGTTTTAAAAAGTGGAAGAGTTTCGTTCATAGGTAAAATTATACTAGAAAACCTTTCCTATATATATAAATGATAGGAAAGAAGTCCGAAGACAGTTTTTCTTGATATTTTGAATATCTTAAAAAGCCGTATTTGTAAAAAAATAAGCTAAAACTATATAATTGTATTGATGGAAAAGAATATTTTAGCAATTGATTTAGGGAAGGGCTCAATAGGGCTTGCAATATCTCGTAGTGGGATGTTTGTTTCCCCTTTACCTGAAGTACGTTTTAAACTAGGGGAATATAATGAGGCTCTTAAAGCTGTTAAAGATGTTTTCTCTATCGAAAAAGTGGAAAATATCGTAATTGGCTATCCTCTTTTTCCTTCCGGAGATGAATGCGAGATGACTCCAATCGTAAATAGCTTTATTCTTGATTTAGAAAAAGAATTCCCTAACATTCCAATCAAAAAGCAAGATGAAAGAAATACAACAGTTGAAGCATCGGCGATCTTTCATCAAAATGGCTTAAATTCAAAGAAACAAAAAAAGAAGATTGATTCTGGTGCGGCTATGGTCATTCTTGAAAGATATCTTAAATCCATTGGTCAAATGTAATTGCATATATAAAAATAATGGGGTTTTGCAGGGGAAAATTGGATTTTTTGATATTTAAATTCAAATAGATATAACTTGTAATAATTTTAATAACGATTTTATTGATAATCTTCATATTATGGGATTGGTTGGTTCTGCAATAGAAGTTTTTACGGTAATTTTAATATCGAAAATTAAAGTATATCAGTATTTTTGTGTTGATATATAAATTATTAAATTCATTCGATAAACACTTAATTATTTGATGTTTTTTGATATCCGGTAATCCGTTAATTATTAAAATGTAAGCGGTATCAATAATTTTTTACTTATTAATTTTATATAATGTTGCCGGTAAGAAAATACCGATTAAATTAAATCACATTATTGAAAGGAACAATTATGGCAGAAAAGAAAGAACTTACGCCAAAAGAAATGGCTGAAGCTGAAGTTGACGCTTTAGTGAAAAAAGGATTAAAAGCCCTTGATGAATTCGCAAATTATGATCAAGAGAAGATTGATTATATCGTTGCTAAGATGTCAGTCGCCGGCTTAGATAACCATGGTATATTAGCTAAGAAAGCTATTGATGAAACGCATCGTGGCTGTTTTGAAGATAAGGCAACGAAGAATTTATTCGCTTGCGAATATGTCGTTAACAATATGCGCCACTCTAAAACAGTTGGCATCATCAGCCAAGACCCTGTTACTGGAATCACTGAAATTGCTGAGCCAGTCGGTGTTGTTGCTGGTATCACCCCAGTTACAAACCCAACAAGTACGGTCATCTTTAAGTCTTTAATCTCAATTAAGACACGTAATCCTATCATCTTTGCCTTCCATCCAAACGCGCAACAATGCTCAAAAGCCGCCGCTATTGTCATGCGTGATGCAGCCGTTGCCGCTGGTGCTCCAGAAAATTGCATTCAATGGATTGAACATCCATCGATGGACGCAACCACCGCTTTAATGCAACATCCTGGCATTGCAACAATCTTAGCCACTGGCGGTAATGCCATGGTTAAGGCAGCATATTCATGCGGAAAACCAGCTCTTGGCGTTGGTGCAGGTAACGTTCCTTGCTATATTTGCAAAGATGCCGATCAAGATCAAACAGTCAATGACGTCGTTCTTTCTAAGGCTTTTGATAACGGCATGATTTGCGCTTCTGAATCAGCAATCTTCGTTGATGAAGAAATCTATGATTCAATCAAAGAAAAATTAGAGCATTTCCACGTCTATTTCGCTTCCAAAGAAGAAAAAGAAAAACTTGAGAAATTCATGTTTGGATTCACCGCAAAAGATCCAAACGTCGCCAATGCTAAATTGAATGGCGCCGTTGCTGGCATGAGCCCACAATGGATTGCCGAACAAGCTGGATTTAGCGTTCCTGCCGATGCATCAATAATCGCTGTTGAATGCAAAGAAGTTGGCGTAAAAGAACCAATGTCTAGAGAAAAACTTTCACCAGTACTTGCCGTTTATAAGGTCAAGGATTCCGTCGAAGGATTCGATAAATGTGAGCAAATGCTTGAATTCGGTGGCTTAGGACACTCCGCAGCAATACACTGCAAAACACAAGAAATGGCTGATAAATTCGGCGATAAAGTCAAAGCCATCCGTATTATTTGGAACTCTCCTTCAACATTTGGCGGCATCGGTAATGTCTATAACTCCTTTACTCCATCCCTTACCTTAGGATGTGGTAGCTATGGTCATAACTCCGTTTCCGGTAACGTTAGCGCAGTTAATTTATTAAACATCAAGAAAGTTGGCAAAAGGAGAAACACTATGCAATGGTTCAAAGTCCCACAAAAGATCTATTTTGAACGCAATTCCATTCAATACTTACGCTCTGCAAAAGACGTTAATAAAGTATTTATCGTCACTGACCACTCAATGGTCCAACTAGGCTTCCTTAACAAGATCATTGATGAATTAGAACAAAGAAGAACACCTGTTACGTATCAAATCTTTGCCGAAGTTGAGCCAGATCCAGATGTAACAACGGTAAAACGCGGCGTTGAATTAATGAGAGAATTCCAACCAGACACGATTATCGCTCTTGGTGGAGGTTCCCCAATGGATGCTGCTAAAGGCATGTGGATATTCTATGAACATCCAGAAGTCAACTTCGATGACCTCAAACAAAAATTCATGGATATTCGTAAACGTGCATTCAAATATCCAGAACTTGGAAGAAAGAGCAAACTCATTGCCATCCCAACAACTTCTGGAACAGGCTCTGAAGTCTCCCCATTCGCTGTTATCTCCGATAAAGCAAACCAAAAGAAATATCCTTTAACAGATTATTCCTTAACCCCATCAATTGCTATTGTCGATCCTGAATTCACGACAAACCTCCCAGCAAGATCAACTGCTGAAACGGGTATGGACGTTTTAACCCACGCAATCGAGGCTTATACCTCTGTCATGGCTTCAGATTTTACCGATGGTCTTTGCCTAGAGGCAATCAAACTCGTATTTGAATATCTCCCAAGAGCCGTAAAAGATGGAAAGCATGATTTAGTATCACGTGAAAAGATGCATAATGCCGCAACAATCGCTGGTATGGCATTCGCAAATAGCTTCTTAGGCTTAGTTCACGCCTTAGCACATAAGATGGGTGGAGAATTCCATACAGTCCACGGAAGAACATGCGCTATCCTCCTTCCACACGTTGTTAAATATAATGGAACTGCCCCAGCTAAACTCTCCGTTTGGCCAAAATACGAAGAATATTGCTGCGATAAGAAATATCAAAACATTCTCCGCATGTTAGGCGTTGAATGTGATGATAAATCCAAAGCAGGCGAAATACTTGCTGCAAAGATCACCGAACTTATGAGAGAAATCGGCATCGATCCTAACTTCCAATCTGTTATACCTGATGAAGAACATTATCTTAGCAGACTCGAAGATGTTGCCTATCTTGCTTATGAAGATCAATGCACCCCTGCAAACCCACGTCTTCCATTAATTCCTGATATGATTCAAATCATGAAGGATGCCTATAAAGGCAACTAATTAGGTACGTTCAATAAATTGAGGCTAGAAATAGCCTCTTTTTTTGCGTTAAGAACGGATAATGATAACAACTTAATAAAGCCGATAACGATTTGCTAGGATTCGTATTGCTTTATTGAATAAGCTTCGTTTAAGGGTTGATTCAACCAAGATTCTAGAGAATGAACTATCAGAGCATCTTTTTAACGCGAATGAGGCGATAAAACCCCAATGAATATGTCCTTAGAGGGAGATACATATAGGAAATAGGTGGGCTTTTAAGAAAGTAAATACGATTATTTGCTATGATTAGCATTCATTTGATAATACGTAGATAACTTAGAATACACTCACAAGAGGCTGTTTAACTATTACACCAAGCGAGGATGAAGGTTTATTGATTGCCATTCATAACACGAATCAGGGTATGATCCTTTCTTTATATAAATCTAAGCAAAACGGCCCATTCAAATAAATCTTTTAGAAAAGTCGGAAGATTAAACTTGATCAACAATGCTTTTTATTTTTTAAACACTAAATTCAATCAATAAATCTTATTTCTTATTTTTAGTCAATC
>CAVIJE010000007.1:46029-57703 GCA_963643355.1 Sodaliphilus sp. | reverse complement strand
AATCTTCTTTTTGTAAAATACGCACAAACAGAGATGCATTAAGATTATCACTCTATAATTAGGCGTTCAATAAATTCATATCAAGAAATAAGGGCCAAAAAACACAAACTTATTGTAAGTACAGTTAGCACTTCAAGTCGCTAGGCTAATGATGAATTTTTGATTTATTCCCTAGATAAAATTAAAACTATTCATCTTTGATTATGATTGCAATAAATTCTGGCTAATCCGGAATCCGATTCCGGAAAAGACAGGTTTTTCCTCTCTAAGGTTGGAAAAGTTTCGTTTTTCATTGATTTTAAGGCAAGGTAGATTTTCTTGTAACATACAAAAACAAAATCTTATCAATTGAAGTAAAATCCGGAAAAGACTATAAAGGCATTTGGCGTTAGATAATCTTCTTTCAAATGATGAATATGAAATTAAGCGCGCGGTCGTATTTTGCAATTCAAATCTTCAAGTACGTTGAAAGATAACATATCTCCCAATTTATATGGTCTCGTTATTCAATCAAGAAAAATGACTAGATTGTTATTCTTCTATGTTCAAAAATCGAAAAATCGCAATATCCCCACTAAAAAGCCATCAATTTCCGTTTTAAAATGATTTATTACGTAAATTGAGAGATGAAAAGGGGTTGCGATTTTTTATTTTTATCGAAATTTAGAGGATTGATTTTAGTGGTTGAATCTTCGCTTAAATTGATTGAATTAAAAGAAGAATGAAGTAAGAGTGAAGTATTACTTCATTGTTACTTCACTGTTTACTTCATTCATAACGAACTTATAGCGGCAACACTTTATTATGATCAGCAAAATATTTTGTCGGATAAGATGCATTGTTAGCTATTAATAGTTTTTTCTCTACTAAAGGCATAAGTATTTCCTTTCTAAAATAAGTTGATGGCTTTATGCCAAGCATCTCCGCTATTTCTAAGGCGCTTCTTCCTTTATTCCAACAATAAGAGAGAATTTCTAATTGCTTTGGACTTTCTTCTCCGCTCAAAGTATAAACTGCTGGTTTTTCATTATTGCTAATTAATCCCGATAAATGAGTCAAGTCAGGTAATGTCAAAGAGAAAAATGAATCATCGGAATCAACGAATGGAGCAAACTTTGGTCCATATTCCTTGTATTCTTGCTCAATTTTGTCAAATCCACTTCCCTTATGATCCATAATTTTGCAAAGTGAAAAAACATTGCAAATTAATTCGTTTCTTCTTAAAGGAGGGATTTCTGATAAATTCGTTTCTTTTCTTAACCATCTGTTTGATGGTAAGGAACCTGGTGAAATAATTTCTAAACGATCTTTATAAAGATTAATTTCAATTTGCGTGCCACTAATAAAGTAATTCCTGTGTCCTAGGGCATTTGCAACACCTTCAGACAAAGAACGTTTAGGAAAGGAGAAAAGTTCCCTTCTTCCATCAGGAGTTTTTTCGAAGCCGTTCACAGAACGCCCATCTATAAAAGATATAATTGCTTTATATTCGTCAATTAAGTTTCCTTTTATGCTAGTTGAGGCAAGAAAAACATTGTCCCCTTTGCTAATTCCAGGGAATGCGGAACATTCAACAAGCGTCCTTGAATCTTCACAATTATCCTTGAATAAAAGAGAGCCGTTCTTCAATTTACCATCAAGGGTGAAAAAGCCTATATTAAGTAAATCCTTTTCTGTTAGCTCTTTTCCATCGTTTTGTTCTTTGTAAAAAGCATATAACGTTTTGAAATCGTCTTTGTTAAAAAGTTCATCCGCTTCCAAAACATCATAAGATACGTGATCGCTAGACATGACCATATTGCGAATCTCTTCGCCTGTTGCAGGGCTTGTTTTTCCAAAATGTCGAGTGTAAATGATACTAAGGCTATTCATATGCAATGAAACTGGTGGAAATTTGCTCTTTTCCACGTGAATGGCAAGTACATAACGTGTTGGAGATGTTCCTGGAACGATAATTCTTTCAATTTTGTAACGTATTGGCGGTTCAATATGTATTGAAACCAAACGTTGGACCATTAAAGCTATTTTATCAGCCTCATTATGAGACAAAGCTAAGACGTTATGTGTTTTATCATCAACACCAATATACATTACTCCACCAAATGTATTGGCAAATGCCGCTATTTCTTTCAGCCAGCCAACCTCTTCTCTTGCGTTGTTGTCTTTTGCCACGCCTTCAGAAATAATGCCTTTAAATTCAACTTCGTAATCTTCTATATTTTGGTTCGGAACTAATTCTTCAAATAGCATATCATCACCTCTTTGTTTTATATATTTTAAAACAAAATGAAGTAAGAGTGAAGTATTACTTCATTGTTACTTCACTGTTTACTTCGTTCTTAGCGAAGTTAAAATAAAGTTCGATAAATGCTTGCTTTTTATCTTAGATAATTCTATTTATGTGCATTTTCATATGCAATGCGTATATCTTCAGGAAGAAGATTTGGCACTTTTGCTTTGGTTTCTTTTTCTTCTTTGCCATCTACAAGTTGTTGGTAATACCATGATTTATATTTCAACATATCTAAAGCCTTATTCAAGTTTCTAATCTTTTCTTCTATGCGTTCTTTTTGCTTATTGATTAATTCTTGTCGTTTGGAATATGTTTTCTTTCCTTCGCTCGCCCATTGCATAAATAATTTGATGTCTTTAATTTCCAATCCCGATCTCTTAAGACATTCAATTACTCTTAAACCCTCGAGGTCATTATCCGAAAATTTTCTAATTCCCGATTCACGTTTTAGATTAGGGAACAGCCCTTCAGAATCGTAATAACGTATTGTTGATGATGGCAGGTTGAACATCTTTGCCACTTCACCTATCGAATAAAACATGCAAAGCCTCCAAATGGTAATTGACTTAAAGTTGACTTTAAGTAGTAAGTTAACTATAGCACATAAATTGTGCGTCTAAAAAGAAGGATCAATTATGAAAAAACCTTATATTGTATGTCACATGATGACTTCACTCGATGGAAGGATAGATTGCAAAATGACAGAAAGCCTTCCTGGTGTTGAAGAATATTATTCAACACTTGAAGAATTAAACGTTAAAACTCATCTTTCAGGAAGAAACACCGCTGAAATAGAAATGTCTCTTCCTGGCGAATTCAAAGCAAAAAATAAAAATGTAATAGGTAAAGAATGTTTTTATAAAGCAATAGATTCTGATGGTTATGAGATTATCGCTGATAGCAAAGGACGTTTGCTTTGGAATGAAACGACAAGCAAAGAAAAACCCTTGCTTATTTTAACTAGCGAGAACGCTTCAATTGAATATCTTGCTTACCTAAAAGAGAGAAATATTTCTTGGATTTCAGTCGGCAAGGAAAAAGTTGATTTAGTTAAAGCGTGCGAGATATTGGCAAATCAATTTAATATCGAAAGAATGACAATCGTTGGCGGGGGTCATATCAATGGGGCTTTCCTTGAAAATGGCTTAATTGATGAAATAAGTATTCTTATTGGCGCAGGAATCGACGGACGTGAGGGAATGGCTAGCGTTTTTGATGGTTTAGCTAAAGAAAGCAACGTAATTCCATTGCATCTAGAAAGCGTTAAGTCCTTCCCTTCTGGAGCAGTTTGGCTAAGATACAAAACATCGAAGAAATAAAAATAATGGAGATTTACATATGAAAATTGAAAATTTCGAAGAATTTAAGAAAGCAAATAAGTTTGGAATCGGAAAAGAAAATATTGCTTATGCTAAATATTTCATCGGCAAATCTTATTTGAATCCGTTAACAAAACCAAACGATCCATTATTTGCCGCGAATGTATCTTTTGAACCAGGGTGTCGAAATGCGTGGCATATCCATCACGCCAAAAAAGGCGGAGGACAAATGCTAATATGCGTTTCTGGGGAAGGATGGTATCAAGAAGAAGGAAAAGATCCAATCAGTTTAAAAGAAGGCGATGTAATATCCATCCCTCCTAACATTAAGCATTGGCATGGGGCAAAGAAAGACTCTTACTTCGCCCATATAGCGATTGAAATTTCTGGAGAAGACACTAGTAATGAATGGTGCGAAGCAGTTAACGATGATGAGTATAACAAAATAAAATAAGGGGATACGTATGGCAAAAATAAAACAAAGTGCGGGTAGAGATTCCTTAGGCGAATTTGCTCCAGACTTCGCTCATTTCAACGATGATGTTCTTTTTGGGGAAAATTGGAACAACGAAGATATCGATTTGAAGATGCGTTGCATAATAACCACAGTTTCCATAATCTCACAAGGAATAACAGATTCATCGCTCAAATATCATTTGTTAAACGCGAAAAATAATGGTGTTTCTAAGAAGGAAATATCTTCAATAATAACTCATATAGCTTTTTATGCTGGTTGGCCAAAGGCCTGGGCTGCTTTCAACCTAGCAAAAGAAATTTGGGAATAAAACAACAAACAAGCCAGCGCAAACGCGTTTGGCTTTTTTAAAACATAGTTAGTGCAAAATCCTCTTATTAATGAATTCGTTATATGCGATATTTCGTATTTTATTCAACCATGTGTTAGTTTTACTAAAAAGAATTGGCCTTAAATGTTATATTAATAAAGAAAGAAACACATAGAAAGAACTAAGTATCTAGGTTGTAATTCTCTAAAAAGGCGAGCGGTTCGCCAAACACGTTATTTACTTAATTCGTGAAAAAGTAGAAATTAAATCCATAAGGCGGAAAACACAATGAAATTCGGACAAAAGATTAAAAAGCTTAGAACTGAAGCGGGTTTAACTCAAAAAGGTTTAGCAGAGAAAATGAACGTCTCTTTTCAAACCATTAGCAAATGGGAAAGCGGCTTAAACGAACCGGATATCGCTAATATAAAAGAATTATGCAAGATCTTTGATTGTTCTTTTGAATATCTTCTAAATGATGATTTAGATGAAAAGGAAGAAAAGAAAATCGAGATAGTGGAAAAGAAAGAGGAGCCTCAGCAAGTAGAAGAAAAGAAAGAGGAACCAAAGGAAGAAGAAAAACCACAAAACGTACCAGCAATCAATAAAGATGGCAAAAAGCAGATTGCCACTTGTAGCAGATGTGGCCAACCTCTTTTCCCAGGTGATCAAATAAATATCGTTAAAACCAATACCCCAAATGGTGAGACTAAAGTCGTTAGAATATGCGAGAGATGTTATAAGAAATTCAATTATGACGGTAAGGAAACGACAAAAATAATCGATGCCCCTACTTCCAAAAAGAAAAATAACATCGCTGTTCAAAAAGCAAAGCCGACATTAACAAAAGAGGAAAAAGAAGAAAAGAACGTTTTAACATGGGCGATCATTGTTGCAATATTAGGATTAGTTGGCACCCTTATCGCTTGTATCGTTCGTTATCAAGACGTAGGTTTAGGCTGGACAATTGCTTTGCCTATTATCGTTGGATATGTTTTATTAGCCGATATTTATTGCATATTCTCCGCTTCTTGGATTGGCGAGGTCTTCTTAGAAGTTGCGTCCTGGACAATAAGAATGCCTGG
This sequence comes from Sodaliphilus sp., assembly GCA_963643355.1. GTDB lineage: Bacteria > Bacillota_I > Bacilli_A > RFN20 > CAG-826 > UBA4951. The sequence continues at coordinate 52,221 of CAVIJE010000007.1, read as the reverse complement.
CATAATTTTTAGTTTTAGCTTGGACGGCCTTAAATTCTTGATCATGATGAAATTGCTTTTCGCCCTTATCGGATTCCTTATTGGAGTTGGGGCGTTATTATTAGCAATCGCAATTTCTTCAGTATTATCTGTATTCTCATTTCCGTTCATATTAGCCGGAAATACAAAATAAATAACAAGGAGGAAAGAAATGAAAAGAAAATTGTTATTACCAGTTCTACTAACGTTAACGCTTATCTCTTGTCGGGGGGTGAAGAGCCAACCAAAAGCTTAAGCGAAGAAGCCACTTCTAGCGCAAGTCAAAGCGATTCAGTCTCATCAAAAGAAGACGAAAAAGAATTCACGGGTGTCGTCTTTAGCAATCTTAGCGTCCCATATGACGGAAATACGCATATCTTAAACGAAGTAAGCGGAATTCCAGAAGGAACTTCAATATCCTACGAAAATAGAAAGGCTTATACTGACGTTGGTTCGTATCAAGCAAGCGTTACATTATCTAAAGAAGGATATAAGACAAAAACTCTAAACGCGACATTAAATATAACGCCTATCGATTTCTCTGGTTTCGCATTTGAAAGCAAATCAGTTAAATATGATGGCGCGGATCATTTTAACGATATTCAATTAGTCGGAGTTCAACCTGAGGGAACAAGTGTTAAACAAACCGTTAAAGATTCAAGCGGAACAGTTGTTCTTTCTGCAATAAACGTAGGTGTCTATTCCTATTCAATTGAAATAACAAACAAAAACTATAACAAATTAACTTTGAACGCGACATTAACCATCAAAGCAAATAAAAATGATATGCCAGTGTTTGTTTCTAGCGATGGAACACTTTATTTTGCCAATGGTTTAGACAATAAATATTTGTATTCATATACAGATAATGCTGAAACACCTCTAAAGAGAATAGATTATTCCTCACCAAAAGAATTCAATAAATACAGCTCAGATAAAGCCGTATTTACCGCAGGATCACCATTCCTTAATTCCGTTAAGGAAATAAGCGAGGGAACAAGCAAAATCATCTACACCGATAGTAATATCGATGATTTCGTTAAAGCAAGTGAGAACATCTATTACTACTCTAGCAATTGCCTAAATTCTTCAAAATCGGGAATATACAAAGTCGACGCGAGCAATGTTGACGCTGAACCAATAGTCACTAAAATCTTTGAGGGAAAAACAGATAATTTAGCAATATACGGAAGTAATTTGTATTTCACAAACGAAAAAGACAATGACTACCTATATAAGATGAATCTAACATCTTTCAAAACCGCGCTCGTTTTAAGCGAAAAAGTTCATGAATATATCATTGAAAGTAACAAACTCTATTGCGCGATAAATGGAACGCTTAATGATTATATTGGTTATCTTGACCTATCTTCTTCAAGCACGAGCCCAACAAAACTAACTAACGCCTCCGGTGAATTCCTAAAAATCAAGAACAATAAGCTTTACTTCCATTACACGGATTTATACGGAATGATCGATGATTCTAAATATGGAATCTGGTCTATTGATTTAACAAACAAGACTTCAACGCAACTTATTGCTAGCAAAGAAGTAAATGGATTTGATGTGGATGATAACGGTTATTTAATCTATATAGATTCAACGGATTTACATCTATATAAATACAATCCTTCAACAAAATATAAGATCGATTTATTAGATGGCTTTGTCGCACCTGAAGTTACCCCATTAAATCTTGGCGGAACAAGCGCTAAATATTCCAACAAAGTGTATTACCTAAACATGTATGCTGGAAAAACGCTATATGCCTATGATGAAATTAACAAAACTAACTACCAGCTTACGACAAACAAGGTTGAAGATTTCTTTATCTATGGCGATAAGCTTTATTTCAATCAAGTGACGATGCTAACAAACAATGATTTATATTGCGTTGACCTCAAACTTGGTTCGGAAGCAGAAAAAATTAGCACCAATGATGTTAGAAATATGATTTCCGATGGAACATATATTTATGCGACCCATTATAACTGGGCAGGTGCTTCTGGCGGAATCTCAAGAATGAAATTAGATGGATCGGAATATATTAAATTCTCAGAAATTAACGGAGCCAAGAATCTAACAATCAAAGATGGAAAACTTTATTTCATCAATTGCGGGACGTTGCAAGATAATGGAAATATCGAATACATATCATTAGATGATATAACTTCTACATCCGAAGATTTAAAATCCAAAAATCTAAGTAAAAAGATCGAAAACGTTAAACAATTTATCTTTGATGGAAATAACATCTTCTATATCTATAACGGAATTATTGATAATTCAGTCAGAAGAACAGATTTCACAAGTTTAGGTGAAGGAACGAAGATTGCTAGCAGCAAGACCAATCCAAATGAAATTCTCCTTAATGGGAATGACGTGTATTATTATTCCTATCCTCAGACTTCTTTAGAAAGTGCTGGTTTCTATAAAGTTAGTAAATCTGCGACTAAGGATGGCACGCAAGAAAAGATTCTAGGATACGAAACGAAATATTACGGGTCTAATCTATTAATAACATCTTCAAATAACCTATATTTCCTTAACTATATTCCTAAATTAGTATTAGGAGACGCACATTTCTATCAATTAGATCTTTCAACTAAGAAAGTAAGCAAAATCGCATGAGGTGATTATGAATATCGAAACTAAAACGACTAGAGAAGATACTAGCGAATACGAGAAATTCGGTTGGAAACATACTGAAGATACAAGAAGGAGGACAGGGCCAGTCCATCATATCGAACATATCTTAGCTCGTGATAAAGATATGAAGAATTATCGTTCTATCAAAACCCTTGAAGATAAATATTTCGCCTTAAAAGTGCAAAAGCAAACATATAAGCCGATTGACGGTGGAACTTGCTTTACGTTACTTCTCCTTCTTCTTATTCCAGGTTTTATTTATATTTCATATAAAACAAAGCAAAAAGAAAACATCGAATATCAAAATAAATGCATTCAAGTTAAGATGGATGCAATTCTAAAAGAAGTTAAACCATTGCTTGCTAAATAACTTTGATAGCCCCTCTTTTAAAAACAGAGGGGTTTTTCAATGGATTTTTTGATTTTTCGATATTTTTTAAAGTCCAAAAAATTGTAGATTTAAAAATTTGACTACACCGCTCACTACACCAGCGGACTACACTGACTACACCATTGACTACACCAGCGGACTACATCCATTACACTAAAAAAGACATTTAAAAACCTCCGCCAATTTGACGGAGGTTAGAGTTACTAACTCTTATTTAACTTTATAGCTTGCGTAATCGGTATCGTTATAAGATGTTCCCTTATAGAAATGATCTATTAATTTAGAATCCTTATCATTGAGACGATGGGCAATTGTCCAAATGGTTGAACCTTCAAGTTTGGTGTTATCTTTGTTGACGAATGTTACCATCTTTTGTTTGATAGCATCGCTATAGATTTCTTCGTCATCGTAGTTTTTCCAGAATGTTTCACCAACTCTGCAGTATCTATTAGTCTTAAGTTCGCCATTCCAGTCATAGTATCTATAACCAGCGTAGTAGTCAGTTCCTCTTAAGAAGCCTCTGCTTTCGTGAGTGACATTGATATCTTTGTAGAAACCAATTGCGTCATCGAATTCTTCTTGTCTAGATTCAGGGACTCTGAAGCCAAGGTCTCTTAAGTAATACTTGAGGTTATATCCTTCTTCTACTTGGCAGCAATTGATGTAGTTTGAATAATCGCTGTAGACTAAGTTATAGATGCTTTCCTCTGCCTTGAATGATTTGAAGCAATGGCTGTAGCTATCACTATAGTAGTCAGCAACGGTGTTTTTCCAGACAACATCTTCAAGAGATATGGTTGCTAAGTAAGCTGAGACTGTGTAGTCTGTTGAGATATGAACGAAGCCAGCTGAGTCGAATGTTCTTTGAATATGAGACATTGTTGGGCAGTCTTCATCATCGTGGTTTTGTTTGATTACATCTAATTTCTTAAGTTCTGCTTGGAACATTTCGTTTATGGCGTTAACTGCATCGCACATATATACGACTGATTGTTTAATGCCATCGATGTTTGAGTCACCTGGTTGATATTTGCTGATTTCTCTTGCGGCTTCAAGCTTAGAAAGAAGAGCTAAAGAGTTAACAAGGAAGGCGCATTCTTGGATGAATTGGATTCTAGGAGCATAGCCTTGGTAATCCCAGACTTCATTTGCGCCTAAGGTGTTATCATATAAATCCATCAATGTTTGAGTTTTCTTTGTTGGATTTGGATATAAGAGTTTTTTAGCGAGTAATTCAGTTGAATGCCATACTTGGTTACTGAGGCTATAGAAGATAAGTTTATCTTTGAACCCTTCAACGAAGCTTGTCTTTTGTTGTTCAAGGAAGTCTTGGTCGTAATCAGGAATGTTTTCCTTAGCGGCAATGCTTTCAAGAGTTTGCATTTCAACAAGAACTGGAGATCTTACGTCATCAAGGATTTCAAGAACCTTGTCCATCTTGTCACAATCTCTGACCCATTGGGTTTTATTTGTTAAGTCTTGGAAACCCTTGGCGATTTGATTTGTGATTTCTTTTAATTGGGAAATGATTTGATCAATCTTTTTAGTTGTTGCATCTCTGACATCAATTCCCATTTCAAGACATGCGGTTTTGAAAGCGTATGTTGCAAGTGATGAAATGCCTGATTTCATGAAGTCCATGCCTTTATCTAAGATTGATTGAGAAATCCAATCTAATTCCTCATTACTTGAAAGAAGGGCATGTGGAGGATTGTTATTAGCCATATCGACGCGAAGTCTTTCTTTATTCGCGTTATTAGATTGTCCAGAACATCCTGCCAATGCGGTGAGAGCTGCTAATCCGAATAATATTTTTTTCATTTTTGTATTCCTCCTATTGAGATACATTGCCAAGTGGTTTGTTTCTCTTGGCACATAAATAATAACACTTCAAATCTTTTTGTCAAATATTTTTGTAACAAAAATTAAAGAATGTTTCATTTTGTAGATTTATTGAGCCTTTTTGTAACTTTTTTATTTATATATTTATTAAAGATATAAGAGGAAAAAGACTTTTTGATGATGGAAACGATGCGTGAATTTGTCTTTCTGTTAAAACATTTTATTGCGTATTATTAGGCCAATTTTCTTCTATGAACACGATCTAAATCGCTGTTGGAAAAGCGTTTCGTCACAATTGCACCGCTTCTAACCTCTCATTTTTTGGTAAAAACTAAATAAAAAATGTCAAAAACAAGAAATGTACCGGTTTCCCTAGAATTTATTTTTGTGAAATGTGCAGGTTTCCCTAGAATTTTTAAATCACAAATCTTCGTTGCCTAAAATAAAAAGCAATGAAAATACGTTTACTTCAATGTTACTTCAATGTCTACTTCAAAGTTACTTCAAAGAAACATTGAAGTACTTCAAAGTCTTTTTTATAATAAAGTTACTTTCTCTTTATTTGTCGTAAATACAGCCTTATTTGATTGTTTCGATTCTATTAAAAAGCCTTGAGAAAGAAGATTTTCAATTACGTCTTTCCTTAAAAATGTCGAATTGGCCACATTCAAATGAGATGCCATGTCTTTAACGCTTCTTTTTTCATCGTAACAATAAGCCAATATGGAAATATCAAATCTCGTTGGATTATTTATGCTAGATAACAATTTAACGCTCTCTTCATCAACGTTGACTCCATCTGAGAATGTCAAATCAGGTAATACAATAGTGAAACTGTTATTTTTCGAATAGATAAAAGGCTTGTGTTTGATGTCTGCATTTTTGTAATCGTCCATTATTTTTTCAAAGCCTGTTCCTTTAGCTTCCATGGCATTGCAAAGAACGAATATGTTTGAAATAAGTTCATTTCTTCTTTTTGATGCAAAAGAATCTAAGTTATATGTCTTCTTCAATTCTTTTCTTCCATATGGGCACCCAGGAGAGGTTATAGATAATCTATCTTTGAACATATCTACATAAATAGCGCTGCCATCAATGTAATAATCTTTGTGAGCTATTGAATTTATCACCGCTTCAAAAAGGCTTCTTTTTGGAAATGAATCTAAATCGACATGATACGTGTCTTTTTTTATAAGCCCATGGTTCATCTTAAGATCGACATTTTCAATGATAAATTTGCAACAATCGATCGCATTCCCCTTATATTCAACGGTAGAGATAATGGTATCATC
>CAVIJE010000007.1:0-46019 GCA_963643355.1 Sodaliphilus sp. | reverse complement strand
ATCATAAAAATTGATAGATTCTAAATCTTTTATCTTTAAGTCTTTCCCCACATTATCGAAATAAAACTCTCTTAATTTTTTGAAATCATCGAAGTCAAAAAGCTTATCGGTTTTATCTAAATCATATTTTGGATTGGCGTTGTATTTGGCCATATTGATTAATTCTTCAACGGTCGCATAATTTGTAAACCCGTCTCTTCTAACAAAGACAAGAGGGGCCCCTTTCATTTTTACGATCACAGGCTTAACTTCAGATTCAGCGACATGAAAAACTATGATATATCTCTTTTTATCGTGAACTAAATATTCGTAAACGTTAGAGTCAATATCAGGCGTAGTTACAAAATGTTCCTTTATTTCTTTATAGAAATATAGTTTTTCTTTATCGATGTCCACTAAATCATAACCGATTAACGTATTAGTTTTATCTTCAACGCCTAAAACAATAGTTCCGCCATTTGTGTTAGCAAAACCGGCGACTGTTTTTAAAAACCCTAAAGAATCATCTCTATTTAAACGAGCCTTGCACTCAAGATTTTTATCTTCAACTTTTAATTCTGGAAAAACATCATTCAGTAACATATAAAACCTCTAAAATTAGTTTACTTCAATGTTACTTCAATGTCTACTTCAAAGTTACTTCAAAGAAACATTGAAGTACTTCAAAGTCTACTAAATATGCCAAAAAAATATCATTATCTCTTTTCTTTCATCATTTCTTTTATATTAACGACTAGTTTATTTTCATTTCCTCTTTTCTTCAGATAGGAAGAATATGAAAGAAGAGACTCATACGTATGAGAATATCTTTTCAGATAACACATGAGTCTCTTCTTTTTATTTCTTGTCCAATCGTTTTAACAGATAATTTTAATAAGAATTTGCTGTACGGAATATCTTTACTTTTAATTTAATTGATCCAAAAAATCACGAAGTTTTCTAGATTCTGACGTCTCTATCCAACCAAGTTGGACTTTCTTGTTATAAATAACACCTGTATATCCATTTGCTCCCTGTTGAACTTTGATATTTGATCTTGCGGATTGAATTGAGATATTATACTTTTTCCCTTTAATGTCATAACCAATAAACTCGTTATTTTCTCTATTAAAATAAAGAATCTCTTTTGATTGAGCGTTGTTTTTGTTGATCATAACAGCCGTCCATATACCAACAAGAAGGAAGGCGAGCCCGATTATGGCGACCGATAAGAGAATGCCGATTATGATTTCAATAAGTGGAAGGGTGGTGGGTACAGAACAATTCCTTTTTAACACCACAACAGTTGGTTTATCGTTTTGAACGACAGTCGTATTAATTGTAGAATCGATTTTGCATCCACAATGAGGACACGATTCGCAAGTGGAAGAAACCATTCCACCGCACTCCGGACATTTGATTAAAGCCATATACTTTTCCTCTCTCAACAAATTAATTAAAGAATCACTTTTCAAACTTCCAGCTTTCATTTGCCAGAATAAGAATTTAAAGATTTTGTGCGTATTCTTTTAGTAGATTGCTTCATTAATTTTTGAATATTCCTTTCTTCTTGCAACTATAAGCAAGCAAATGTTTTTCTAATAATACCCCCCCACGCATTCGTCAAGAGATTGCTAAAAATTGTAAGTTTTTTATTTAAGTTCCTGTTTTTACCTATTTAGGGAATTTTCTTTTGGAAACGATGAAGAACTATAACGAATCACCAGTCTTCAAATCACTGTACTTGCGAGATCTAATTCTTTGAATTAATGTCTTTTTCAAGTAACGATTTAAAATTCTATTTAATGCTTTGCGGAAATAAAGGTTGTTTCCCAAACAAGCAGTTATCCGCATCTTTTACTTTTTTTGAAAAGGCCGTTGATCGAGTTCTTCTCTTAATGTTTTTAATCAAAAAAAGATCGTGCCACTTTTGTGCCACTTTTTTGCGGCACGATTGAATGACACATCATATTTCAGATGATTAGAAAAGAGAATTAGCTTCTAAATAATCAAACAATCATCGGGTTTATTTTATTAAAAACAAACATCAAAGATCGTGCCGGACCATTAACGGTACCACGACTTTTTTTCTTCTCCATCTGAATCTACCTTGTTTTCATACCCCTATCTAAAATCAAATCTTAGTTAAGTAATAAAAAACGAATATATTTTTCATCTAACATTAGATTAGAAATATATTTTTCATCAATAACGCATACACGTATCAACTATATTTCCTTTAATTAAGAGTTTAGATATTTAGAGTTGGCACTTTATTGGCACTCACTTTCTTATAATCTAGAAGATTAATAAGTAAGGTTAAAAGAAGGGAGACTCATCTATGAGCAAGTTTTACCTAAAATGTCCTAATTGTGGCAAATTCCATCTAGCTTCAACAGGACTTTTCGCTAAGAAGAAAATCAATTGTGATTGCGGTTATGAAATTAACACCAAAACAGATAGGATGGCATCCTTAAGTTGCCCAACATGTTCAAATACAATTGTTTATGATCAAGCAAAGGGCAAAGATATCGAGTGCCCTGTATGTCATAAACACGTTGACCCATATGCTGGGACTTCATCAGTAAGCATTCATTGCCCAACATGCAATATTCAAGCAAACGTTGATAAGTCCGCTAAATTCTATACTTGTCCTGTATGCGATACGATCGTTGATGTTCAAAAACAAATCATTAAAGAAAATGCTGCAAATAACAAGAAAATCTCCGTTATTAAATATGAGGGGCCTAGTGATGTTATTTGTTACAAATATCCAATAGAAGATTTCATAACGGGCTCAGAATTAATCGTTCATGAATCTCAACAAGCGATATTCTTCAAAGATGGTGAAGCGTTAGATACCTTTGGACCAGGAAGGCATTTCTTAACAACCGATAGACTTCCTCTTATTGGTAAGTTCTATAAATTAGATACAAACCAAAATGCCCAGCCATTCCATTGCGAAATCTATTTCGTGAATATGTCTTCCATCATGAATGTTAGATGGGGCACGCCAAATAAGGTAGGCTTATTCGACCCTCATTCTGGCCTTCATGTTGATATTGGTGCCTCAGGAACCTTTAACTTGGTTGTCAAAGATCCAAGAAAACTTCTTTTCAAAATCGTTGGAACAGGTGAATGCTTATTCCAAGACGATATTGTTGGCGAGGAAGCGTTTGCTGGTAAATTCAAGAGCCTTCTTGTTAGCAAGGTTAAGGCAAATTTAGCAAAAGCGATCAAAGAAAACGACATCAACATTTTGGAAGTAGATGAACATATCGATGAAATATCAGAAATATTAAGAGGCGTCATCAATCCAACGTTTGAAGAATATGGTCTTTCTGTAACCGAGTTCTTTGTTAACAACATTCTTCTTCCATATGATGACCCTAACTTCAAAAAGATGAAGGAACAATATGCCGAGCAATATCTAAAAGTAAGAAATGAAAATATCCTTAAAGATGAAGCGTTAGCAAGACAACAAAGAAGAATGGTTGAGCTCCAAACTGAACAAAATGAAGAAATAATGAGAGCTCAAGCTAAAGCCCAAGCTTATCGCCTTCAAGCTCAAGCCGAGGCTGATGAGATGAAAATGAAGGGATACACCTATCAACAAGAAACCCAAAGACAGGTTGCACTTGGTGCCGTTACAAACGAAGGTGGGGCAGCTGGAGTATCTCCTACTGCTTCAAGCATGATTGATTTAGGAATTGGGTTAGGAATGATGAAAGAGGTCGCTCAAACTGTTGGAGAAACCCTAAAACCAGGTCTTCAAGAAAGCAAAAACGTCATTTCAAACACGATAAATGAAAATACATGGGAATGTCCAGAATGCCATGCAAAAGGATTAACTTCAAACTTCTGCCCTGAGTGTGGTCATAAGAAACCATCTGACGAATGGGTTTGCCCAGAATGCAAAACCGAGCATATCAAATCAAAATTCTGTCCAAATTGCGGACATAAGAGAGGAGAATAACGATGATTAAGAAAGAAACTTATATTTTCACTGGTGCCATAAGCGCATTAGTAATACTCGCTTATACTTTGCTCTTCTTCCTTCTTCCATATCCAGTTAAAGATAATTACGGACATATATTAAATTATTCGTTAACGTTATTTTTAAGCGTGGTATTCGTTTGTTCTTTCCTTTATGGTCTTCATAAGAGAAAAGGCGTTGAAGGCCTTGTATTAAGAATGCCTTTGATCAAATTAACGATCGTTTTTATTGTCGTTGATTTCGTTATATCAATCGTTGAATGTGTCATTAACGCTTTTTGGGCAATGCCATTCTACATTCCTTTGATTGTGGCAATCTTTGAATTGATCATCTTCTTCTTTCTCTTCCTTTTCAAAAAACAAAACGTTAATCACATTGAAAACACGGAAGATTTCTTAAAAGAGGCAACCCGTGATATGAAATTTTTCCGTGAAGAGTCCCAAAAGATTCTTAATAAGTGCAAAGATGATGTTTCTAGGAAAAACATGACCGCAGTCGTAGAAAGGCTTAGATATTCCGATCCAATTGCAACCGAAAAATGCAAGGAAATCGATGAAAAGATATATTCTTCTCTAACAAAACTAAATTCCATCCTCGATAACGGTGGAAGCATCACATCGGTCGATGAAATCATCCAATTGATAAACGAAAGAAATCTTTCCGTTCTCAATAACAAATAATTTTTACGAGGTACGTTATGTCTTTATTCATATGTAAAATGTGCGGCGACCATCTCGAAGTTAAAGATGGCGATAAGATTGTTAAATGTCTATCATGCGACACCGTTCAAACAATCCCAAATACAAATGATGATGCAGTATTGAAACTCATCAATCGCGGAAATACCTTAAGAAGCCAAGGCGAATTCGATAAGGCCTATGGTATATTTTCCCAACTACTTGGTAACGAAAAAGAAGACGCGGAAATATATTGGAACCTTCTCCTTTGCAAATATGGCATCACGTATGTTGATGATTATGATGGAAAGAAGAAACCTACAATCAACCGCATGTCGAGAGTTTCCATACTTGATGATGCTGATTACAAGAAAGTAATTTCTTTAGCCGATGTTGTTACTAGAGAAACATATGAATATGAGGCAAAAAGAATCTCAGACATTCAACAAAACATCCTTAAGATAGCATCTAAAGAAGATCCATATGATATCTTCATCTCTTATAAGGAAACCGATGAGGTAGGAGATAGAACAAGAGATTCCCTTTTAGCGCAAGAAATTTATGATACCCTCACAAAAGACGGATATCGCGTATTCCTTTCAAGAGTATCTCTTTCGAAGATAATCGGAAAAGAATATGAACCGTATATCTATTCCGCCTTATATACGTCAAAGATGATGTTATTAATTGCAACGGATGAAAGTTATGTCAATTCCGTTTGGGTTAAAAACGAATGGACAAGATTCCTTAACATGATGAAAGAAGATAAGAATAAAACTCTTATCCCATGTTACAAAGATCTTGACCCATATGATTTGCCAAAGGAAATAAGAAACCTTCAAGGACTTGATATGTCCAAACTTGGCTTCATCCAAGATTTAAAAAGTGGCGTAGAAAAAATCTTAGGACGTAAGAAAGAATCTAAAGCAAGCGACGAACCAAAAGCAAAAAGCAAATCTTCTTTTGATGGAGATAGTGCGGCAGATAAATTAATCAAACGCGGTTTCCAACTACTTGAGCAAGATAAGTTTGAGGAGGCGTGCGACGTCTTTGAAAAAGCGCTAGATTATGAAGAAAAAGCCTATGCGTATATAGGTTATTTATGCTGTGATCATACATGTTCAACAATCGATGAACTCTATATGGTGGAATTTGATATATCCAAAGATGAGGATTATATTAACGCCTTAAGAGTTGCAACTCCTGAAGAGAAAGCCTTGCTAGAAAAGATTTCTGGAAGCATTCTTGAAAAAAGAAACAAGAAAGATCAAGTAAAATACGATGAAGCCATGAAACTCAAAAACAATGGAGACTATCGTAATGCGGAATTGATTTTTTACAGGTTAAAAACTCATTCATTTTTAGATTCGGAAGAACAAGAGAAAGAATGTGCAAAAGCAATCGATCTAGAAGAAAAGGAAGCCTTATACAATAAAGCAATAAAAGAGAAAAATGGCGGCAAGTTAGACGCGGCATTAAAAACCATTGATACATTGCTTAGAAGAGACGCCTCTTTCAAAGATGCAAATGAAATCAAAAAAGAAATAATCTATCAACAAGGCATCACCTCTTTAAACAAAAGTGATTACATAAACGCCAAAGCATGTTTTAAAAAAATATCGGGTTATAAAGACTCCGATAAGTGTCTTAATGAAGATTGCAAAAATCTCGAAACTTACTTCAATGGCCTTAAAGCGTTTCACAATAAGAATTTCCTTAAAGCACAAGACATTTTTAAATCTCTTCCTAAGGACTACAAAGACGTTAAGTATTTACTTAATAAATGCAAGATAGAGCAAGATTTAATCTCTTTAGACAAAGCTTATAACGAATGCACAAAAGGCTTACTAATGTCAAATGGTGGTCTCAATGAAAGCAAGCGCATAAAATTAAAAAACAAAGAACTAAAAGCAAAACGAGAGAAATTTAAAACGTTTGGCAATTATAAATGTTCATATGATTTAATCAAACTGATTAACTCAACATTATTAAGACGTATGGTTAAAAGGAATGCAATCATCTTTGGCATACTCTTATTCGTAGTTTTGCCTGGATCTTTCCTAACATATAAGATCGTATCCTTAAAGATTCAAGAAGCCGAAATTGCACAAAAGAAAGCCGATGAATTTTCTTTGATGCAAGGTAAATATGGCACACCTGTATTAGATTTCAAAAACATGACCGTTAGCTATGGCCTTTATCCTCAAAGCGTTGTCGACGATTCTTCTCTTATATCTGAATTAGATAAGCTAACGAGTGATGATAGGCATTCGCAAAACTATTTCTATTACTATAATGAGGAATATTATTATCCACTCACTGCAAAGCCGTACAAATCTAACTATGTATTTAATAATGGGTCTACGATTTATTCTGCTATATATTGGTTCAAATGCGAGCCGATAAAATGGAAAATGATTGATGCAACGGATAATTCCATCACTCTTATAACGACCACGTTATTGGAAAGATGCGCTTTCGATACTTCATTCGGCAGATATTACAATTCAGAAATAAGATCATATATTAATGGAACATTTTATAAGGAATGTTTTGCTTTAGGTGATTCTGATATTCTTACAACCACAGTTGATATTAGTCGTGCAACGCAAGATTCGTGTGGAACCCAATCTTATTCAAAAGAAATAAACGACAAACTATATCTTTTAAGCTATCAAGATGTTTATTCAAAGAAATACGAACTGTCATTCGATGAAACTGACCCATATAACTCAGGGTGCAAAACAAGCGATTACCTTAGAGCCCTTGGCGCTTATTGCGATCAAAAAGAAGGATTTGAATATAATGGCGATTATTGGACGAGGTCCCTTTGCTCCAGTTGGCAATATGGGGGAGCTCAAGCTGCCTCTTGTGTCAATTCCAATAACACGATTAATCATGCCACTAACCCTTCTTATGAAGCGTGTATCAGACCATGCATGCAAATATCTCATACATGGACCGAAGAAGAAAAGAATCTAGTAAAGAAAAATACGTCGGATTAAAAAGCGATATATACGGCTATCAACACCGGATAACTATTAAGATTGCGATTAAACGATAAATTGCATACTTTCACACGTTAATATCAAAATCGTCTTATTCCCCTAAATAAATATCCAAAAATCCAAAATTCCCCATCAAAAGCCTTATGAATTTGAAATAAGGCTTTTTTCTTTAATAGGGAAATGAGGCAATTCGCCAAAAGTTATTAATAATATTAAAAAAATAAACTTTACGTTTTTTATGATGCGCTACTTTACACTTTTTGTAAAGTGGTGTATATTATTGCCATGAGGAAAACTCCGATGATTAAAGAAAGACTCCATGAACTTGAAATCAAAATTACTGAGCTGGCCGGTTACCTTAACGTTTCTAGACCGACAATATATAAAGCGATTGAGGATTACGATTCAAATAGAAGAGAAATGGTTAATGCAAAAATACTAAGCTTATTTGACTATATTGGCGAAAGCGAAATGATCGGCAAAGGCAATGTTATAAAATATATTCTAAACGAATTGCCCAAGGTGGAAGACAAAAGCAGCGGTGAGATATCGTCATCATCAGCCATCATAAGCCAATTTATAAATGATAACCCATCCAGCGAGAAAGCAAAATTCCTCGTAGAATGCGCAAAAAGCCAATCCTATGACACTATCATTCACTATTTCATGGAGATTTCTCCTATATTAAAAAAAGAAAAGCTCACTAAAGAGGAGCGTGAAATGATTCGCCCGTACGAAGATATCATTAAAATTTACTCAATTGACAAAGGAGGAAAAAGATAATGCGATACTTAAAACTTTCCAAATACCGTAACTTAGGATTAGCAAATGAAGAAATACTAGTTTTAAACAACGGTTTAGATGGCAAAAGCTTGGGCGATGTTATCGTTTTAATTGGGCCCAACAATTCCGGAAAATCAAACATACTCGATGCGCTGAATGAAGTTTCGGCCCAAAAAATACGAGAACGCGACAAGACGACATTAAGTTTTGAAACAAATGATCTGAAGCCTAGCATAGCCTTCTGCGTCAAGGATGACGAGGCGTCGTTCGCATACGAGATTTCACTCAGCGGAGTTTGCTGCAAGGCTGATATCCAGAAAGCGAAAGCGGAGTTCGATTATGACTCCTCCGTCGCCGAGTTCAAGGATTGGGTCCCCGTTTTCAACGATTCTTTCCCGAATTATTCGTACGGGAAGCAATGCCTAGATGAGCTAACTTCCAGCGAAGAGAAAAGCGAGGAGAAACTAAATGATGCTATAACCAACTGCCTTACTCAATACAGGAGCAGAAACTGCGGCTGTTACAACAACGCAATCGGGAAAATAAAGCTAAAGCCTGGCGTGTTGCAGGAAATCGTTTGCAAAATCGAAAACGACAACGTTTCGCAAGCCAACATTTATATACAGTCAAAATATGGCATCAAATTTATTCCTCAAATCATTTCCTACAAAGAAAGAAGCCTCAATCAACAAGACCTTGAGACAGCTATAAGCAATCTTCAAAACAGCCTCTTCTTCAAATCCGTATTCAAAGCGATAGATATAGATCCAAATATAATTGAGAACGCTTATATACAGTATCGAAGTTTTCGAAACAAGGCAACGCTCAACAAGATAAAGAAGCAAATCGACAAGAAGATCGACAGGTTGAGCGAGGAATTCAATAGAATGTATTTTGCCGAGAGGGACAAATACCATTTCGCGATAGAACTCGATGAGAACAATATCTCCTTTAGCATGTCAAGAGGCGTCGACGAAGAGCCGATCATGATCGCGCACCAATCAACCGGCTTCCGCTGGTTCTTCGATTTGTTCTTCAACTTCCTGAGCTCCAACGAACTCCATAAGGGCGACATTATCGTTATGGATGAGCCGGCGACGAGCTTGCACCCTGAAGGGCAAAGGGAACTGCACAGATTCTTGAAGGAATTCGCCATCAAGAATGGTTTGACATTCGTCATAGCGACCCACTCGCCATTCCTCATCGACACCGATAACTTCGATGAACTTAGAATCGTCAGAATGGAGAACAACCGCTCAACGATATGCAATCTATTTACGGCGGTCGATGCCTCGGACCCGGTTTCGTTGAAGCCCATCAAAGAAGGGCTTGCAATTAAGCAAAACGTCTTCTATGACATAGACGCCGAGGTCGTGTTCGTTGAAGGCATTGCAAATTACAACTATCTGACATTCTTCAAAAACGCATTGGGCTTTAAAAGCATAGCGTTCATACCGTTCCAGGGGGTTGGAGATAACGCAAAGATGCAAGATAAGATTTTAAAAGAAATCAAACGCATAAGGTTCCATAAACGCAATTTGCTCCTTGATGGCGGTAAGGCCGGCCTCGCAATGAAAGAGAAATGCAAAAACACGGATTTGGATAATGCGATATGCATCTCAGACGTGTTCGAAGGCAAAAAAGAAATCGAGGACCTTTTCTCTAAAGAAGATCAAATCAAATTTGATGTTTTTGATTCAAACAAGGAAGGTTTCAATAAAGCCTCGGCGTCTTCGATTCTGAAGAAATCTTGTTCGCTTAGCGATTTCTCCGAAGAAACCCAGGAAAACTTCAAGAAATTATTCGAGCGCATCATTGACTAATTAAGGTTGAATGCGATGGTAAGTCGCTTCGATAAATACACTTGGAAAAGAAAAGCAGGGCGCGCCAACGCCCCACTTACCATTGTGGTATTGCCACGGATAGCACCTTGGTTTTATCACAAAATGCCATCCTTTTTCAAGAGGGAGGTATTTTGCGTATGGAAAACAAAACGCGAATCGTCAAACGGTCTCCTTATAGGAGAGACGTCTATCTCGCAAAGCTCATCGATGGTGCGAGAAGAACAGAAATCGATGGATATCCGATCATCGAACCATGGATGGTGGCTAAAGATCTACCCAAGGAAATCGTCCAATGGGACCAGAGGAGGGCGTGCGAGAGCCTTGCCGAAACGGCTTTGTCCTTCTATTCCGAGGATTCGACATTCAATGCCGTCCTATCTGACCCTGAACATTATCTCGATGTCTGCCGCCAATACGCATGCGTTATCGGAACTGACGCAAGCCCATACGACAACATGCCGCTCGTAGTCCAAAAGAGCCAAATATTCCTAAATTTGGCAATCACCTATTTTTACGGGAGGAGAGGCATCAAGGTCATCCCAAACGTTAGGCTTGGCGACATGAGGACGGCCAGCTCATTGGAGGCCTATCCCAAAAACACGCTTATCTCCATCGGAACCAATGGGTTCACCAAGGAGTTGGCGAATAGGCAAATCTTTGCTGATGAGGTTGGCAAAATTGTTGATTTTTTGGAACCCAGCGGGATCATAGCCTATGGGCCTGCGCCGGATTGGCTCTTCAGAAGCGCGTTGGAGAAACGCATCCCAATTCATCAATATGACTCCTATATGATGAGGAGGAATAGAAGATGAAAGGGACAACCATACATTTCGATGCCAAATACAACGATGCTGAATCAAGCGATATTAAAATCATTTCTAAAATTAATGATTATGATGTAACAGACCATAAGCAAGTTCCAAATACTGGCAAGCCTAATTCTGTAACAAGGGTTTACAATAACGGCAAACTAATACAAGAACGATATTACAATGAAAATGGAGATGCATATTTAGATATCGATTACACGGATCACAAAAGGCCTGATAAGCATCCAATCGTTCCACATCAGCACAAGTGGGAAAAAGATGAAAATGGCAATTTAATAAGAAAACACTGGGAGGAAATCAAAAAATGACCAAAGAATCAGTTAAAAAATGGATTGAAACAGGATTAGAATTGAGTTTTAAGTACAATGACAAAGGTTATTATATGTGTCCCATTTGGAATAACGAAGGGAAGATAGTCGGAATTGTTTTTTGCGAAGACTATCAAACGGATGATGTAAAAGTTAAAGATGTCGAACAATTATGGGCATCAGAATATCACGGCTTGATTGTTGGCGACATTTTAAGCTCCGTTCCCGAGAATCAAGTTGATGGCAGAATTTAATTAATGTTCGATTTTCAAATAATATAAAACGAATTCTATAGGCAGATGGCGATGTCCTAAACTGCCTAGCGGCCGTGTAGAAGAAAGGGATTCAATGAACGTGATTCCCTTTCTGTTTCCCGTTTTATTCATAACAAAAGAAATTCTACTTAACGCCACTTTTACTCACTTTCCGGCTTACCGTCAAAAGGGCTCCAGATTCAATGATTTGTCGAGAATAGTATTAAAACTTAAGCTGTCAAAGCGAGTCAAACCCGCAAAGTCAAAAAAATAATCCGAAGATACCACCAAAACAGATCTCCAAAACTGCTTAAATCTATAACATCAATTGATGGCTGACTGCGATCAAGATGATTTATATCTTGGTTTACGTGAATCCGCTTATAAATATGAAGACTCATCTTACTCTCCACAAGGATATGTATTAGGTCACCTTTCGACGTATGAAGAAATCTTCACCATTAGAAAATATTTAACCTATAAGAGATACAAACCAACCGTGCACTTCTTATATTCGCCATGCGAATACGCCCTTATGTCAGTAAAAAGATTCGCAAAGACAATTCCTACGAATTTACATCTAATTAAGAAGGAAGAAATATCTAGCGGAGGAGAATCGGTCGGAATCATCATTCAAGGAAAAAGATTCAAGACTAGATATTACGGAAACTACATAAACAATAGTGACATCGATGAAGTCGTTACCGTTTTTCAAGTTGGAGTCTCAGCTTATGCTGCTTTTGAATACATAAGAAGCCATCCTAATCAAGGAATGCTATTCCCAGAAGAATTAGATGAGAAGGAAATCTTATTCATAGCAGGAAAATATTTAAAAAACTTTATAAGCGTGGAAATCCCTAGAATCAAAATGAATCTTGGAAAATAAATTAAGTTACCTATTTATGACAAGGTTGACAAAAACCTCAGTACTGAGAAAAATGTCAACCAAACAAAACAATTCTTTATTACAAATAGTAACTAAGATTTATTAGTTTTTAAATGAAAACCAATGAAAATAATTTAGTTTCGCATGCAAAAAATGTCGCAAAACCTGCAATTTACGGCACTTTTTTATGAAAACGCTTACTGAAAACGCTTACTGAAAAGCCTTTCATTAATTACCTTCTTGAAATCATTTTATTATTATGGCGCTTTGAGAAACAAAGCACATTATAGGAGGAATTAAATATGTTCTTCAGAAAGAAAAGCAAAGATTATAGCGAATACAGCAAATTACTCGCTAGCATCGCTAAAGAAGGTCCAATTTTCCGCGACTAATTGAAAAACAAAGGCTTATTATTAGTAAGCCAAGATTCCCCCGTCCAGCAAGGACGGTTTTCTTTTTATTCTTAGCTAAGCATTATTGAGGATATAACGACTAAACCCGCAAATACGTAACCCATTGCAAAGAAGATGCCATAAAGAATTAAGGTAAAGTAATCTAGTGGCTTATTACGCATGCCAAAATGAGGGTGATAGAAAAGTAACATTGGTGCTAAATAAATGATTTCCCAATAGCCACCTAACCCTCTATTGCCTTTTGTTGAATGAGCAAGAAGAAATTCACTAAGCGAAAGAGCGCATATAATCACGCAAACGAGGATATTCTTTAAGAAATAAAATTTATTGCCATTGAAGAAACGGGCAGCAACGTCAGGTCCATAACGATGTTTGAAGAATAATCTTAAGAAATATAATCCAACAAGATATGAACAGCAAAGCAAAGAGAATTGAGGTCTTTCAGAATTGAAGAAATAGACTTGCCATGTATTAAATTCAATTCCCCATTTCTTATAATTTTGGAAAATAATGGTGGAAACAAGAATCCAAGCAAGAGGAAGAATGCTTAAGCATCTAAAGAATATCGTTTTCTTTTTAGTGTCCATCCATTTTGGCGAATAGAAAAGGAAAACCATAATGCCAAAATAACAGGCGATCGTTGAAAAGTTATTTGGTATGACATAGAAAAGATCAACGATCTTAGCAATGCCTCTTGTCTTACTGAAATAATCAACCATCGTTGCTTCAAGAATGTATAAGCCGAAGAACACAATCGCATAAAGGAAGAAATTTCTAAGACTTCTTCTATCATCAAGGAAAATATCGAAATCAATAAAATAGAGTAAGAACATTCCAACCGTGAAATACATGAATAAACTCATTGAAGTAGATTCAAAACCAGACTGATCAATTCCAGCAAAGCTAAATAAGTTAACGGTATAAAGAATGATTCTTATCGAACCAAAGAATACAAGGAATATGCCTATTATCTCATAGACAGTTTCTGGAATAAAAGGGAAGAAACGTATGTCTTTCCTAGGCGTTTTATATGTTCTAGATATAGGAACGTCGTTAGCTAGTTTAAGTTCACGTGCCGCTTCTTTTGCTAATTTCTTTTTGCTCTTGCCGCCAAAGAAAATGGCAAACAGGATGAAAAAGAGAAAACCACCAGTAAGAATTACTCCGCCAATTCCCATTCCAAGAGAAGAAATTTCGGCATAGAGATTCTCTGTTGCACTTTCAGCATGATCAACAAGCAATTCATCGTAGAAATTATAATCAAGGTCGAGTTTCTCTTTGATTAATGAGGTAAACGCGTCATTAAGTTCATTAACGTGCTCTAAGGCTTTGTCTTTAAGCTTTAAATAAACCTCGCTATCACTTGCATAAGAATTATAAGAACCATCATAAAGACTATTTCCAAACGTGAATTCGTTCCCGTTTTTTTCTATCGTGTTTGTGTATTTTAGGAGGGTTTCACGGTCGATATATTGAAATTGAATGGTTGTAAGAGCCTTTTTTGCATCATTAGGGATAATGTAATAGACATTCTCCGTGTCGTTTGAATAACATGCATATGCATTAAGGCTTCTGATGGCATAATCTTCTGTTGATGTGCTAATAGAAACAAATCTGCCATCTTTAGAAGAATGGATTTCTGGTCTTGTCATTTCGTGGAGTAGGGAAACTGTTATTCCGCCTTTTTCTCTCATCGTATAAGCAAATGTCAGATATCTCTCGCCATAGAAGTTTGTCGCATGATCCATGACATATCCATATCGGCAAAAGCCAAAAACCGTTAAGCCAATCGAGGCAAGCAAAAGAACCAATATGCCAATTTTGACATATATCTTAGATAGAAGTTTTTGATATAGATTAACAAACCAACCGGTTTTTTCTGGTAAGGGGGCTGGGTAAGAAGAAACTCCTTCAAGGTAAATCGAATAATCAATGCCTAACGCTTTAGATATTCTTTCAACGTATTTCTTGCCTGGTTTAACATATCCGTTTTCGTAATAAGAATAAAAAAGAGGGGGTACGTTAAGCAGTTTTGCAAACTTTCTTTTAGATAAACCCATCTCCATTCTTTTACGATAGAGAAATTCGTTATAGGCAATGCTTACTTCCATACTATGAGAGTATAACATTTTTATTTTTTCTTTTTAGTATCTTTTTCTTTTAGTTTGCTACAATATAGCGGATGAAATTACGAAAGATTCTTGTATATTCAACGCTTCCACTTCTCCTTTGCTCTTGTGATCAAAAAAAACCAGGAAGTTTCTCTTTTCGTTATTCTCAAGCTGTCAGTAGCGATTATTCTGGAAACGCCTATTACACGGATGAATATTTCAAGAATGACGCAAGCGAATATAATCGTTCTTTAGCCACATCAAGCCTTTGTTTTGCTATGGCTTCTTTTGGAAGCAATTCCACTCAATCATATAGCAATAAGTATTGTAACGTTCAATCCTTCCTTCAAAGAAATGGCTTTAAAAACATTGATGTAAATTCGTATTTCAAAGTTAAGCCTACTTCAGATTCGCTTGGAGTTTGCTTTGCGATGAAAGAAATTGATGGAGAAACTCTAGTCGCTGCCGGTATCCGTGGAGCAGGATACGAAATGGAATGGGCAAGTAATTTTACGATTGGCGATGGCGAGACATTAAAGCAGCATCAAGGCTTCTATGAAGCATCAACGATTTATCTTAATTCGTTGCACGATTATCTCAAAAACTATTCAATAAGCGGCTCAATTAAGCTTTGGAGCGTGGGGTATTCAAGGGCGGCTGCAACAAATAATCTAGCTTGTGGAAGAATTGATCAAAGAATTAACGAGAATAAATCGATTTTCGATGATTTAGACGTAACAATCAAAAAAGAAAATCTATTCGCTTATTGCTTCGAATGCCCACAAGGCGCTTCATGGAATGAAGATATTTCTCCTCGTAGTGATATTTATTCTAATATTCATAACATCATCAATTCGTCCGATCCTGTGCCATTAGTAGCAATGTCCGCTTTTAACTTTACGCGTTACGGTGTTGATTATTTCCTTCCAAATTCAGTTATCAATTCAAATTATTCCTCTTTTGAACCAAGAATGTTGGATTTCTATAACAAGATGGATAATCGCTCTGCTTTAGGTGATTATGTCATTAATGATTTCAATATGCGTGGGAGCAAAGGCGATAAGCTTGACGCTTCAAAAACGGCATATATTAGAAAGAATTGGACGTCTGGGCTATTCTTAAGTGAATTACTAGATAATTTAACCTTATATGGCATTGAATCTTTAGATAATTATGTCACCAGTCTTCAAGAAGGACTTAGAACTGTTTGCGAAGTAATATACAACAACAGTCAAGCCAAATTCTCCTTAATGAATTTAGGCGTGTCTATTGCAAAAACATTCATTAACGATTCAAACGTGGATATCGTTGTTAACAATCTATTTCACGACATAAGCGCGTTTAAAAACGATCTTTTGTATGCGTTAAAGATTTCTTTCGATTCAATGGGTATTACAACGAATCCTACAGAAATAGTAAATGCTCTTGAATCCCTTGTTATTGCTTTAGTAACTACATTCTCCCTTCATTTTGATTATTTCTTCGCCTTCCTTTCAACAACGAATATAAAATCATTCGCCCAAGCTCATTTCCCTGAAGTATGTCTTAGCAATTTGATGGCTTTAGATATCAACTATAACGATACGGTTAGTGAATATGCGTCTGATGGCAGTTATTATTACTTACGAGTGCCAAAATTAAGTAACAAAACAAAAATAACAATCACCAATAAAGATGGCAAAGATGTAGCGGGAATTGATAGCTTTAATTTATTATCTTCAGGAACTCTTTCTTATGCCGTATTAGAAGACGCGTTTGTGGCCTATATCCCAGTTGATGAAGAATATACGATAAATATCGAAACCGCTTCAAGTTATGATTTAAGTTATTTCGATCAAAGATATCAAGGGTTGAAGCCTTATAAATCTAGCGATGCCCAAGAGGATTCGCTTACATTCAAAACTATGACCTTCCCTGAAAAACAATAATTACGAAAAAAGGCTGAATACGTGTATTCGAATTCAGTCTTTTTAAATCCCTTAATCTTTTTTAAATTGGTGTTTTTTTATTTATTTTGTATTGCATTTGCATTGCACTGCATATATATTACAAATATAAAGAAGGTATTAATTATGGCATCAACAAATTTTAGTGTTAGATTAGACAGCGATTTAAAAAAACAATCCGAGGCTATGTATAATGAACTTGGAGTTAACCTAACAACTGCAATTAACGTATTTTTGCGTAAATCTCTATCCGTTGGAGGTTTCCCCTTTGATGTTAGGTTAGAAGAACCCAACAAGGAAACATTGCTAGCTCTTTTAGAAGCGGAAAAGATTTCAAAAGATCCAAATGTCAAAGGATATTCAAACGTGGATGATGCGTTAAGGGAACTTAAGAAATGACGAATTTAGAAGTCAGATGGACAACGCAATTTAAGAAAGATTATAAAAACGCCATCAAAAGAAATTTAAAGATTGAATTGTTAGATGATGTTATCCGTCAATTGCAAAGAGGTGAAACCTTGGATCAAAAATATAAGGATCATCCTCTTTCAGGAAATTGGCAATCTTTTAGGGGGTGTCATATCTTACCGAATTGGCTGCTGATTTATAAAATAGAGAATAATAAATTGATCTTAACTTTATCGAGAACAGGAACGCATAGCGATTTGTTCAACAAATAAAAACGGCTGAATACGTGTATTTGAATTCAGCCGTTTTCTTTTTTAGAAGTGTTATTTATTTTCGTCTTTTTCTTCTTCGGAAGTCTTCACTTCTTCAGATTTAGCTTCAGAAGGTTTTTCTTCTTTAGCATCATCAAACGAATAATCGGAGAAATCCCATTCTGGATGGACTCCTACAACCTTGCGAAGAGATTCTTTGATAAGATCAAGTTCGATGTCTTTCTTCTCTTCACCAGAATCTTTAATGGCTTTATCGGCGTTAGCAAGAGCAGTCTTTGCTTCAGTCTCGCTTTCTTCAATAAGACCGGATATTAATAAATAAGCTCTAACAGCTGGTGCACTGCTTAAATTAGCAATGAACTTCTTTTCTTCAAGAGGAAGAGAAACGTATTCTTCTTTGACTTCATCGAGGTTGCCATTTAATAAGTGAATGGAAAGTTTTTGGGCTATGGCGTTATTGTAGTTTCTAGATGAAACTTTGCTTTTTGAAGAAATCGTATATTCATTAATTTCTAACGCTTTAACGAAATCTTTTTCTTTTAACGCTTTATAGATTGAAACTTGATTTAAGGAATTGGTGAAATCAGTTACTTCATGGTAGATTGGAGTTTCTGGCAATTCTTCTCCTAACGCCATTTTTTCTTGAGCGATAAGAAGATTGTTATACGCTTCAACGTTGGTTTTATTATTAAGAATGGTTAACAAATATCCATCATTCTTGCTATCTAATGCAGCAGGGAAGATGTTATAGAGATTGATGATGATGAAAATTGTAAGGGAGATCAATCCTGCAATATAGACAGATTCCCAAAGGGAGTTGTTATCTTTAAAGAAAGCTTTCCCCATAACGACTAAGGCTGCACAAATAGCGATTTCTAATAAGAAAATCACAAGTGGAGCATAAATATAATGTCTTGGGTTTGCTTTCTTTCCTTCTTTTGGTGAAATGGCGGTTTCGCCAGTTAAGCCATCAAAAGAGAATGAGAATGAGAAATGAAAGTGATTGTCCTTCTCTCTTTTCCATTGAACGCCTAAGATGTTGCATTTCGTTATTTTGTATCCGCCAATCTTAGCGCCAATGATATGGCCAACCTCTAATAAGATTGAGGCAATAAGCACACCAGCTACAACAAAAATAACGACGTATAAGATTGAATTCATTGGTAATGAAGAGCCATATGAACTCAATTCAGGTCTAAGCATTAAAAAGCCAACAGCTGCGGCAACGCCTAGCATCAGGATGTATACAATCCATCCCATTGCTTCATTTTTTTTCATATTTTAATCCTCCTATGGATTTGTGGTGGAGATGACCATCACACGTGTATCATCTTCTTTTACATTTGATAGAAGGTAACCTCTAAACGCATGTAATTATAGCCTTTCTCTTATTTTTTTAAATAAGAAAGTATATAGGCCTATCTCTTTTTTTCTTCTTTGACCATTGAAACAATGGCTGGATAAAGGATTAGCGTGGCCGAATTTATGTACTTTTTTAAGAATGTCTCAAGCTTAGAAACTGTAATTCCCTGGCTTTTGAAAGCAAAGGAAAATTCTTGTGATACACTGGCAGAAAATCTTCTTGCAACACTGCGATATGTGGCCTTTGTTAGCCCTATTCCACTTTCATGAGGGGAATAAACAGTTATCAATCTAGTAAGAATTTTATTGTAATAGAAATCCGTTACTAAATCTGCGCCAGCGGATTGATAGGTAAAATGCAAAAATTCAAAATTTCTTTTTGAATATTCAAGCAAACATTCAAGAATCTCTTTGACGTTATTGCAATTTATTAGCCCTGGAACGTCTTCATTAAGGAATATTGACGCTAAAAGGTCATAGATATCTTGGAAATGATAGTAAAAGGTTTGCCTATGCAAATGCAATTTGTCGCATAGCGTGGTTACATTAATTTCGCTAAGCGGCGTTGTTTGCATCATTTCCCTTAGAGCTACTTTAAATCTTTGCTCCGTGGTCATTGATCATTCCTCTTTTTCATCGAAGCGTATTCAACGGCGATTTTAGCGCCAAGCATGGCGTTGTTTAAAACTAAAGCAATGTTTGTATCAAGGCTCTTTCCACCTGTAACCTCGGCAATCTTTGCTAAAAGGAATGGAGTTATGTCTTTTCCTTTGATGCCTTTTTCATCGCATTCTTTGATAGCCGCGTCAATTATTCCATCAATGTATTCATGAGATAAGGCGTATTCTTCTGGAACAGGATTAGCAATAAGCATTCCGCCAGTTAAGCCAAGTTCACGTTTTGCTAGGATGATTTTAGCTGCTTCTTCTGGAGAATTGAAAACAACATCAACTGGTTTTCCGGAATTGCGGCAATAGAAATTAGCAAAGCCTTTTTCTTTGTATGACATAACGGTAACGCCTTGTGTTTCAAGAACTTCTAAAGTTTTATCAATATCAAGGATAGCCTTACAACCAGCGCACACAACAGTGACAGGATTTTCACCGATTTCATATAAATCACGGGATACGTCCATCGTATTTTCCGCTCCACGGTGCACTCCGCCAATACCGCCAGTAACAAAAACTTCAATTCCTGCAGCTTTGGCCATAAGGATTGTTCCACTTACTGTTGTGGCACCCCAGCCTTTATTTGCAACCACGACTGGGAAATCTCTTTTTGATACTTTTGCGATTCCTTTTCTTTTTCCGAATTCCTCAATTTGCTCAGGGGTCATCCCAACAATTGGTTCGCCATCGATTATGCCCATCGTGGCAGGAACAGCACCATTTTCACGAATAACCCTTTCAACATCTAAGGCCGTCTTAACATTTCTTGGATAAGGCATGCCATGCGAAATGATGGTGCTTTCTAAGGCTACAACAGCCTTTCCTTCTTCTAACGCTTTAGCAACTTCTGGATTAATTTTCATACTGATCTCCTTTTCTTCATGAAATAATGGTTGTCGATATAATTAAGAGTGAAATAAACAATTATTAAAAGTAACGTAACTCCCGCAACAATCCAAATTTGTGTTGGAGTAAGACAATTATAGGTCAAACCAAAGACGCTTTTTGGCGAATTGGCATCGACTTTGTTTTTTAAGAACATATCAAATATCTTCTCGCCAAAGAAATAATCGAGCGCGAATAACGCAACTCCGCTAACAAGCAAGAAAGCAAAGATGCCTCCACGGTATTTATCAAATTTCCACGACACTTTCCCTAAAACGCAGTAAGAAAGAACGCTAAACGAAATAACCGACATCAATAAGGCTTGATCCCCATTAACAAATTCAGGATTTGCCATATGGATGGAATAGAAGATTATAACTGCGACAATTTGAACGAATCCACCAGGAATAGCTCTTCTTAAAACGTTGCTCATGAATGAACCGTTTATGCGATCGTTTGTTTTTTGTAAAGCTAAGAAGAATCCTCCGCCACCTATTGTTACTATTTCCCAAATATAGAGATTTTTAGTCGTGAATGGATAATTTGGTCCTCCAAAAGAACTAACGACGAAGAAAAAGAAGGTAAGCGTGACAGCGAAAATGGTTTTAGCTAAGAAAAGCGAAGCACTTCTTTGCAAATTATTGATTGCGCGTCTTCCTTCAGCAACAACATCAGGAAGTTTTGAGAAATCATTATCGGCCGAGACGATGTGGGAAACGTTTCTAGCGGCTGAGGATCCTGAACCCATAGCAATTGAGCAATCAGCTTTTTTAAGGGCGAGAATATCGTTAACTCCATCGCCAGTCATTGCAACCTTATGATCTTTTTCTTGTAAGGCGGCAATGATATTGGCTTTTTGCTCTGGTTTAACACGGCCAAATACAGCATATTCTTCAACGATATTAGGAATATCTTCATCTTTTACGTTTTCCATCGATATACATTTATCGGCGTTAGGAACTCCTGCTTCTTTTGCAATATATGAAACTGTATCGGCATTATCTCCCGATATGACCTTAACTTGAACGCCATTTTCAACAAACCATTCGATGTTTGCTTTTGCATCATCTTTGATATGGTCACTTAAAGAAATGATGGAAACAAGCTTCAAATCATTTGGAAGAGATTCGCCTTCGACATCTTTTTTCGAATGGAATACGCCTAAGACTCTAAAGCCTTTTGCCGTGAGTTCTTTTAAGCGTTTATGTTGTTCTTCGTTCATTTCTCCAGGAATAAATTCAGGGGCACCGTATACGAATAATCCAGCGTCTTCAAAATATCCAACAGCGTATTTTTTCTCTGAATCAAAGGCGATAGTTTTATTTGGTTCTTTGCTTGATTCTTTGAAAGAAGAAAGGAGACATTTAGCCGTTTGATTAGCATCGCCATTTTTCTTGATGATGGAACAAAGAGACATTTCTAACTCTTCTTTGTTGAATTCTCCATACACGTCTGTCGCATATAAAGACAAAGATCCGTCAGTAATTGTTCCAGTCTTATCAAAACAAATGGTATCAACCTTAGCAAGCATCTCCACGCAATAGAGTTCTTGAACGTTCATTTTCTTTTGAGCAAGTCTTCCAACAGAAACTGCAAGGGCTAAAGATACAAGGAGATATAATCCAGCTGGAATCATTGCAATCATTGACCCAGATAAGGAAGGAATGAAACGTTTGAAAGCTTCGTAATTTAAATCATTTGTCGCCGCAGAGCGGATAATCCAAGAAATAGTCGTAATGATTCCAAGAGTCATTGAGACAACGCCAGTTGAGATAAAGATTTTCAAACATGAAGATTTAAGTTCACTTTTTGGGCGTTTGAAAGTTTTTGCGCTTGCTTGAATGCTTTCGCAATAATTCGCAACCCCAATTGAGCTAACTCTAACATATGCCTTGCCAGATTTAACATATGTCGCGCTTAGAATCTTATCACCTGGATTTTTTCTAACTTTGATAGATTCGCCAGTTAAGAGAGATTCATCCATTTCGATGTTTCCTTCAAGAACGATCGAGTCAGCGCAAATCTGCTCGCCCGCAGAAACAAGCATTACATCATTTAAGACAACCTCGTTAACAGGAATGGATATTTCCTTCCCTTCACGAATAACGGTTGCTTTAGGATCGGTTACCAAACGTAGTTTTGAAACAAGATGACGAGTGTGAATATCCGTAAATAAGCCGATGCATATATTAAAAATAACAGGGAAGAGGAACATGTAGTTCGTAAAATCCATGCCTGCAGCAAGCATTAAAATAACGATTACAAAGTAGACAATGTTAAAAAAGGTAAATACATTATCGTAAAAGATTTGCCAATATGTTTTTGTGACACTTTTCTTTGTTTTATTAGAAAAACCTTCTTTTCTTTGAAACTCAACTTGCTCTTCACTAAGACCAACGTGTGGATTAACTTCAATCACATCGGCGTTTTTTATTTTTTCTATAAGATCTTCACGTAAATTCATTATTCTCCCCTTAAAGCAACAACTGGGTCTTTCTTAGCGCCAAGCCTTGCTGGGATAAAACCTGAAACAAAAGAAAGGACGACCGATAAAACTATCAATATCAAAGCGTGTATTGGATTTAAGCTTGCGATGTGTTGCAAACCATTTCCAGGAAATAAATGATCAATTATCAAAGAAAGAGGAATGTTTAAGATCAACGTGACTAAGATTCCAAGGGAGCCTGCGACAAAGCCAATCAAGATGCATTCAGTCTCAAAAAGATGGCCTACATCGCTCTTTCTAGCTCCACATGCACGAATAACGCCTATTTCTTTGGTACGTTCAATTACGGAAACATATGTAATATTTGCCGTCATTATTGACGAAACAATTAAAGATATCGAAGCGAAAATAATGAAAACAACCGAAATAAGGGAAATAAAGGTTCCTAATGTTGACGTATATGAAGACATGATGTCCGTATAGTAAACATTTTGATCGGATGAGGTGTCCTTGTTCCATTGATCCATCCTTGCTTTGATGAGATCTTTGTTAGTGATTGAAGAAGGGAAAATCATAATCGAAGATATAAGCGAATACGATTGGAAATAGGCGACGAAATCAAGAATGTTGAAGTCTAGATTGATTTCATCGGAAGATAAATCATATGTAGGATTCTTATAATTCAATTCATAGAAAGACGATTCAGATAATCTAGCGATTAATTTCTTAACGAGAGCTGTTCTAGTGTCTCCACTTGAAGAATAAAGGGTGTCAACGAATTTTCCAACGAGGTCTTCTCTGAAATCTTGCCCGATGCGTCTTGCTCCATTGAAATATCCAGAATAATAAGGGACCACCCTTGTTCCTTCATCGATATTTTTCTGCTTAGCAAAGAAATATTCGTAATTGATAGCGGATGCAACAGCAGTAGCCACGCTTGTGCTAACGGTGTCAGACTCAGAAGTTAAAGATTCTACTAAAGAGGTCATCGCAGTTGATAGCCTATCAAGTCCGTCTTCGTCATTAGAGTTTTTGACTGAGGTGAAAAACCACGCGTTGTTAGATGTTTTTTGCATCTCCTGGCAATTATTTTCCACATCTTCGACATATTCGTCTTTTAAGGATTGGACATAGCCAATTGATGCAGGCATAAGATTCATGTATGAAGTTTCAGACGGCCTTAAAACACCAACGATTTTCAAAGTCTTAGGTTCGTACTTAGCGTCGTTATTGTAAATATCGGCAAGTCCTTTTTGGTTGGCGTTTGGCTCGATATAACGTTGAATTGTTCTAGTTGTTGGAGTTCCGGAATATGTTATTTTGCCAGTAGATATATCGTATGATGGCTTAATGTTTGAATAAGCTGTCATATTAAGTTTAAAAGAATCGTCATCTGTCGCTTGATAATATTTTGATGGCTTATAAGCTTTATACGTTTCGCCAAGAATGTCGCTAAAAGAGATACTTGAAGTCGTCTTATCGGTTGAAGCAATTAAACCAAGACTTACTAACGTATTCTTTTTGACTCTGTTATAACGATCGGTGATTAAAACTATTTCATCGCTATTTTTAGGAAAACGGCCGCAAATGGTGTCATACATGCTACTTAAATCATCTTCTTCGCCATAAAGTTCGTGAAAAATCGTTGTAGGCACAGAAATAACCGTGTCAAGGATTGAACCGGTTGCTGAGGCGCTCTTGCTTTGATCAACCTGAACATACGTGACATTTCCATCTGGATCGGTTACTTGCTTGATGATATTGAAATTCAATCCATCGCGGTTAAGGATGACGGATTGAGCCAAGCCATCTTTAACCATTGGGTTAAGAACTTTTTGGATGTATTCATCAGAAAAATAATTGGTGTGTGCGATGCTTTTTGTTGAAGATGTGTCGTATACGTATATCTTTTCATCGCTTGGATATTCGCTATACCCATCATTCAAATCGTTTGATGAATAAGAATATGAAACCTTGCTGATGGTAATTGGAATACTAGATGCAACCGATGTTTCTAAATTCTTAACGTATTCGCTAAAACCGTTTGTTATCGATAAAACTAAAGCAACGCCGATAATGCCAATCGATGAAGCGATTGATGTCATTGCCGATCTTGCTTTTTTCGTAGAAATATTTTTTACTGAGCTTTTGATTGTTGTCCATAAGCTCATGGATGTCTTCTTTTTCTCTAAGGAAGGCGCATTCTTTATTTCATCAACAGGAAGAGGAGCACTATCTTTAACGATCGCACCATCTTTCATTTCGATAATACGATCAGAATATTTATGAGCCAATTCTGAATTGTGAGTGACCATGATAACAAGACAGGTCTTGCTCATTTTCTTAAGAATTTCCATGATTTGCACGGAAGTATTTGAATCAAGCGCGCCAGTAGGCTCATCAGCTAGAATGATTTTTGGATTATTAATGATGGCTCTTGCAATGGCAACGCGCTGCATCTGACCGCCAGATAATTGATTAGGTCTCTTCTTTTCTGACCCTTGAAGACCAACAACTTCTAACGCTTTTAGGGCTCTTTCTTTTCTTTCTTTCGCTGAAACGCCATTAAGTAATAAAGCAGTCTCAACGTTAGAAAGAACATTTTGAGAAGTGATTAGATTGTAGTTTTGAAAGACAAAACCGACTTGTTCGTTACGATACGCGTCCCAGTCGTTATCCTTAAAATCCTTCGTTGATTTGCCATTAACAAGTAAATCACCACTCGTATAATGATCAAGTCCACCGATGATATTGAGAGTTGTTGTCTTTCCACATCCGCTTGGACCAAGTATTGAAACGAAGCCAGCATCGCCAAATGATACGTTGATATCCTTTAATGCCGAGAATGGCTTTTTATCAACGTAGTAATCTTTTTTGATGTGAACTAAATTAATCATAACCCTTTTTCTAACTTTATCATCTTAACATAAAGTTAAGTGATATTCGAATAAATATTAAATTTTTTATACACTGTATTATTCGTGTGAAATTAAGGGTAACATCAATGTTTTTTGAGTAAAAGAAAAAACTCTAGTTGAGCTTTTAGGCAAAACTAGAGTCTTATTTAGAATGTTTTTTTCGAAATATCCCTTTGTTATTTGGCTTTTCTTTCTTCTATTCCGAAGAAGGTTGCAACTATTTCGACAATTAAGGCGATACCAGATACGATGCCAATGCCAAGACGTGGATATACGTTATCTCTATTGCCATACATTCCAACACCAGAGAAGAATTCGGTGATATCTCCAACACTATTCATTGCTAAGAGGGTAATTCCTAAAGTAATGAAGAATATCGTAAGTATTGGTAAATAAGCTTTAACGTAGGGAATCTTGAAGAAAGAAGCAACGCTAACGACTAATGCACCAATGAAACTTAAGAGGATTCCTGTTTGGAAAACGTTTGCAGAAACGGAGAAACAAAGATAGTAGATTATTGCAACAAGAATAACTAATGAATTTATTGTGTTGAGGACGATTCCAAATTCATTTTTCTTGAAGTATTCAATGATTTTTTCCATGTTTATTTTTCCTTCCTTTCTTTTTTGAATTGGTATGCGACAGCTAAAGCAACGAATGTGCCTGTAAGAACTGCGCTGACAGCGATTGTCGTATTGAGAGCAATTCTCCAAGCTGGGGTAACTTTAACGAAACGTGTTGAGGAGCTTAAGCCGTTGATAGCGTTGGATCTAGACATTGCGTAATGGAAGTGTTTTGCCGCTTCTTTTACAGCAAGAACGAGGTTTCCATCATCCGTATCTTCAATTTGTTTCTTTAAAAGAGGGATTGCGGCTTTGCTATTCAAACA
Organism: Sodaliphilus sp.; assembly: GCA_963643355.1. Classification (GTDB taxonomy): domain Bacteria; phylum Bacillota_I; class Bacilli_A; order RFN20; family CAG-826; genus UBA4951. The sequence goes on along the minus strand of CAVIJE010000007.1, from coordinate 19,135 downwards.
GTAAGTGTCAGAACCAGCGACAAGTGATGTTGCGTAGTGAGACATGAAACCAGTAAGTGCATTGTCTGTGCCATCAGTTTCAGCGTGTCCTTCAAATTTCCATTCTTTTCTAAGAACGTTAATATTTAATGCGCTCTTTGATGAAGCCCATTCAAGTCCTAAACGGTTGAATGATTGCATCAATGATGTTGCTTTTCCAACCTTCAAAGCACCTTCGAAAGCACGTAAGGAACCTTCACGGAAAGCTTGTTCATTGAAGAAGATAGATACACCATGACGTTCAAATTCTTGATCGTTTCCGGTGAAATGCTTAACGCCAGCTAAAGTGCCAGTGGCTTCCATGGCTGGAACTTCTATTTCTCCAACAAAGTAGGAAAGGTTGGCATCTTCAGAACAATATTCGTAAGATCTTCCACCAAATGGAGTTCTATGGAGGTCAAATCCGCCATTCCAGATTTCGACTTGTCCAGACCAAAGTCCGTCTTCTCCTTCAAGTTGGCCTCTTCTCTTGATGAGGTCTCTGTTGAAGGTGCCAGTAAGGATTGTTTTGGAGGTGAAGCGAGTCGTATACATCTTGCCTGCTTCATATTTACCAGAACCATATTTTCCAGTCGTATCTTCATAAGCGAATGGGTAATGTCCCATACCGCCATCAACGCCATCGCCAACACGTGTTTGTGGTAAGGCAACCGATGTAATGGCATTTCTTCCTGAGCTACATTCAAGCGTTACCATCAATTCATCTAACGTCATTTGATTGAGGTATGTGTTCCACATCTCATCATCGTAATCAACGTCTTTCATCGAAACGAAGGTGATTCCGCTATTATTTCCGAGATCTTTGGTTGCTTCAGCAACTGTTGGAGCATTCTCAGGCTTAACGTAGGTATCTCCGCCAAGAATCTTGATCATCTTTTCGTCAGCCTTAACGGAAGTTGCCTTTGTTGGGTATGTGCCAGCCCAATCGCTTCTAGAGAGGTATGTTCCAGCGCCTTCAACCCAATAATTTAAATCGCAATCGTCAAATTGATTTGTAACGATGATATTCTCATCAGCAGAGCTCTTTTGATAAGAGGTTGTATCGATTTGTTTCAAATTGAAATGATATGCTTTTGCAGGATCGCCAGCAGCCGTCTTTCCATCAATATCGACCATACCTGTCTTGCCTTTTTTGGCCAAAATGTTATTTAAGGCATCGTGAGCGTCATCGCCAACAGCTAAGTAATAATCGCCTTGTGAGAGGTAATATCCTTTCAAATTGGTGTAATCATAGGAAGCTAGCAAATAACGAGGAACGGAAACTGTTACTGTTTCGTCTTTTCCTGCTTCGATCATGCCGGTTTTGTTAAATCCAGCAAGTTGAATAGCGCTCTTTTCAACCTTATTTTGTCTCTCATAATCTTCATAAGGTGTTTGAGAGTAAACTTCAACGGTTGATTTTCCATCGACTGAGCCGGTATTTGTCACCTTTACTTTGACTTCGTAAGAATCACTTTCTTTTGAATAAGAAGGTGTTCCAACTATTTCTTGTTTGAAAGTCGTGTAGCTTAAGCCGTAGCCAAATGGATAGGAAACCTCGTCTTCATATTTCCATGAGGAGGCATTTCCTGTGGCACCAACTTTATTAGAAGCGCCATATCTTCCAAGAACTGTGTCCTCGTAACGAGTTTCATAATATTTGTATCCGACATAGATGCCTTCAGCTTGGAAAGACATATGTGAGGCATTCTCGTCTTCTAAGGTTCCGTCGCTATTTTTATCGACGTTTAATGTTTTGTCGATTTCGGCAGCGTTAAGATATTCTGGAGTGTTGTCAATTGAATTAACGACAGCTGGTGCGGAGGTTGAAGAAACGGCATATGTGTCAACCAATCTTCCGCTTGGGTTCGTGTCTCCTTTAAGAATTGAAGCAACGCCTCTCATGCCTTGACCGCCAACGCAGCCAATAAACATGCATGAATCAACGTTATATTCATCAAGCCAATCAACCTCTAATTGAGATGCGGTATTCAATAAAACGATGATCTTCTTGAAATGACCTGCCGCTTTTTCTTCTTTTAACATTTGAAGAATTGCTTTTTCTTCAGGAATTAAAGCCATGGAAGATTGATCTTCGTATTTTCCTTCGGCTTTATCGTGAACAAGCATATCAGCAGATTCATGGCCTTGTCTTGCTATCATGTAGATAGCTGCGTCTTGATAATCATTTTCCCAAGATGCTTTGACCTCGGATGAGTAAACGGAGATAGGGTCTTCGCTATTCGCTGCTGAGCCATATGTTAAATAGCCCCATGGCATGGACATGCCTCTGACCGTTCCAGAGTTCTTTAAAGCGTTAAATAAAGTTTCATTAACTCCGAATCCTTCTTTTTCTAAGGCATCCTTTAAATCAGGAGCGTAGCCAGCATTTGGACGAGAACCAGCAGATACCCCGTATAAAAGTGGCTGAACTTGTGCATGCCCGAAAAGTGATACTTTTCTCTCGGTGTTCTTGAATGGAAGAGCGTTGTTGTCGTTTTTCATCAAAACGGCTCCCTCTTTCATTTCGTTGATGGTTTGCTCGAATCCCGCTTCAATCAATTTCTTTTGATTGGCTTCGTTTTTCTCTCCAAACTCACTCTTGAAATACTCAGTGTCTTCGTTTGGATTGTCGACGGTGACTTTTTTGACCGTCTCGGCTTTTAAGGTGTTGTTAATCAAACTCTCGTATTTATTTGCTAGTTGAGAACCGACACTAGTAAAAGTTAATACGAAAGTAGAAATTCCGCCTAAACCTAACCACAATTTCTTTCTTTTCATTTTTTCCTCCTTGTTGATTAGATGATAACAAGAAGATAACAAAAGAAATGTAAGCGCTTAAGTGACTAAACGAAAAGTATCAAAACAACAACATAACTTGTCAAAATCAAAAAGCTTAAACATTAAAGAAATGTATTTTAATCGTGAAGATACCGTCTTTTTTAGTGATATTTATTTTACCATTGTATTGCTCGACTATTTGTTTGATGGAAATAAGTCCGAACCCATGGTTTAAGCGATCTTCCTTGTGTGTATTTAGATCATCGCCACCAGTGTAATAGTTCGTTTCTTTAATCGTTATAACGCCATTTTCTTCAAAAACAATCAAGGAAATAAGGCGTTTATTTTGATTTTCTAGGGTTGCTACACTTTCATAAGCGTTATCGAGAATGTTGCCGAAAAGAGAATATATCTCTTCGTTTTTCAAGAAAGACAATGATTTTCCATTAGCCATGCAAGTGAGGGTTATATTTTGTTTTTGATAACGTAATGAAGTTTTTGATAGAACCATATCCAAAGCCTCATTTCCCGTATGATAAATTGAATCATAGGCTTTTATGATTGACAAAACATCGTTTCGATGTTCGTTTTCGATTGGTAAGCCATTCTCTAGTTGGTGACGTAGATCATGTGCTTTTATGTTTAGCTTATCGATAATTGCTTTATCTATCTGATATTGCTTCTTCTGCTCTTCAATCAGCTTCCTGTTTGCGGCATTTTCAAGTTCTGCGGCTTTATATTGAACAAGTTGATTTTCTAATAATAAGCCTAAAAGAGCGACTATTGCCGATAAGAGGGAAAACAATATCGCCGTCACTTCGTTGGTTCTAACGGTTGTTGCAAAAGGCATGGCATAGATAGCAACCATAATTAGCAACGAAGCAATAACGAATTGTTTTTTCTCATCGATTCGGATTATTCTTTTGCCTTTTTTGTATAAATAAAGGAGATAAAGCGAATAAATGATAATGTAGGCGATTAAATTAATGGCAAATTCTATCGCTTGGTCTTTTACGTTTGTTGATTCAAATATAACTTTACCCGTTTGTTGAGAGAAATGTTGCAAGCATATTCCACAAACAAGGCAATATATATAAGAGCTGATTGATCCTTCAAAACACACCACAAGTAAAACAAAGGCGATCAAAAAATTGATCGTTGAACAAGCAACGCGAACGCATGTTATCAAATATTGGTTTTCCCAATGAGCGGCCATCACATCAACGAGATAGCGGTAAAGAAAAAATTCACCAACGATGCACGCCAAAGAAAAAATCACACCAACAAGAAAAAACTTCTTTCGCTTAGGCAAGCATTCCCCAATCATGAAGATTGCAATATATAGGAATAGGGGGTAAGAAACAATTCCATAAACGTAAAAGAAATTCATAATTGCTGATAATATTCCTCAAAAGAATGCAAAAACCCTTTCTTTTTTGGCCTTGATATCTTAAGTTTCTCCTCACCGATTATCACATCGTCCCCCTTAATTGATGTTATTTGTGAAAGGTTAACCAAATAACAAGAATTGCAACGAACAAAAAGATTTTTGGGTAGAGTTTTTTCTGAGAGACCTAACGTCCCGTATATACGATAAACATTTCCATCTTCCATATGATAATAGATATCGTGTGAATGACTTTCCACATATAAGATTTCTTCAATTGTGACCACGACCATCTTAGAAGAAGATATATTCAAAATAAGATCATGTTTTTCGTGAGCGTTAAGCAATGGCATCAATTCTTTCATTTTCAAATAGAACGCTTCGTAGTTTAATGGCTTAACCATATAGTCATAAGCGTGTAACGCGTAGCCTTTAATCGCGTATTGAGCTAAATTGGTAACAAAGATAATAATCGAATTTTTGTTGAATTCCCTTAATTTCTCACCAGTCTCTAACCCATTTAGGCCAGGCATTTCTATATCAAGAAAAATAATGTCGAATTTTTGTTTTTGGCAGGCGCTTAAAAATGAGGAACCAGTGCTAAATTCATAAAATTTAAACACGCGATTTTCTTCTTTGCCGAATTTTTCCAAAAACGATAAAAGAGATGATCTTGCGTTTTCCTCATCGTCAACAATTGCAATATTAAACACTTCGCTGTCCTCTAATTACTTTTATTTACTTTACGTTTTAGATTTTAACATCAATCAAGATTTTGAACAATCTTGCAAAAGCAAATAAAAGATAGGTTTAATTCCTTTTCCCTTTGAAAAACTCTTTTAGCAAAGAATCACACTCATTTTCCAAAATTCCCCCGTAAATCAAGGGTCTTTCGTGAATTGATGGCTGATCATATACATAATAATTCGATACGATAGCCCCATCTTTTTTATCTTTTGAAGCAAAATAAACCTTTCCGATTCTTGCTTGCAAAATTGCACCAGCGCACATTAGGCACGGTTCTAATGTAACATATAATTCCGTTCCTTCTAACCGCCAGTTGTTTAAATATTGCTCCGCTTCTTTTATCGCTTCGATTTCTGCATGAGAAGAAATATCGTTATTATTTTCTCTATGGTTATGTCCTCTTCCGATGATTATTCCATCTTTAACGATTATCGCACCTACTGGAACTTCATCTTCGTTAAGGGCTTTAAGGGCTTCTAGGAAGGCTTCATGCATGTATTCTTCGTTATTCATATGAATATTATAAAAGAAAAAACCACCGCACAGGAATCTCTACTTATGGCTGCTACCTTCCGGTCCTGACCAGGTTCATAGAGGCTTCCTCACGATGGCAGGAATATTATAACAACACTGAGATTATTTTCATTCTTTTTCTTCTTTTGCTTAATTTGTTTGTTTTCTAAGTGATGAGGTTAAAAAGAACGTTCATTAAGGAATAAAGTGCAATATAATCAGCCAATCTTTTAAGAACTTCTCTTAGATAAATAAAAAACTGTTTCCGATTTTGTTAAAATAACTTCATCATGAATCAAGCACCATTTATTTTAAAAAATCAAAAAATCACTATGATTGCCCCTTCTTTTGGGGTAACAACCGAGCCTTATCAGACTAGGTATAGCCAAGCAAAGAAGAATCTTAAGCGTTTAGGATTCCTTATCGAAGAAGGAGAATGCGTCAATCTCGCCGAAGGAGTTGTTGCCTCCTCATCGGGAGAAAAAAGAGCGAAAGAATTTATGGACGCATATGAATCCGATTCTTCTCTTATCCTTTCGGTTGGAGGAGGAGAATTGATGGATGAAATTTTGCCATTTATCGATTTCGAGAAAATAAAAAATCTTAATCCTAAATGGTTTATGGGTTTTTCCGATAATACGAATTTAACATACACGTTAACTACATTAACGGACTTAATCACCATTTATGGGCCGTGCGCTCCATCATTTTTTGAGAAACCCTTACGTTTAAATCAATTAGATTCCATAAGAATGTTAGAAGGAGAAAAGGAGTTCTTTGGATATGAAAAATGGAATAAGCCTAATTTCAAAAAGAAATTTGATCCAACAGTTAAAAAAGAAATAAACCCATTACATCGTTTTCGTTATATGAGCAAAAAAATAATTACCCCGTATAATTGGAATAACGACGTTGAAGGAAGATTGCTTGGAGGTTGTCTTGATTGCCTTATAAATATTTGCGGAACAAGGTTTGATGGGACAAAGGAATTCAATCTAAGACATCCAGAAGGGATAATTTGGTATCTCGAAGCGTGCGATTTATCTCCAGTTGGTATTAGACGTGCTCTTTTCCAATTAAGAGAGGCTGGATGGTTTAAAAACGCAAAAGCATTTTTAATTGGTCGTCCGTTATGCTGGGATAACGCTCCTTTTGGCTTAGATCGTTTTGAAGCAGTTAAAGGAATTCTAGGAGATATGAATCTTCCGATATTATTTGATATTGATTTAGGGCATTATTCGCCGTCATTGCCAATTAAAAACGGTGCATTAGCAAAAGTATCTTACGAGAACAATAATATTCATTTCATCTATAAAGAATGATATTCTTAAAACAGGAGGAAACAAAATGAAGAAAGCAATAAAAGTATTAAGCATAATCTTCGCCGTTCTAACAGGATTAAGTTTCATCGGTATGTTGATAACGGGGTTCAGCTATAGCGCGTTAGCCGCGAATAAGGAATTCGTTCAAGAACTCGTTAATACCATGAACAATACCGCGCCACAAGGAACGCAATACACTTACGAGCAAGCTGCAGCATCACTTGAGCTCATATCATTCGTCGCTTATGCTGGAGCGTTAGAATGTGCCCTTTCTTGTGGATTAAACATCGCCTTTGCTGTTCTTGCATCAAAAGAAAAGGAATACAGCAAATACGTATGGATTGTTCTTGGCGTTATCGGTATCTTCTTCACAAACTTAGTCGTTTGCATCTTAGCAATCATCTATGGTGCTAAATTAAGCAATGATGAGAATAATAGCAATCCAACAGTCCAAGAAGTTAAATTCACCGAAAAGGCAAATGATTCTTCAAGACCAAACCCATCTGATTACGATGCACCAGACCATTTAGATTAAAATAAGGCATGCGTGTATTAAAATAGCTCTCAGATTTTAAAACTGAGAGCTATTTTTTATTGGGTTTTATTTTTTATTTCTTGATTGGTTTCAAGACTGATAATCCACCCATGAATGGACGAAGGACTTCAGGGATGATAACCGATCCGTCAGCTTGTTGATTTTGTTCAAGCAAGGCTGGGAATACACGAGATGTTGCAAGGCCAGATCCATTTAAGGTATGGCAGAAATGCATCTTGCCATCTTTATCTTTATAACGGATCATTCCACGACGTGCTTGATAATCTCTTGCGTTAGAAACGGAAGATACTTCTTTGAAGATGCCCATAGATGGGATCCAAACTTCAATATCATATGTTCTAGCCATTGAGTGAGAGCAATCGCCGGCAGCTAATTTATCTAATTGGTAGCAAAGTCCTAATCCTTCAAGCAAGTGTTGGGCTTTTTTGACTAATTCATCAAATGCTACATCAGAGCCATCATCTGTCGTATATTGAACCATTTCGACTTTATCAAATTGATAGCCACGAATCATGCCTCTTTCTTCGGTTCTATAAGAGCCAGCTTCGCGACGATAGCAAGGAGTATAGGCGAAATATTTCTTTGGAAGATCATCTTCTGATAACACTTCATCTCTATGAATGTTTACCAAAGCCGTTTCAGCTGTTGGAAGGATGAATTTTGCTGGTTCAGCACCATCAAGCCAGAAGACTTCGTTTTTGAATTTAGGGAATTGTCCGGCCGTGTAACCAGATTGTTCATTAAGCAAATGTGGTGGAAGAATCATCGTATATCCATCTGCAATATGGGTGGAAATGAAATAATTAAGCAACGCCCATTCTAGTTGAGCGCCTAATCCAGTATAAAGCCATGTGCCAGTGCCAGATATTTTAGCCGCTCTCTTGTAATCGATTAAGCCAAGTGATTCGGCTAATTCAACGTGATCTTTTGGGGTGAAGCCATCAAACGTTGGCTTTTTGCCATAAGAATAAATTGGATGGTTGTTTTCCTTTCCGCCAGCGACTAAATCATCATCTGGTAAATTAGGAAGAACTTCGATTTGAGATTTGATCTCGCTTTCGACATTCTTTAATTCTTCTTCTGCATCTTTGTTTTTTGCTGCAAGTTCTTTTACTTGGGCGAAGATAGCTTGGACGTCTCCTCCTTCTTTCTTAACTTGAGGAACAGATTTCGAAAGACGGTTTTGTTGAGCTTTGTTTTCTTCTACCGTTTTTGTTAATTCTCTTCTTTTTTGAAAAAGAGCGAGTAAAGGCTCTGGGTCAAAATCCCAAAGTTTCTTAGCTAAAGCCTCTTTGACGTATTCAGGCTTCGCTTCAATTAATTTTGCATCAATCATTTTTATTCCTCCTTAAGAATTAATGATTTGTATGAGTCGATTAACTTTTTACCGAGTATGGACAAATTGTTCTTTTCGGCAATTTGATACCCCAACATTATAGTATCTTCGTAACTGTTTTTTTCAAATGATGTAAGAAAATCTATTGTTTTCTCAACCGAATTGAAATTAGTAACGATATTCGGGTATTCCTTTACGAGATCCGAATTATTTGAATTTCCTATGTGAAACACCGGTATTTTTGAGGCAAACGCCTCTAAAACAGCCATTGAATTTTCGAATATCGAATCAAATAACAAGTACCCTGTAGCATTTTTTAGGGCTGAGCAATATAAATCCTCGTCGATTATTGGCAAAAAGCTTAAATTTGCCGGTGATTTTTTATTAATCAATTTCAATGAGGACGCTTTAGCGCCAACGCCACCCCCTAAAAAGAAGAAACGAGATTGAGGAACGAATTTCGCAATAGTCATTAACGTTTTTATCGTTTCGATATCCGCGTAGTTTCCAATCGTTATATAGTATTTTTCTTCCTTAGCGAAGCGTTGATAACGAACGAATGATAAATCCGATGCGTCATCAGCGAATTCGAAGCGAAGTGGATTAACGCCCGGAGTCATCACTTCAATGCGCTTAAACGGGAAATCTTTTTCAAGCATCTCTTTTCCGCTTAACGTTGGGACGAAGACTAAATCAGCAAAATCAATTATTTTTCTTGCTTTAGGAGTCAAAATTGGACGTCCTTGAAGATCAATCATTAAGAAATTTGCTGATGGGTCTTCTTCAGCATATAAAGCAGAAACAACTACAGGTATGCCCTCGTTTTTAGCAATTTTCGCGATATCCTCATCTGATGGTGAGATAAGATGAGCGATATCGGGAAATGCATAAATTGAATCAACCCATTGAGTGTTATTTAATTCCAATGCGTTTTTAAGAGTTTTCCTCAAACGCGATCCGGCGAAAATGTCTTTTTTTCTTCCTGGATCAAAATGGATAAGTACCCTCATTTTTATTCAACGTCGTTTGGTGTTGGGTTGTTGGCGTTGTCTCCTTCTGCGACATCGTTTGGCGTAGGATTTGAAGTTTCTTCGGTTTCTCCAACTAAAGCTGGATTGATTTCATCTTCAACAAAGGTTTCATCTTCTTGCGTTTCATCTTCATGTGGAACAATTGTTAATGAAGCTACTTTGTTTCCTGGATCAAGAGAAATGATCTTAACACCAACCGTGTTTCTACCGGCGATATGCACTTGAGAAAGTGGTGTGCGGATAACAATACCTTTATTGGTGATGACAATTAAATCTTCATCGCCATTTACAGCACGTAAAGCTGTTAAGGAACCATTCTTGCCGTTATCTTTGATCGAGAATACGCCCTTAGCTCCTCTTGAAGTCAAACGATAGCCATCATAATGCGTTGTCGTTCCATCTTCGTTTTGAATATCGGTGTCAGCAAAATAAGATAATTTGCCAAATCCGTTGGAAGTTAAAGCGAGAGCAATATTTCCATCCATTGAACCGGTGACATCAACTAAGCGTGAGCCATCTTTAAGGTTCATACCAGTAACGCCAGCGGCTGTTCTTCCCATTGCACGAACTTCATCTTCGTAGAATGAGCAAACCTTGCCATTGCTTGAAGCAAGAGAGATTAAATCATGTCCGTGAGTCTTCTTGACATTGAGTAACTCATCTCCTTCTTTAAGGGTGATAGCTCTCTTACCGTTAGAATGAATTGAGGCAAACTCGCTTAAAGAAGTTCTCTTAACAACGCCATTGACTGTAGCGAAGAATAAATAATCATTCTCGCCGTATTCGTCGCACGGAACGATAGCAACAATCTTTTCATCTTGAGCAAGATTGAGAAGGTTTACGGCTGGGATACCCTTAGAATTTCTTTCTCCGTCAGGAATCATATAGCCACGTAAACGGTATACGAAGCCGAAGCTTGAGAAGAACATGATATCGGTATGTGTTTTTGTATGAAGCATCAATTGTACGAGGTCGCCAGATGTTGTTGTGATACCTTTAACGCCTCTTCCGCCTCTATTTTGCGTACGGAACGTGTCATCGGACATTCTCTTGACGTATCCCTTCTTTGTCAAAACGACCAAGATATTTTCTTGCGGCAAGAGGTCTTCGTTATCGATATCTGCAGCTTGGTTAGAGATTTCTGTAATGCGGTCATCACCGAATTTGTTTCTGATTTCTTCTAATTCGGAAATCATCATATCGAGGATATTCTTGCTATCGGATAATAACCAATTGTAATGCTCAATATTTTTTGTTAATTCGATATGTTCGTTTTGAAGTTTTTCTTGTTCTAATCCTTCTAAACGACGTAACGTCATGGCTAAAATTGCGTCAGTTTGTGGTTTGCTTAAGCCAAAAGCTTCGTTTAATTTAGCTGCGGATTCATCATCGGTTTTAGATCCACGAATGATGTGAATAACTTCATCGATGTTATCGTGAGCGAGTATTAAGCCAACAACGATATGATCACGGTCGGTGTCTCTCTTAAGCAAGAATTTTGTACGGCGTGTCAAAACGTCCATTTGATGATCAATATAGGATTGAATCATTTGAACGAGTCCTAAGACTTTTGGTTCGCCATTAACTAAGCAAAGGTTAATAACACCATAGGAAATTTGAAGTTGAGTGTGTTTCAAAAGATTGTTTGCAATAACTTCAGGAATTGTGTCACGACGGACTTCAATAACTACACGTATGCCTTCTTTTGATGATTCATCACGAATATCGGTGATGCCATCAATCACTTTGTCACGGACAAGACCAGCCATATTTTCAATCATGGCTGCTTTGTTTACTTGATAAGGAATTTCAGTAACGATGATTGAAGATTTGCCATTGGCTGCTTCTTCAATGTGGTATTTAGAACGGATAGCAATTGAGCCTGTACCATTTGTGAAATAATCAAGAATTCCTTGTCTTCCTAAAATAACGCCACCAGTTGGGAAATCAGGACCATAGATGTAATTTTGCATTAATTCTAATGGGGTGATTTCTGGGTTTTTTGCAACCGCAATCGTCGCATTGATGGATTCGGTGAGGTTGTGGGTTGGCATATTTGTAGCCATACCAACGGCGATACCTTCTGATCCATTAACAAGTAAGTTAGGGAAACGTGATGGTAAAACGGAAGGTTCTCTTTCTGTACCATCATAGTTATCAACAAAATCAACAACGTTCTTATCTAAATCGCGAACCATTTCGACGGCTAATTTCGTCATACGGGCTTCCGTATAACGCATAGCGGCTGCTTCATCGCCATCAACGTCACCGAAGTTACCGTGTCCATCAACTAAACAATATCTCATTGCGAATGGTTGAGCTAAACGAACGAGCGTGCCGTAAAGTGCTGAGTCGCCGTGTGGGTGGTATTTACCCATGACGTCACCGACTATACGAGCTGACTTCTTATATGGTTTGCCTGGTTGCATACCAGATTCGTTCATACCGAAAATAATACGTCTTTGAACTGGTTTTAAGCCATCACGTACATCAGGAATGGCACGGCTCTCGATAACTGACATTGAGTAGTTAAGGAAGGCTGTTTGAACTTCTTCTGTGATTTCTCTATCAATCAATCCAGGAACTATGCCAGCCATCGCCCCTTCGTCGTTTGAGGAATTGTTTTCTTCCTCAGGCACGACATTTTCATCTTTAATTTCTTCTGCCATATTTGTCTCCCTTCATTAGATATCAAGATTTTTAACGAACTTAGCGTTTTTAGAAATGAATTCCTTACGTGGTAAGACTTCATCACCCATCAAGTCGGTGAAAGCCTTATCAGCTAAAGTTGCATCATCGATTGTGATACGAATCATCTTTCTTGCGGATGGATCCATTGTTGTTTCCCAAAGTTGTTGGGCGTCCATCTCACCAAGTCCTTTATAACGTTGGAATGGGTATCCTTGTTTGAGTTGGAGAGCTTTCTTCAAATCCTCAAGTTGTGCGTCGTTATAAGCGTAATAAGCTTGGCCTTTGTAATCGATCTTATAAAGTGGAGGTTGAGCAATATAAACAAATCCACCGTCGATAAGAGGTTTCATGAAACGATAGAAGAACGTGAGTAAAAGGATTCTGATGTGATCACCGTCGACATCAGCATCGGTCATGATAACGATTTTGTGATATCTGATTTTGCTAACATCGAAATTCTCACGAATACCTGCACCAATGGCTGTAATCATATTTCCGATTTCAGCGTTACGGAAAATGCGTTCTTCGTTTGCTTTTTCAACGTTAAGGATTTTACCTCTTAAAGGCAAAATGGCTTGTGTGCGTCTATCACGTCCAGTTTTAGCTGAACCGCCGGCTGAGTTACCCTCAACGATGTAAAGTTCGCATTCTGCAGGATCTTTAGATGAGCAATCGGCTAATTTGCCAGGTAATGTAGTGATGCCAAGAGCACTCTTACGTGTGGATTCACGCGCTTTTTGAGCGGCCATACGACCGGAAGCAGCTAATTTAACTTTTTCAACAATAGCCTTTCCTTGAGCTGGATGTTCAAGTAAATATTCGGATAAATAATTGCCAACAACGGTAGAAACAATCTTTCTAACTTCGGAGTTGCCTAATTTCGTTTTTGTCTGACCTTCGTATTGTGGGTTAGGGTGTTTAACGGAAATAACGCAAGTAAGGCCTTCACGGCAGTCATCCGTTGTGAAGTTAGATGATTTTTCGTCTAACAATTTATTTTTACGGGCATAGTCGTTGATGATTCTGTTTAAAGCAAGATTGAAGCCTTCAACGTGAGTTCCGCCTTCTTTCGTGGAAATGTTGTTACAGAAAGAATAAACGCCATCATTGTTATAGTAATCAGTCCATTGGAAAGCTACTTCTGCATAGATTCTTTCTTTTGTTCCATCAAGCAACGTGACTTCTTCTGCGCCTTGAGCGTATAAGACTTCTTCGTTAATTGGGGTTTTGCCAGCGTTGATGAAGGAAACGTATTCACGGATACCACCATCATAAAGGAAAACTTCACTCACTGGCGTGTCACCGCGTAAATCGGTTAAGGTGATTTTAACTCCGCCATTTAAGAAAGCCATTTGACGTAAATGGTTCTTGATTGTTTCGTAATTATAGATTGTCGTTTCAGTGAAAATATCTGGGTCAGGTAAGAAGTGGACTTTCGTTCCGTGTTCTTCCGCTGAACAAGTATCGATTTTTCTTAAATGTTCAATGATATGACCACCATTTTCAAATTTGACGTAATAAACTCCGCCATCTTTATGAACGGTAACTTCGCATAATGTAGAAAGTGCGTTAACTACCGATGCACCAACACCGTGAAGACCGCCAGAGACTTTATAGCCTCCGCCTTCGCCGAATTTACCACCAGCGTGGAGAATTGTATAAGCGGTTTCGACACCGGATAAGCCGGATTTAGAAACGATATCAACAGGGATACCACGTCCGTTATCGGAAACGGTGATGGAATTATCTTTTTCGATTGTGACTTCGATATGATCGCAATAGCCAGCTAAAGCTTCATCGATTGAGTTATCGACGATTTCCCAAACGAGGTGGTGAAGACCAGCACTAGCTGTCGTGGCGATATACATACCAGGACGTTTTCTAACAGCTTCTAACCCTTCGAGGACTTGAATGTTTTCAGCCGTGTATTTAGCATCGGCTTTTTCAATTTTCTTCTCGTCGGTCACTTCTTCCATTTTGTATTGGAATTTGTCTTCTTCTTGCAAAGATTCGGCGCTAGCTCCGCTTTGTTTGGCGGCGTCTAGAATTTCTTGTTCGCTCTTTTTTTCTTCTGCCATTTCATTTCCTCCTTGTGGCATTTCCGTTAGAGACGTCTATTACGGCATCTCCATTTATTGAACATTCGGTTGAGGTAACGAACACCTGACCGAGTTTGTCTAATAACTGATTCAATTTTTCCGATCGCTTTTCATCGAGTTCACTGTATACGTCATCAAGAATCGTGATCGGTTTCTTATTCATGTCGTCGATTAAGAAGAACGGCGTTATCTTTAAGGCGATAGCGGCAAGCCTGTTTTCCCCCTGCGATCCATAAAGTGAAATATCTTTCTCATCTAGCAATAAAGAGAAATCCTCACGATGAACGCCTTTCGATGTTGTTTTCTTGAAAAGATCGCTTGAACAACTGTCTTGATAAAGTTTTTTAGCCTTATCTTTGAAGTTTTCCTCCTCTAAGAATGGATAGTAATCCAATCGAAGATGCCTTTTCTCGTCATAGAGAGCGTTTGCGACCCTCTCTAGAACATAGTTCAGTTCAGCTATGTATTTCTTTCTGTAACGAACTATAGGCTCAGCAAGGGCTATTAGTTGGTTTGTTACAACATCGAGATAAACAAGATCGGCGTTTTCTCTTTTAAGAATTGCGTTTCTTTCTTGAAGAACTTTTGAATATTCACCAATGAGTGATAGATATTCAACGTATTTCTTAGAAATGGCGACATCTAGGAATCGCCGTCTTGCTGATGGTGGGTCCTTGAAGATATTTACATCTTCCGGTGCAAAGACAATTACGTTAACTAATCTAGACAATTCACTAAGACGTTTAATGGATTTGCCGTCGATCGTTATCTTCTTGTCTTTTTGAGTGATCATTATTTCGATCTTTCTTTTTGATTCGCCTTCCTTAACGTATGCGCGTAAGAAAGCGGAATCCTCTCCGTAACGAATTAACGTTCTAATGTCATTATTCCTCCAACTTTTGCATAAAGATAGAAGATAAATGGCTTCAGCAATATTCGTTTTTCCGCTTCCATTAGGTCCAAGGATAATGTTGTTCTTTGGTGAAAAATCAAGCGTTAGAGAGGGATAAGACCGAAAATTTATCAGCTCTAAATGGGTGATTATCATTGTTGTTCGACTTTGATAATTAAATTCGGAAGTTCGACTTCATCTCCAGGACGCACTTTTCTCCCACGACGCTCATCTTCTTCACCGTTGACGTAAACCTTATTTGAGGCAAGATAGGCTTTCGCTTCTCCTCCTTCAAAAATGACGTCAGCTAATTTAAGAAGTTGACCTAAGGTGATGTATTCCGTGTAAATGGAGATTGTTTTCGATTCTTTCATCATATTTCTACCCTTGTAATAGTTTACTACATAGTAGTAATAAGATAAAGTAAAATAAACGAAAAAACATATCAAATTTCAACGTTATTATTTTTTCGGTAATTTATACCATCTAAGCCTCAAAACGCGTTTTAGAGGCCTTTAAAAGCGTTATTTAGCAAAAAGAAAAATGCGAACCAGGTTTTATGGCTCACATTTTTGATAAATATGGGTTTTATCTCGTTCTCATTGGTGTGATGAGTTCAATCATTTGCTCATCATTAGGGTTGATGACGACGAATGGTCTCATTTCGCCACAAAACTTAAATTCGACATCGTCGGAGCAAAGCGCTTTGACGGCTTGAGTAACGAAGAGAGCGTTGAATGAGATTTCAAGTCTTTCGCCTTGATATTGGAAATTTTGGATGCTTTCAGCACCGGATCCCATTTGTTCGCTAGATGAACTTACCTCGATACCGTTTTGTGACATCGACAATTTAACGATAGCCGCACGATCAGTTGCTAAGACGGAAACACGATCGATGGCATTCAACAAATCGTTAGAGCTAATGCTGAGATGATAGTTGAAGTTGCTTGGGAACACGCCGTTAGAAACAGGGTAATCTCCAGGAATCAAACGAGACTTGATGACAGTGTAGCCGAAGCTGAAGATTGCTCTTGAATTGTTGACACAAATAGAAACGGTTGGGGAATTCTCAAATAAGCGTGTGACCTCGACTAAAGTCTTTGCAGCGATATTTGCGGAGAAATTGATGTCTTCACCAATTTCAGCGGAGTTTCTTGATAATCTAGCGGAGTCAGTTGCAGTTGCTGTTAATCTTCCATTCTTACCGCAAAGATTGATGACAGTTAAGATTGGTCTATTATTTTGGTCAGAAGCAGCAAACGCGGTTGAATCGACAAGCTTGGTTAGATCTCTACAAGAAATTTCAAACTTATCTTCGGTTTGTTCGAGATCGATATCTGGATATTCATCGGCCAAGAGGCAATTCAAACGATATTTCGTGAAACCGTCGTCGATATTTGCTGTTCTATCATCAATTATCTCGATAGAAATTTCTTCACCTTGCATCTTCTTTACTATTTCAGTTAAAGAATGGGCATTGATTAATGTAGTTCCATAAGAGAAATTACGCACAATTTCCTTGTCATCTTTGATAGTTGGAACGAGAGTCCAAATCGTGATGTCTTCATTACTGGCTGTAATCTCTAATCCGTTTTCTCCCATCTCCAATTTAAAGTTCAATAAGGTTGGAAGTGTACTTTTAGAGGCGATAGCCCTAGAAGCAATTAATAATCCTTTGAGAAATTCTTTTTTATTTATTGTTAAGCGCATATGCATTGCTCCTTTTTGTTTTATGTTTTATTTATAGTATTAATAATATATGTTTTGTGGAAAGTGTGGATAACTTTGATTTTTGATTACTTACATATTGTATCATTGAATATCTTCACTATCACTTTTTATTCGATGGTTATCAACAATTTAGTCTTTTCTTTAACTCTTCTACGACCTTTTTCAGAGTCTCATCAGTTTTCAACTGTTTTTCCACTTTGTTTACACCATTCATTACGGTTGCGTGATCTTTGCCACCAAATGCCTTGCCTATTTTCGTGAATGGAGTATCAAGCAATAATCTTATTAAATACATTGATATATGTCTTGCCATCGCGATTTGCGAAGTGCGAATGTTTCCGGTTAATTGGTATGGCGCGAGATTGTAATAATCTGCGACTGTATCAATAATTTTTTGCTCGGATAATTTTTCTTCCGCGTCTTTGACGTTGATTAAACCAGATACTGAATTCATCACTGTTTTGAGATCGATGTGCTTAGTTGGTTGGATGTTGATTGTGTAGAAGAGCAAGCGATCGAACGCTCCTTCTAATTCACGAACGTTTTTGCCGAATTTTGAAGCCAAGAATGATAATGCGTCAGAATCAAAATCATCAGGGTTTAAGCCGTTTGCGATTATTCTCATCTTTAAGATGTTCTCGCACGTTTCCAATTCTGGTTGGTTTATTGAAAGTGGCAAGCCTTGGGTAAAACGCGTTTGAAGTCTAACGTCCAAACCGTTTAATTTCGAAGGATGCTGATCTGAGGTTAGTACGATTTGCTTATGAGCGGCGTAAAGATTGTTATAAATGCTAAAGAAAGTTTCTTCAGTACTCTTTTTGTTAGAGAGGAATTGGACATCGTCGACTAAAAGCATATCAACTGACGATTTGAACCAATCAACTATCGAGACGCCTTCTCTATCTCCCTTAACATATTTAATATATTCATCAAGGAATTCTTGAGCGTGAACGTATAAAACCTTTAATTTTGGGAATTTTTCCTTTGCTGCGTTACCTATTGCGTGTAACAAGTGTGTTTTCCCTAAACCTGAATCACCATATATAAGTATAGGATTATAAAGTCTTCCAGGATCTTGAGAGGCTAAAAGGGCGGCTTGATACGCTTCACGATTAGAATTTCCCACAATAAAATTTTTAAAAGTGTAATTAGGATTCAAAACGGAATCTCCGAAATAAGCTGGAGTTTCCGGCTCTTGGACTATGGTTTTTTTCTTCGCTTCGTCGATCGTCATGAATTTGGCTATGAAGTTTGACTCTGTAGCTTCGGAAATGACTTTATTCACCATTTCTTTATAGTTATCGTTTAAAACGTTGGCAGCCATTAAGGTATTGACCACCACTAACATCTCGTTTCCTTGAATTGAATCGATATAAGAATCGGCAAATAAACTGTCAAAAACTAAGTTGTTGCCCAACTCTTCTTTTATTCTAGGGAGAATCCTATCCCACATTTGTGTTATTTCTGAGATACTGTTATTCATAAATTTGTCCGAGGAATATTCTAGCTTTTTTATAAATAAAAATCGATTGTTTTAAACACGAAAATAAATTTTCCACAATTGAACGTTTGAAAATGCTTGATTTTGACTTGTTTTATATGGTTTTCCACAATTTTAAAATGTGGACAAAATGTGGAAAACTATTATTCGATGTTATCTATGTGGATAAATGTTGATTTTTGTTTGTAATCAACATGTCATGATTGAATTAAAATATAGGAAATATCGATAATTTTTCTAGTTATCTACATTTTCCACATAATCAAATTCACAGGGGTGTGAAAAGTTTTTTACACAGGGTTTCGGAATGTTGAAAATATAAAATCATTACAATTTTCCACAACACTAAGTCGGAATCGAAAGAATCTTTTGTTTGTAAAGTCAAAGAACGGAATTTTGAATGACTTATGCAAACTTTCGTTAATTGATTAAAGACAAATAAGACTATACAACCTTGCTTGGCGGATTTTAAAAAAACACCCTGAAGCCAAAAATATCCAATTTTGATAATCTCTTAATGCACTAATGAG
>CAVIJE010000006.1:1873-60120 GCA_963643355.1 Sodaliphilus sp. | reverse complement strand
ACGAAAAAGGTGTCGGCGAGCGTATAGCAGGACAATGCGATTTGGCCTAAAACACTCAATGATACATATCTTGTAAAGTCTTTGAATAGTGTTTTGTTTTTCATATTTTTACTCCTGTTTTTAGAAAAAAGCGCCCGTACACAAATAGCCTTTGTATACGGGCGCGTTTCAAACCGTTAACTATAATATAGCGTATTTTCATAAAAACTCAACGAATAAAAGCTATCTTCGCGCGTTCATCGAAAAGGCCGTTGTTCGCGAAAAGACGAAAGTGGACGGACGTTACAGACAAACAGTAGAAATTTTTATAATTTCGTCGGAGCGATCGACCGACCGATATTGGGCAACGAACTTTCTGACTAAGATGATTGAAACCGACAAACAATAAGAGAAAAAAGGCGTGTCCTTATACCATACCTGACTCTGAACCTTGCGCCTTTACCTAAAATTCCCTATGGTAACTGCGGTAAATGCGGTCTTTTTTCGTTCGTTATTTAAAAATCCAAAAATCCCCCATAAAAACCCATCGAAATTAGAAATCATTAATGTTGAATTAAATGAGTATAAGTGTATTCTATTATAAGTTAGCAAAGACTAACTAATGAAAGGAACATTATGCCAACATATTTATATTCAATATTCGGAATCTTATTTATATTCTTTTGCACGACTCTTGGGTCATCTTTTGTTTTCTTTTTTAAGAAGAAGGAGATATCACCTAGAGTTAACCAAATCTTTTTAGGCTTTGCCTCAGGAATAATGTTATCCGCTTCGATATTTTCCTTAATTATGCCATCTTTAGAAATAAAGACGACTTATATGCCTTCATGGCTTATTAGTGCTCTTTCAATTGCTTTAGGCGCTCTTTTTCTTTGGGGAATTGATAAAATAACTCCTCATTTTCATGCTGAACAAAATAAAGAAGAAGGTTTGCCATCTAGATTAGGAAAAACGGGAAAGATGTTTCTTGCTGTTACAATCCATAATATTCCTGAAGGATTATCCGTAGGCATCTCTTTTGGCGTTGCCTTAGCAAATCTAAATGCTGGAGATAACGTTTTAGCTATGATGACCTCATCTTTGATGCTTGCTTTGGGAATAGGGATTCAAAATATTCCTGAAGGAGCGGTTGTGTCTTTGCCAATTAAGGGCGAAAGCGGGAACTCTTTAAAAGCTTTCCTTTTTGGAACGTTTTCTGGAGCGGTAGAGCCTATTGCTGCAATATTGGGATTATTTTTAGCTTATTTTATCGAACCGATTATGCCATGGGCCTTATCTTTTGCTTCCGGATGCATGCTTTATGTTATTGCGGAAGAAATGATTCCGGATGCTAAAGGAGATCCGACAAATCATCTAGGCGTATGGTCATTTATTATCGGTTTCATCTTGATGATGTGTTTGGATATATCCTTAGGATAATGGCTTTCGCCCCATCATTTCATCAAGAGAAAACAATTTTACGTGTGAATCATTAAGATTAAGCAAATCGTTGGAGAATGAAGATTTTGAAAACAAGAAATAATATATGGTTTGATATTTATTGGCGAATATAGAGACGTTTTCTTTCAGATGTTCTAATTTTTCAATCGACACATCTTTATTTCTAAATTTAACTTCGCCTGCTAATAACGATTTTCCATCAACGGAATCAGAAATAATGTCTATTTCGACGGGTCTGCCTAATCGTGAATTGTCAACTTTGTAATTTTTGAACAGATGAAAGATATCAGGCAACAAGCCGTCTTCATTCCTTTCGTTTAAATATGATATTGCGACGTCCTCAAATCCATGGTTGATAAATTCCTCAATGGAGGGAAGGACACTTTGATAAACAAACGCCCCTAAATTTCGCTCTATGTCTAGGATATTTGGGTAGATAAACTTGTAATAAAAGCGGATAAAAGGATCAGATATTTCATAATAAATGCTTTTTTGATTGCCATTAAAAGCCGTTCTTTTTTCGATAGCTCCAGTTTCCGACATCCTTTTTAAATATGTAGCCAAAGCGTTAGATTCTAGCTTTAAAAGATCAGACATTTCTTTAACTTTTTTCCTTCCTGAGGAAATTGCAACTAATATTGATATGTAAGTTGAATTAGTAACAAAGCCTAAAGGAAGAGTCATATTTGGCGCGTCGATAAGAATAGATGAAGAATTAAAACAAAGAGAAACGATATTTTCTTTGAAATTTTTCTTTTTATCTATTTTCTCTAGGTAATAAGGCGAATTGCCAAAAATTGATAGATATTTAGCCTTATCGATATTTGTTAACCCTAAAAGCATTTCGTTTGCGTCAGAGAATTTCATCGGTTTTACAAATAATTTGAATGTCGCCCTTTGATAAAGAGGTTTTGCTTTATTCGTCAATAAGTCCATCATAAAAGACATGTTTGATCCGGAAAGAAGTAACTTGATGTTTTTATTTTCTCTTTTTGCTTTGTCAGAAAAACCTTGCAGATAAGAAATGAAACCAGGGTAAGAATTAACCAAAAAAGGAAGTTCGTCGATTGCGATAATGAGTTTTTCTTCGTTAACACTATTCAAAATAGAATCAAACAACGAATCAAAAGATGAAAATTCAGGGACAAAAGACAAATTTAAAAATTTTCGATACTCTTCGGAAAAATATCTCAAATTATTTTGGTAACTATCGTCTCTAGCAAGGAAATATATATGTTTGCAGTTTTGAATGCTTTCGATAATTATTGATGTTTTGCCGATTCTTCTTTGCCCATAAATGACGCCAAGTTCGAAACTGTCACTTTCTAATTTTGTTTTTATTTGTTCCAATTCGTTCTTTCTTCCAATAAACATATATTCATCTCCCAACAAAAATGTTGACAACAAAAATGTTGATAATATTTTATAAGACATTGCCAATTTTGAAAAGATTCAAATTTAAGGTTAGCGAAACCTGCATCTAATGGTCGAAAGCGACAAGACGCTTATTCCTAAAACATTCTTCATCTTATCGGTAGAGTATTGATAAAACTACCTAGGCGTATGGTCCTTTATTTATCGGTTTCGTTCTATCGTTGCGCCTGGATGCCTCTCTTTGATGGAAAAGATACAAAAGTATTAAAAATGTTTCAAAATAAGAAAAGTCGCTTGAAAAAATACATACTCATGCTAAAAACTCGCTTGAAAAAATACATACTCATGCTAAAAACTCGCTTGGAAAAATCTCAAATATCTGCAAATTCGCACTCAATTGGCTAAGGAAAATAAGAAATTCGTCTATTCGAACATTGAAAATAGTGCAAGTGCAGCCAAATATGATCCCGCCATTCAATGGTTAGTTGATTATGGACTTGTTAATTATTGCTATAACTTGCGTTCTTTAGACGCCCCATTAG
Organism: Sodaliphilus sp.; assembly: GCA_963643355.1. Taxonomy (GTDB): domain Bacteria; phylum Bacillota_I; class Bacilli_A; order RFN20; family CAG-826; genus UBA4951. The sequence continues at coordinate 56,764 of CAVIJE010000006.1, read as the reverse complement.
AAGAAAAAATAGATAGCTTATTTAAATTTATGTAACGGATACTGGTTTATTTATCGCTATGTTAGAAAATGAAACGGCAAAAACCGTTTTAGCAGACAAAAAAACTTATCCTAACGTCCAAGGGCTAATCAAACTTGGCGAGTATAATATTTCTCAAGACGGAAATACTTTATATATGCCTTATTATCTAAGTTATCTTCTAAAAGATTTGTTATAAGCCTCATCATGTTATAATCCTTTTACTATGTTTAAGATTCTTCTTAGTAGGGAATTTCATGAAATATCATCACCTATTCTCCTTGATGAAGAATATCAAAAATTAAAGAAATTCACCGCGCATGGCCGCTATTCTGTGTATGATCATTCCCTTCGCGTCGCACTTTTTGCCTATTCTTACGCGAAAGAGAAGAATCTTCAAATTGATTATTCTTCTTTGATAAGAGGATGTCTCCTTCATGATTTCTATTTATATGATTGGCATCATGCTCACGAAGGGCATTCATTTCACGGTTTTAGACACCCTTATTTTGCTTTAAGGAATGCAAAAGAAAGATTTTCTTTAAATGATAAAGAAAAGAATATGATTGTTTCTCATATGTTTCCTTTAACTTTTTGGGCAATTCCTCGTAGCAAAGAAGCTTGGGTTCTTACCTATTCCGATAAGGTTTGCGCTAATGCCGAAAGAAAGAAAACACTAGCTAGAAAACATTGATTTTTCATTATTTCTAAAGTTATTTTTGTTTTGACTTAAAAGTTAGTTTTTATCGATACTTTTCCTAATTTTAAATATAGTTAAAAATGATTGATTAATAATTATTGAAATATTTAAAACCCATCCTATAATTGCACCGAAAGGAGGTTAGGAATATGTTCTGTCATAGATTCCATCATCACCATCCGCATAGATGCTATAGAAGTCCATTCTTCTTTGGGTGGTTTACTTTCCGTCCTCATAGAAGACCCCCTCATCACCCGCATCGTTTCTGATGATTAGCTGATTGAAAAAAGAGACATTCCCCTATTAAAACTTGGAGGATGTCTTTTTCTTTATGCTTTTTATGTTGCATTATACCACCTAGGGGTATATATTTATGCTTGTAATATACCGTAAGGGGGTATTTATGGAAGAAGAAGTCTGTCCTGCATGCTGCAAGAAAAAAGCAAACCCTAGAGATGTAGAAGAAGTAAAGAAATTACAATCTAGATTAAATAGAGTCGTTGGTCAAATAAATGGAATATCGAAGATGCTTGATGAAAACCGTTATTGTGGCGATATCTTGATTCAATTAGCCGCTGTTGAATCCGCTTTACAATCGATAGGTCACATCATTCTTAAAGAACATATTGATACATGCGTTGTTGACGATATTAAAGAAGGCAAGACCGAAAGCCTTGATCAAGCTTTTGAGTTGATGAAGAAATTAAAATAGTTATGGTTCAAAACGAAAAATATTATGTAAGCGGAATGAGTTGCGCATCATGCGTTTCGCATGTTAGCAAAGCCGTAAATAAAGTTAAGGGCGTTAAAGAAGTAAATGTCTCTTTATTAACCAATTCGATGCTCGTTACTTATGAAGAACCAGCAGGCCCAGATGAAATCACAAAAGCGGTTAAAAATGCTGGTTATGAAGCAAAACTTGCTAATGCGAATAAAAAAGAAAGCAAAGCATCATTAGAATCCGAATTAAAAGACACAGAAACGCCTAAACTCCTTAAAAGGCTTATTTTTTCATTAATTCTATTAGTTCCTCTATTTTATTTTGGCATGGGCTATATGAATATGTCCTGGGGATGGCCTTTAGGAATAATCGGAGAGAATCCTTTGATGTTTGGCTTACTTGAGGGAATTCTTTCTTTGACCATTATGATCATAAATAGGAATTTCTATATTTCAGGAACAAAAGCTTTTCTTCATGGTGGGGCAAATATGGATACGCTTGTTGCCTTAGGAAGCGGAGTTGCCTTCGTCTATGGTTTAGTCATCATGTTCATCATGTCTTCGTTTGTTACGGCAAATGGAGTTGAATATGGGAAACTCATGCATTATTCGATGTGTCTTACTTTTGAGACTGCCGGCATGGTTCCAACCTTAATAACAGTTGGCAAAACCTTAGAATCATTTTCTAAAGGAAAAACGACTAATGCCCTTAAGTCTTTGATGAATCTCGCACCAAAAGAAGCACATGTCCTTCGCGAAAATGAAGAAATCGATATTCCATTAGAAGAAGTGGTTCGTGATGATATCTTCCTTGTTCGCCCTGGTGAGTCATTCCCAGTTGATGGAATCGTTTTAAAGGGAAGTTCGTCGGTTAATGAATCTGCTTTAACTGGCGAATCGATGCCAATAGATAAAAAAGAGGGGGACCGTGTATCTTCTGGAACGCTAAATCTCCATGGCGCGCTTACTTGCAAGGCGACGAATGTCGGAAACGAAACAAGTCTCCATAAAATCATTGAAATGGTTCAAAACGCGGCTAATTCCAAAACGAAAATATCTGCTTTAGCCGATAAAATATCAGGAATCTTCGTTCCAACGATATTAGGAATATCTCTTATTGTTCTTGTTTGCTGGCTGATATTTGGCAAAGGAGTAGTTGATACTTTACCAAATGATGATTTGGTCACTTACGCTTTCAACCGAGCAATATCGGTGCTTGTTATCGCTTGTCCTTGCGCTCTTGGCTTAGCTACCCCTGTTGCAATAATGGTTGGCTCAGGCAAAGGGGCAAAAAATGGAATCCTTTTCAAAAATGCCATCTCTATTGAAGAAACGGGAAAACTTGATTTCATTGTCTTAGATAAGACTGGCACGATAACGAAAGGAAATCCTGCCGTTACAGATATCATTCCTTTTGAAAGAGATGAAAATGCATTACTAACATTTGCTATTTCCCTTGAAGATAAATCGGAGCATCCTTTAGCTAAAGCCATTAAAGAAAAAGCGACATCCCTAAACTTAAAGCCATTGGAAATCGTTTCCTTTAAAGCGTTGCCTGGCTTTGGGCTTGAAGGATTCCTAGATGGAGAAAAATGCCATGCTGGTAATCTTAAGCTTTTCCAAGAAATGGGTTTAAACGATCAAAAATTAATAGACGTGGTAGCTAAATTATCCGAAGAAGGGAAAACTCCATTAATTTTCGAGAAGGAAAATAAGATTCTTGGCGTTATAGGCGTTGCCGATGAGATAAAAGAAGATTCAAAGAAAGCAATTCAACAATTTAAGGATCTTGGAATAATTCCTTTGATGTTAACGGGGGATAACGAAAAAACGGCAAAACGCATTGCCGAAGAAGTAGGATTAAACTATTTCGTCTCTGATTTATTGCCAGAGGGCAAACTTGAAATCATCAAAAAACTACAAACATATGGCAAGGTTGGTATGATTGGCGATGGAATAAATGATGCGCCAGCCCTTACTCAAGCCGATATTGGAATAGCCATTGGCGCAGGTTCTGATATCGCCATCGATTCAGCGAATGTCGTCTTGATGAAATCGACTTTATTAGATGCAGTAGCTGCAATCCGTCTTTCTAGGCATACATTCACTAACATAAAAGAAAACCTTTTCTGGGCTTTCTTCTACAATCTTGTAATGATTCCAATTGCCGCAGGATCTTTAACCGGAATCGGCTTAAATTCCCTTAAACCTTGGTATGGGGCGGCAGCAATGGCTCTTTCATCGGTCACTGTTTGCTTGAATGCATTACGCATCAACCTATTTAACGTATATGACGAGAGAAGATGCAAAAGAAAAGCGAAAAAACAATTGCCTACTGAGATATTTAAGGAAGGAGGAAAAACGGAAATGACGAAAACGATCAAAATTGAAGGGATGATGTGCGAACATTGCGTGATGCACGTCAAATCCGCTTTAGAAAAGGTTGCTGGAGTTTCTAATGTTAGTGTTTCTTTGAAAGAAGGGGAAGCAACCATTGAAGGAAACGACATCAAAGACGAAGAGCTCGCTAAAGCAGTCAAAGACGCCGGTTACAAAGTCGTTAAATAAGAAAAAAGATCTCAAACCTTTCTAGTAAATAGGAAGATGAGATCTTTTTCTTTGCTTTTTATTTTTTACCAACAAGCATCATTATGCCATCGATGAACATCATTGCACCGGCAACGATGTAGATGACTTCAATTAGAATGGCGTTCCATTGGAATTTGAAACCCATAGATAAGAGAATAATTGCCAATCCAACGATTAAATCAATGATGTTGGTGAGAATAAATCCTGAATGAAGGGCAAGATTCCTTATGCCATATGCAAATAAGCATATGCCTAAGAAAAGAAATGCCACCCAGTAGAATAACCACGCAAACACAACCATTAGGACGCCAAATAGGATTTCGACAATTCCTATTGAAACGAGCCCCGAAGCTGCGCTAAGTACACCAAACACGATAAGAACTATACCAATTACCGTGACCATCCATTTGCTGATATTTTCAGCAGCGCTTGAACCGCCAACAATCAACAATGCGCCAATGATCATAAGCACTATTGCATACCATATTGGAGTCGTGCGAATTTTCTTTGCAGTATATTTTGCCATTAAACCTTCCTCCTTTTTGCGTTCACTATTTTAGTAGAAAATAAAATCTTTTAAATAAAAAATGCATTAATTAAAATCCGTATTTTTAGAAAAATTCAAAAATCCCACGTAAAACTAATTTCTTTTTCTAAGTTCACAAGATACTAAGTGTCAAAACCATGAACAAAAACGCTGCTGCTGTATTATGAAAATTAACTCTGTTTTGAGCATTTTATTCGTCAAAAATGTCAGTTCACGCACGAAATATGTCAATTCACGCACAATTCGTGCCATTTTTCGAAGCAAGCGTGTAATTGTTTTTCAAAACGTTTATCATATATGTAAAGGCTTACATTTTTAAGGAGCATTTTATGTCGAAGAACAATTCTAAAAAATCGATCTTCACCAGTCCACTCTTGTCCACCAAAATCAAGAGCAACAGCGTGAAGCTCTTCCCGGAAGCAGCCCTAGGCTATCTTCTTGGACCAATCCTCGCCCTTATTTCCAATGGCGTTGTCAACATCTGGCTTATCCAATATTGGGACAAAGTCTTGATGCTTGGTGATTGGAATCCTCTATTTGAGACTCTTTTGCCAATTCTCTCTGCCATACTTATCGTCATAGGCAACTTATTCGTTGGCAAATTAATGGAAAAGAAACCAACTATCGCTGGTAAGGCAAGACCATTCATCTTATTAGGAATGCCTCTTGTTGCCGTCGCTTTATTGGTTTTATTTATCGTTCCTCTTCCTGTTGGAAACGGAACACCTGCCACAGTTGGTGGAACTGGCGGCGATTTCCCTAACATTTTAGCAAGTGTCATCATTGCCATTGGCTACAATCTTTACTATGCCTTTGCATGGCCAATCTATTACACTTCCCACTCTGCATTAGTTAACCTTTCAACTAGAGATGGCGGATCTCGTGGACTTCTTTCCACATGCATTATGGCCGCTCAACTTGGCGCAGCCGGACTTTCTGGCATGGCTGGTGGCATTTTAGTCGATTTTATTGGCTTATTACCTGTTTATCACGTCACAAGTCTTGATAAGAATTTCTCAACTTATAAAGAAGCGCTCTCTGCCGCAGGTAATAACGCCGCAGATATCATCACAAAAATCACCCCAGCGGAAGCTAACAGCAAATGGACCATTCTCATGGTTATCATGATTGTTTGCTTAGTCATTGGCTGTTTACTTGAATACTATTTCACACGTGAGAGAATCACCGAAGAAAACGTCAAAACCCTTGAAATGAAAGAAGTAGAAGGAGATTCTTCATCTTCAAATGCCAAAGGCGTTTCAATGGGTGAGCAAATCAAGATTTGTATGAAAGACAAATATTGGTGGATCATCATGATTTTCTTCTTCCTCTATCAATTTGGCGGACAAATGAAAAACAACGATTTGTCTTTCTATTCCCAAGCCTTTACCGGAGGAACATCTCTTTCATCATTCATTAATACTTTAGGTGCTATCCCAACAGCAGTTGGTATGATCCTTGTTTGGCCGCTTGCCAATAAATTCACCAAATCCAAAACAATCCTTGGCGGATGCGCACTTGCATTTGTCGCCTCATTACTTTCTTTCGTTTGCTTAATTCCAAATGCATCGGACGGCGTTGTTTGGGGAGTTTCTATCACTTCCTTTATGGTTAAAGCCTTAGGCACAGCCCCAGCTATGTATATTTCATTAGCTCTTCTTGCTAACGTTCTTGATCACCAAGAAGCTTTATATGGCAAGAGAACTGATGGCTTCACAATGTCGATATACGGCTCAATCATGGTTGCTATGTCTGGCGTTTGCAACGGTATCATTGTCGGTCTTAATTCCGCATTCCCAGAATCCGGAAAACTTCTCCACACAATCCTTGGCTATATCGTCGAAGGCGGATGCTATCTCATCATGGGCATTATGTTCTTATGGATGAACGTTGAAAAATTCACAAAGATCGATAACGCTACCATTATCGCTGACCAAAAAGCTAAAACTTTAGCCGAAGGAAAGGAATGGGTTGAACCAGAAGTAAGAGCCGCAAAAGAAGAAGCGGAAAATGCTCGCTTAGTCGAAGAAGCTCGTGTCGCTCAATTAAAGATTGATTGCGAAAAGAAACATCGTGATTTTGAAACGGAAAATGCCAAATTCTTAGTCGAAAAAGCTAAGAAAGATGAAGCTGCTGCTCAAAAGAAAGCCGCTTCTGAAGCAAAGAAAGCGCAAAAAGAAGAAGAGAAACAAGCTAAATTTGACGCTCTTCCAGAAGAGAAAAAAGAAAAAATCATCGCAAAACGCCAAGAAAACGAAGATAAAGTCGCTTCTGAATTTGCCTCTCTTAAAGCTAAGGCTAAAGAATCAGGCCTTGCCGCCTAATAAGATTTCTTGAGGAAAACAAAATGAAACATCAAGATATATTAGACAAATTAACTTTAGAAGAAAAAGCTTCCTTGCTTTCCGGAAAGAATTTCTGGGAAACGCAAGAAATCCCTTCGGCAAATATTCCTAGCATGTTCCTCTCTGACGGCCCTAATGGCCTTAGAAAACAAGCTAAAGCTGCTGACCATCTTGGATTAAACCCATCAATTCCAGCCGTTTGTATGCCAACAAGCGCGACATCGGCAAATTCCTGGGATCCAGAATTATTGCATTTAGTCGGAAAAACAATTGGCGAAGAAGCAGCCGCAAGTGACGTTTCTCTTCTTTTAGGTCCTGGAATCAATATGAAGAGAAATCCTCGTTGCGGAAGAAACTTCGAATATTTCTCCGAAGATCCTTATCTCGCTGGCAAACTTGCAGTAGGCTACACCAATGGCGTTCAAGTAAATGGCATTGGCGTTTGCTTAAAACATTTTGCCGCAAATAACCAAGAAATCAGAAGAATCACATCTAACTCCGTTGTTGATGAAAGAACGTTAAGAGAAATTTATTTAACGGCTTTTGAAATCACCGTTAAAGAAGCAAAACCTCTTTCCGTCATGTCTTCTTATAACAAGGTTAATGGCGTATATGCCAATGAGAATCCGCATTTATTAAAAGAAATTCTTCGCGATGAGTGGGGATTTGATGGAATCGTTGTTTCTGACTGGGGTGGCGATAATGATCGTATTGAAGCCGTTAAAGCCCAATCAGAACTCGAAATGCCTACAACCGATGGCGAAACGAATAGAGAAGTCGTTCAAGCCGTCAAAGATGGCAAATTAAAAGAAGAAGATGTTGATCTTCTTGCCGACGGCATCATCGATGTTGTTTTAAAGACAACCGAAAATCTCAAATCCGCTCCAAAGCAATTCGACAAAGAAGCACATCATGCAATCGCTCAAAAAGTTGCTGAAGAGTCACTCGTTCTCTTAAAGAATAAAAACAACGCCCTTCCTTTAAAAGAAGGTGAGAAAGTCGCAATCGTTGGTGATTTTGCTGAAAATATGCGTTACCAAGGTGCAGGATCTTCCGTTGTTAACCCATTAAAAGTTGACCAAATCAATGAAGTTTTAAAAGAATATAACCTCAATGTCATTGGTTATGAAAAAGGCTTCAAACGCTATGGCAAAAAGAGCCAACGCTTAATTGACAAAGCCCTTAAGCTCGTCGAAAAAGCTGATACAGTTCTTCTTTTTTGCGGTTTAGATGAAGTAACCGAAGCTGAAGGTATTGATAGAGCCAACATTCGTCTTCCAGGCAATCAAAGAAGCCTCATTTCAGCCTTATATCACACAGGCAAAAAGATTGTTCTCATCCTTGAATGCGGTGCACCAATCGAAATGCCATTCGCCGATAGAGTTGATGCTATCCTTCATGCCTACCTTGCTGGTGAAGCAGGCGCAAAAGCCATTCTAAACATTCTTACTGGCAAAGTTAATCCATCAGGCAAATTAGCTGAATCCTATCCATATGGATATGCCGATTGCCCATCTGCTGATCACTTCGGCAAAAATGATAAGAATATCGAATATCGCGAAGGACTTTATATCGGTTATCGTTATTATAATGGCGATAAAATCGGTGGAGCCCGTTTCCCATTCGGCTATGGCTTAAGCTATACAACATATAAATATGATAATTTAACAGTCAATAAGGATGGAGTTAAATTCTCCGTTACTAATACTGGCATAATTGATGGCAAAGAAATCACTCAGATGTATATTGGAATGAAAAATTCAAATATTTTCCGTCCGATTTATGAATTGAAAGGTTTCAAGAAAGTCTTTATTAAGGCTGGAGAAACAGTTGAAGTCACCATTCCTTTTGATGACTATTCTTTCCGCTACTGGAATTCAAAAGAAAACAAATTCGAAATTGAAGGCGGAACATATCAAATTTATGTCGGCTCATCTTCGAAAGACCTTCCTTTAGTTGGAGAAGTCCAAATTGAGGGAAAAGATGCTAGTGGTGTTTATAACAAAGAAAAGCTTCCTCATTATTTCTCTGGCGATGTTAGAGAGATTGGCGATGATGAATTTAAAGAGCTTCTCGGAAGAGAACTCCCTCCAAAGGATGCCTCGTATGTTAAGAAACATCGTATAGTCGTTGACTATAATTCTTCCATCTCTGATTTGCATTACGCTAAAGGCTTTGCCGGAAGAACTTTTGCTGGCGCCATACGCTTTGCAATTAAGTTTTTACGTAAGATTGGCAAAAGAACTACTGCCAATACCTTGGTAATGGGTGTATACTACAACCCAGTTCGCGCCCTTTCTAGAATGACGGGCGGAGCTATGAGCATGGCCCAATTAGATGGACTCATTATTATGTTCAATGGACATTTCTGGAAAGGATTGCACCATTTCAACAAGATGGGGCGTCTTAGAAAGAAAGAAAAAAAGGCCAAGGGGAAGAAAGAGAAGTAGGCTAAATGTCTGATAAATTAATTACATTCTGCATCCCTTCATATAATTCTGAAGCGTTTCTTTATCATGCTTTAGATTCTTTGATCCCAGGCGGAGAAAAGATTGAAGTTTTGATAATCGATGACGGCTCAAAAGACAACACTTTGAAGATCGCTAAAGAATATGAGGAAAAATATCCTGCTATTTTTAAGGCGGTTCACCAAGAAAACAAAGGACATGGCGGAGCAATCAACACCGCCTTGTCTTTAGCCACTGGCAAATTCTTTAAAGTTCTTGATTCAGATGATTGGGTGGATCAAAAAGGATTAGAAACTCTTCTTGATTACATAGATTGTCTCAAACAAGGTTATGACGTTGATCTTATTTTGATGCCATATCGTTATGTTCATTCATATGATGAGGATGGAAAAGGAAAACTTATCAAATACGATAGTTTTATTACTCCAAACAAAGTTATCGATTGGAGTGGCGTGACTAGATTTGATTACGCGCATAATTTTACCTTGCATTCCGTTATCTATAAGACGGAGATGCTAAGAGCGAATAAGATTATTCTTCCAGAACATTGTTTCTATGAAGATAACTATTTCATTTACGCTCCTCTTCCATACGTTAAGCACCTTATCTATCTCAATGAAGAACTTTATCAATATCTTCTTGGTAGAGACGGCCAAAGCATGCAAACGGCTAACCTTATCAAACGTACCGAGAATCTTGAAAGAGTCGCTAAACTAGCTTTCGATAGTGTTGATCTTGAAAGCGTTAAAAAGAAAGATAAGCATCTCTTCCATATTCTTAGACACCAACTTTGCATGATGGTTACTGCACCTTTGATGTATGTCACCTATAAAGATAAGAAAGTTTGCAAGAAAGAAAAAAGAGAATTTAAGGAATCTTTAAAGCAGAGCAACCCAAAACAATATAAAATGATAATCTATCGTTTCCAAGTTTATGGTCCATCGATCAATAACTGGATTGGGAAGCTCTTCTCAAGGTTCTTCCTCTGGACCGCTAGGAAATACGGTTCTCTTAATTAGGAAAGGAAAAAACAATTATGAAAAAAGCCGCGAAAATAATGTATACGATCGCCTTAGTCTTTACTATCATTGCTCTTATATTTGCTATCATCACTGATATCTCTGGTCTCTTAGCAATGCTCGGAGTCGTCAAGAGCGATGGCACGACAGATGCTGCAATGAGCTGGCAAGCCGCTGGCGGAATGACACTTGGAGTTGGAATATATCTCACAATCATTTATATCATCTCCATCATCTTCCTTTGCTGGGCGAAAAAATCCTTTGGCAATGGCAACGTTGTCCCACACATCATTGCTCTTGTCGTCGGAATTATCTCTGGTAACATCTTCCTTATTCTTGGTGGATTATTTGGAATCCTTGCCATCAAGCAATAACATTTAACAATTAATTCAATTCATTTATAATTAATTACATGTTGAACCGTCTTGTAATTAATAACCTCGCCATCTTTGAGAACATTGATATTTCTTTCAAAGATGGCTTTTCTGTTTTAATGGGGGAGACAGGCGCCGGAAAGAGCTTGATGATCGATTCTCTTTCTCTTCTTTTAGGTGCGAGAGCATCTTCGGAATTAATTCGCCAAGGAGCAAATAAAGCTACTGTTAGAGGGTATTTTACAATTTCTCGCCCTGAATTAAACGCATATTTAAGCAAAATAAACGTCCCGATTAATGATGATGAAATCGTGATTGAACGTAATATCTCTCCAAGTAAAAACGTTGTAAAAATAAACGGAGTTAATGTTTCCTTAAACGATTTGATTTATATCTCTAAGTTTATTGCTAACATTCATTCCCAATTTGATTTCGAAAAGATTCTTAATCCCGAAAATTATCTAGATATAATTGATGGATTCTCCGCTGATTTAACAAACAGGCTCAAAGATGAATATAAGTCATTGCTGAACGAATATAAGCAAAAGAAAAAAGATTACGAAGATTTGCTTGCCAAAAAAGAAAAGATTAATGAAGCAAGGGATTTTTACGAATACCAATATAAAGAACTTAAGGGAATGCAACTAAGCCCTACAGAAGAAGATGAAATCTCTTCCGAGCTAGCCTTGCTTAAGAATTACGATAAAATTTATTCGCTCATTAATGAATCCAAAGAAATAATTAATGGGACTTTCATGGATGATTTTTATTCTTTGAAAGAAAATATTTCCAAATTATCCTCCTATCAAAAACAATACGAGGAGACATATAAAGTCCTAGATGATCATTATTATGCGTTAGATGACCTCTTATCATCCTTAAAGAAAGAGTTCCGTAATTTAGATTATGACCCAAATCGCTTAGATGAATTAGAAACAAGAGATTCGGAACTTTCCGCCTTGAAAAGAAAATACAAAAAGAGCATCCCTGAATTGATTTCTTATCTTGCTGAACTAGAAAAGATGATTGGAAAAGATTCATCTTTCGAAGAAGAAATCAAAGCTAAAGAAGATGAATGCAACTCTCTTTTAAAAAATACGATTACAAAAGCTGAAGAACTAACCATAATTCGCCAAAGAAACGCTAAAAAGATTGAAAAAGAACTTACCAACACCCTTAAAGATCTTTTATTAAACGTTCGATTTGAAATTCTCTTTAAAGAAGTGAAGAAAGATGAGACATCTTTAAAAGAAAATGGAATTGATGACGTTGATTTCCTAATTGAAACAAATATCGGCGAAGGACTTAAACCTCTTGCTAAGGTCATTTCTGGCGGCGAGGCTTCAAGAATCATGCTCGCCTTTAAAGCACTCTTTATCAAAGCAAACAAAATCCCAACGATTATCTTCGATGAAATAGATACAGGCATATCTGGCGAAACAGCCCAAGCAGTAGCAAGAAAAATCAAAGAGATCTCTTTATCAACTCAGGTTATATCCATCACTCATATGCCACAAGTCGCATCCCTTTCCGACCATCATATTCTCATTTCTAAGGAAGTTAGGGATGGCCGTACCTTCTCTTCGATCAAAGAATTAACCCTTGAAGAAAAAATAAGGCAAATCGCCTATTTAATTTCAGGTGGAAAGGTAACGGAAAAACAGCTTGAATACGCCAAAGAAATGATTTTAGGCTCCAATTAATTTCTCTATATCTTCAATACTAAAATTCGAAACGAATTTCTTGATTATTTTGCCATCTTCTGAATAAATGAGAGTTGGCAAAGAATAAATCTCATTTTCCAAAGCAAGAGAGAATCCTTCTTTTGAATCTATGTTTATAAGAACATATTCAATATCTGTGTTCTTTGAGAGAAATTCTTCGATCTGTGGTTTTAATATTTTGCATTTTCCACATGTCTTTGAGGTGTATAACGTGATTTTCTTTTCCATAAAAGCAAGGAAATTTTGAAGCAAAAAATAATATTAATCAATCTTTATCTACATCATTTAATTTGCTACAATACTTCTCGTTAAGGAGAGTAGCGTTAAGCTTAGTATTCGACAACACGCCTACATGGCCGGAGCTAAGCGGCAATTGCCTCGCAAGACCTTACCGAAGTTTTCGATAAGGAGAAAAATATGTTTGAAAACAAGAATGTAAATGAAACTCTTTCGTCTTTTTCCGTCACTGAAAACGAAGGTTTATCAGAAAAAGAAGTCGAAGAAAGAAGAGCAAAGGACGGTTTAAACAAGCTAAAGGAAAAGAAAGCGGATCCCTGGTATAAGATATTTTGGGGAAACATCGCTGATCCAATGACTTTAATCCTTGCTATTGCGGCCATTATTTCATTGGTTTTAGCAATTATCAACTGGGAAAAGGAAGGACCCGAAGGATTGGCAGACGTCTTTATTATCTTCGGCGTCGTTCTTATTAATGCCCTCATTGGCACGATTCAAGAAATGAAAGCGGAAAAAGCCCTTGAGGCCTTAAAGAAACTATCCGCTCCAACTGCTACCGTTAGAAGAGAAGGCAAAACGAAAGAAATACCTGCCGAAGAATTGGTTGTTGGAGATATCGTCATTCTTGAAGAAGGACGTACCGTTCCAGCCGATTTACGTTTGATTAAGGCTTTCTCTCTTAAAGCCGATGAATCATCGCTTACTGGCGAATCTGTTCCAGCTGAAAAAGATCCTGATATCGTTCTTAGCGAAGAATCAGGAGTCGGTGATAGAGTTAACGAAGTATTCATGTCTACGCCTGTTGTTTATGGCCATGGCGAGGGTGTTGTTATTGCCACTGGAATGAACACGGAAATCGGAAAAATTGCTTCAATGTTATCCAACGAAGGAGAAGAAGAAACCCCTCTTCAAAAGAAACTTGCAGGCTTATCTAAATTCTTAGGAATCCTTACTGTCGGAATCGTTATTGCCATGCTTGGCATTAAGATTATCTGGGCTTTAATTAACAATAACTTAGCAACTTCATGGTCTAGTGCTTTACTTGATTCGGTTGCCTTGGCTGTTGCGGCCATTCCTGAAGGATTAACGGCAGTAGTTACTATCGTTCTTGCGATGGGCATGACAAAGATGGTCAAAGTTAATACCATCGTCCGTCGTTTAGCTTCCGTTGAAACCTTAGGAGCAGTATCTGTTATTTGCTCTGATAAGACTGGAACATTAACGCAAAATAAGATGACTGTCGTTCGTGCCTATGAAGACGAAACGATCTATGACCAAAATGAATTCAGCAAAGAAAAACTATCTTTACTTGCAAGAGGCATGTCTCTTTGCTCAGATGCAAGAGTTGATGGCGGTATCTATGGCGATCCAACCGAGGTTGCCTTAATCGAATTCGCAAATTCATTCGATATGCATAAAGGCGATCTTGAAAAAGAAACCCCACGTATCAATGAAATGCCATTCGACTCCGTTAGAAAGATGATGTCAACCATGCATCAAGACGGAGAAAAAACAGTTTCCTATACCAAAGGCGCGATGGACCAAATCCTAAAACACGCCACGCATATATTAATTAATGGCGAAACAAGGCCTATAACGAAAGAAGATGTAGATAATATTGAAGCGGCTTCTTCAAAGATGTCCTCTGATGCCTTACGTGTATTAGCCTTAGCCATTTCTTACAATAAAGAACTCGTTGAAGATAATCTCATTTTCGTTGGCTTAGTTGGCATGGTTGACCCTCCAAGAGAAGCGGCCAAACCAGCCGTTGCCACTCTTAAAAAAGCTGGCATCACAACCATCATGATTACTGGTGACCACAAAGATACAGCCTTTGCGATTGCTAAAGAGCTTGGTATTGCCGATGATATTTCACAAACGATGTCTGGCGATCAAATTGACGCCTGTTCAGAAGAGGAATTAAAAGAAAAAGTAGAACATGTCCGTGTATTCGCTCGTGTTTCTCCTGAAAATAAGGTTTCAATCGTCAAAGCGATTAAAGCCAATGGCCATATTGCCGCTATGACGGGTGATGGAGTTAACGATGCCCCATCATTAAAGAGCGCTGATATTGGCATTGCTATGGGAATTACTGGAACCGACGTTGCTAAAGGCGCAGCGGATATGGTTCTAACCGATGATAATTTTGCTTCCATTGAAAAAGCAGTTGAAGAAGGAAGAGGAATTTACGCCAACATCAAAAAGACGATTCTCTTCTTGCTTTCATCAAATATTGGCGAAGTAATATGTATGCTTCTTGCTGCTATTATGGGTCTTCCTTCACCTCTTATTGCCATTCACTTGCTTTGGGTCAATCTTATTACTGACTCTTTACCAGCCATTGCCTTAGGTGCTGATAGAAAGCCTGCTGATATAATGAGTGACAAACCACGTGATCCAAAAGAATCTCTCTTTAGCCATGGCGGATATGGAATTACGTTTGGCTATGGGGCTTGGATTGGCATCATAACGCTTGTGGCCTTCCTTTCCGAAGTTTGGATGAAACAAGGCTTCACCCTTGATCCAAGCGTTATTAAAGCCTTCTATGACAATGCTAGTGTCGCAATCCTTGAAGAAGCACAAGCTATGGCTTTCTGCGTTCTCTCAATGAGTGAATTATTCCACATGCTAGGAATGACTAACGCAAAGAAGAGCTTCATTCATGTCTTCAAAGATAAGAATTGGCTTTTATGGATTTCTTTCGTCCTTGGCTTAGCCCTTCAATTCTTTGTCATCTTCACCCCTGTTGTGAATAATATCTTCCAAGTCGTTCCTCTTGAAGGATGGGATTATGCATGGGTATTTGGCTTAGGCGTTTCGCCACTAATCATTCATGAAATAGTTGTCTTCATCCTTTGGATAAAGAAAAAGATCTCGAAGAATTAATTTCTTAAATTAACGAAAAAGCTCATCAATCGATGAGCTTATTTTCTTATCTTTCCTTTTTTGGAATGAATTCTTATTGATCCGCCTTGATTATCCGCAAGCGATTTCGCATAATTTATCGCTTCATTTTGCGTTGGGAAATATTTTATTGCTTTCTTTCCTGTTGCAAGCTTGACTTGCCAGCCTTTATCAGGAACCTTAGAAATGTGATATGTTCTTGCTTTTCCATTATAAGTGTTGATTTTTTGCGTTGGAAGCTTTGTTGAAGTTTGTTTTTTGCTTGGCGAATCTATTTCAACATCGATTTCATCCTTATCGTCTTTTTCTGACATTTCTTTTGATTCCGATTTTGTTTCTGCTTCGTTTTCGAGATATTCTTTTTCTCCACTTTCGTCGTTGCTACGGTAGAAAATCCCCTTGATTTCTTCGTTATCTTCAATTGGATCAAGGATGTGATTTTCGTTATTTTTCTTGCTTGAGTCCTTTACGATGTAAGAATTTTCTTCGATTGGCTTAGGTGTTTTTGCAAGGGTGAATCCTACAAACAATCGATGAAGGAAATACAGGCAAACGCAAATAAGGTAAGAAGCTAATAACATTATCAAAGCAACAAACCAAGCCGATCTTTTTGGATCGCTAAGAAATCCATACCAATCATAAGAACCATTGCCATCATCAAGCAAATGACAATAATAGTTAATGATGTAGAATGCGCCATAAAGAACAACACTAACGAGCCCAAGGGCCGTATAGCCCATCTTAAAGGTAATGTTAAGTTCGATGAACCCAAAAGAAATTATCGCAAGCAAAGGAACAATTAAATGGTAATAAAGATTTGGGCCTTGAAACAAAGACCAGTAACCTTGGCCTCTTTTTGCAGCTCCAGGAGCTAAAAAACAAATAACAGTTAAGAAAGTGACGCTAACCCCAACAACGCCAACGTATTTAAGAATGCCAGCCCATGAGGGTGCTTCATATTTGTTTTTCTTAAGGCAAATGATATCTATAACTAAGATTGGCAAAGATAGAATTGCCAGTAATACATTGGATAAAACGGTATAGAAACGAAGAGATGAGAATCCCTTTGCCATTAGGGCGTTTTCACCAGTTAAGAAGCAGGAATATATAAATGCACCTATTACAAATCCAATAATAGAGACATTGCAAACAAGAGATATCAGAGTGAGTATTTTTTGTTTCTTTGTCATAAGGGCTCCTAAAAATAAATACTTAACAAAGTTAAGACAATCGAGTCGTTTTAGCAAGAAAATAAGAAATGAATGTCCCTTCAAAAATCCAAATTTCCAAAAATCACCGTCAAAAACGCATTATTTTCAAAAAAAGAAAAAGTGATCTTTCGATCGCTCTACGTAGCGTGTTTTGATTATTCTCTTTCGTCACCGTGGAAATATATTGCTACAGTTCCTGGGCCAGTATGGGAAGCAATAATCGTTCCAATATTGAAAATTCTTACTTTTCCAACAAGATTTGGGAATCTCTTTTCGATTTCGTTTTTCGTATTAATGGCATCTTCAAGGGCGTTAGAATGCGAAATGAAGATCTTTCCATTATAATTTTTGCCGTCCAAAGCATGATTTTCCATCCAATCAAGAGTTGCTTTTAAAGCGTTTTTCTTTCCCATAACCTTTGAATAGGCAATGATTTTGCCAGCATGATTAAGATGCATTAATGGGCAAATTTTTAATACAGCGCCAATTGAAGCGGCTGGCCCTGAAACTCTTCCCGTTCTTTTAAAATATTTAAGATCGGTTGTATAGAATTGATGATGAATATGGTATTTATTATCTTCAACGTACTTTGCTATCTCTTCTATGGATTTGCCTTCTTCGTATAAATCTGCCGCGTCATCAACGATCATTCCATATCCTGAAGAAGAGCAGGTCGTATCTATTACAACGATTTTTCTATCAGGATAAGCTGCTTTTAAGGATTCGACGGCGTTAACGGCTTGGGCATATGATTGAGTCATGCCAGTTCCAAAACATAAATGAAGAACATCTTTTCCTTCATCGAGAATTTTCTTGAAGAATTCTTCATAGGCGAATTGATTAATTTGAGATGTTGTTGGGATATGCCCTTCTTTTAGTCTTTCGTAAAATTGAGGAAGAGAATTAGGGTCTCTTTCCATATCGTCTGGGTAAGATTCCCCATTTACCGTGTATGAATAAAATAGAACTTTAAGCCCTCTTCCAGAAATATAAGAATAAGGCATATCGACTGTTGATTCGCAAGATAGGATGAAATTGCTCATAAGTGAAAACCTCTTTTCGATAATTAGTATATCTAGTATTCAATACTATGTCATTATTTTTTATTTATTTTCTTCAAAGTTATATAATTTGATATATGAAAATCGAAATTAAAGAAAAAAACGCAAAATTTAAAAACATCAAAGTAGCAGAAGCTTTATCTCTCAAAGATCAAATTTCTTATCAAGAAGGACAAGTTGTTTCAAAGACTCTCGTGCAAAATTCATCAGTCAGCATTACTCTTTTCTCCTTTGAGAAAGATGAAGAAATCAGTACTCATGAATCTAGCGGAGACGCTCTCGTCATTTGTTTAGATGGCAAAGGAAAAATCACGATTGACGGAAAAGAAAACGTTCTTTCGGAAGGCGAAAGCATTCTTATGCCAGCTAAGCATCCTCATGCTGTTTACGCTCTTGAAAGATTCAAAATGTTGCTTGTTGTTGTTTTCTAACATATTCATTTAAATAAGTTTTTAATGCAATGTATCTATAAATATATTGCATTTTTTATTTTTACTTTGCGAAACCTTTCATATCGGTAACATATTTTTGAAATGTTAATTAATTAATGTGAAAATGTTAGCGGTTTCATTTTAGGAGGACTATATGGCTAAACTAAAACGTGTAAGCAGAGGCCTTACATTCGTATTTGCTTCGACTTTGGTATTTGGCATTGCAGCCGCAAATATCATGGAAGCAAATGCCGGAACTCTTGACGGCTTTTTTGGAACGCATTCCACAAAATTAGTTCAAAGAGGAGATGGCGAATTATTTAACACTTTTACGCCTGATGAAAGTTTGCTAACAAATGGCAAAGGCGATTCAGCAAAACTCGTAAAAGCACATGAAGATCTTGCAAAAAAGATTCAAAGCGAAGGAACGGTTTTATTGAAAAACGACGGAACTCTTCCATTAAGCACATCTGAAAGCAACAAATGCAAAGTCTCTTTATTTGGCGTTCGCTCGTCATCCACTATCACTGGCGCATTCATCGGACATAAAGCAGCCGGAAACAACCAAACAGTTCATTTCCGCGATGCTTTAAAAGAAGCGGGTTTTAGCGTTAACGATGCTCTTGCTGATGCCTATGAAGCATATTGCAAGGACAATAGCATTTTAGAGAATGATTATCCTGCTCAAGGAAATTATGGCAAAGGCGGTTTCAACCCAAAAGAAGCGACGATCGATGATTTAACTTCTCGTAATTCTGAAGTGCCTGATTCTATCTTAGAACACAATGACGCTGCTATCGTTGTTATCGGAAGAGCCGCAACCGAAGGCGTAGACTGGGCAAAAAACGAAGTTGATGAAAGCACGGGCATGGAAAACCCAATGCAACTTTCAACAAACGAAAAAGCTATTATTGAATACGCCAAAGAAAAATGTAAGAAAGTAGTCGTTATCATCAACGCCGTTAACCAAATGGAGATTGATGATCTCAAAAACGATGAAGGAATCGACGCTATCCTTTGGATGGGAATTGGGGGAAACTATGGCACAAGGGGTGTCGCAGAAATTCTTAATGGCACAACAAATCCTTCTGGACATTTGCCTGATACCTATGCTTCATATAGTCTTTCAGCCCCTGCCACCATCAACATGGGCGAATATAAATATACGAATGACGATTCACAATTCAAAAAGCGTGCTAAAGGCAGTGCTTCTGGCCAATATTACGTAATTGAAGCAGAAGGCATTTATACTGGCTACCATTATTATGAAACGCGTTATGCTGATGCAATCGCCAATAGAGGCAACGCTAATTCTAATACCGGTTCTAGCTATGAAGGAAATTGGAATTATGACAAAGAAGTGTCCTATCCATTTGGCTATGGCCTTTCTTATACGACGTTCACCGAGGAATTTGTTGATTCGCCAAAAATAACTCATAAGGCTCACGAATTCAAAATGACGTTCAAAGTCAAAGTCACCAATACTGGCGATAAAGCGGGGAAGCACGTCGTTCAAATTTATGGCCAAGCACCCTATGAGTCAACGACAAGCGTTGAAAAGAGCGCGATTCAATTACTCGCTTACGATAAGACTGATTTAATCGAACCAGGTCATTCTGAAACTTTAACGATTGAAGTTGACATGCAAAATATTGCCTCTTGGGATTCGAATGCAAAAGGAGGAAATGGCTCCTACATCCTTGACCCAGGAAAATACTATTTCGCAATCGGCAATGGCGCCCATGAAGCGGTAAATAACGTTCTTGCTAAGCAAAACTACACTTCAGTTGATGGGGATATCAATAAAGTTTACGTTTACAACTACGAAATCAGTGAAACCGATGAAGATACCTTCAACGTCACTAAAGCGGGCGTTCAAGTTAAAAACAATCTCTCTGGTGCCGATTTCAATTCTTATAAAGAAAATAAAGATGACCCAGACACAGTTACCTATCTATCCCGTAAGGATTGGTCTGGAACTTGGCCAAAGGAATATAAGAATCTTACTGCAACCGATGAAATGATCAACATTATCAACGGCTTGATGTATGAACCGTCGATGGATGATGATGTTTCATCAATTAAATTCGACGCTGAAGGAGATCTTAGCTACATCAATCTTAAAGGATCCGATTACGACTATGCCGATTGGTCGAAACTTCTTGATCAGCTTAATCTCGAAGACGCCTTGAATTTCATCGTTCACGGAAATAGAGATTTCTTAGCCTTAGATTCTGTTGGATTCTTAGGCGGAAAATTCACCGAAAATGGCCCTAATGGCGTTGGCGACCAAGCCTTCCAAACAATCTCTTATAACAATTTTGGCGATAACGTATCCGAATGCTCATGGCATATTTCCGAAGATGATGAAAACGCTAAATACGAAATGAGAGTGTTTACCTCTGGACCGGTGCTTGCCGCAACCTTCTCTCACGAACTTGCTTATGAAGAAGGAAGACTTATTGGCAATGACGCTCTCTTTGTTGGCCTTCCAATTCTTTGGGGTCCATCAATGAATACGCACCGTCATGGTTATAATGGCCGTAATATTGAATATTACTCCGAAGACGCAATTCTTACTGGAAACACGGGTATGGAATATGCAATCGGTGCTCTTGATAAAGGCTTAATTGCCGCTCCAAAACATTTTGCTTTCAACGATCAAGAAACTCATCGTGATGGCGTTGCGCCATACCTCACCGAACAACGTGGTCGCGAAATTGAGCTTAGAGCCTTCCAAATCGCTTTTGAAGCCGATAAATACGACACTGATGAAAAAGATGTTGGTTTGTTAGGCGTTATGACTAGCTTTTCAAAGATTGGCCCATGCGAGGTTACTTGCTCTGAAGGATTGCTCACAAACATTCTTAGAGGAGAATGGGCTTATAATGGCTATATCGTTTCCGATTTGAATGATGATGAAGATTACCTCCCACAAGCCTTAGCCGCTGGAATCACTTCCTTCGACTCTAAGGATACGATTGATAAAATTTCAGGATTTGACATCCAAGACGTAAAGAACGACAAACGTATTCTTACTAATATAAAAGAAGCAATCCATCGTGATTTATGGGTGATAACTAAGAGTAACTATATGAATACGGTTAACTCCAATACCGAAATCGTTTCTAATATGACTTGGTGGAGAGCCGCATACATTGCGATAATTTCCGCTTCATCAGCATTAGTGGCACTTGGCCTTGCCGGTAGCATCTTCTTTACGGTCAAAGAAAACAAGAAAGGAGCAAAATAAGATGAAATTCCTTAAAAAATTTGGCGTTGCGTCATTCATTGATGTAGCAGCGGCCCTTCTCATTCTTGTTTCAATGATCCTAACGATTGTTTCTTCCTCGTGCTTAGGATATGAGATTTCTAAACTTAATTTGGTTATCGTTTTCTCTATTGTTGCGATAATTTGCTTGATTGCTTCGATTACGATGTCTGCATTCTTTGGGAATAAGTTATATTCTTATATCCCGATGTTAATTGCATGCGTTTTGTCGGGCTTATGTTTCTACTTCGTTATTGATGCTAGAACTTATCTTATTGGTACGATTTGGGTAACAAGCTTAGATAGAACGAATGAATATGCCGTTAAAGCGATGGGCACTGGCGGACCTGCATTCATTATGTATTGCGCGACAATGCTAATTGTTGCTGCCGCGGCTTTCTTCAATCTTGTTAGAGATGAAAAGAAAGCAGAAGAATTGCCTCTAGCTTAATATCATTTATATAAAAATAAGGCACCTTTGCGGTGCCTTTTTCAATTTTTGGATTTTTGGAATTTTGAATATCCCTGCAAAACCCACTTATTTTTGCCAAGAAAGGTTGTTGCCACCCTTTGGTAAGATGTAGGATTTGTCTTTCTCTTTGACTCTGATTATCGTTGCGTTATCTTCTAGCTTTCCAGAGACGACTTTGATCTCATTCTTTGCTTCGAGGTTGATGTTGAATTTGAAGATTTTCTCACCTTTCTTCGTTCCAATTAATTTGCCATTGTTATAAAGGGAAACGCTATTTTGGTTGGAATAGATTTTTATCGTGGCTTTTTTATCTGTTCTATTTACATAACGTTTTGAGCAAATATGGACGAATGGATCTTTTGACCAATAAGCCTTATAGGCATAGAAAGCGTCTTTCTTCGTTTTTCTATCAAAGGTAACAAGACCTTTATGGTTAATGCCTTTTTCACCGCCTTGATTTCTGCCATCTGAGCCAAAATCAAACATATTCCAAACATGTGTGGCCCATAAATAAGGTCTGTTGTTTATTTGCTTAATCATTCTTTCGTGATATATAGCTTGATATTCTTCGGTATTATCAAATCTTTTTGGCTTGGATGAATGAAGATTTGGCATGCCTTCCGCGCCATATTCGCTTAAGCCTATTGGACCATGAGGGTAGAAGAAGTGCCACCAAGAAAGAATCCAACCAGTCATTGGGGTGAATGGAACATACCAACCCCAGTAAAGGTTATATGAGGCGACATCGGTAATATGAGCGACCCTATTAAAGATGCTCATCACTGAGAAACAAGCGATTCCGCTAATTCTATTTGGATCTTCATCATGAACAAATTTATTGAGTTTCTTATGATCATCGCGACATTGTTTGCCGAATTGCTTTCTAAACATCGTTATTTCATTGGAAACGCCCCAACAAACAATTGATGGATGGTTGTAACATTGATGAATCAACTCTCTTAATTGGTCTAAAGCGTTTTGATTGGCGTCATATGAATATTTTGATATATAAGGGATTTCCGTCCAAACAACGATGCCGTTCTTATCGCATAAGTCATAGAAATATTGATCGTGTTGATAATGGGATAATCTTACGGTTGTCGCGCCTATTTCTTTGATCAAGGCGATGTCTTCATCCATGTCTTCTTTTGATATGGCGTTGCCTTTAGCTGGTCTATCTTGGTGTCTTGCAACCCCTCTTAATGGATATGATTTGCCATTAAGGAAGAATCCCTTTTTAGGATCGACATAGAATGTTCTAAAACCTACTTGAACCTCAATTTCATCAAGGATTTGACCATCTTTTTCTAATTTCCCTTTAACGGTATAAAGATATGGGTCGTTTAAGCCATCCCATAGATGAGGGTTAGAAAGAATGATATCCTCGTTTGGTTTACCAGAGGCGACAAGGTTGCCATCCTTATCTAAAAGTTCGATTGTTATTGAATCGTTTGTGTTTGCTTTTGCTTTGACATTAAGGATACCTTTATTATCTTTTACTGTCACATCGCATTTAAGAGGAGAAGACATGTCATCGTTGAATTCAAAATGAGATTTTGGCATGGTAAGCAATTTTACGTCACGATAGATGCCACCATAGAAAGTGAAATCTGCAGCCAAAGGATAAATTCTAGAATATTCCTTGTTATCGGCTTTGACGATTAATTCGTTTTCTTCTTTTAATTTATCTGTTACTAAAGCTCCGAATGTGGAATATCCTCCTTCATGGTGAATGATGTGTTCACCATTAAGATACACGTCACAAAGAGAGTTAACGGCGTTGAAAATCAAATACACGTCTTCGCTATCTTTCTTTTTGAAAGAGAAGTTTTTCTTATATTCGCCAACGTCACGGAGGTAATCATTTCCACCATCTTGCCCGTCTTTGCCATTCCAAGAATGAGGAAGATTTACTTTCTCTTCTTCCTTATTGGCAATCTTAAAAAGCCATCCGTCATTCAATAAGATTTCTTCGCGCATGATTTGTCCTCCTTAGCTATCTATATTTACATAAATAAGACAAGTAAAATGATTTTAAAGGAATAAGTAAGCGCTTTTAATTGCAATACTAATTCCTAAATATTGCAAAAATAATTAATTTTTCTTTCCTCTTCGATCGGAATTAGGATTTACTACAGCTACTTTTTTATAGCTTCTATAGAAAGTTGAATAATCGGAGAAGGAGAGTTCCTCAGCAACGTCAACCGCCTTCATTCCATCACGAATCATTTGCTGGGCAAGAACGATTTTCTTTGAACGGATGTATTTCATTAACGGACATTTCATCGCTTTCTTAAATTGATTAGACAAATATGATTCGGAATAATGAAGATTTTTAGCGATTGATTCAAGGGTTAAATCCTCTTTTATATGTTCTTCGATATAATCTACTAAGTTACGTATGACATCATTCTTTTGATATTCTGGGGCGGATTCCCTCGTATTAGCTAGATAAACTAGCATCTCTCTGATTTTTGATTCAGAAAGAAGATAAAGGTCGTCATCGTTATAGGAATCATAGAAGGTGTCAAAAGATCTAACGCAATTTTCAACGTTTCTTTTTGCTGAATAGAAAGCTAATGTGTTCTTCAATCTTTCTTGAATGCTAGCTGGAACCATGTTTGAAGGGAATTTAAAAACGTATCTTTCATAAGAAACGTCTTTATTAACGGTTGCAAAATGAAACTTACCAGGGGCCATAAGGATGATATCGCCTGGTTCAAGATGCCTTGATTCTGATTCTACGTGATAGGTCACATCCCCTCGAATGAAAAGCAATAATTCATAGAAGGTGTGCATGTGCTTGTTGTATTCGTCTTTTGGCGATGAAGCGTAGTCTAGCTTGTGTGCTATATCAATATCTTTGCAAGTGAATGAGAACATATTTCCCTCCTAGCATTATTAACTAAAAGATAAATCCTAATTTCATAAAATGCAATATTTATAAGTTAGTATTGCAAAAATATCATATTTCTAGCACGTATAAACGTTAATTCTTGATATAAAAATAAATGTAAGCGTTATCAAAAAACAAAATATGCAAACATTTAAATTAAATATTGCAATTTAAGTATCAAATATTAGGTCTACAATAATACTCGGTTACTATAGGAGAAGAAAACTATGAAACTCTCATTTCGTTGGTATGGCTTAAATGATTCCATACCGCTAGAACACATCCGTCAAATTCCGAATATGTCCACAATAGTTACTTCTGTCTATGACAAAAAAGCCGGCGAAGTTTGGGAAGAGGCATCTCTTCTTAAATTAAAAGAGGCTTGCGAAAAGAATGGTCTTAAGATGGAAGTAATCGAATCTATCCCTGTCTCAGAAGATATCAAAATGGGTTCGGCAAAAAGAGACGAGCACATCGAAGCCTTCAAGAAAAATCTTGAATTATGCGCTAAAAACGGTGTCAAAGTCGTTTGCTATAACTTCATGCCTGTCTTCGATTGGCTAAGAACAGATATGCATCACGTTTTATTTGATGGCTCTAACGCCCTTTCTTATTCACGCGATGATTTTGATAAGGTTGATCCACACAATCTTCATTTACCAGGCTGGGATGAATCATATTCCCCTGACGAACTTCAAAATTTGCTAGAGACATATAAGCATATTTCTCACGAGCAATTATTTGAAAATCTCGTTTATTTCCTCAAACAAATCATGCCTATTTGCGATGAATATGGCATTAATATGGCCATCCATCCAGATGATCCGCCATGGGATGTCTTCGGTCTTCCAAGAATTATTTCTTCCGAAGAAGATCTCGACAAATTATTCGCGGCCGTTCCTGATATCCATAATGGTCTAACTCTTTGCACTGGATCATTTGGTGCTGGAAGAAACAATGATCTTCCACATATGGCTGCTAAATACGCTAAAGAGGGAAGAATCTATTTCGCTCATTTAAGAAACATCAAATATACAGATGATAAGGATTCCTTCACCGAAGTCGGACATTTCTCAGGATATG
This sequence comes from Sodaliphilus sp., assembly GCA_963643355.1. GTDB lineage: Bacteria > Bacillota_I > Bacilli_A > RFN20 > CAG-826 > UBA4951. The sequence continues at coordinate 30,694 of CAVIJE010000006.1, read as the reverse complement.
GCTCGCTTGATATGGCCCTCATTGTCAAAAACCTCGTTGAAAATGGCTTTGATGGATATGTTAGACCAGACCATGGAAGAAATATCTGGGGAGAAGATCAAAAACCAGGCTACGGCTTATACGATAGAGCTTTAGGCTGTGCTTATATTAATGGATTATTTGAAGCGGTAACCCGTTTCCAAAATAAATAAAAGGAGTTAATCATGGAAAAGAATTTACCTTTATATGTCGATTATACCGACAAAGTTGTTGTTATAACTGGAGCAGGAGGAGTCCTTTGCTCCGAAATGGCTAGAGCTTTTGCCCTTTGCCACGCTAAAGTCGCCTTACTTGATTTACATTTAAGCGCCGCTGAAGCAAAAGCCGAAGAAATCAGAAAACTTGGTGGAAATGCTAAAGGATATGAAGCAAACGTCCTTGATAAAGATTCACTTGAAAAAGCCCATCAAGAAATTCTTGCCGATTTTGGCAAATGCGATATTCTCATCAATGGCGCTGGCGGAAATTCCCCAAAGGCTTCCACAACCCAAGAATTCTATGAGCCAAAAGTATCTGACGAAACAATTTCCTTCTTTGATTTAAAGAGCGAAGGATTCCAATTCGTCTTCAACCTCAATATCTTAGGAACTCTCTTACCAACGCAAATCTTTGCCGTTGATATGATTGGAAAAGAAGGATGTTCAATCCTTAACATCTCTTCGATGAATGCCTTCACCCCATTAACGAAGATTCCTGCTTATAGCTCTGCAAAAGCTGGTGTCTCTAACTTCACAAAATGGTTAGCAACCCATTTTGCAAAGACTGGAATCAGAGTTAACGCCATTGCTCCTGGCTTCTTCTCCACAGCCCAAAACGCTGCCTTATTATGGAATCCAGATGGCACCCCAACCGAAAGAACCCACAAGATTCTCAATAACACCCCAATGGGAAGATTTGGAACTCCTGATGAACTCTTAGGCGCAGTATTATTCCTTTCTAATAGCGAAGCTGCTTCCTTCATCACTGGCGTCGTTCTTCCAATTGATGGCGGATTCAGCGCTTATAGCGGAGTATGATTTATGGAATTCTTTAGCAATGATGTTCTCCTTAAAGGAGACGCAAGCAAAGAAATATATCAACAGATCAAAGACCTTCCAATAATCGATTACCATTGCCATCTTGACCAACATGCCATAAAAGTTGACGCAAAATTCGAAGATATCGGTCAACTTTGGCTTGCTGGAGACCATTACAAATGGAGAGCCATGAGAATGGCTGGCATTGATGAGAAATACATTACTGGAGATGCCTCCTTTCATGAGAAATTTCTTAAATATGCTTCAATCATGCCTCTTTTAGTGGGAAATCCTCTCTATTACTGGACACATTTTGAATTGAAACAAGTCTTTGGAATCAATAAAGAACTCAATTCCGAAACGGCTGAAGAAATTTATTCGGAAGCAAACAAAGTATTGAAGACTCTTTCCGTTCAAAAACTCTTGAAGCTATTCAATGTTGAATTTGTCGCTACGACCAACGATCCAACCGAAGGTTTAAAAGATCACGCCAAGATTGACGGAACAAATGTTACTCCAACCTTCAGACCTGATAAGCTTTACAACTTCGATTCTAAATACTTAGAAGAATTAGGAGAAGTGGTTGGCTATAAGCTTTCGACCTTAGATTTATTAGAGAAAGCCCTCAAAGAAAGATTAGATTTCTTTAAGAGCAAAGGCTGTAAGATCACTGATCACGGTTTCAGGAACTTCCCTAAGAAATACGCTTCACATGACGAAGCAAAATCGCTTTACTTAAAAAGAGACTCCCTCAATGAGGAAGAAAAAGATTCCCTCTTTGGCTATCTCCTTATCTTCTTGATGAGAGAATACAAAAAGAGAAATCTTATCGTTCAGATGCATTTCTCCGTCACAAGAAATATCAACACCCCAATGTATAAAAAGATTGGCGTTGATGCAGGATTCGACGTTATTTCCGAAGGAGTCAACCTCCAAGATTTAATTAGCTTCCTCGATTATCTTCCTGATGAAGAAAGACCAACGATAATTCTTTATTCCCTCAATCCAGAAATGCTAAGAGAAGTAGCCACAATCACCGGCGCCTTCCGCAATGTTCTTGTTGGAGCGGCTTGGTGGTTCAATGACACGCTTCTTGGAATAAGAAGAAATCTTGAAATCGTCTCTGAATATTCCCTTTTTGGAACAAATCTTGGAATGCTTACTGATTCAAGATCATTCTCATCCTATTCAAGGTTTGATTTCTTTAGAAGAATTCTTGCCTCCTTCCTTGGCGAAAAGGTTGACGCAGGTGAATATTCCTTAGAGAACGCTAAGACTCTTGCAAAGAATATAAGCTATTACAATATCAAAACTCTTTTAGGAGAATAAATATGGAAAATGTATTAGAAGAAATTAAAGGCTATCGCATCGTTCCTGTCGTTGCCATTAACAAAATCGAAGATGCCATCCCAACTATGGAAGCCTTAGTCAAAGGCGGACTACCAGTTGCTGAAATCACCTTCCGCACGGCATGCGCTAAAGACGCGATTAAGGTTGCAGTTGAAAAATTCCCTAACGCCCTTATTGGCGCTGGAACCGTTATTAACGCAAAACAAGCCGAAGAAGCAATCTCCGTTGGAGCAAAATTCATTGTTTCCCCAGGACTTTCTTCCTCAGTATTTGAAGTTTGCAAGGCCCATAACGTTCCTTATCTCCCTGGTTGCGTTACTCCAACTGAAATCATGGAAGCGTTAGAACTTGGCTTAACAACCTTAAAATTCTTCCCTGCTTCAAATTATGGCGGATTAAAAACAATCAAAGCCCTTAATGGACCATTCCCGCAAGTTACCTTCATGCCAACAGGCGGAGTTAACGAAGATAACATCCTTGAATATCTCTCTTATCCACATATCATCGCTTGCGGTGGCTCATGGATGATGAAAGGAAGTTTCGAGGAAATCGAAGAAAAAACTAAAAAAGCTGTAGAGCTTGTAAGAGGTAAATAAAAATGAAAGCTGTTACTTTAGGCGAATTAATGTTACGTCTCCAACCAGACAACTATTTACGTTTTGTTCAATGTGACCATCTTGAAGCCACATTTGGCGGAGGAGAAGCAAACGTTGCAGTATCCTTAGCCAATTACGGCATTGATGCGGCATTCGTTAGCAAACTTCCTTCACACGAAATCGGTCAAGCTGCCTTAAATTCTTTAAGAAGATATGGCGTTGATACATCTAAGATCGTTCGTGGAGGCGATCGTTTAGGAATCTATTTCCTTGAAAAAGGTGCTTCACAAAGACCTTCAAAGGTTATCTATGATCGTGCCAATAGTGCTTTCGCTCTTTCTGAAGCAAGCGAATACGATTGGGATAAGATCCTTGAAGGAGTCAATTGGTTCCATTTCTCTGGCATCACACCAGCTTTAGGCGATAATGTCATCGAAATCACACGTCAAGCTTTGATGGCTTGCAAAAAACATGGGGTCACTGTCTCTTGCGATCTTAATTACCGTAGCAAACTCTGGACAAAAGAAAAAGCTAGAGTGGTTATGAGCGAATTCATGCAATACGTAGATGTCCTTATTGGCAATGAAGATGACGCAAATGACGTCTTTGGCATCAAAGCTGAAGCAACTGACACCTCTTCGGGAAAACTCAATAAAGACGGATATGTCTCGGTTGCAAAACAACTCAAAGAAAAGTTTGGCTTCAAATATGTTTGCATAACCATGAGAACATCAATTTCTGCAACAGATAATAAGTGGTGCGGAATGATTTACGATGGAGAAGCTTATATGTCAAAAGAATATAACCTTCATATCGTTGATCGCGTTGGTGGAGGAGATTCCTTTGCTGGCGGATTAATCTACGCTCTTTTAAATGATTATCAACCACAAGCTGCTATCGAATTTGCAGTTGCTGCCTCCGCTTTGAAACATTCCATCGAAGGAGATTACAACTTTGTCAGCGTTGATGAAGTTAAGAAACTTGCCGGTGGAGATGGCTCAGGCCGTGTTCAAAGATAATTATTAATTGTCCTCCGTTTAAGCCTTAGGGATTGTGCCTCCCTGAGGCTTTTTTTGAATCATTGACTGATAATTGAACGCAAATAATTTCTAAAATAACGCGAATTGATAAAGAATTTTCTGTTTTTAAGATATTTCAGTTGATACTGTAAGCGTTTTCATAAATAAACGGTTAAAAAATAGAAAATCTTTACAAATGTTCCAATAATCCCATAATTTTGGCAATTACAGACTTCCGTATGTAGTTAACGTTACTATGTTACAAAAAATAACCTTAAATCGGTATTTTTTTACGTTTTAACTACTATTTTTTCAATTTTATAATAGAAACGGAGAAATAAGTATGAAAAGAAATTGCCTAATCTTATTAGCTTCCTCATTCCTTCTTGTGGGATGCACGGATAACAATCAAAACAATAATGATTCATCTAAGGAAAATACCTCGTCGGAATCTATTAACGTATCATCTAACGAATCGGGAACATCATCTTCTTCAGAAGAAATAATCGTGAAGAAGGAGTTAAGCGTTGATAATATCTATAATGACTTTTTAGCTTTAGCAAATAACGGTAATTTCACGATTGAATTTTCTAGAAAACTAAAAGACGTATATACCAACGATTACGTCCTTAAGAATTCTTCTGAAACGTATTACTTCAAAGGGAATAGCATTTACCAAGAAGCAAGCAAAGGCGTTTATACTGCAACAAAAGAAAATAACGTTTATAAGCTAGGCCATCTTGTTGAAGGAGAAGATGAAGATGGATACCCATCCGATTCCCCTTTAACTGATTTTCATACGATTAATTTGTTCTCTTATCTAAATAACCCTAAGTATGGCGCTAGCAAAGAAGATTTATCTCTTTCATCAAATGGAGAGGAGATAACCGTAGATTATTCTTCTTCAGGAAATAATATATTTAGCATTTTAGCTTTGATGTTTGGAAATTACACAAACGTCTATAACGGAGTGGTAAATCACGCTTCAATCAAATATGACGAAGAAAATAATATCGTCGTGGAATTTTCCAAATTTGAGAATAACGCATACACGTATCCAACGGATTTTGCAAAAGGCACCATCAAAAACATTAATAATAGCAGCGATGAAACTGCTGAATCCTTCCTTAAAACGATTGATGGAAAGATTGGCGGTCGTACATTCACTTATTACAATACCTATAGCATTCGTAATACATATCTTTCTACAACCACATCCCTTGAAATGAGCTATGCCGATGGGAGCTCTACATATGATTTAGGGACCTATGAGTTAGACTATAATCCTAATAACATTCATATTAAGAGTTCTTCAGGAGAAACCTTCATTCATCGTTCTTCCTCGGGTGCAGCCTACATTCAAGGAATCAACGCCTTAAATGAAGTATGTGATGACACCTATTATGCCCAAACATTCTCTAATCTTGATTTTGGCTATAAAGATTTTGATTTTGAGGGATTCCGTTATGATGAAGATGAAGAAGCGTATCTCTATTACGGCCTTAATGGAGGCAATTCCCTTAATTCCATAACATATCTAGGATTGACATCCACGGCCTTTGATTCAATTAAGCTATACATAGACCCAGAAAGCGAGCAAATTAGCAAAATCATCGCTAAAACCTCCCTCTTTTTAACCGAATGGGTACCGAATAAATACAAATACGCCTATTACACTTTCACGATTGATTTAGTTGATTATCGCACAATTGGTGAACCTTCTATATACGGCGTTAAATCCAATACGGCTAAGATCCAATCGGTTTTCAATAAGGTAAACGATTACGAAAATACTTCCTTTAAAACTGTTGCAAAAGAATGGTATGAAGGAAAAGACTCAAAAGACCTTCAACCAATAATTACCACATATTACACTCAAGATTACATTTATAAGCAAACGACAATCACCACCAAAAACGGCAATAGCTATACCCGTACTTCCACTGGTAGAGGACAATATGCCATTAAAGATGAGGAAGGAAACGTTATCGGAGTAAAGGAATTCCGCGTAACAAAAGATAACGTTGTCGAACCACGTTCAGAAATCCTTTATGGCAAAACGCTTAAAGATTATTGGATCAATATAAGCGCCTCACCATTAGTATTTGATTTGAAAGATAACGTCATTTCTCCGGTTGAAGGAATGAATGGAAATAAATTTAAGGATTATCTTCCAATTTCTCACTCCAGATTTGAAGCACAAGAAGGCAGTATGCAAAATGGCGGAGACTATGGCGTGATGTCTTTTACTCTCAATGAAGAAGCTGACGATGAAATTAGCGAATTTAATTACACTTATGGCGTGCAAGGCATATTTGAAGAAGATTATTCTGGCAAAGGCGTGACTACTTTCACCTATTCTAGCGAGTCTAATCCAATTAAGATCGACGACTCTTTGATTTCTCAATTAGAGACTATGGGAACATTCAAAACTCCAACTAAATGGAGCGAATCCCAATCAAGCGAAATCTATCCGGTTATGAAATCATTCTTTGAAGGAAAAAAGAATAGATATGGCGAAGAAGTAGATGTCGATCGCGATATCCCTTTCCTTTTTGACGATGATTTAGATGCAAGCTGGAAATATAGCGTTGGCCAATTAAAAAACACCAAAAACCTCAATATAAAACATAATGTCGAAAGTTACGATGATGGCGATATAAATAACTACAATGCCAAATACGAAACACTCTTAAAAAACGATCCTGATTACACCTATACAAGCGAATCTTATCTTAACTATTACGTTAACGGCGATATCGTAATAGCCATGACAAATTCAGCTATGGGCGGAATCTATTTCTATACCGCAATACCACAATATAACTAATGAAAGGAAACAATATGAAAAAATCAAAATTATTAGTTTTCTCCCTCGCCTCCGTTTTATTGCTCGCTGGCTGTGGAGATAATCAACCATCATCCTCATCATCTGAGGCAAACTCTTCCACGAATACAAGCGAAGTAGTTTCTTCCTCTGAAGAAGCAAATAGCTCTTCATCCGAAAGCGTTAGCTCTTCAGAATCATCAAGCGAACCAGTTATTGAGACTGCAACAATCAAAAAGATCAATAACTTCGTTTCTGATGGAACATTAAACATCTCTGAAGGAGATAACGTTGAAGTAAAATCTTCTATCACCTTAACCTTCGCCGAACCTGTTACCGATAAGATGTATCAAATCGCCGTTAACAAAACAATCGCCGATATGTCTTGGAATGAAGATAACCTTTCTTGCTTCTACACATTAGATGCGGCAAAAGATGAAGAATTAACAATTTCCGTCATTGAAAAGAGCCCAGATTCTGAAAATGGCTACAAAATCACTTTTGAGCAAGGTGAACACTATACCGTTTTAGGAATCGTCTCTGGCGAAAAATACGAGCCAGTCGATGGTTGGGACGATGAAACTGAAGAATGGGTTTCAGAATACGTTTATTTTGCAATTATCGTCGATGACGGATATATCCTCTCTAAACCAATATTATCTTCCCCAGAATATGGCGATTCTTCGCTTTCTCCAAATGAAGAAGGACTTTATTACATTGATTATTTAACGGAAGATTCCACATTAACCATTAACGTTGATAAAGCAACTGAGCACACCATCACCTACACTGGCGCAGAAAATCTTGATGAAACTCAATCTAATTTGCCTACGACCTTCATGGGTGGAGACACAATCACATTCAAATTCATCGGTAAGAGCGGCTATAACGTTACAGCAGTCAGCGTCGACCCATATGATAATTCCTATTATTATCAAAAGGATTATTCGAACTATACCATCAAACTTCCTAATGAAGATGTAAGAATTACCATTACGACAAGCGTCTCTTATACAATTAGTTTCGCCTCAACAGAACACCTTTCAAATATAGGTTTCTATTCTTCAACAAACTATTCTCAAAATAGCGAAGGCGAAACCGCTCTCGAATTATCTGGCGAAATCACAACGATTACAAACGGAACTAGATTCTATGTTGCCTTTGATGTCGAAGACGGATATAAGGTTTCAGAGATTGTTGGTAATGAAGTTGCAGGACTCGCAGAAGGTATAGAAAACTATTACAAGGCAACTGATGGCAGATATATCTTTAATTGCAGAATGTATGGCGAAACAGCCCTAAAAGCAGTTACAGTCACTAAAAAGACTGTCACTCTAGATTCTTCAGTCGATTCCGATAAAGCCACACTTATCTTTACTAACGACGTTAATTCTTTCTTCCCTGGAGATGATGCAAAGTTCAACTTCTTGCTTACCGATACTGGAAACACAAGAATTGGCAAAGTTTATTGCTGCTATACGAATGAAGAGGGCAAAGCAATCGAAGAAGAAATCACCTATTCAAGCTACAACCAATGCTATAGTTTCGTTATGCCAAATGCTGATGTCACCATCAAAGCGGAAATCATCGATATCGTTAAAGCAACGCTTTCATATACAAACACTGCTGGAGATTTAGTCAAATCCATCACCATTAAAGGTGCTACAAGCGGAAGCAAATTAACTGATAGCGTTACGACTTTAGACACATTTGAAGAGAATGAGTCAATCAATATCAACATTACTGCTGGCAACAATCACTCTAAGAAGGTAAAAGCAAACCTCGTTACCGCTGATGCTACGACAGAAATCGCTTTAACCTTAAATATTAAAACCGGTAAATATTCTGGCAGCGTCTCTCTCCCTGTTGGCGGAGCAACGATCCAAATCGTTGAAGGTGAAGACGCAACAGTAAGAACCTTAACTGTTCCTACTGGAAGCTCAATCGAATACTACACCAGCACCGACGCCTCCTCTAAAGTTACATCCTTAGGCAATCTCTATGATATGGATGTCTTCTATTTCGCCGTTACTGACACTCCAGAAGAAGGATATTCCCTTTCCGTTAAAGTTAAAATAAACGACGAAGAAGTATCTTCTTTAACAAAAACAACAATCGGAGGTGTTACAGCTTATAAAGTAACAGTTTCTGGTAACGTTGAAATCGTTGTTGAACAAGTCAGATCCGTTAGCTTAACAATCTCTGGTGCTGAGTATGAAGGAGATGGATCTGATATCCTTTATAACTATGACACTGACGACAACCTCCAAGTAAGCAATGGTTCTATTGCCTATGGCACAAAGTTCTATTTTGAAGACTATGATTATGGTAGAGAGATCGAAACAATCACCATTGGCGGCGTGTCTGCTAAAGCTGACTATAGCCTTGATGGATTCCATGGCGTTTACACTGCGACTGGAGACGTTGTTATAACTCTTTCTGAACCATATTAATGCGTTTTTTGAAAGATATTAATAACTAGACCAATTTTAAAGAGACCTGAAGTTAGAAACATTCTAACCAAAGGTCTCTTTTATTATTGTGTTTTCAAAAATAACGGGGTTTTGCCGTTGATTTTTGGATTTTTTAAAATAATTAGAAAAAACATTTCTTGAAATTAATCGTATTTATTTGATAATTTAATGGTTTTTAGGAGAAACAATTATGAAAAGAAGCATTAAATTAATGGCTGTATTGCCTTTATTTGTTTTAGTTGGTTGCACGGATAACGGAACAAAAGAAATGAGCAACAGCGAAGCGAAAGCATACGTCCAAGAGATGAAAAAAGAAATTTCAAAGGATTCCTTTAGTCTTCCGAACAAAGGAATGGTCGTTAGCGATGCCGTTCAAAGCTCTAACGGAACTACTGTCACAATTTCTAGCGAAACTAGATTCGATAAGACTGAAGGGTCACGTTATCTCTACGTTTATGGCAAAACGTTTTTTGGTGATAGCAAAATCTACTATTATGAAAAAGATGATAAATATTATTGCTGCTCGACTGGTTTTGGAATGGATTCCACCATTGAATATGAAACAGAAGCGGAATTCAAAGCCGAATTTGACCAATATATGGAAGTTGAAGGTTATGATGAGGAATCATTAAGAAAAACCATCACTGACAGCATGGATGCCATCGTTAAAATGTATGACGAGATGGAGAATCCTTCTTCAAATTCCGATGGAACGGATTATTCCTATACCATTAGATTAACGAAGATCAATGATTCTTCATTCAAATTGGAAGAAACGGCAATTGCATCGGGATCTTCTATTGGAAACTTGACATCAAGCTCCGTCATAGAATTCGAAAACTATTTGCCTAAAGCGATCTCTTCACATACAACTGGCACCTCTCAAGGAATAGAAATTGATATGACAATAACTCAAACCTATACTTGGGGCAGCGTTGAATACGTTTATCCTGAAACAAGCAAATAAAGTTACAAACAAATAAGGATTGCAGCCATTAATTGGCTGCTTTTCATTTTGTTTGGTTGGAAGGCCCATGTTTTTAGAGTTTTCTAGAAGAGATGTTCTTATAACTAAACTGCGATAGTTCATCTTTCAAACTTGTTTTCTGAATCGTTGCAGCGTAACATTAATTAAATTTTAAATGAAAACTAAGGATAATTATTAATAATGAAAAACGCTCTAAAAATACTTACTATGGTTCCCTTATTTTGCTTATGCTCATGCGGAAATGAGACAAACATGTTAAATGAGGCTGAAGCTAAAAGACAAATCTCTTCAATGAAAACGGAAATTCAAAAAGAAGACTTTGCAGTCCCAGCCTTAGGAATGAGTAAGATTACTTCGGTATCAAACGGCCAAAACTCATCTTTTGCTATGTCTTTAGATGTTAGATTCGATACTAATGTTGGCTCTAGATACGTTTATCGCAAAATAACTTCAACCAATTCTTCGTCTCCAACAAGCGATGAAGACAATGACTCGAATGAAACTGCTTGCTGCTATGAAAAAGAGGGAAAGTATTTTAATTACGATAAGGTTGGTTCGGATGTAACCTTTTATGAAATAGAAGAAGAAAATGAATTTAACACGCTTTTTGATAATATGATCGCTCTAATAAACGCAGATCCAAAAACGTTAAAAAATAGTTTTATAACTGCTTTAGATAGAGTTTCCGAATTTTATACTCCTATAATGGAATCTTCATCTGAGGAAGAATATTCTAATTTTGATATATCATACGAAATAAGATTCAACAAAATTAACGAATCTTCATTTAATTTTGAAGTTAAAGGGGCGTCAACTGATTCAGCTTATATGCTTAAAAATACTGAAACAGTAACTGTATTTGAAAACTATTTGCCTAAAAGTTCTTATGCAAAGAACACGTTAAGCGTCAACGATAGTGAGCTAGTAACTTCGACTTCTCAAACATTTACCTGGGGCAGCGTTGAATATATCTACCCTGAAGCAAGCAACTAAATTAAACTGTAACACTAATGAGTATTGGACAGATGTGCCGAAGCGACAATTTTTTCCGTCTCATTAGCAAGAGACGTTTTCTGAATCTTTTGAAATTGCGGTGACACACGCATCATCTTCCTTGAATTCCGAAGTTTCAAAAACAAACTCCTCTTTCAGCTAAATCGATTCCTCGGTGTGCCCGGAGCACTTTTTTCGAAAGCGAAAATCATCAAAAACTCTAGATGCAATGGGGGCGACATTTTTGCTATCCCCATTAAATGTTAAAGCACCGACATTTCAAGACAGTTAACGTTTACTGTCTTTTTCTTTTTTTGATAACAATTAAAAATTTTACTTGAAACTAACTTACATTTAGGTAAAATTTAATTGTTCATAGGGGACAAATATGGAAAAGATTTATGGGATTTATTCATTTAACCCTTTCTTTCCACTACTGGTCGGAAGAACGTCTTGCTAACGAAAATGGTTACAAACAACAAAATTTCGGCGCAAAACAAAATAATCGGAATGTTCTGAATACTGCAGCTAGTTATTATCACAAAATGAATTCTTGAACGAAATCTCACGTGTGTATTTATAAATAAAAATTGAAAGTAGAGGAGGAAATTTAATTTATGAAACAGAATACGTTAAAAAGTGCAAAGATTTGCCTTTTATCTTTGCCATTACTGTTGGGAACGACACGGAATGGTTGCCAGACGAATTTTTCCAAACTGAGCTTAGACCTAGTCAAACAAAATCTTGTGACGAATGTGGCGGAATTAGAATTTGACGAAGATGAAACCATTTGTTCTTACGAATCTATTTTAAAAAAATACTACAACTTAGCCGTCGGCGGGAAAGATAATCCAACGAAGAGTTTTAAGGAATTTTACGAAGATTTTTACGGAGAGGGTAGCGATAGGGATTTATATGCTAAGACATTAGCTCTAGCATACGAAAATGATAACTACGATCAAATAAGTTCTTTCTTTGGAGATTTTGTTGCTTCTCCAGCTAGCAGCAGTTCTACGCAAAACTTAGGCGGTGGAAAGGATGGAAATGATGCTTATTACATATTGAAAAATAGTAATGAGGCAACCATGACGCCTTCTACTTATTTTTGTAATAGACCACGTTATAATCCAAATGTTTATGATTATAGTCGTTTAGAAGTAGGCGATATTATTTACGAAACGGAAAATGGACTTGTCGATTTTGGACATACCGCTTTGATCGTTGAAAATAATCATAAATCCGATTTTGGTAACTACGTTCAAACAATAGAAGCCGTTGGCGGTGGAGTTCAAAGAGGCTATCTTGATGACTATAGGATAGTTAATTTTAAATGCTACATTTTAAGAGTTAAAGGAAAGAAAAAAGAGCTAACTGATAAAGCCGTTTATTTCACTGAAAAACAAGTTGGCAAGTCATATTTATGGAATCCTCTTAAATTACATACAGGAATCGATTGCGAGACCTGGTATTGCTCTCAGCTTACCTATTCCGCATGGAAATATGCCGGAATAGATATAGCCGCGGAAAATGCTGGGGAAACATTTTCTAAGAATTTTTGTCTCCCTAGTGACATAAACAACGCATATAATACAGCAAACGTTAATATTGATTCTAATTATTACTTTTCGTTAGGATTTGCCGTTTACAATTCTGAGAAACAACAATATTGGTTGGCCGTTCATAATAACACATCGATGACTTTGACGCTTGAACACAGTTCATATTTATCGTTTCCAGAATATATAACGACATGGGATGTTCAAGATACAGAAAAGGGAGAGTGTGCAGGTCTAAAAGATATACAGTATGTAAAATTTAGCCCTTATGAAACTAAAAACATTTCGTTTTCTAGTGATCTCTACGCAACAACGGCGGGAGTTTCTTATGTTCTTTATACTGGAGTTCGTTTCATCACATACGCTAATCATTTTGACACAATCAAAATGACAATGGATTCTTATCATGCGTGGATCGATTAAACAAGGAGTGATTTAATATGGCAAAAACGTTCAAATTCGCTATTGGCAAATTAAAGAATTGCAAATTACTTCTAATTCTCACCGTTATTTTAACTGCGCTTACAAGCATGTGTTTCGGCTCAACTATCATTTTAAAAGGATATGATGCAGTAGAACTTTCACTTAGAAACTTGATTGAACATAATGGCAAATACACATTTTTAACATTCAGTTCTCCAACAAATAAAACGTTAGTTACTTATGAACCTGCTAGCCTCGATGAAAACGCTCTTCAAAAAATAAATGAATACGCTGGTGGCAATATGACTGAATGCTACAAATACCCTTTTATTGATGCGGTAAATTTCAACGGAACAAAAGGCCCGGGATACACACAAACTTTAAATTATTTTACGGACTACGTGATGAAAGTAAGCCGAGAAACCGGAGAAGAAAGGGCACAAATTCATAGATGCGAGAGACTAGCTAAAGAAACGTCATGCACTTTGCCAAGCAACTCCAACGAAATTGCTATTAGTTCGCTAATGGCCTATTCCATGGTGATATACGGCGCCGTGACGGAAAAAGCCACTGATGGTTCTAATGCGATGACAATCGTTAAGCCAAAAAGCATTGATGAACTAATAGGAATGAAGTTATTTAATGGACTTACAATTACGGGGATCTATTCTTCTAATGATGGAATGTCTGAATATTTTGAACCATATATCACTACAGGAATAGAGGAAAATTCAAAAGATTATCTTAAAAATTACTATTTGCATTTGGGCACTTCGCCGTCTTGCTTTGCTTACGTTAATGAAGATTTCATAAAATTGCATGCGCCAAAAACTCCGAAATATGTTTTTGCTAAACTTAAAGGTAATTATAATTCTGATTTGAATTTTTTAAAGTCTTTTACCGGTGAAGAAGGTGAAAGACTAATGCCTTGCAATATATACACTGGATATACTGCATATTTCACTAATGCAGCGATAAACATAAAATATCATCCTCAATTGGAGAGCGATTTTTGGCTGCATTTCTGGGCTTACGCTCTTCCAACGGCTATTTTAAGCTTTGTTACAACAATATTGTATTTCTATCTAATCTATAGGCAAAAAAATGAAAGTGGTATCAATGAAGTCGTTTCTAACTCAACGCAATGCTTATCTGTTTTATTGCAGGCATCGTTCATGGCAGTCATCAGCTGGGCTTTTGCTCTTATTGGAATACAGATTATATTGATGAATTTTAATGGAGCTTATGGGGCATCAATGTTTGCCTCAACGCCAGCCATTGACTTAGCTATGCTTGGGATGTCGTTCCTCCTAACTGTTTTATTGGCCTTTACAGGACTAGGCTTTACTAAATTAATCAAATCAAAGAAGAAAGAAGGGTAAACACATGAAAAACAGATTTAAATCACTTGCTTTGATGCCATTATTATTTTGTTTATCAAGTTGTGATAAACGGCTTAGCACACAAGAAGCCATAGATTTTGTTAATGCTATTGGAGAAGAGCTTTGTAAACACAAAACTTTCTCTCCAAGCGTTGGAACGATCAATTCATCCGATACGAGATTAGAGGACGGTCTAACGACTTTAAAGGAAATGGATTTGCGATTTAATAATGAAATTGGTTCTAGATATTTCTACAAAAAGAGCGTTGTTACTGATCAATCTAAATCCGAGAACCAACTCTATTTATACGAAAAAGACGAAAAATATTATAAAGTCAATTTCGACGGTGAAGAAAAACAGTCAAAAGAGTATGCAAATGAGGATGAATTCACAAAAGATTTTAACGAAGCGTTGAGACTTAATGACTTAACTTCTGAAGATATTAATTATAACGCAAGGGTTTGCCTTTTCTATATATCGTATAGCTTTGATAGCATAGATAAAGAGGAAGAACTATCGATAAAACGTGATCAAGAACTTATTCAAGTCAACGACTCTTCGTTTAAGTTTAACCAGGTTACAACTAAATTCGATTCTAGCTCGCAAGAAAAAGGCAAAGAAGAGGTTCATATTGACTTTAAGGATAGTTTTCCGACGTATGTAAGCTTTACTTCGGAAACGATTTCCCATGTTTCACAATATTCATGGGGAAAAACAACATATATTTATCCGACAATTGGCGTATGACATGCCATATTATTTTGGCTTATTCAAATGATAAAAATGCATCTCATGATTTAATAGATTTAAAAAGGAGTACAACATGAAATCTAAAATTATCAAAATTTGTATTTGCTAAATTAAGTGGCAATTACGCCTTAGATTTAAAATTTGTAGAATCGTTTACCGATGAGAATGGTTCGTATCTTTACCCTCTTAATAAATATACTGGCTATGCTAGTTACTTTGATACAACTCCTATATATCATGATTGTTATCCAGTTACTAAAGATCAATTTTGGAGAAATTACTGGTATTGTGCTATTGCACCTGTGACGCTTAGTTTTGCGATTGCTTTGTATCATTTCTTTAGAGTTTTCAAGAAAGAAGATGAAGAAAAAACTATTTTGGAAACAAGCGTAGGGAAACGTTGCATAAACGCCGTTTTCCAAATGCTGGTTCCAACTCTATTTTCATGGGCATTAGCTTTGATAACTATACAAATCATTTTATTGGCTTTCAACGCGCATTTCGGAATAGCGATGTTTGTTATCACGCCAGCTATTGTATTTAGCGCCTTAGCAATTTCCTTTATTGAAACAGGAGCAGCAATGCTTTGCGGGCTAGGAATTTCCAAGATTCCATTTAAAAAGAAGAAAGAGTGCTAAAACAAAAAAAGATCCTTGTTAACACGTTCTCGTGTTTTCTAAGGATTCTTTTTATTTTTCGCAATTGTTATTTCTTAACAATGTGATGTTTCCTGCATCTAGCTTCGTAGTTTTCTTTTGCTCCAACTTGAATGATTGGTTCGTCATAACTAGCAGGTTCGCCATTTATTAATCTTTGAGTTCTTGTCGCTGCACATCCGCAAACGACGCATACAGCTGATAATTTAGTGACAAATTCAGCCCTTGCTAATAATTCCGGCATTGGCCCGAATGGCTCGCCCCTAAAATCTAGGTCTAGCCCTGCTGCAATAACGCGAACCCCTCTGTTTGCTAAGGTTTCGCAGATATCAATTATTGACATATCAAAGAATTGAATTTCATCAATTGCAACGACTTGCGTGTCTTCTTTGACTAGTTCCATGATGGATTTTGCATCTTTTATGGCATACGCTTCATATTTAGCACCATCATGAGAAGAAATGGCCGTCTTGTCGTAACGATCATCGATTGCAGGCTTAAATGCAATGATTTTCATTTTTGTATATGACAACGTTTTAACTCGGCGTATTAACTCTTCACTTTTGCCGGCAAACATTGGCCCGACAATTAATTCTATCCAGCCTTTTTGAAGTTCTTGATACATATTCTCTCCCTAAAATCACAATCGCTCTATTATATTCTTATTAGAAATAAAGTTAATGTTTTTCTAATGGTGACGACGTTTTTTGAGGTTGATTTTTGGCGTACGCGATTCTTTGACCATTTTTAGGCCTTCCGGTCTCATCAAATAGTTACATTGATCATAATCGTTAGTGATCACCATGCCTTCTTTTTTAAGGTTGGCAATTATTATTTCAACCGTCTTTTGACCGTAGTTTCTGTAAGCTCTATGTAACATGACTTTTTTGCCATCGAAGGCACCCATATGCGCTTTATCGTAGTCTTGATAGACCGCTTCCTTAATCAATCTGTCGCTATCGCTTAAGGAAAATATACCACTATATAATTTTTCGGGATTAGCAAGTTCGATATGCTTAAGCCTATTTGGCAAAGGAAAAGTGTATGTATTTTCGTTTCTTACGCATAAATCCGTGTCATCTATCGTCTTTAACATCGAAGGCTTGTTTTTAAGCAATTCAATTATTGAAAGGCAACTTTGCTCTAACATCGCTTTGCAAATGGCCATCGTCATTTTTGAGTCATCCAAGGAATTATGATGATCATATTTTTCTAATTCTTCCTCGCCATATAAAGAAACTAACGCTTTATGCAAGGCAATAGAAGAAAATGATTCATCAATGAGATAACGGTACATCATTTGAGTGTCGGCTGCTACGACATTAAGTTGAGGAAGATTTTTCCTCTTTAAATCGGTAGCAAGGAACCACAAATCATTTTCAACCGCATGCCCAAATTTCAAAGAATGCTCATCTTCCAATAATTCTTTGAAGAAGTCGTAATATTTTTCAAGCTTAGGCGCTTTCTTATATGCTAGGTAATCGTTATCTTCCCAATAGAGATGAATTCTTTTAATTCCATCCCTATCTTCTAAACCAAATTTGCTATCTGGATTAATTGGGAAATGATGTTCTTTGATGATATTGAAATCTAAGTCTGTTTCTATCGCTCCCAATTCACAAATTTTACCTACTCCATTAAAACAGTTTGCACATTCAAAATCGAAAAAGACGTAATGCGTGATGCCTTTTTCTTCAATATTCTTGATGATATTTAACTTTTTCTTATCAGAAGAAGTCTCTTCTACAATATCGGCATAATAAGCATCTAATGAATAGTAGAAACAAGAATCGAAATCCCTTCTATCAAGGAATTGATCAATTGAGTTACTAAGGCAGAATAAAAGATTTTTAAGGGCTAAATATATTAAATTCGGCTCGCTTTCGAATTGAGGGTCGTCCTTATCATTTTGTAGATAAAGCGGAATATATTTCCTTAATGAATAATTCTCGGTATCGCCTAGAATCACATTAAGCATGTATCGAACATCAAATACCTGAAAATCAAAAGGTTCAACGTTCTCTTTTTTGAACATATCAAGTATAAGTCGGCAATCTTTATAGATAGACCAGCCAAAAATTCCGTTATCAGGATTAGTTAAGATGTCATAGATTTCATCTTTATCCGAAGAAAAAGACAACGTTCTCTTTGCGATTATAGAAAGGTTATCATCCGCCTCAAGATAAGCGAAATCTAAATCATCTCCTCTTTCCCTTGTAGAAATAAACATGTAACTCATAAATCAACCAACAAGCCCCTTTAAATGTCTAGAACATTCTAACATTCATAAGAAACACAAGAAATATAAACTTCATGAAGTTTGCCATTGATAAAAGCGCTTACATTGCTATAATAAATAGGCAAAGAAACATAACGTATGAAACGCAAAAAGAAGAAAATTCTAATAATTTCTTTATCTGTTTTAGGTGCAATATTAGTGTTGCCAGCAGGCTTTTTAGGCATTGTCGCAGGCATGGCGGAAACACGTGCGATAAATCTTAGCTCAAATGCATCTAAATTACGTAGCGTAAGAAATGGCTTAGTCTATGCAGATGGGAATTCTTTATATGACGCAAACGGAAATAGGCTCGTTTTACAAGGAGTAAATGCTGGAAACCTTTTAATATATGAAGGATGGATATCACCATTTTCCGTTGGCGAATGTCGTGATGATAATGGTGAATTAATTATCGATAAAGACAATTTGACGACTTACCCTGAAATGCCAATGGAAGAAGCGTTAGAAGGCTACAATTCCAATCCAAATTTAACTGATTCCCAAAGGAAAGAACTAACTGATATTTACCGTGAGAACTGGTTTTCGGAAATCGATTTCAAAAATATCAAAGAATTAGGGCTAAATACAATCCGTCTTCCTTTCTATTGGCGCGATATTCTTGATGAAAATAATGGTGTATTCACTCGCAAAAATGAGGAAGAAGCGTTTGCTTATCTTGATTCATTCATTGAAAATTGCAAGAAATACGAATTATATTGCGTATTAGATTTACATGGTGCGCCTGGCAGTCAAAACGGCTATGAACATTGTGGGGATATGACTAAAGCGGACTTATGGACAAACGAAGTCTATCAAGATGCGACCGTGGATATTTGGGAATTTATTGCCGAACATTACACATATACTAAACCTGATTTAGGTAAAAGCATTGCTACATATGATTTACTCAACGAGCCATGCGCCTATTACAACGATAAAAATGCCGGTACAGTTCCAGAAGTTTGTGGACCAGTGTTTGATAAGATTTATCAAGGAATACGCTCTATTGGCGACGAGCATGTAATTAATATCGAAGGAGTGTGGTCATACGATTGTTTTTCTGACCCAGCTAAATATGGATGGGAAAACATTCAATACGACACTCATTTATATAATTGGAAACATGATCGGATTCCTTATTGGTTATTTAATTCGTACCACGAAATCCATATTTGGGGACATGAATATGACGTCCCGTATTCAGTCTCAGAATTCACCTTCTTTGATGATGAAGACGCTTGGAAGAGTCAATTGGAACTCTATGAAAGAAGAGGCTATTCTTGGACGATGTGGACTTATAAGGCAGCGGTAACTGGTTGGTGGGATACCACCTGGTCTCTTTATACTGAATGTCTTAATCTTTGGGATGGAAAGACAAAGGTAAATCTTGCAACTGCAACCTACGATGAGATTAAAGAGGCCTTTGAAGCAACCAACACATCTAACTGTATCCAATCGAAAGCTTATGGATACGTTTATAATTATCTCAACAATTAAAATACGGGGGTTTTATATACCTTTTTTGAATTTTCCTTTAAAATAAGAAAGAGGTATTTGATATGAAGATATGTGTTTTAGGAAGCGGAACATGGGGAAGTGCAATCTGCAATCTTTTAGTAAATAAAAACTATGATGTGTTTTGCTATTCTCATAGGGAAGAAGAAGCAAAAAGGCTAAACGAAACGCATACGCATAAAAATCTTCCTAATGTAATTTTGTCTTCGAAGATTATATTTTCCTCTAATCTTGAGGAATGCCTAAAAGGTTCTGAAGTTATAGTTTTTGCTACCCCATCATCATACATTAGGGAAAGTGCAAACAAAGTCAAACCATATTACAAAGGGCAATTAATCGTTGATTTGGCTAAGGGAATCGAAGAAAACTCTTTGCTAACAACCTCGGAAATAATCGAAGATGTCTTGAATATAAGAAATGAAGTAGTTGCTCTTACTGGCCCAAGCCACGCTGAAGAAGTTTCTATATCTCTTCCAACGTGCATTGTTGCCGCTTGCAATAATTTGGATAAGGCTAAAGAAGCGCAGCAAATCTTCCATTCGGAAACGTTTCGCGTCTATACAAATGAAGATCGAAAAGGATGCGAGCTTTGCGGGGCTTTCAAAAATATCATAGCTATAGCATGCGGTATTTCTGATGGCTTAGGATATGGAGATAACGCCAAAGCCGCGTTAATCACTAGGGGAGTTCATGAACTTGCTAAACTTGGCTTAGCTATGGGTTGCGCTAATTCAACCTTCTCAGGCTTAGCTGGAATTGGCGATTTGATTGTCACTTGCACAAGCAAACATTCAAGAAACAACCAAGCTGGTTACTATATTGGTCAGGGCTATAGCGTATTAGAAGCAAAAGAAAAAGTCGGAATGGTCGTTGAAGGCATTAATTCCTTAAAAGCAGCTAAGCAACTGTGCGATAAACATTCAATCGATATGCCAATAATTTATGGCGTGCATGAAATCATCAATAACGGCAAAAAGGCCAAAGACATATCTTCTTATCTTCTTCAAAGAGAAAAGAAGAATGAATTTTGGAAATAACACTTATTTTTTGTAACAGTTTATAAAAATCATTCATTTTTCTTTCAAAATATAGGAAAATAAAGAACCATAGGATGTTAATTTCATCCCAAAAAGTAAAGGATAAAACAACTATGGCAGCAAAAAAGATTGATACTTCTAAAAAAGAAGATGTTCTTGATGTATTTGGCTCAAATCTCTTCAATGAGAAAGCTAGAAAGGAGTATCTATCTAATGATGCATATAACGCCTTGAATGAGGCTATATATACTCATAAAGAGTTGCCAAAGGAGTACGCGAATGATGTAGCGGATGGCATGTTAAAATGGGCTCTTTCTAAAGGAGCAACCCATTACACCCACTGGTTTCAGCCATTAAATGGCCTTTCGGCAGAAAAACATGACGCTTTCATTGGAAAACCGGATAAAGATGGCAATGTTCAATATGATTTCAAAGGAAACGAATTAATTAAAGGCGAGCCTGACGCATCCTCTTTCCCTTCAGGTGGTCTTCGCGCAACTTTTGAAGCTAGAGGATATACAGTTTGGGATGCTTCCTCCCCAGCTTTCGTATTAGATGATGACGATGATGGAGCAGTCTTATACATCCCAACGGCATTCTGCTCATATAATGGCGAAGCACTTGATGGAAAGACCCCTCTTTTACGTTCAGAGGAAGTTTTATCCGAATCAGCAATTCGCGTTCTTCGATTATTAGGAGACAATGAAAGCAAACGTGTTTTCTCCTACGCTGGAGCAGAACAAGAATATTTCTTAATTGATAAAGAAGAATACCTAAAAAGGAAAGATATCGTATACACGGGTCGCACGCTTTTTGGCGCAAGTGCTCCAAAAGGCCAAGAATTAGATGATCATTACTTTGGCCCAATAAGAGAAAAAATCTCCTCTTACATGAAAGAGGTAAACGATATTCTTTGGAAATTAGGAATAGCGGCAAAAACTGAGCATAACGAAGTTGCCCAATCGCAACACGAATTAGCTTGCATTTATGAGGTTGCATCACTTGCCTCAGACCAAAATCAATTAGTAATGAGGGTTCTTAAGAGAGTTGCTAAACGCCATGGGATGGTTTGCCTTTTAGCCGAAAAGCCTTTTGAAGGAATTAATGGTTCGGGAAAACACAATAACTGGTCACTTGGAACGGATACTGGAATAAATCTCTTCAAACCAGGAAAAGACCCTAAGAATAATGTTAGATTCATGGTTTTCCTAGCTTCGGTTATTAGAGGAGTTGATCTTTATGCTGATTTGCTAAGAGAATCTGTTGCCTCATACGGGAACGATTTCCGTTTAGGTGCCAATGAAGCCCCACCAGCCATCATTTCTATTTATCTTGGCGATCATTTAACAAAATTAGTAACCGGAGAAGAAGATATCGAACAAAGTTTTAAGACGATAAATGGCAGCAAATCTCTCCCTACTCTCCTTAAGGATGACGCGGATAGAAATAGAACCTCTCCATTCGCCTTCACTGGTAACCGTTTTGAGTTCCGCATGGTTGGATCAGAGCAAAATATCGCTGAGCCAAACACATATTTAAATGCAATCGTTGCCGATGGATTAAATGAAATTGCAAGCATCTTAGAAAATTCATCCTCAAAAGAAGAAGACGCACTTGCTTGGGCAAAAGAAACAATCAAGAAACACCAACGTATCATCTTCAATGGAAATGGTTATTCCAAAGAATGGGAGAATGAAGCCCTTACCCGTGGCCTTCCAAATTTAAAAACGACCCCTGAAGCAATTTCCGCCCTAAGAAGAAAAGAAAACAGAGAACTTCTAATCAAGAACAACATCCTTAGCGAAACGGAGATCGATTCTCGTGAAGCGATTAAATATCAAGACTACCACTCTAAAGCGGTTATTGAGGCAAAAACAATGTCACGCATGGCTCATAAATTATATTTGCCAGCAATAAATAAGGCTCTTGAAAAGGTTGTTAAAATAAATTCCTATTACCAAACAAACCTTCCTGAACTTAGCGAAGAACAACATACTTTAGAAACTGTTCTTAGCAAGTCTTACCTCTCTCTTAAGAGATTAGATTCCCTCATTAAGGAAGATAATGAAATGAATGCTAGCGAAGAAGAACATGCCTTATTCGTTTCAAAGAAGCTTAAAGAAGAAATGCTTACTCTTCGTAAGGCAATCGATGAAGCGGAACTATTAGTCGCAAAAGAAGATTGGCCTGTTCCAACATATGGCGATCTTCTCTTCCATTGCTAGCAAAAAGAAGTTATTCGCTATAAAATAGCTAGCACGCTATTTTGGAGGAATACTTATGGAAATAGTCTCTTACTTATCTGAACGTTTGCAAATTAAAGAATGGCAAACGAAAAACGTCCTTAAATTATTAGATGATGGAGCATCTCTTCCTTTTATCGCTCGTTATAAAAAAGAAGAAACGGGCAATCTTTCCGATGTTCTTCTTCGCACCTTTGAAGAAGAAAAAGATAAATTCGAAAAGCTAGAAGAAAGGAAGAAAACCGTTCTTTCCTCAATCGAAGAACAAGGGAAACTAACCGAAGAACTCAAAGAGGAAATTGAAAATTGCGACAATCTAAATCTTTTAGAGACCATCTATCGCCCATATAAGCCTAAAAGAAAAACTAGAGGCTCGATTGCAAAGGAAAAAGGCCTAGAAGAATTGGCTAAATACATTCTCAAGCAAAACGGAACCATCCAATCTTTAAACGAATATGCGAAAACCTTCATCAATGAAGATAAGGGGGTTTCTTCAAAAGAAGAAGCGATATCTGGTGCTTTAGATATCATTGCTGAAATGATATCCGACGACCCATCATATTATCTTTTTGCTAAAGGATATATCTATAAAGCAGGTCATATCAAAGCAAAAGAAAGCAAAGAAGATATTGAAAAGAAATACGAAAATTACGATAACTTCGATACCCCAATAAATAGAATCAAGCCATATCAAACATTGGCTTTGCTTCGCGGAAAGAAAGAAAAGAAATTATCTTATTCTTTTTCCTATGATGAAATCACAATCCATAATCAAATTGCTCGTAAACTCATTCATCGTAATAGCCCTTTTGAAACAATTCTAAGAGATACAATCACTGATTCTTATAAACGTTTGATGTCTCCATCTTTAGAAAATGAAATAACAAAAGAACTCTTCCTTAAAGCGGAAGATTCTTCCTTAATTCTTTTCTCAAAGAATCTTAAACAATTGCTATTAGCTTCGCCATTAAAAGGAAAACAAATCCTTGGTTTTGACCCTGGATATAAGAATGGTTGCAAACTTGCTTTGATTAACAAAAATGGCGATGTATTAGAGACATGTATCATTTATCCAACAATCGGCAAGGAAAAAGAGGCGGAAGCAAAACTTCTTTCGATGTATAAAAGCAAAGGATACGATGCGATAGCCCTAGGAAATGGAACGGCATCAAGAGAATCCGAATCTTTCCTTAATTCTTTCTTAAAGAAAAATAATATGGAGAATGTTTCTTTAACGATTGTTAACGAATCTGGCGCCTCTGTATATTCAGCTTCCCCGCTTGCCATAAAAGAATTCCCTAATATGGATATTGATGAAAGAAGCGCCGTTTCTCTTGCTAGACGTCTTCTTGATCCTATGGCCGAACTCGTTAAGATACCTCCTGAGGCAATAGGAGTTGGGCAATACCAACACGACATGGAAGAAAACAGACTTAAACAAACTCTATCTTCAACGACGATCGATGCCGTAAATGAAGTGGGAGTTTGGATTAACACTGCCTCACCCTCTTTATTGAAATATGTTTCAGGATTAAACGAAAGAAGTGCCGCTTCAATTGTTTCCTATAGAGAAGAACATGGCCCATTCAAAGAAAGAAAAGATCTTCTTAAAGTTAAAGGCTTTGGTGAGAAAACCTTCCTTGAGGCAGCAGGCTTCCTTCGTATAGAAAATGAAAATCCCCTAGAAAAAACCGCCGTTCACCCAAAGGATTATGAAACGACGTTGAAACTATTAAAGAAATTAGGCATCCCGTTACATTCGCTTGGTTCAACTGAAGCAAATTCTTCTTTAGATAACATCAAAGACGTTGCAAACCTTGCTAAGGAACTTTCCATTGGCGAATACACCTTAAGCGATATTATCGAGGAACTTAAAAAACCAGGCCGAGACCCACGTGAAAAAATCGTTTCCGCCACCTTAGATAATTCAGTCAAAGAAATAAAAGACTTAGCTATTGGAATGATTCTTAACGGAACGGTCAGGAATCTTTCTGATTTTGGTGCCTTCGTTGATATTGGCGTTCATCAAGATGGACTCGTTCATATCTCAGAAATTGCATCTCATTATGTTTCTCATCCATCAAACGAACTTCAACTTGGACAAATAGTAAAGGTCAAAGTCATTGGAGTAGACATTCCAAGAAAAAGAATCTCTCTTTCAATAAAACAAGTAACGGACGAAAACTAAAAGAAAAGGCATTTAGATTGATTTCTAGATGCCTTTAATTTTTAAAAATCCAAAAATCCCCTGCAAAACCCCTATCTATCTTCTCTAAAATATGGAAGACCAAGTGCTTCTGGAGGTTGCACGCCTTTTTTACCAATGATGCTTGTGATAATAAGAACAACAACAGTAACGAGATATGGAATCATTTTAAAAGCCTGCATGCTTGTAAAATCAATTCCGGAAATCTTGTTTGGAAGAATGAATAAGATACCAAACAATATGGATCCAAAGATTGCTAAGGATGGTTTCCAAACAGTAAAGATAACTAAGGCAATCGCTAACCAGCCAAAGGCTTGAATGGTGCTTGAATTTTCCCAAGATCCTCCAACATAATCCATGACGTAGAATAATCCGCCTAAACCCGCAATCATTGAGCCAGAAAGAATCGCGCCATACTTATAAGCGTTAACGTTAATGCCAGCTGCATCAGCCGCACCAGGGTTTTCACCAACTGAACGAAGATTCAAACCAACCCTCGTTCTCTTTAATACAATAGCAACGATAATCGCTAAAACAATTGCAAAATAAACCAAGAAACCGTGAGCAAAGAAGATTTTACCAAAGGTTCCTAAATCGTTAGCCCATGATGGATATGAAGATATTATCTTGCTAGCTTGTGAGAAATACGTCGCATCGATGCTAGACATGAAATAATCAGCAATTCCCCCGCCAAATGTCGTTAAAACCAATCCAGTAACATTTTGGTTGCAACGGAAAGAAACCGTTAAAATGCCATAAATCAAACCTGCGATAGCTGAAAATAAGGCACTAAAAAGAATAGGGACAAGAATCAATAAGAAGTAAGAAGCACTTTCAGGCGAAGAAGAATAACCGCTCATAACGAGGGATACGCCAATACATCCGCCTAAAGTTCCGAAGCACATAACGCCAGGGATACCTAAATTAAGATGGCCGGATTTCTCCATAATAATCTCACCAAGGCAGCCAAATAAGAAGACTGTGGCAATTGAAATAGCTGAAGGCAATAAAGAATCAAAGAACATCATTATTTGTCTCCTCCTTCCTTAGTAACGGATGCAATAGCTTTGCTAGTTTCTAGAGCATTCGTATCAACGTGTTTTCTAACTATCTTATAGGAAATAAAGAAATCAATGGCGATGATTGAAAAATAAACTAAACCAATGGCAATATCGCCAATAGAGTCATTAGTAATTGAGAAAGCCGTTTGGACAGCAGACATGCCATTACCTAAGAAAGCCACCAAGAATGAGGTCCCAATCATCAAGAATGGATTGAACTTAGCAAGCCAAGTTACCATGATTGCAGTAAAACCTAGGTTTCTTGCAGAGTCGGCATTAATCGTATGATCGATAGATCCAGCAAGCAAGAAACCAACCAATCCACATAACGCACCAGAAATAGCTAAAGTTCTGATCGTAACTAATTTAACGTTAATACCAACGTATTTAGCCGTTCTTTGCGATTCACCAACTACCTCAAGCTCATATCCAGCCTTTCTAAAACGCAAATATATGAACATAGCAATAAAGACTACAATAGCAACTAAGATAGTTAGCAAGTAATCGTTTCCCGCTAAGGAAGGGAGATTGCCAGCAGTTTGCAAGGCTAGCGTTCCTGAACCCGAAGTAACAACGGCAGAGATAAAAACGGATACCAACCCTGAAGCAATATAGTTCATCATCAAAGTAAACAAAGATTCATTGGTGTTGAAGAAAGATTTGAATATTGCAGGAATAACCGCCCATATTGCACCAGCAAGAGTCGAAGAGAAGAACATCGCGATAATAATTGCCCAATCAGGAACGTTTGCATTTCCCATATAAAACATGCACATTATCGCGGCTAAATCACCAATAAGTATTTGTCCATTGCCCCCTAAGTTCCAAAATTTCATCTTAAAGGTAGGAACAAGTGCTAAGGCAACAATCAAAACAAGAGCCAATTCCCTAAATGTTCTCCACGTTCTTCTAGCTGATGAAAAACAACCGGCAAAAAGGTTAGAGATAACCTCGAGAGGATTAGCTTTAGCAAATATCAAAAGAAGAAGGCAAAGAAGGATGAAGCCAAATAATATTGCTCCAGCCTTATAAAGGATATTTTGCCAAAGAGGCATATCGTTTCGACGAACGATATGGAAAGGAGACTCTTTTAATTTTGCAAGGAACTTATTCATGCTTTGCTTCCTCCGTTTTCTTTGTCATCAATAATCCGACTTCGGCTTTGTTTGTTTTTCTTCCATCAAGCATTCCTCTAACTTCCCCGTCCCCTAAAACAAGGATACGGTCAGATAAGGCTAAAAGGACATCAAGGTCTTCGCCGACATATATAATTGCCGTGCCGTTTTCTTTTTGCTCGTTTAGAAGGTTATAAATCATATAGGATGAATTGATATCCAAACCACGTGTTGGATAGGCAACCATTAAAACCTTAGGGCTTGAAGCAATCTCTCTTCCGACTAAGACTTTTTGAATGTTTCCGCCAGAAAGTTTTCTAACCGACGTATGAATTGATGGAGTATTTACCTCTAAATCGTTTACGACTTTATCAGCAAGGTTTGTTGGCTCTTTTCTATCTAAGTAAGGGTTCTTAGCATTCTTGGAATAGGAACGTAACATCATATTGTCTATTAAGTCCATATTTCCAACTAATCCCATGCCAAGACGATCTTCTGGAACAAAGGCTAAACGGACACCCATTCCTCTTATTTGCCTTGCACTTTTATCTCTTAAATTGATACACGCCCCCTCTGGATTGATATAAGTTATCTCTCCATTCTCTTCTTTTACTAAACCAGCGATTGCTTCTAAAAGCTCTTTTTGCCCGGAGCCAGAAATACCGGCAATCCCAAGAATTTCTCCGCTTCTAGCGGTAAAGGAAACATCTTTCAAAGCAATGATCCCTTCTTCGTTTTTACAAGTGAGATTCTTAACGATTATTCTTTCTTGAGGATCTTTTGGCTCGTTACGTTTTATTTCTAGCTCAACCTTTTCTCCAACCATCATTTCGGTTAATTGAGATTCGTTTGTTTCTTTAGTGTTTACCGTTCCAATACATTCGCCTTTTCTTAAGACTGCCACGCGATCAGAAACGGATAAGACTTCTTGCATTTTGTGGGTGATGATAATGATTGATTTACCGTCATTTCGCATATTGCGAATAACTGCGAAAAGACGTTCCGCCTCAATTGGCGTCAAAACGGCCGTTGGTTCATCAAGAATAAGGATATTTGCCCCACGATATAACGTTTTGACAATCTCTAATGTTTGTTTTTCCGAAACGGACATGTCATAGACTTTCTTGTTAAAATCGATCACAAATCCGTACTTATCACAGATTTCTTGAATTTTTCTTTTTGCATCTTTCTTTGATGCTTGGTCAAATTCTTTTTGCTCTCTATTTTCTTTTTTCTTATAGAAATTCTTGAAGAAATATTTGCTCTTTTTCCAAAAAGAAATTGAAGGCTTGATAC